>CAITUP010000050.1 GCA_903895595.1 uncultured Acetobacteraceae bacterium | reverse complement strand
GAGCGTATCATGGATTTGGCGCGGCGCTATGGGGGGCATAATCGTCATGGTCGGGCTGGACCCGACCACCTTTATTCAGATGGCCTGAGTTGGTCGGGTCAAGCCCGACCATGACGGGTCTGCGGAACAAAATGGCAAAATGAGAACTGCTGGACCGTCATGGTCGGGCTTGACCCGACCATCTCAGGCCAATGGGGTCGAGCGACATGACACGCTATTTCATTCGACGAAGCATCGCGACACCGCCACGCCTTCGCGCGTGATCGGGCGCGGCACCGGCTGGAACCACGAGGCCGGTGAGGGGACGAGGCGGACATTCTGAATTACCCCGGGTTCAATGAACAACCATGCCAGTCAGTCGCTGACGATGTTCTCGATATCGTCGATTACGCTTGGGAAACTTAGGGTTCCATCCCGGTCTCTCCGGTATTCCAGGTTGGTCCCCCGCTCGATGCCCCGGACTTCCAACGCGACCTTGCGTATTTTCTGAAGGACCAGGTCTTTGTTTGAGAACTTCACGGTATACTCAGCAACAAACGCCCCGTCTTGTGGCCCCCAAAACTCGCATGATACATCGAATTCCATGTGCGGCGCGTGAGTACGCTGCCTAAAGAACTTCCAGTAGACCCAGAAACCTCCAACGACCACGGCCAACACCTTCGCCGCCTCGACGATCGGCTTCCCGATTGCGATCCAATCCGCGTTCGTGGTCCCCCCTCGTGCCACGATTTCTGCGTACGATACAAAAATGCAACATACATAAGATTAGCAGCCCAAGCTTTCATACCGGCCATATCGAGGTACACTCACCAATCGTATAGGTATCCGGTCGCAGGAGCAGGAGCGATCCGAGCCAAGACCATTGCAAAACAGAAAGGCATCACGCCAAAATTACCCCGTCCCCACCCGCGAACAACGCCTCCACCGCCCCAGCGCGCCGTTCCAGGACGGCGCGCTGGTTGATGTAGCCCTTGTCGGTGATCTCCCCCGCGTCGATCGACGGCGGTTCGTCCAGAATCGCCAGACGCGCGGGGGCCGTCGAACTGCCCGCGTTCGCGGCACGTATCGCCCGCAGGCCTTGGTGCAATCGCTCCCGCAAATCCGGCGCATCCCGGTATGCCGGATTGACGAACACCAGCGCCCCGATCTCCGCTCGGTCATGCCCGGCGATCACCGCGTCCTGCACCAAAGGATCGCACGCCGCGATCAACGCGACGCGGACGTTGCCGGTCGATACCCAGGTGCCGGAGGTCAGCTTGAAATCCTCCGCCACCCGCCCGTCGAACACTAATCCGCGCCCGGGGTCGGCCGGATCGGCGAAGCGCATGGCATCGCCGATGCGGTAAAATCCTTCTTCGTCGAAAGCCTCGCGAGTCAGGTCGTCGCGGCCGTAATAACCCGGGGTAACGCCCGCGCCGCGCACCCGGACCTCCATCTTCCCCGCCGCCGGGACCAGCTTCAGTTCCGTTCCGGGGCCGGGATTGCCGATCAGGCCGGATCGTTCCGCATGAAAATGCACGGATGTCGCCATCGGCGCCGTCTCGGTCGAGCCCCAGGCCGACAGCAACGCCAGATCGCCGTTTTTCTCGGACAGCGCCAAAGCCTCCAGCCGCTCCCACAGGTTTTGCGGCAGCGCCGCCCCGGCGTAGAAAATACCGCCGAGGCGGGAGAAAAAATTGCGGCGCAAATCCTCATCGCGTTCGAGAAACGGCAGCAACAGATCGTAGCCGCGCGGGACGTTGAAATGGAATGTCGGCGCGATTTCCCGCAAATTGCGGACGGTGGCGTCGATTGCACCGGGTGCCGGCTTGCCGCCGTCGATATACAGCGTGCCGCCCGCGCGCAGGACCATGTTGAAACAGGCATTGCCGCCGAACGTATGGTTCCACGGCAGCCAATCGCACAGAACCGGCGGCGTCGCGTCCACGAACGGCCACAGCTGCGCCCAGCTTTCCTGGTTCGAGCACAGCATCCGCTGCGTATTGATCACCCCTTTCGGCGTCCCGGTGGACCCGGACGTGAACAATATTTTCGCCACCGTATCAGGTCCGGTCGCGGCGAAAGCGCCGTCCGCGCGGTCTGACGATGCCCGTTCCATCAGCGCCGGCAGCGGCGTCGCCTCCGCCCCCACGGCCGCCAAAGCCGGAGCGAACCGCCCGGGGTTCTCGGCGAACACCAGCCCCGGCGTCAGCGCCGCGAAAATCCCCTTCAGCTTGGCGTGGTCCCGCGACATCAAGGAATACGCGGGCGAGACCGGGGCGACGGGAATGCCGGCATACATCCCGCCCAGCGTCAGCAACGCGTGATCCACGGAATTATCCGACAGGATCGCGATGGGACTGTCCTTGGTCAGGCCGCGCGCCAAGAGCCCCTCGGCGATGCGGCGCACCGCGTCCAGCGTGGTGGCGTACGTGATACGGCGCCAACCGTCGCCGGCACGCTCCGCCAGGAAGGTCCGCTCCGGCCGTTCGGCGGCCCAGCGCAGCAGCCAATGCCCCACCGTGGGGACATGCGCTCGCAACCGATCCACGGACCGAACCAAAATACTGCCGTCCGCCCGACGCTCGGTTTCGACACGAGCGGGAGCAAAGGCGAGGGTGGAGTGGCGCATCCGGGTTTGTTTCCAGGTTTCTTGGGGGCGTTGGGTTCGAATGTACGGTTGGCGCGCGCGGGCTGGCAACTTTTCACGCTCGTGGGGTGTTCACACACTGGTATGTAATTGATCCTACTATTATTTTTGTTGTTCCGTCCCCTCGGATCATGCTACGATGCCACCGTGCCGACAAGCGGAGATACGACGATGCCAGATGGGATTGACCCGCGTTTGCTGACCGCGATCGCCGAGATCGTGCGCCAGGAGGTTACGCCCCTGCACCTGGGGCAGGAAGCCCTGCGCGAAGATGTCGCTTCCATCCGTGGGGACATTACCTCCATCCGTGGGGACATTACCTCCATCCATGGAGATATTACCTCCATCCGTGCGGACATTACCTCCATCCATGGAGATATTACCTCCATCCGTGGGGATATTACCTCCATCCGTGGGGATATTACCTCCATCCGTGGGGACGTTGCATCCCTCCAGCAAGGCCAGGAAGCCCTGCGCGGCGATGTCGCGGTTATCCATAGCGAACTCGCCGGGATCAAAGAACACCAGGAATGGATGGCGACTGACATTACGCGGTTTCGGACCGATACCATGGACCGGATCGATCGCTTGCAGGATCGTGTGACGGTCGGTCTTTCCGCATTGCAGGACGACACCATCGTGACGGAAACCGCCAACGAACGGGCAGAACGGATTGCCCTCGCCGTTCAGGCCGAGACAAGGTCGTTGGCGGAGATGATCACCCCCATGACGCGTCAGATCCGCCGTTTGCAAGACGAGGTCCGAGCGCTACGGGGCGGCGTCTGACGGCTCGTCCAAAACCGTCCGCACGAACGCCAGCAAATCGCCGCCGGGAAACAGGTGCCCGCGCACGCCGGCCCGTTCCGCCGCCGCCATGTCGCTGGCCTGATCGCCGATCATCGCACAACGATCCGGCTGCAAATCCCATTCCCGCATGAGGTCCAGCAGCATGCCCGGCGCCGGTTTACGCCAATCGCTGTCCTGGCGATAGGCCTCGACCGTCGCCTCCGGGTGGAAGGGGCAGTAGCGATAATCGTCGATTCGGCCCCCGACAGCGCGGCATTCCTCGGCGATCCAGCCCAGCAGATCCCGCACCGCGTCCTCGGTATAAAACCCGCGGGCCACGCCGGATTGGTTGGTGACGATGAAGACCAACCATCCGGCCTCGGTCGCGTAGCGAACGGCCTCGCGCGCGCAACTAACCCATTCGAAGCGGTCGCGGGAGCCGACGTAGCCGTGGTCGACGTTGATCACGCCGTCCCGGTCCAGAAACAAAGCGCGGCGCATCAGACCGCCTCCGCCACCGTTTCCTTGCTGGCACGGACCTTGTCAACGCGGCGGCCTTCCATCTCCAGTACCTCGAACCGCCAGCCGGCGAATACAATGCGATCGCCGGCGCGGGGCACGCGGCGGAGCAGCGCGAGCAACAGCCCGGCGGCAGTGTGGTAGCTGCCCTCGGCCGGGAGATCGGGGAGCGACAGGCGCGCTTTCAGCTCGTCCACCGGCATCATGCCGTCCATCACCAAAGTGGTTTCGCCGTCCGGGCCGGTGACGCTGACGGGCACGTCGGTATCCGTGGGATCGCCAACGATGGCTTCCAGCACGTCGGCGGCGGTGACCACGCCTTCGAAGCTGCCGTATTCGTCCATGACCAAAGCCAGCCCGAGGACGTCGGATTTCAAGCGCTCCAACGCGTCCAGCGCGGTCACGGTATCCGGCACGATGATCGGCTGGCGCAGCGCCGCGCCGAGCGACAACTCCCCGCCGCCGAGGATACGGTCCAGCAGGTCTTTCGCCTGCACGATGCCCACCACGTTATCCACCGACCCGTCGCACACGACGAAGCGGGAGTGCGGCGCCTCTTTAAGAGCCGCTGCGATATCCTTGGGCGAGTCGGTCCGGTCGATCCAAACCAGTTCCGTGCGCGGCGTCATGATCGCGCGCACCGGCTTGTCGGCCAGCCGCAGCACCCGTTCGATCATGTCGCGTTCCTCGGCTTCCAGCACGCCGGCCTGGGCGCCCTCGGCGAGCAGCATTTTCAGCTCTTCTTCCGTCACCGTCTGATCCGGCGCGCGATGCACCCCGAACAACCGCAGCACCAGGCCGGATGACTTGCCCAGCACCCAAACGGCGGGGGAGCCGATGCGTGCCACCCAAGCGATCTGCCGTGCCACCTTGGCCGCCGTCAGCTCGGGGTTCCGCAGCGCGAGGTGCTTGGGCACCAATTCCCCGATCACCAAGGTCAGATATGTGGTGACGATAACCACAACCGCCAGCGACAGCGTCTCGGCCGCCGAGGCGATGGGGGGAAAGGTTTCCAGCCATTCCTGCAGATGGGATGCGATGCGCGCGCCGCCGAACACGCCGGTCAGGACGCTGACAAGAGTGATCCCGACCTGAATGGTGGGAAGGAAGCGCTGCGGGTCCTCGGCCAGAACGCGCGCCGCCGCGGCGCCTTTGACGCCTTTCCGCTCCAGCACCGCCAAGCGTGCTCGGCGGACCGAGACAAGCGCGAGCTCGCTCATCGAGAACAGCCCATTCAGCAGAATGAGCAGGAGGATGAAGAGAATTTCCAGACCGGTTCCCATGATGGCGTCAGGATAGCACGCATCGCGGGGTTTGTGATGGCCTCGTTGAAAATGGACATATCATTGTATGGTGAGAATTATCTTGTTTTTTAGGCGTCATCCATGGTTTGTTAACCATTATCACGACGCCGGAGACGTTAGATGCAAGCCGCCCGCACCGCCCAAATTATTCGCTTCCCCGCCAAAAAACCTCCAGGATTGGCGGAAAATGACCGATTGACCCATGCTTTGACAAACCTGGACATCGCGTTGGCGGAGCAAAAAGCCGCCATCGCGGCGTGGCGCAATTCGTTAACGGAACTCCGGGGGGTAGTGACGGGACTCGGGCAGGGGCTGACGGAATACCAGGCCAGCTTGCGGCGCTTGGACTCGGACGTCGCGACTTTGAATGGCGATGCGCGCGCGATCGAGGCTTGGGCGGACGCGGTATTGGCCCAAGGGGTTGCGCCGGAGGTCTGATCCCGTTTTCCTGGGGGGATCCAGGAGGAACCTCCATGCCGTTGATCGCCCGATTGCGCGCCGCCCGCGTGGTGCCGGTGGTACGCACCAGCACCGCCGCCCATGCCGCCACCGCCGTTTCGTGGCTGCGGGACGCCGGTCTGCGCATCTTTGAAATTACCATGACCATTCCCGACGCGCCGGCGTTGATCCGCGATCTGGCCTCCGATCCCGATTTGTTGATCGGGGCTGGGACGGTACCGGATCGGGCGACCGCCGAGGTTTGTTTGAACGCTGGTGCTCGCTTCATCGTGGCGCCCTGGGTCGATGCCGCCTTGTCCGCGCCGTGTCGCGACGCGGGCGCTTTGCTGATGCTGGGCGCGGTGACGCCGACCGAAGTGCGGGCGGCTCTGACGGCCGGCGCGGACGTGGTGAAGATCTTCCCGGCGTCCTCGGTCGGCGGGCCGGCGCACATCAAGGCGTTGGCCAGCGTGCTGCCGCACGTGCCGTTCTGCCCGACCGGCGGGGTGGAGCCGGGCAATGTCGCCGCGTATCTGGCGGCTGGCGCGGCATTCGTGGGCATGGGCGGCGCACTGGTGGACGAAAAGCGCATCGCCGCCGGAGACCGCGGCGCGATCGAAGCCGCCGCGCGCGCCGTACTGTCATGACCGTCGATCTCCTGTGCATGGGCGAGCCGATGCTGGAGTTCAACCAGTTGCCGCCGTTGCCCGACGGGTCTCGCCATTATCTGGAGGGGCACGGCGGCGACACGTCCAACGCCGCCATCGCCGCCGCGCGGCAAGGTGCGCGTGTGGGGATGATCGCGGCGGTCGGTCGCGACATGCCGGGCGACAGTTTTATCGAACTTTGGACGCAAGAGGGTGTGGATACATCCACGGTCGTTCGGTCCGACCGGGCGCAGACCGGGGTTTATTTCGTGACGCATGACTCCGGCGGGCATCATTTTCTGCATTACCGAGCGGGGTCGGCCGCGTCGTTATTCGGGGTGGGTGATGTGCCGGAGGCGGCGATCGCAAGCGCTCGGATGTTGTATGTTTCCGGCATCAGTCAGGGCATTTCCGCACCGGCCTGCGATGCGGTGTTCGCTGCGATCGACTGCGCCCGGCGGCACGGGGTGTCGGTGGCTTACGACACCAACTACCGGCCTCGGCTCTGGCCACCGGCCCGCGCGGCGGCGACGATGCATGCGGCAATGGGATCGGTGGATTACGCGTTGCCGGGGATCGAGGACGTGCGAGTGCTGACCGGGCTGACCGAACCGGAGGCGATGCTGGATTTTTATCTCCGGCTCGGGCCAAAGGTCGTGGTGCTGAAAATGGGCGAGGACGGGACCTGGTTGGCGACGCCGAATCGTCGCGTGCGGGTGCCGGCCTTCCCCGTGAAGGCGGTGGATGCCACGGGCGCCGGCGACACGTTCTGCGGGTCGTTTCTGGCTCGGATTTTGGCGGGCGATGGGGCAGAGGACGCGGTTCGGTATGCGTCGGTGGCGGCGGCGTTGAAATGCACTGGGTATGGAGCGGTGGAGCCTATTCCCATCTCGGATGCGGTGCGGGCGGCGTTACGCTAACCAAACCGGGGCCGCCGCCGGATATCCGCCCGCACGTGCCGGAAATTCAGGATCGCCGGATCGGCAACCACGGGTCCGGGCGCAATGGCTACGATAATCCGCTCCGCCATCGCGCCGAAATCCGCGCGAAAATGCACCGACGATTTCAGCGCGAGAATGCGGCACGACGACGGTTCGATCCCGACGTGGCGGATAATCGCCTGATCCAGCGCCTGCATTTTGCGCGACGAAACAATGACGCGTACGCCCTGAACATCGATCAGCGCCGTTGGGCCCAGATTTCCGGGATTTCCAGCGCCCATAGGGCCGGTCAGGGTGAAGACGCCGTCGGTCAGCCGTTCCACCCGGGCCTCGCAGGCGAACGGCATCCCGTCGGATTTGCCGCCGAGCGACAGGGAAACCGTGGTGCCAGTTCCGGCCGCGTGGCAGGCGGCGGCGCTTTCGGCGTCGTTGATCAGGCACACCAACGCGCCTTTGGCGCCCTGGCGCACCAGTTCGGACAATAATTCGGTGGTGTCTCCGTGGCCGCCGCCGCCGGGGTTGTCCTGCGTGTCGGCCAGAACGACCGGGCCGCCGGCGATACGCATTGCCTCCGCCACCGCTTCGGCCGAGGGCAGCGTGTCCTGCACGAAATCCTTCTCGCGATCCGCGACCGTGGCCGCGAAGGCGTCGGCGGCCGCATCGGCTTCCGCCTGCGTGTCCGCGTAGGCGGCGATGGCGGGGCCGCAATCGGCGAAATCCGCGTAGGGGAAGCCGAAGCACCAGGCCAGTTCCGCCACCGTTTCGGACAAAGCGGACCGCTGTTCCATCACCGCACTCATGGGCGGCATCAGGGTGCACTGGCTGCCGAGCGGGATCCAGAAGTCCAACTGGCGGAATGCCCGCGCCCATGGCGTACCGCGCGCGATCCGTCGCAACAACAGGCGCATCGCCTGGGCACCGGCCGCTTTCATGTCCACATGCGGATAGGTGCGGAACGGCACCGCCGCATCCGCCAGCCGCACCATCGCCGGGGTCAAATTCGCGTGCGGATCGAGGCTGATCGTCAACGGCATCGTTTCGCCGACGATGGCGCGGACGCGGCGCAGTAATTCGCCCTCGGCGTCCGGGAAGCTTTCGACCAGGGCCGCGCCATGCAGGTCCAGGTAGACGCCGTCCAGCGGGGCCTCGTCCAAGGCGTCGCCCAGACGGGCGCAAATCTGCGCGGACAGACGTTCGAACGCTTCGTCTTCGATGGGGCCGGCCGGGTTGGCGAAGGCCCAGGCCAGCGGCACCAGCGTGGCACCCGCTTCCTCCCCCACCGCGATCGCGCCAGCTATGGGTGCCGATGTGGTCCGAAGCCCAGGGATCAACGCGTCCCCGACCTGCGCCGCCGGCAGCCCGCCGGGATTGAGGAAATCCCGGTAGGTGGTCGGGCGAGGTGCGAAGGAATGGGTTTCGTGCAGAAACCCGCCGATGGCGATGCGCATCTTGTTACCTCACCAGATTGGCCGGCGTCCGTCCCGCCAGCACGGCATCGATCCCGTCCAGCGCGAGATGCCCCATGGCATCGCGGGTTTCCGTGGTCGCGCTGCCGAGATGCGGCAGCAGAACGACATTTTCCAGACCGAGATAGCCGGGATTAACCCGGGGTTCCCCGTCGTACACATCCAGCCCCGCCGCCGCGACCTGCCCGCTGGTCAAAGCGGCGACCAGCGCGATGTCATCGACCAGTGTGCCGCGCGCCGCGTTCGCGACGACAGCGCCCTTCGGCAGCCGCGCGATACGGTCGGCGTTCAGCCAATGCCGCGTGCCGGCACCGCCCGGCGCGTGCAGCGACAGCACGTCGCAAACTGGCAAAAACGTTTCCTCGGTCGGGTGGAACACTGCGTCGCCCTCCAACTCCGGCGGCAGACGGGCGACGTCGTGGTAATGGATCGCCATCCCGAACCCGCGCGCCATCTTCGCCAGTTCCCGCCCGATGCGCCCGAACCCGAAAATCCCCAGGCGGCGGCCGCTGACCTGAGTCCCCATGAGCTGCGTCGGCGCCCAGCCCAGCCAGTTTCCGGCGCGAATCATCCGCTCCCCTTCCCCGGCCCGGCGGGCGGCGGCGAGGATCAGCAACATGGCGCATTCCGCTGTCGCGACGCTGAGTACATCCGGTGTGTTGCATACCGCGATCCCGCGCGCCTTGGCGGCCGCGACATCCACGTGGTCGTAGCCGACGCTGAACGTGGCGATGACTTTTACGGATTCCGGCAGCGCCCCGATCAGCGCCGCGTCGAACACGTCGCCGGGACAGCAGATCACCGCATTGGCCCCCGCTGCCTGCGCAACGACATCCGTCATCGGCGTATCCGACGCCGTCAGCCGTGCCTGATAATCCCGAGCGGCTCGGGCCTCGATGGCTTGGGGGAGGCGGCGGGTGACGAGCAGCACGGGCTTGGGCATGGGATGTTCCTTCAGGTCCAGAGTGGGTCGATCGGCCCTTTGCCGGCCAAAACCGCGGCGATGTTATCCAGCGCTCGGAATCCCATGGCGTTGCGCGTTTCTTTCGAGGCGCTGCCGACATGCGGCGACAGGAACACGTTGTCCAAAGCGGCGAAGCGCAGGTCGAAATCCGGCTCCTGCCGGAAGACATCCAGGCCGGCGGCGAAGAGTTTGCCGCTCGTCAGGGCTTCGACGAGCGCGTCTTCGTCCACCAGACCGCCACGCGAGACGTTCACCAGCACGGCGCCGTCGGGCAGCAGCGACAGCGTGTGTGCGTTGACGATTTTATCCGTCGCCGGGTTGGCGGGGGCGTGCAGCGAGAGAAAATCGCAGTGGGGCAGCATGGCCTCGAACGTTGGGAAATACGTGGCGCCCAGTTCCAGCTCGGGCGGCAGGCGGGTGCGGGCGTGGTAGACGATTTTCATATCGAACCCACGCGCCCGCTGCGCCATCGCGCGGCCGATGCGGCCCATGCCGAGAATGCCGAGCGTCTTGCCGGTGACTCGCACGCCGAGCAGGTCGCCCTGGCCGATGCGGTAGCGCCAGCCTTTGCGCATGATCCGGTCGTATTCGTAGCCGCGACGAGCGGCGGCGAGCATCATCATGAAGGCGTGGTCGGCGGTGCACTCGGTCAGCACGCCGGGGGTGTTGGTGACGTGCAGGCCTCGGGCTTTGGCGGCAGGGACATCGATATGGTCGTAGCCGACGCTGCTGGTGGCGCCGACGCGCACGGTCGGCGGCAGGCCCGCGACGGCGGCGGCGCTCAGCGGCAGCGTGTTGGTGAACATGATCGCATCGGCTTCGTGGGCGATCGCGGCTTCGGTGACCTCGGCCACCGTCATGTCGTCCGGGCCGGCGGCGATGATCGCATCGAACTCCCGCATCGCGCGAATGTTCACGTCGGTGGGCATCAGACAGGCGAGGATCAGCCGTGGCTTCATACGTCGGACTCCTTGGTTGGTAGCGTTATCGCGCGGGGCGGCGTGGTTGTGGAAGGGGTGGGGGGCCTGTATCTGGCTCCCAGACGCGAGGGAATTGCATGAACCGAGACACGATGCCCTGGCCGCTGCTGGCGGCGGCGGCGCTGGCGATGTTTACCGCCGCGTCGTCAGGCACCACGCGAGCACCGTTCCTGCTGGACATGGCGCGCGATCTGTCCACGACCCTGGCGCTGGTGGGCAACCTCGTGGCGGCGACATCGGTGTCCTGGGCGGTGGCGGGCATGCTCGCGGGTGCCGGGTCGGACCGGTGGGGACGGCGGCCGTTTTTGATCGGCGGGCCAATCGCGCTGTGTCTGGTGCTGTTCGGCGTCGCCAGCGCACGCAATTTTCCGGAGGCGGTGCTGTGGTCGGTCGCGTCCGGCGGCTGCAGCGGCATGTTCACCGGCGTGATCTTCGCCGAGGTCTCGGCGCGGGTGGCGCCCCATCAGCAGGGCCGCGCGCTGGGCTGGGTCATGAGCGGGCAGTCGCTGACCCTGCTGGTCGGCGTCCCGCTGGCGGCGTTCGTGGGGTCGTGGATCGGCTGGCGCGGAGTGAACATCTGCGTCGCGGCGATGGCGCTCTTGTCGGCGGCGTCCTTGTTGTGGACCACGCGCGGCCGGGTCAGCAGCGCGCGGGTGCGCGGGACTCGTGCACCGTCGTTGCGGGCGGCGTTGTCGCTGCCGGTGATCCGGTTGCTCGGCATGGGGATCATGGAGCGCATCTGCTACGGGCTGACGGCGGTGTTCTTCGCGACGTTTCTGCAACAGACTTACGGGCTGGCGTTGCACGATGTGGCGCTGCCGCTGGCGATTTTCGCGTCCGGCAACATTCTGGGAACGATTCTGGGCGGGCAACTGGCGGACAAGCTGCCGAACAGAGCGCGGACCTACGCGGTGGCGATGGTGGCCTCGGGCGGGGCAGCGCTGGCGCTGTTCGGGTGGCAGGAGTCGCTGGCGGTCTCGGTCGGGCTGGGGTTTGTGTACGTGTTTCTGAACGCCATCGCGCGACCGGCGATGCTGGCGTCGCTGGCAACGGTGCCGGAGCAGGTGCGCGGGACGGTCATGGGGTTGAACGTGACGTGTTCGTCCATCGGCTGGATGGGCGCGTCGGGACTGGGCGGGCTGATGGTCGCGACGCAGGGATTCGGCGGGTTTGGACCGCTGACGGCCGTGGTGGCGGCGATGGGGGCCGGGTTGGCGGTGGTGCGGCGGTAAGGCGCTACACGCCCGTCACCGCCGCATCCACGGCGTCGCCCAACCGCTCCACAATCGTGTCGATATCGGCCGACGTGACGATATAAGGCGGCGCCAGAATGAAATGGTCGCCCTGCTTGCCGTCGATGGTGCCGCCCATGGGGTAGCCGGACAGGCCGCGCTTGATCGCCTCCCGCTTCACGCGTTCGTTCATCTTCAGCGCGGGATCGAAGACCTGCTTCGTGGCGCGGTCGGTGACGAATTCGATGGCCCAGAACAGGCCCCGGCCGCGGATGTCGCCGACATGGCGGTGGTTGCCGAAACGGTCGGTCAGGGCGGCCTCCAGGCGTTGGCCCATGGCCTGGACGTTGGCGAGCAAGTTGTCTTCCCGAATGATGCGCTGCACCTCCAGCGCGGCGGCGCAGGCGACGGGGTGCGCCTGATAGGTTTGGCCGTGCAGGAAACCGCCCGACCCGGCATCCAGCGCTCGGACGATGCGATCGTGGATCAGAATACCGCCGATCGGCTGGTAGCCGCCGCCCAGGCCCTTGGCGATGATCTGGATGTCGGGGGTGACGCCTTCCTGCTCCCACGCGTGCATGGTGCCGGTGCGGCCCATCCCGCACATGACCTCATCCAGGATCAGCAGCGCGCCGTGGCGGTCGCATATCCGGCGGACGCGCTGGAAGTAGCCGGGCAGCGCCGTGACGCAGCCGGTGGTGGCACCGACGACGGGTTCGGCGAGGAACGCCATCACCGTGTCGGGGCCGAGGCGCCGGAATTCCGCTTCAAGTTCCTCGGTCAGGCGATCCAGGTATTGGGCGTCCGTCTCCCCGTCGTGTTTGAAGCGGTAGGGGAAGCAGGGCGAGACCAGCGAATGGGTCTGGCTGAGGATCGGTTCGAATTTCTCCCGCCGCATCGCGTTACCGCCGGCCGCCAGGGCGCCGAGGGTGGTGCCGTGGTAGGATTGGCGGCGGGCGATGGTGCGGATGCGCTGGGGCTGGCCGATTTCCAGGAAATACTGGCGGGCGAGCTTGATCGCGGCCTCATTGCCCTCGGAGCCCGAGGAGCAGAACCACGCGCGGGTGAGGCCGCCGGGTTCTTGGGACAGGACGATATCCGCGAGGTCTTCGGCCGGCTGGTTGGAGAATGTGCCGGTGTGGGCGTAGGCCATGGCGGCGGCTTGGCGGCCGATAGCCTCGGCGACGCGGCGATTGCCGTGACCGAGGCATGCGACGGCGGCACCGCCCGAGGCGTCGATAATGGATTGCCCGTCGGCGGTGTGGAGATAAAGGCCCTCGCCACGGACAGCGATGGGCGGGACGGCGCCGGAGCGATGGAGGATGCGGGTCATTGCGGGGTCTCGGATGAAGAAGAGGGCCAAGGCAATGCCCGAATTTGCGCCTCGAACCGGGGCAGGTCTTCCTTGACCGTCGTCCAGACCAAGGGAAGATCGACATCGAAATAGCCGTGGGACAGTGCGTTGCGCATTTCGTACGGCGACCGCCAGGGTACGGCGGGATGAGCAGCCGCGAACTCTGGATAATGCCGCAAAATATTGTGACAGGCTTCGCCGACAATTTCCAATTTACGGATCGCCGCATCCTGCATCATAGCAGGGGGATCGCATATGGCGGATTTCCGACACTGTCCGTCATGGTCGGGCCTGACCCGACCATCTCACGCCAATGGGGCACCGTTCGAAAAACACTGCCTTTTCAATGGTGCGTAAAATCGCAGAAGATGGTCGGGTCACGCCCGACCATGACGAGCGGGGACGCCAAAGGTCATATGCGATAGCCCTGTGCATCATAGGCGTTTCCATATACCGGTCCTCGGTCGTGTCGGCCGTATAGGTTCGGATGCGCTCGATTGCGTCCACGATATGCTGCAAATCGACACCGAGCCGTAGCGTGTCACGTGGGCGGCGGGCCACACCGGGATCGACCAGCAGGTCCAAATCGCTGTCCTCGGTATCCTCTCCGCGCGAGACGGAACCGAAAACCCGAGGATTCAGGGCGCGATGATCCGCCACCACTTGGCGGATCGCATCGCGGTGTCGGTCGAGGAGGGCGGAGGGCGTCATGGATGCACCGTGCAGCTTAGGCTTGACGCATGATAGACGTTGGCATGCCGTCGGATAAAGGCATATGCGCGCCCCGACACGGCTATCGCATTCGAACGTTGGCCCGACCATGGCGAAAACCGGGAAAGGTCCGCCATGATCGGCGCCGCTTCGTCTTAAGCCGGCATCAAATGCCGCACCTTCGGCCCCACTTCCTCCTGCAACAGCCGCAACGAGTTATGCCAAGCGTCCGGATTTTCCAGATAATCGAACCCGAACACCAGCAAATTCCCGAAGCCGCCGACGTCGTTGTAAACACGCTCCAGCTTCTCCGCCACCGTCGTGGGCGAGCCGATCAGCCAGTTGTGCGTGGCGCAATATTCCGGGGTCACTTCCGAATCAGGCACCGACGGGTCGTGCTTCAAGTATTCCAGAAAACCGAAATTCCCCAGCAGCGGCAGGAAATATTCGCGCATCATGCGGCCCATCATGCCGCCGACGGACAGTTCCCACGCCTGCTCATCGGTTTCCGCGACGAACACTTCGCGCACCATGCGCCAGTCGCGGCGGTGCGGGGTGCGGCCGGTGCGGCGCGCGCCTTCCTCCACGGCGGCCCAATGCGTGCCAACGTAAGCGGGGTTCAGGTTCAAGGACAGCGGCAGAAACCCATGCTCGCCCGCCATTTTCAGCGTGTCGGAGTTGGTGGACAGGCCGGCCACCCCGATCGGCGGATGCGGTTGCTGCAACGGCTTGATATGCGGCTTCAGGAAACCGTACATCGTGTCCGGCTTGGAAACGTTCCAGAACTTGCCCTTGTGCTCGAAGGATGGCTCATCGCTCCAGAGCCGCAGGATGATGTCCAGCGCTTCGCGGGTCATCTGCCGGTTCGTCCCCGACATCCCATCCACCCCGAACATCGCCCAATCGCTCGGCAGGCCAGACGCGGCGACGCCGAACATCAGGCGGCCTTCGGACAAATGATCCAGCATCGCCACGCGGTTCGCGAGTTCGGCGGGGTGATGGTACGGCAGCAAAAAGCCGCCGGGTCCGATGCGCAGGCGCTTGGTCTGTAGCAGCGCCTGGGCGATCAGCAGATCGGGGGCGGGGTGCGGTTCCCACGGGGCGGTATGATGCTCGCCGATCCACGCTTCATCGAAGCCGAGCTCGTCGAGCCAGCGAAGGGTTTGCAGGTCCCAGTCGTGACCGGCCTTCAGGCCCCGTTCCGGCGGGTGCGACGGCATGGTGAAGTAACCGAATTGCATGGGGGAATCCTCCTTCCCGAGTGACCGGCGAACGCTACATCGGGCGGGCGGCGGTGGCCAGCCAGCAGTTCTCATTATGGCGGTCGTCACCTCTTCATCGTCATGGTCGGGCTTGACCCGACCAACTCTGGCGATTTGAGGCGCGTTGAAATTGCGAATTTTTTTGGCGGCACCCCAT
>CAITUP010000049.1 GCA_903895595.1 uncultured Acetobacteraceae bacterium | reverse complement strand
GCGCGATTGAAGGCTAAAGATAGAGGTTCATTGGGACCTCTTGAGCCGGACATTGGGGGCGGGCGCGCCGGCAGTCAAGCGATTATTTCAATGGTGCGATGCGAAATCCGAATTGCGCATGCACGATGTCCCGCGCCGCGCTCAATGTCAGCCCGATGAGCACGCAGCCGAACAGAAAACGCGGCCAGGCCCATTTGGCACGTCTCGGCGACAGGCTGCCGTTCATGCCGCGGAAGGCCTCGATCCGGTAGCCGGCATCTATCAGGCTCCGCCGGAGGCTTTTCGCGGTGAACCAGCGCAGGTGGGTGCGGTCCTGGATGCCGCTGTCGCGGTATTGCCAATCCCCGAGGCACAGCAGGTCGAACAGAACCTTGTAATTGCGCATGTTGGGGACGGAGCCGACCAAGACTCCGCCTTCCGCGAAACGATCGCGGATTTCGCGCAGGAAGGCGTCGTGATCGGTCATGTGCTCGATGACGTCGTTGCAGACGATCAGATCGAAATAGCCGCGCGGAATTTGGTCCGCCACATCCTCGAACCGGCCGGTCAGGACGCGGTGCAGCTTGGTCGCCGCGACGCTGGCCGCCGCCGCGTTCGGTTCTATGCCCCATGTTTCCATGGAGCCGGGGATGCCCGCGATAAACCCACCTTCGCCGCAGCCGATTTCCAGTACCCGGCATGGGTTTTCCGGCAGAAAGCCGCGCATGTCATTGCGCTGCTGTCGGTAATAGGCGCCCGTCATGGTCGGGCCTGCCCCAACCATCTCAGGCCCATTGGAGAGGGATGGCCGGGTTAAACCCGGCCATGACGGTTGGGGGGAAGCCGCTCACTTGAACCGTGGCGTCACCTCGCCGCACATCATCTGCAACGAATTCAGCACCTGTGGCGCCGGAATCCGCATGCCGCAGTTCAGCTCCGCCAGAATGCCGGACAGGCCGAGTTGCTCCTTCAGCTCTCCAAGCCGGTCCGTCACCATGGCCGGTGTGCCGACGATAATCTTGCTCTTGATCACCTCGTCGTAGTCGATGGTCTGCAGCCGCTGTCCTCGTTCCGCGCGGTTTTCGATGGCCCGCGCTCCCTCCATCGCGGCGGAGGCCTCGATGCGCTGGCCGAGGTAGCGGTAGAAATGCATCACACTCTCTTCCGGCTCCTCCAACGCCTGTTTCTCGGTCGCTGCCACGTACACTGGAACCCGCAGATAGACCTTACCCATGCCGCCGTGACCGGCCTTCGCCCAGGCCTCGTGATAGGCCTTCAGGTTCGGGCCGAGTTCGGTCAGATCGCCCAGGCGGGTCGCGACGAAAATCGGCAGGCCGTTGGTGCCGGCTTCGACGAACGTATCGGCGCTGTTCACCGCGATGCGCAGTTCCGGATACGGCGCCTGATACGGCTTCGGCACCAGATGGATATCGTCGTAGTGGTAGTATTCGCCATGGAAGGAGAACGATTCCTGCGTCCAGGCGCGCTTAAGGATTTCCGTCACCTCGGCAAAGCGCTGCCGGCTTTCGGCGTAAGAGATACCGTAGGCCTGATACGTCCGAGGAAACCCGCTGCGGCCGATGCCGAAGATCAGGCGGCCATGGCTGATGTGATCGACGGTCGCGGCTTCCTCGGCGATGCGCAGCGGCTGGCACAGCGGCAGCACCTGCACGGCGGTGCCGATCTTCATCCGTTTGGTGCGGGTGGCGATGGCGCTCGCGATGGCCAGCGGCGCCGCCAACACGGACCGTTCAGGCGAGGTATGCAGCTCGGCCAGCCACATCACGTCCAGGCCCGTCGTCTCGGCGGCGTCCACCAGTTCGAAGGACTCGGTAAAGGCTTGGGCCTCGGTTTGGCCGGGCCGGCGCTGGAACTCATGGAACATGCCGAATTCCATCGGCGTTTCTCCCTATTATGCTTCAGTCAGGATCGTCGCGCGGTTCGCGACGCCCCGCAAGTCCCGGCCGATATCGCTATCATGGGATGCGGATGACGACCTTACCGACATGGGTCTGGCCCTTGAGGTGATGGTAGGCGTCCCGCGCTCGATCGAAATCGAACACGCGATCGATGACCGGGCGGATTTCGTGCAGCGCGATGGCGGCGTTCATGGCCTGGAACATCTGCCGCGATCCGACATAAATCCCCCGCAGCACCGTATTGCGCCGCAGAATGGGAGTCGGGTTGATCTCGCCCCCCGTCAGCACGCCGATCAGATGCACTTGGCCGCCAATACGCGCCGCCTCGACAGACCGAGCGAGAGTGCCGGCGCCGCCGACCTCCACCACGTGATCGACGCCGCGGCCGTGGGTCAGGGCCAGGACCTGTTCGTGCCATTCGGGATGCTGGCGGTAGTTCACGCCGTCCGATGCCCCCAGCGCCTTCACTCGCGCCAGCTTGTCATCGGACGACGACGTGGCGATCACTCGCGCACCGGCCGCGTGGGCGAATTGCAGCGCGAAGATGGAAACGCCGCCGGTGCCGAGGATCAGAACCGTCTCCCCCGCCCGTAGCGACCGTCCGGCATATAACGCGTTCCAGGCGGTCACACCGGCACACGGCAATGTCGCCCCTTCCTCGAACGACAGATGCGCCGGGATCGGGACCACGCCGTCCTGATCGAACACCACGTATTCCGCCAGAACGCCGTCGATGGCACCGCCGCGGGAGCTATCGACGTGGTACGCCTCCATATCTCCGCCCAGCCAGTTCTGCATGAACATGCCAGCGACCCGATCGCCCACCGCGACCCGCGTGACATCGGCGCCGAGCGCCACGACCTCTCCGGCGCCATCCGACAGCGGCACCAGGTTCGGCGGTAGCGTCCCCCGCGCCGCTCGGCCCGCCGCGACATTCAGGTCGCGATAGTTCAGGCTGGCAGCGCGCATTTTCACCAGGATTTGGCCTCGGCCGGGCTGAGGTGTCGGAGTCTCATGCAGTTCCAGCGTGTCGATCCCAGCGGCTTGGGGGAATTTGTAGAATTTCATGTCGGTCTCCGGATGCGGGTTCATGGAAGGTGCGACGGGTCTTCCCAGTTGCAGCAGGTGGTCGGGTCAAGCCCGACCATGACGGGGGTCGCGGGTGCGGCGGATCACCGTCAGTAGCCGCGGGCGATGTCGAACAGGTTGGGCAGCGGTTCTCCGGCCTCGTGGGCGCGCAGGTTCTCCGCGAAGATCGCCAGGCTTTGCCGGTTATAGGTGTCCGGGTCGTCGGCAGAGGTATGCGGGCTGACGACCAGGTTCGGCGTGGACCAGATGCGGTGCCCCTCCGCCACCGGTTCGGGGGCGAACACGTCCAGCACCGCGCCCGACAAATGCCGGGAGTCCAGCAGGTCGCACAAAGCCTCCTGATCCATCAACCGCCCGCGCCCGATGTTCACGATCCCCGCCCCAGCCGGCAGCAGGCCCAGCCGCCGCCGGTCCATCAAACCCTGGGTACGTTCGGTCAGCGGGCACGCCAGCACCAGGAAGTCGGTCTCCGGCAGCACCGAGTCCAGATCGTCGGCCGAAACCACCCGGTCGCAGTCTGGATGCGGGGCGGCGGTCGTGCGCACCCCCGTGACCTGCATCCCGAAATGCTGGGCATGGGCGGCGACCGCGCCGCCGAGGACACCCAGGCCGACGATGGTAATCCGCCGGCCGCTCGCCACATTGCCCCAAATCTTCTGCCAGCGTCCGGCGCGCTGATGCGTCACCATCGCCGGTACCCGGCTGGCGAGCATCAGAACCGCCATGATCCCGAATTCCCCCGCTTTGGTGGCGTGGGTGCCGCGATTGTTCATCAGCGCCACGCCGGGGGGGAGCCAGTCGAACGGCGCCAGACGCTCCAGCCCCGCATTGGTCGCGAACAGCAGTTTCAGGTGCGGGGCGGGGCAGGGGAAGTTTCGCTTGATGACGCCGGCATCGCATACCAGCGCCTCAGCCTCCGTCAGGGCGGCGGCGAGGTCTTCGGGCGTGCTGCCGATGCTGATGTCATGTCCAGGTTCGTCCCACATGTCGGGGGAAAAGTGGAACAGCGGATCGTCGATAGGGTTTTGCAAATGGATGCGCATGGCACGCAGGGTGCCATGCGCCCCGTTGTCGCGGAAGGGGCGGTTCAGGCGGCCTGTGCCTCCAGGAGGTACGGGTAACGCGTGGCGCCACCCAGGAACAGCTTCAACGTCAGGGCACCGCGCCCGCACGACGCGACGATCTCGGCCGGAATGGTCGCGTCGCCGTTCGTCCAGCGCAGCGCGTCGCCGGCTTCGTAGCCATGGAACCCATCCGTCAGGCGCGGGTCGTCCGCCATGACGACCGTCGCATAGGGACCGCGGTACAGCTCCATCCGCCGCAGCGCCACCCCCAGCGACCGCGGATCGCGGGCAAGGCCGAGTTCGGCCGGCACCCCGTCGCGGGACACGATGCGCAGTTCGGACGACATCGTGGGGATATGGAACGTGACGCTGTCGCCCGAGATCGCCTTCGGCTCGATCCGCACGCCATCCGCCATCAGATGCAGGTCCGGATCGTCCGTCAGCAGGAGGGCCGGGCGAGGACCGGAACGATCCAGCAGCCGCGCCCAAACCGCATCGACCTCGGGCCCGCCGGTGTGCACGGGGGCGAAAGGTTCCTGCGGCGCCAAGCCCCAGCCGCTGTTCGCGTTATGGAACAGCCATCGGTTGCCGTCGTCGCGGTAGCTCTCGGCCAGGGCGCCGTTGGCGATCAGAATATCGTGCGTCTCCAGCTCGATATGATAAATCTCCACTTCCCGCGCTCGGTCGTCCCACTGGATGGAGCGGTGATTGACCAGGAATTCCGCCGGAATCAGAATCCCGTCCAAGTAGAAGCCGTGCGCTTTCGTCACGCGCAGATCGGCGTTCGGCACGTTATCGGCGAAGGCGTTTTTCCGCACGATCACCGGCGTCGCCGCCGAGCGGCGGCCTCGGGTCGCGAGGACCTTGCCGGTGCCGACCCAGACGATGCGCCGCGCCGCGCCCGACAGTGTCGTAATCATGTCGCCGGGGGACAGCGTCTCGATCGCCCGCTGCCCGTCCGGGGTGAGGATACGGGTGCCCGCCAGGAAGCAGACGCTGCTGAGCGTCGTGCCGCTGACACCGTCCGAGAACACCTGGATCGTATTCGCCGTCGTGGCGGCCAAGCTGAATTGTTGCGTGAAGGCCCCGTCGGTGAGGCTCAACGTGGTGCCGGACACGACGGCCGTGGCGCCTGCGCTGAACGTCACGCCGGCCAGATCGATCGTGCCGTTGTCGCCGAAGCCGCTGAGTACATCGGCGAAGGTGGCGCCGCTGGTCGGCGCATCGGTCAATTTCAGGGTCGTCGACAGGGCGCCGAAGGTGATCGTCCCCGACCCGAGATTGGCTGCCGAGGCGACCACGAGCGTTCCGGCCTGCAGCGTCGTGCCGCCGCTGTAGCTGTTGATGCCGGTCAACGCGACCGTTCCGGCGCCCGTCACTTTGATGCCGGTTGTGCCCAGCGCGTAGCCTCCCGGGCCGGTGCCGCCCGAGCCGGTGTCGTCCACGATCGGGGCCGCTATGGTTTCCGTGGTGCCCTTGTTGTCGAAGATCAGCGCCGCGCCGGTGCCCTGGAGATAGATGCCGGAGCCGAAGGCTTGGCCGTTGGTACCGCCCGCGCCGGCCAAGCCCGCGACGACGGTTCCGTCCGCAACGGACGTCGCCGCGGTGCCGGAGATTGTCAACGTGGCGCCGGCCTGGACGAAGATATCGCCGCCGCCGCCAAGTCCACCGCCGCCGCCGCCGCTAACGCCGCTAAAGCCGCCGCCGCCGGCGCCGAAGCCAGCGACGCCGTTGCCGCGGAAGCCGCCGCCACCACCGCCACCGAAGCCGCCATTACCGCCGACGCTGCCGCCGGAGCCGCCGCCGCCGCCGCCGCCGAAACCGCCGCCCCCGATGCCGCCAGGGTTGGGGCTGCCACCGCCGCCGCCGCCGAAGCCGCCGCCGCCATCGACGACGCTGTGGCCGCCGCCAGTGCCGCCTACTCCGCCGCCGCCGCCGCCACCACCGGAGGCGTTACCGCCGGCGCCACCACCCCCGTCCGCACCGCCGCTGCCGCCGCCACTGTTACCGCCGCCGGCCGCCCGCGGAATGATGCCGCTGCCGCCGCCGGCACCGCCGCCCCCACCGCCGCCGCCAACGCCGCCGCCGCCGCCGCCGCCGGTGCCGTTGCTGCCGCCTAAGCCGTCGGTGAATAAGAAAATGCCGCCACCATTTCCGCCCAAACCGCCGCCGCCGCCGCCGCCGCCGACGCCGCCCGTGCCGCCAGTCGCCCGGTCGCCGGAAAACGACACGTTGTTCAGCGCGACGTTGCCGGCATTACCAGCGACGTTGGACGAGATGAACAAACCGCCGCCCAACCCCGCGCCGCCGCCCCCGGCGCCGGCGCCGCCCTTGGCGACCATGTTGGCGATGGTCAGATCCGCGATCGACACCGTGCCGGCGTAGACGAACAACCCGCGCTGCGGCGTGACCACGCCGCCGCCCGACAGCGTGTGCCCGTTGCCGACGATATTCAGCACGTTGCCGGTGTTGAGGTTGATCGCCTCCAGCGCCGTGGCGCCGAGCGAGATGTCGCTGCTGAGGGTGATCGTATAGGTGCCGGTGTTCACCGCCAGCGAGTCGGCGATGCGGATCGCGGTATTCAACGCATTGACCGTTGCCGCCGTCGCGGTATTGGGCGCCGGGCCCGCGCTGCTGAGCGCCGTGCCGCCGGCTTCGTCCAGAAACACATGGATGGGATTCGCGGTCGTGGCCGACAGGCTGAATTGCTGGGTGAAGGCGCCGTCGGTCAGGGTCAGCGTGGTGCCGGACACGACGGCGGAGGCACCGGCAGTGAACGCCACCCCGCTCAGATCGATCGTGCCGTTGTTGTCGAAGCCGCTGAACACGTCGGCGAAGGTGGCGCCGCTGGTGGGCGCCGCGGTTAGTTTCAGGGTCGTCGCCAAAGCGCCGAAGGTGATCGCGCCCGAGCCGAGATTGGCCGCCGAGGCTGCCACCAGCGTCCCGGCCTGCAGCGTCGTGCCGCCGCTGTAGCTGTTGGTGCCGGTGAGCGTGACCGTCCCGCTGCCCTTTACCTGGATGCCGGTTGTGCCCAGCGTGTAGCCACCCGGGCCGGTGCCGCCGGAGCCTGTATCGTCCGTGATCGGTGCCGCGATCGCCACCGTGGTGCCGTTGTTGTCGAAGGTCAGCGCCGCGCCGGTGCCCTGCAGGTAAATGCCGGACCCAAGCGCTTGGCCGGCGGTTGCACCGCCGAAGGCTTGGCCGGCGGCGCCGCCGACAACCGTGCCATCGGCGATGGAGGTGCCGACGCCCCCCAGGATGGTCAGGGACGCGCCGGCCTGCACGAAGACATCGCCGCCGGCCCCAAGTCCACCGCCGCCTGCGGCGAAAGCGAAGGCGTTGTTGCCGTGGCCGCCGCCAAAGCCGCCAGCGCCGCCGGCCTGGCCGAAATTGCCGCCGCCGCCGCCGCCGCCGAAGCCACCAGCCCCACCGATAGGGGAGCCGGTGCCGCCGCCACCGCCGCCGCCGCCGAAGCCGCCGATGCCGCTTTTGCCGCCGCCGCCACCGAAACCGCCGTTGCCG
>CAITUP010000048.1 GCA_903895595.1 uncultured Acetobacteraceae bacterium | reverse complement strand
GGCGGTCGCCGATGGACGGCTGACGGCGACTCAGGACGTGGCGGACGCGGTGGCTCGGTCGGATGTGTCGTTCATCTCGGTGGGAACGCCGAGCGCGGCGGATGGCAGCGTGGCTCTGGGGGCGGTGGACGCGGTGGTCGCGTCGATCGGCCAGGCTGCGCGGGAGAAGCTGGGGTCTCATACCGTCGTGATGCGTTCGACGGTGCCGCCGGGCACCGGAGAGGACCGGGTGATCCCGATCCTGGAGCGGGAGGCCGGCCGCTCGTTGGGGGACCGGCTGTTCTATTACAGCAACCCGGAATTTCTGCGCGAAGGCTCGTCCGTGAAGGATTTCCGGGCGCCGCCGTTCACGCTGATCGGGGCGCCTGCCGGGGACGACGCCGCGGTTTTGCGGGAGATTTACGCGCCGGTCACCGCGCCCGTGCATGTGGCGCCGCTGCGGGTGGCGGAAAGCGTCAAGCATATCTCCAACGTCTACCACGCCGTGAAACTGGCCTTCGCCAACGAAGCCGGAGCGATCCTGGCCGCCCAGGGCGTCGATGCTCGGGAGGCGTTCCGGCTGCTGTGCGAGGACCGGGTGTTAAACGTGTCCCCGGCCTATCTGCGGCCCGGTTTCGCGTTCGGCGGGTCGTGTTTGCCGAAAGATGTCCGTAGTTTTTTGTCGTTGGCCGACAGTAGTGCCATCGCCGCGCCGTTCCTGAAAAGCATCCTGCCGGGCAATTATGCCATCATCGACCGAACCTACGACGCGATCGCGCGCCATGGTCGCGGGTCGGTGGCACTGTTCGGGCTAGCGTTCAAGCAGGGCACCGACGACCTGCGGGAGTCTCCATTCGTGCTGCTGGCGGAGAAGCTGTTGGGGCGCGGGTTCGATCTGCGTATCTACGACCGTTCCGTGCGCGTGGCGCAGCTGATGGGGTCGAACCGAGTATATATCGACCGGGAAATCCCGCATCTGGAGCGATTGATGGTCGAGGCGCCGGAGAAGGCCCTAGACGGTGCGCGTGTGGCGGTGATCGGCCACGTGGCACCGGAAGACCGGCCGGCGTTACTGGCCGGACTGGCGGGTAAAGTGGTGATCGATCTGGCCGGCATGGCGGCGTTGCGGGATGTGCCGGGGGTGTCGTACGAAGGGTTGTGCTGGTGAGCGGCTCCGGCCGCCCCCGCCTGTTGTTCGTCAGCCCCCGCTTCCTGTTCCCCATGGATCAGGGCGGCAAAATCCGTTCCGGTAATACTCTGATCGGGATGAAGGGTGGCGCGTTCGAGATCGTTTTGGCGTCCCCCGCACCGGCCGACGCGGCGCGTTACGCATCCGATATCGCGGCGGCGTGCGACCGGTTTGTGTCATGGCCGGAGGAAGCGCCCTCGAAGATCAAGCGCGCTTTGGCCCTTGCCGGCGCCTTGCCGGTCGCAGCCGCCACGGACCGTTCCGTCGCCGGCAGTGCGTGCGTGGCCGCAGCGTTGGCGGAAAAGCCGGACGTCGTCGTCGTGGATTTTCCGCATGCCGGCGTGTTGGTGCCGGATCGCATCGACGCTGCCAGCGTCATGTTCACCCACAACGTCGAAGCCGAAATATTCGAACGCCACGCCGCCCGCGCCTCGGGTGTTTGGCGTCTGGTCTGGGCCGACCAAAGCCGCAAAATGCGCCGGTTCGAGGCGGAAACACTCCGCCGATTCGACAGCGTCATCGCCGTATCCGACCGCGACGCCGCAGCTTTGGAGAAGCGCTACAGATTGCCGGCGGTGGAGGCAATCGACACCGGTGTCGATCTGGATTTCTTCGCCGCCAACCCTCCGGGTCCCGCACCCGCACCGGACGGCGGCACGCTGGTGTTCACCGCGACCATGAGTTGGCCGGCGAACGTGGAGGGTATTCATTACCTGCTCGATGAAGTGTGGCCGATCCTGCTGCGGGCGCGCCCTGGGATGAAAGCGACGATCATCGGCCGCAACCCGCCGGCATCTTTATCGGACAAGATCAAGGAGCGCGGCCTGAACGTGACGCTGACGGGGTTCGTGGACGATATCCGCCCGCATGTCGCGGCGGCGGATGTTTATGTGATTCCGTTGTGGGTCGGCAGCGGCACGCGCATTAAGGCATTCGAAGCCATGGCCATGGGGCGCCCCGTCGTATCCACATCGCTGGGCGTCGAAGGCTTGGACGTCACGCACGACGAACATTTCCTGCGCGCCGATAACACCGAGGATTTCGCGAGATCGATCCTGTCTCTGCTGAACGACCGACCGCGCGGCACCCGCATCGCCGCCGCTGCTCGGGCGCTGATGGAGGAGAAATTCTCCTGGTCCGTCGTCGCGAAGCAGTTCGAGGCGATCTGTCTGCGGGCGCTGGGACGGCGGTGGAATTCGGGACGCACCGTCCCCTGATGTCGGCGGCGGAGGCCTTCGATGGAGCACGACAGCCTCTACGAAGCCGCTATTTGCAGTTGGGCGGAACAGCAGGCTGCGGCGCTGCCCCGATTGGCCGCACGCGTGCGCGACCGGCTGAAATCCGATCGCGCCGACACGGATTAGCCCAAAGCAAACGCCCCGCTGTCCCGCAGCGCCCCGATCTCCGCTGCCGACATCCCCAGGGTTTCGGCCAGGATGATCTCCGTCTCCGCCCCGAGCACCGGGGCTGCCGCCGCGGCTGTGCCGCCACCCTCGGCCAGTTTGAACGGGGTACCGACCAGATCCTGCATGGTCCCGTCCGCGTTCGCCGCATGCACGCGCATATCGTTGGCCAGCACCTGCGGGTGTGTCATCACTTGATCGACGGTCTGCAAGGGTGAGCATGCGACGGTGTTGGCCTCGAACCGTTCCACCCAGTAGGCGACGGGTTTGGCGGCGAAGCGTTCCTCCAGCATGGGGATCAGCACGTTGCGCTGTTCGGCGCGTTTGACGGCGCCTTCGAAGCGCGAGTCCTGCGACAGCTCCGGCCATTCCAGCGCGGCGCAGAACCGCTTCCAGGCACCGTCGTTCGGGGCGCCGGCGAGCATGTAGCCATCCAGGCACTTGAACGCCTGATAGGGCACCAGATGACCGCTGCCGGAGCCTTGAGGTTCGGGCATGTGCCCGCCCTGCATCCAGCCCACCGCGTGGTAGCCCATCAGCGCGACCGCGGTTTCCAGCAGCGACCCACGCACCCAGGTGCCTTTGCCGGTTTTCTCCCGGTTCAGCAGCGCCGTTACCACGCCGGCGTAGCAGGACAGCCCGGTGGACATGTCGATAAAGCTCACACCGCAGCGGATGGGGGTGCCGCCGGGGTAGCCGGTGGTGGACATCGGGCCGGCGAAGGCCTGCACCATCAGATCGTAGCCCCGCTTTTCCGCCAGTGGCCCGTTCGCGCCGTAGCCGGAGATGGTGCAGACCACCAGCCTCGGGTTCGCCTCCTGCAACGCCTCCAGGCTGATCCCCAAACGCGCGGCGGTGTCGGGCAGGAAACTATGGATGAGTACGTCGGCGGTGGCGGCGAGCTGTTTCAGCACCTTTTTCGCCCCCGGATGCTTCAGGTTCATCGCCATGCTGCGCTTGCCGCGGTTGACGGAGGTGAAGTTGGCGCTCCATCCCTCGTAGCTCATCGGCGGCCAACGGCGGTTTTCGTCGCCTTCCGGGCTTTCGATCTTAATGACCTCGGCGCCGAAGTCGGCCAACATCTGTGCGCAGTACGGCCCGGCCAGCACGCGGCTGAGGTCGATGACTTTGATCCCGTCGAGTACTTTCATGGGTTTGGTTCCCTGCTGATTCCTGGGCTAGCTTGCCGCACCAACGCCACGGGGAGAAGCCACGCATGTCGGAATCGATGGAACAGGCGCATGAGACGATGCATCACGGCGAGCATGGCGACCCATGGGCGCGCGGCGTCGCGGTGCTGGTGTCCTGTCTGGCGGCCGCGCTGGCGCTGACCGAGATCGGGGCGAAATCATCCCAGAACGCCTATCTGACCGACCATATCGCGGTGTCCAACGACTGGGCGTTTTATCAGGCCAAGAACCTGCGCCAGATCGTGCGCGGGACGGAGATCGCTGTCCTCGAAAGCCTGCCCAACGCCACCGATGCCGCCATTCAGGCGCGTGTGAAAGAGGCGCGCGAGTATCAGGCGCGTATGCGTGACGACCCCAAAAGCGGTGAAGGGATGAAGCAGCTGGCGGAGCAGGCCAAGCAAAAGGAACACACGCGCGACCACGCGTTCCACCGCTACCACGGCTTCGAATACACGACCGGCGCGCTGGAAATCGCGATTGTGCTGGCGTCGGTTTCGGTGGTGACCCGGATGCGGCCGTTGACCATCGCTGCCGGTCTGATCGGCGCGGCGGCATCCGTCGCCGGTTTGGCGGTGGCGCTGGATTGGGTGTGACAAATGTTGAATGCGTGGCGTCGCGGCGTTTAAGATGACGGCGGAGGCCAGCGATGGACCACGACATCCTTTATGAGACCGACATCTGCACCTGGGCCGAGCAACAGGCGGCGGTGCTGCGGGGTCTTGCGTCTCGGGGAGAGCTGCCGAACGAACTCGATTTGGCGAACGTCGTTGAGGAGATCGAGGACGTGGGGAACAGCCCACTCAGTGCCGTCAGCAGCTTCATACGGCTGATTTTGTCGCATGCGGTTCTCATCGCGGCGGACGCCGACGCTGACGCGGTGCTGCACTGGACGCACGAAATCGCAACATTCCGTGGCAATTTGATGCAGGTCTATCAGCGCAGCATGCGCCAGAGGATCGATATGGAGTCAGTCTGGCGGCGCGCTTTGGAGGAGGCGGGCTTCAAGCTGGCGGCCTACCATGGCGCGGACACCGCGCCCGAAGCGGATCGGATCGTGAGCCGGCTGAACGGGGATTGTCCGTTCGTTGTCGAAGACCTTTGCGGTGAGTCCTTCCGGTTCCACGAATTGCTCAGCCGCCTCCGGTCGCGCTTGGCGCCGGAGGGGCCGGTCCGGTCGGACGTCAGGTAATCGGGGCGGTTTTCGCTGCGTAGTCGGTGTCGGACACCTGCTCGAACCACGCGGTGCCTTCGCCGGTGTCGGTGGTTTCCGACATCGCGAGGTGGGAGAACAGCTTGTCCGGCGCGGCGCCATGCCAATGGCGGGTGTTCGGCGGGATGATCACGGTGTCGCCGGCGCGGATTTCCTGCACCTGCTCGCCCTCGAACTGGATGCGGCCGGCGCCCGACAGGCAATACAGCGTCTGTCCGACCGGATGGGTGTGCCAGTTGGTGCGGCCGCCGGGCGTGAAGGACACGACGGAGGCGCGCATGCGCGACGGCGCCTTGCCGGCCACGACTTCGTCGGAGAACACCGTGCCGACGAAATTGGCTGGCGGCTGAACGCTGGTTTTGCGGTTAGATGCGCGTAACACGGGCATGGCTTGGGTTCCTTCCTCTGGTTGCGATGGGGGGAGTTTATGGGGTGGGGGACGGTTGGGGAAGGGTTGGGCAATGTCCAAGGCCGGTGTTTCCGGTTATAGGATCGGCAACCCTTTCGGAGGACACGCCATGACCAAGTACCTGCACACCATGATCCGCGTCAGCGCGCTGGAGGACACCATCGCATTCTTCGCCGTGCTCGGCCTGCGGGAGATCCGCCGCCGCCCGGATGAGAAGGGCCGCTACACCAACGTGTTTCTCGCCGCCCCGGGGGATGAGGCCGCGGCCGTGGAGCTGACTTGGAACTGGGACGAAAAGGGTTACACCGGCGGGCGGAACTTCGGGCACTTGGCCTACGCGGTGGACAATATCTACGACACCTGCAACGCGCTGATCGCGCACGGGGTGACGATCAACCGGCCGCCCCGGGATGGGCGGATGGCGTTTGTGCGGACGCCGGATGGGATTTCGATTGAGTTGTTGCAGGCGGGTGAGGCTTTGGCGCCGGCGGAGCCTTGGACGACGATGGGTAATACTGGGGCTTGGTAGGGGGGCAGGCGCGGCTGGCCCGATTCGGGACGTGGCATTGATTGTGTCGATACCGTCTCAACACAATCTTCCTACCCCCAGTCACCGCCCCTCCGACCGCCACCCCACCATCCCACCCCGTAAAACCGCCACATCGTTCCCCCCCGCCGCCCGCAAATGCGCGGCGGCGGCCGAGGATCGGCGATCCGTATGGCAAACCAGCACGATCGGGCCGTCATGCGCCAACAGCGCCTCGGCCTCCGCCGCGAACCGGTCCAATGGGATGTTCCTGGCGCCCTCGATATGCCCCAGCGGCCCGTCGAACTCCCCCGGCCCGCGAACGTCGATCACCAACGCCTCGGCCAAACACGGGGCGAGTTCCTCCCCGGTGATCCAGCCGGCCTCGGCCGCGGGTTTGGCGCCGAACAGGCGGGTTATGAACGATGTCATGCGCGTTGGTTCCTTCGATCGGTGGCCGTTCCGCCCCGGAGCAATCTCGCCCTTATAGCCGCCCGTTGGCAATCGCGCCCGTTGGTTCCAACGAAAGGCGTGGGTGGGCGCTCACCCTCCCCCATCATCGCCCTACCCCCCAAACGTCGGCGTCCGAGGGAACCCGCTCGGCGGCATCCGCCCCGCCTGACCTCGATTACCGAGCCATTCGCGCAGATTGGTTTCTGTCCGCACCCTTTCCCCGAGCCGCCAGGACAGGCCGTCCGCCAGACGGAACACCTTGATATCCGCCAGTCCGCCGTCTTTGTAGCGCTGGAGCGTGACGCCCATCCCGCGCGCCATTTCCGGGATTTCATTCAACGGGAACACCAGCAGGCGGCGGTTGACGCCGACGGCCGCGACATGGTCCCCATCGGCGGGGACGCAGAACGCCGCTTCCTCACCGGGTTTCAGGTTCAGCACCTGCTTGCCGGTGCGCTTTTCGGCGCCCAGTTCATCCCCCGGCACCAGGAAGCCGCGGCCGGCGTTGGACGCGAGCAAATACTTCGTCCCCTCTGCCGCGACGAACAGCAGGATGACGTCGTCTTCGTTCGTCAGGTCCACCAGCACCCGCAGTGCCTGCCCGTCGCCCCGCCCACGCGGGAGATCGGCGGCTTTCAGCGTGTAGGCGCGGCCGTTCGTGCTGAACAACGTCAGCCGGTCCGTGGTGAAGCACGGCAGGATCAGCTTGAGCTTGTCGCCTTCCTTGAACTTCAGGTCCGCCGGATCGGCCACCGCCCCGCGCACCGCACGGATCCAGCCTTTCTCCGACAGAATAACGGTGATGGCCTCCCGTTCGATGAACGCATCCGGGGCGACATCGATCACGGCCGGCAGGACGCCCATTTCGGTGCGCCGGTCGCCCAACGGGCCGGAGCCGAATTTCTTGCGCGTGCCCTCGATTTCCTCACCGATGCGCACCCAACGCAGTTTCTCGCTGCCGAGCAGGGTGCGGAGGTCTTTGGCTTCTTTGGTAAGGGCGCGGTGCTCCTTGCGAATTTCCATTTCTTCCAGCCGGCGCAAGCTGCGCAGGCGCATGTTCAGGATTGCTTCTGCTTGCGCATCGGACAACGTGAAATGCGCCATCAGGCGGGCTTTGGGCTCGTCTTCCTCACGAATGATGCGGATGACTTCGTCGATGTTGAGGTAGACGATCAAATAGCCGTCCAGCACCTCGATCCGGCGTTCGATGGCGGCGAGGCGGTGGTTGGACCGGCGGACCAGGACTTCGTGCCGGTGATCCAGCCACTGGCGCAGCACCTCCGACAGCCCCATCACGCGGGGAGTGCGGGTTGAGTCCAGCACGTTCATGTTCAGCGAAAACCGCGTTTCGAGTTGCGACGCTCGGAACACCGTTTCCATCATGAGCTCGGGTTCGACGGTGCGGCTTTTCGGCTCGATCACGAGACGCACCAAGTCGCTGCTTTCGTCGCGGACGTCGCCGACCAGGGGGAGTTTTTTCTCCTCCATTAGCTGGGCGATCTGCTCGATCAGCTTGTTCTTCTGCACCTGATACGGGATTTCGGTGACGACGACGGTCCAGGTGCCGTGGGTGCCTTTCTCGACGCTCCATTTCGCGCGGAGGCGGAAGCCGCCGCGGCCGGTTTCGTAGGCGGACAGGATGGAGGCCGGTTCTTCGACCACGACCCCGCCGGTCGGGAAATCCGGGCCGCGCATGTGCTGCAGCAGGTCGGCGGTGGTGGCGTTGGGGTGGGCGATCAGGTGTAGGGCGGCGGCGCAGACCTCGCCCACATTGTGCGGCGGGATGGAGGTCGCCATGCCGACCGCGATGCCGGCGGCGCCGTTGGCGAGCAGGTTCGGGAAGGCGGCCGGAAGGACGATCGGCTCGTTCTCCTCCCCATCGTAGGTGGGGCGGAAGTCGACGGCGTTCTCGTCGATGCCCTGGAGCATCGCCTTGGCGACTTCGGTCAGGCGTGCCTCGGTGTAGCGCATGGCGGCGGGGTTATCGCCGTCGATGTTGCCGAAATTGCCCTGGCCTTCCACGAGCGTGTACCGAGCGGCGAATTCCTGCGCCATGCGGACCATGGCGTCGTAGATCGATTGGTCGCCGTGCGGGTGGTATTTGCCCATCACGTCGCCGACAACGCGGGCGCATTTCTTGAAGCCGGCGGTGGGATCGAGGCGGAGCTGGTGCATCGCGTAGATCAGCCGCCGGTGCACCGGCTTCAGCCCGTCACGCACGTCCGGCAGCGACCGCGACATGATGGTGGACAGGGCGTAGGCGAGGTACCGCTCGCTGAGGGCGTCGGTCAGGCGGGTGTCTTCGATATGCCCGGCGAAATCATCCGGCATCGGCGGCTCCAGGTGGTTCTATCGACTCGGTCGCCAGCGCGGCGACGCGGTCATATAGCATGAGCCGCGCGTGCGGCAGCGGGCGATGACGCAGGCCGAACGCGTCGCGTGCCAGAAAGTGGCCGGTCAGGCGCAGCCCGTCGGCGTGATCGGCGGGGGTGGCGATGTTGCCGCCGACCAGGAAGCCGGGGAGTTTCAGCAGCTTATCTTTGTATGGCTCCCCCGCCTCGGCCGTGACGGCGCGGCCGCTGCGGGGGGAAACGTATGTCAGCCCAGCGGTGGCGCCTGTGACCGCGCAGGACGTCAGGTCCAGGCCGTAGCCGAGTTCCATCAGCAGGGTGGTTTCCCAGCGCACCAGGTCGGGCATCATCTCCGCCCCGGCCGGCAGATGCGCGATCAGCCGCAGCAATCCCGCGAAGACGTTCGGATGCGGCTCCCGCTCGGGCAGAGCGCCCTCGGCGGTTGCGCAGACGGACGACAGCATCGCCAACGCGATCGGGTCGTCCATGACATGCGCGGCGTTCGGGTGGATCATTTCCCCGCGAAAGGCACCGAGCTGATCGGCCAAGCGGGCGGTCCAGCGGATTTGAACGAAGTTTCCCGCTTGCCAAAGCGCCACATTTGCTCGGCTGGCGCCGCCTTTCGCCAGACCGCGATGCAGCCCGTGATCCGCCGTCATGACGGTCGCGATCGTGTCGGCCTCGCTGTAGGGCCGAGCGTCCAGAACGATCGCGGGGGCGTCCCATTCCATGGGGGGATGATGTACGACCTAAGCGGTCGCTTCCATCGCAATATTCCCGAAGCTATCTACCGAAGCCCGGAAGCTATGTGGTACTAAACAGGTAGCATCGTATTCCTGCACGATCAGCGGCCCGACCCGAGGCCCTTTCGCCAGCCCCGCCCGATCCACCACGGGCGTTTCGGTCCAGCCGCCGTTCGGGAACCAGGCGCGCCGGGTCGCGGGCACCGAGGCGGCGAAGGGGGGAATGCGCTCCGGCAGGCGCGGGCGTTCGGGCATGCCGCGGGTGATGACCGACAGGCCCATCAGCTCCACCGGCTCCGACGCCGGGGCGCGGAAGCCGTAAGTGCGTTCGTGTTCCACGCCGAACGCTTCGGCGATGGAGGCCGGAGTGACGGTCCCCGTCAACGGCACCTCGATCTCGCTCGACTGTCCGAGATACCGCGCCAATGCCGCTCGGCGGGTTTCCTGGCGGATGGCAGGGAAACCGTCGCGCGCCAGTTGGGCGGAGCCGGCGCGTTCCAGATCGGTCAGTACCGCGAGAATGCGGGCCGGGTCGGCGGCGTCCAGACGGGTGCGGACGCTCTGGGTGGCATGGTGTTCGGCATCGGCGACCAGCAGCCCGAAAGCGCTGAACACGCCGGGCAGCGGCGGGATCAGGACGCGAGCGATGCCAAGCTCCTTCGCAATCCCGGCGGCGAACAACGGTCCGTTGCCGCCGAAGCCCAGCAGAGCGAATTGCCGCGGGTCTCGGCCCCTTTCGACCGATACTGCGCGGATCGCTCGCATCATGGTGGCGGAGGCCAGACGCAGCATGCCGAACGCCGCGTCCTCCACCGAAACCCCCATCGGGCCCGCGAGATCGCGCGCGATGGCGGCGCGGGCGGCATCCAGGTCTAACTTCATGGCGCCGCCCACCAGCCCGCCCGGGTCCAGATACCCCAGCGCCAGATTGCAGTCGGTGATGGTCGGCGCGGTGCCGCCTCGGCCGTAGCAGACAGGTCCCGGATCGGCCCCAGCACTGACCGGCCCCACTTTCGGGGCGCCCGCCGCGTCCAGCCGGCAGATGGAGCCGCCGCCAGCCCCGACCTCCGCCAGATCGATCGCCGGGAGTTTCAGCATGTAGCCGGCCCCAACCAGCAGGCGAGAACCGACCATGACCCCGCCGCCGACCTCGATGGCTTCGGAGCGCAGGACTTCCCCGTATTCGACCAGCCCGGCTTTGGCGGTGGTGCCGCCCATGTCGAAGGTGATGACGCGCGGCTCGTTCAGCCGCCGAGCCAACGCCGCGCCGCCAACCACGCCGGCGGCTGGGCCGGACTCGATGATGTGGGCCGGCGCTGCCGCCGCGAAGGCGGCCGACGCCAAGCCGCCGTTGGATTGCATCAGCTGCAACGGCGCCTCGATCCCCAACGCTTTCAGCCGCGCATCCAAAGCGGTGATGTAGGCTCGGACGACGGGCTGGACGTAGGCGTTTATGACGGTGGTGGAGGTGCGGGGATACTCTTTGATTTCCGGCAGGATTTCGCTGCTGATGGAAATCGCCACATCCGGCAGCGCCGCGCGCACCGCCGCCGCGATGGCTTTCTCGTGCTCCGGGTTGGCGTAGCTGTGCAGCAGGCAGATCGCGAGGCCCTTCACGCCCTCCCGCCGCAGCATCTCGATGGCGGCATCGACGGTTTCCATGTCCAGCGCCTGGACGACGGTGCCGTCGGGGCGGAGCTTTTCCGCGACTTCCAGCCGCAGCCGGCGTTCCACCAGCGCGCGCGGCTTGGTCCAGGAGATGTCGTACAGCACCGGCATCCGCAGATCGCGGATTTCCAGGATATCCCGAAATCCTTTGGTGGTGATCAGAGCGGTTTTGGCGCCCTTCGCCTCCAGGATGGTGTTGGAGCCGACCGTGGTCGCGTGCAGCACGTCAGTGACGGTGCCGGGATGCTGGCGGAGCAGATCCGACAGGCCGTTGACGATGCCCTCCCCATAATCATGAGGCGTGGACGCGGTTTTGCGGGTGATCACCTGCCCGTCGCCCGTGATGGCGACAAGATCGGTAAAAGTGCCGCCGATATCGATTCCGATGCGCAGATTCATAGGGGGAGCGTAGGCGGGGGTCGGCGGTTGGGCAAGGATGGGCGATATCGCCGTCAAAAAAGTGCCACCGAAGCCCTTGATTGGGGGAGGCGGGGTGGTTATAAGCCCGCTCCCGCGCTTGAGGGGTCATAGCTCAGTTGGGAGAGCGCCTGAATGGCATTCAGGAGGTCGGGGGTTCGATTCCCCCTGACTCCACCAAGCGGCGGCGGATTTCCGTCCATCCTCGGACGACGCGATCAGTCACGCATAGCCCTCACGTCCCTCAGCCGGCTGGCGAATCGCATATAAGCAGAGCGCATTGCCGAAGGCGGCAAAGCTGATTCTGCGACGTGCCTTTTTATGCAAGGGGCATACGTCATGGAATCGGTTCTCTGGATTTTCGCGTCGATCAACGATTTGCGCGATCGCACCGATCGGTACGGGCTGCCGGGCTGTGAGACTTGGTCGGGTGGCAGCGAGACGCCGCTGGTGTGGGGGACCGCCGTTTAGGTCGCGCACAGGTGGTGCGACCCAGGTCATGCACTTCCTCGGCGAATGCCTTATTGAATTCGCATCGCCGACAATCGCCGTCGTCGAGACCTACTTCATGACGGCTCATACACTGGGGCCCGAGGCGCAACACCAGTACGGTGCGGCCAGCAACGGCGGTCCGGTGCAGCTTTCGCACTACGGCCGCTATGCCGACCGCGTCGAGAAACGCGATGACGTCTGGCGTATCGCGCATCGCATCGTGGTTTTCGAGGCGACGCGCTTAATGCTGGGCGAAGTGCCGCCCATCGCGCCGACCTGGGCGGCCCATCGGCGCGATAAATCCGACCCGATCTTCAAGCTCCGGGCCGAATCGGGGATCGCCTAACGGCCTCACGGTCAGGACACCGCCAGTTCGCGATAACCGCCTTCTGCCACCGCGTCGCAGCGCTGGCGGAAGGCGGGGTGGCCACCGCTGTAGCGCATGACTCTGCGAACCTGTTTACCCTCCAGGTTGCGGTTGATGCCGGTCATCCATGAATCGACCTCGGTGAACAGCAAACCCTCATTGGTTTCGATGACGTGATCGGTCCAGTCTTTCGCGGCCGCGGGCGTCGCGTCCACACGGGTCAGGCCATTGTCGCGGGCATGACGGATCAACGCCGTGACCCAGTCGGAGGTGTATTCCACCGCGCGCGGGAAATTCCCAAGGCCGGCGTGCGGACCCATCACCATCATGAAGTTCGGGAACCCATCGACGAGGATTCCCAACATCGTCACCGGCCCGTCCGCCCATTTCTCCTTCAGCGATACGCCGCCAACGCCGCGGATGTCGATCTGGTCGAAAGCGCCGGTGATCGCGTCGAAGCCGGTGGCGTAGATGATCATGTCGAATTCGTATTCGACATCCGTCGTACGGATACCATCTGGCGTTATGCTTTCGATCGGCGTTTCCAGGAGATCGACGAGTTTGACATTTGGCTGGTTGTAAACCTCGAAATACCCGCTTTCCAGCGGCACGCGGCGCATGCCGAAGCCGTGATTTTTGGGGACCAGCTTGTCCGCCACCGCCGGATCGTTGACGCGCGCGCGGATCTTGTTCGCCAGCCAGTCGGACATCAGTTTGTTGGCCTCGCGGTCCATCAGGACGTCGCGGAAATTGCCCATCCAGATGCCGAAGCCGGGTTCGCCGTAACGCTTTTCCCAGAACGCCTCACGTTCCTCTTGCGTGACTTCGAGCGCCGAGCGCGGATCGGCGGCATGGATGAAGCAGCCGACGGTTTCCTGGCATTTGGCGAAGATATCGGCGTAATTCTTACGAATGTCCGCCATCTCCTCGGGTGTCACCTTGGAATTGTGCAAAGGCGCGGACCATTGGGCGGTGCGCTGAAACACCGTCAGATGGCCGGCGGTCTTGGCGATTTCGGTGATCGCCTGGATCCCGGTCGCGCCGGTGCCGATCACGGCAACGCGCTTGCCCGCGAAACTAACCGGTGCCTTGGGCCAGTTATGGGTATGGAATGACTCGCCCTTGAACGTATCGATCCCCGGGATGCGCGGCAGCACCGAAGCCGACAGCACGCCGACCGCGGTGACCAGAAACCGCGAGGTGTGCTGGCTGCCATCGTGCAGCGTCACCTTCCAGCAGCTTTCGGCTTCCTGGTAGTGCGCCGCGGTGACAGTGGTCCGGAACTGGATATCGCGCCGCAGGTCGAACTTATCGGTCACGTAATTCAAATACCGTTCGGTTTCCGGTTGGGCCGCGAAATGCTCCTCCCAGTTCCATTCGTCCAGCAGTTCCTGGGAGAAGGAATAACCGTAGGTCCAGCTTTCGGAATCGAACCGCGCGCCGGGATAACGGTTCCAGTACCAGGTGCCGCCGACGTTCGAACCGGCTTCGAACACGCGCGCGGTCATGCCGAGTTCGCGCAGTCGATAGAGTTGGTACAGGCCGGACACGCCCGCGCCGATGACGATCGCGTCGAAATCGGTTGCCGCCTTCGTGGCAGGTTCGCGGGTGGCTTCCATGACATCGTTCATACGCACCTCTCCCTTGATCAGCGTTGGTTGTGGCGGCCGGACGTGTCCGCATCTGAGGCAGGCTACCCCGATTTGGCGTTGGAACGCCAGCCGAGGCGCACTGGGTCAGTTGGTGCGCCCCAGCAGCCCCCTGGCGATGACTTGTGCTTGAATCTCGGCGGCACCCTCGAAGATCGACAGGATGCGGGCGTCGCACAGCACGCGGCTGATCGGGAATTCCACCGCGTAACCGTTGCCGCCATGGATCTGCAGCGCGCAATCGGCGTTGGAGAACGCGACACGCGCGGCCAGCAGCTTCGCCATGCCCGCTTCGATATCGCACCGTTGTCCGGTATCCTTCTGTCGCGCGGCGAAATATGTTAATTGCCGAGCAAACATTGTTTCGGTAGCCATCCAGGCGAGTTTGTTGGCGACGCGGGGGAAATGCACGATCGACTTGCCAAATTGTTGCCGATCCCGCGCGTAGGCCAGGCCCAGCTCGAACGCGTTTTGCGCCACGCCCAGGGCGCGTGCGCCGGTCTGAATGCGGGCGCTTTCGAATGTCTCCATCAACTGCCGGAAGCCTTGCCCCTCGACGCCGCCGAGCACGCAGTCGGCCGGGACCTCGAAGTTTTCGAAGCTCAGCTCGTATTCCTTCATGCCGCGGTAACCCAGGACGCGGATTTCCGTGCCGGCCATGCCGGGGGCGGGAAACGGATTGTCATCGGTGCCGCGCGGCTTCGGCGCCAGCAACATCGACAGGCCGCGATGCCCCGGTACATCCGGGTTGGTCCGCACGAGTAACGTCATCAGGTCGGAGCGCGACGCATGGGTGATCCAGGTTTTCGCGCCGGTCACGCGATAGACGTTGCCATCCCGTATCGCACGGGTGCGCAGATTCGCGAGATCCGATCCGGTATTGGGTTCGGTGAACACCGCTGTTGCCAGGACCGAACCATTGGCGATGGGCGCCAGCCAGCGTTGCTTCTGCTCCGGCGTGCCCGCGGACCCGATCAGTTCGGCTGCGATCTCCGCCCGCGTGCCCAGCGAACCGACGCCGATATAGCCGCCGCTCAGGGCCTCGGAGACGATGCACATGGCGACCTTGCCCAGGCCGAGGCCGCCGGATTCCTCCGGCACCGTCATGCCGAACACGCCCATCTCGCCGAGTTGCTCGACCACCGGCATGGGGATCAACTCGTCGTTCTGGTGCCAAGTCTGGGCGTGGGGCGCGATTTCGGCCGCGGCGTACCGCAGGAACTGGTCGCGGATCGCCTGGTGCGTGTCATCCAGGCCGACCGAACCGAACTGGCCGTCCAGCGCGCCGGCGACGATCGTCTGGCGGGCGGTGTCCAGCGCGGTGCGTTCCGTCAATGCCGCGACAACGGGCGAGGACAAGAACCCCAGCGCCGCCGCCGCCGGCACGCCCAGGTCGCCGGGACGCACCATTTCGGTCTGGCTGATCGGAATGCCGCCACCGAGCTGGGCCAGGAACTCGGCAAAACCCAGGCGCAGGATGGCGCATTCCACGGCCGACAGCGTGCCGGCTTCGTGCAGCGCTTGTGCCCAGCGCAATGCCTGACGCAGTGCCTCCACATAGGTCGCCTGCCACGCAAAGCCGTGCGCGGCCAGCTGATGCACCTCCAGCAGCGCGGGATCGGGCTTGCCGGCATCGCCGACCAGACCAGCAACCGCGCTGCGGCAGGTTGCCAGAAATTGTTCCGCCAGCGTCAGCCCGGACGCACAAAGGCCGAGCAGTTTTTCCGGGGATTCCATAATCAAGACCTCCTTGCCGCGTCAGGCCCGGCGACCACGCCGGCATCGTGCAGTTTGCCGTATTGGGCAGCGGACAGGCCGAGCAACCCGGTCAGTATTGCTTCGGTGTGCTCGCCGAGACGGGGTGCCGGGGCGGGCGGGCGCTGACCGAGATCGAAGCGCAGCGGCACGGTATTGGCCAGCAGCGTGCCAACGCCGTGTTGTTCGACCTCGGCGAACATCGGGTTGGCGGGGGACACGCGCGGGTCTTCGGCGACCATCTGGCCGAAATCCTGATACGGCCCCCACAGCACGCCCTTGCCGTCGAAGGCCGCTCGGACTTCCGACAACGTGCGGGCGGCGAACCAGGGTTCCAGCACCGCGCAAATGGCGCCGCGCGCGGCGAAACGCCCGCCTTCGGTGTCCATGTCCACGTCCATTAACGGGCCGACCATCGCCAGCTTCTGGGACAATCCGGTGCTGGTGCCGATCGCCCGAAATTGCCGGTTGGAGATGGCGCACAGCATGATCCGCCGCCCGTCTTTCAGCAGGAAATCGCGGCCGAACGCGCCGTACAGGTCGTTGCCCATCGGCGGGCGGACCGATCCGTTGATCTGGACGTCCGCGACGTAGCCGAGGTTGGAGGCGGTGGCGAAGGCCACGTCGGACAGCGCCAGCGTGATCTCCTGCCCCTGTCCGGTGCGGCGGCGGTTGCGGTCGGCGGCGAGGAAGCCCGTCGCCAGATACAGCCCGGCGGCGACGTCCCAGGCGGGCAGGACATGGTTGATCGGCTCATCCGTCCGGCCGGTGGCGGTGGGGAAGCCGGCGGCGCTGTTCACCGTGTAGTCGATGGCCTGACTGCCGTCGGAGCTGCCGGTCAGCCGCAGCATGATCAGATCGGCGCGCTTTTTCGCCAGGGTCGCGTAATCCATCCAGCCGGAGCCGGGCAGATTGGTCAGCAGCGTGCCGTTGTCCGGCCCCGGCGCGCAGATCAGGGCCTGGGCGAGTTCCTGCCCCTCCGGCTTGTTCAGCGCCAGACAGACAGAGCGTTTGGCCTTGTTCAAACTGGCCCAATAGAGGCTGCTGCCGTCCGGGGCGAGCGGCCAGCGGGCGATATCGATATTGCCGCCGATCGGGTCGATACGGATCACGTCGGCGCCGAGCTGCGCCAGCGTCATCCCGCCCAACGGCGCGGCGATGAAGGCCGAGACCTCGACAATGCGGACGTCGCTGAGTGGTCCTGTCACGCTTTTGTGCCCTGTTTCCTGGTTTGGTGGTGCGGCGAGGCATAGGGCATGCGGGGGCGGCCGGGAAGATGCGGAGAAACATACCGGTCTCTGCGCCGTTGGAGGATTATGTTACGGTATTTTTATAGTGATCGGAAAGCCGCCGCCCTTGACCACCCCCAGCCGCCATCCGACACTTGCCCTGGCCAAACACAACGAACCAAGGGAGCCAAGGCATTGTCCAAGAGTGCAGCCGCGACCAACGGCAGTTTCCTCAACGGCCTGCGCGTCGTCGAACTCGCCGACGAGCTCGGCGAGTACTGCGGCAAGGTCCTCGCCGGGCTCGGCGCCGATGTCGTCAAAATCGAACCGCCCGGCGGCGAGGCAACCCGCGGCTACGGCCCCTTCTACAACGACGAACCGCACCCCAACCGCAGCCTGCATTTCTGGCACTACAACTTCGGCAAACGCGCCATCGTTCTCGACCTCGATTCCGAGGCGGATAAAAAACACTTCATGCGCCTCGCCGAAAGCGCCGACATCGTCCTCGATACCCGGTCGCGCACCTACCTGAACGACCGCGGCATCGGCTACGACGCCGTGCGCGCGCGCAATCCCGGGCTGATCTACGCCCGCATCAGCCCCTTCGGCGACGACGGCCCGTGGGCCGACTACCAGGCGAGCGACCTCGTCCACCTCGCGCTGGGCGGCGTCATGATGAATTGCGGCTACGATCCGGACCCCACCGGCTTTTACGAAACCCCGCCGATCGCGCCGCAGGCCTGGCAATCGTTTCAGGTCGCCGGGGAGGTCACGGCCGTGCAAATGATCGCTGCCCTGATTTACCGGATGAAGACGGGGCGCGGGCAGAAACTGACAACCTCGGTGCACGACGCCGTCGCGAAGAATACCGAAACGGACATGCCGGACTGGGTCTATTGCCGCCTGCCGCACTACCGGCAGACGTGCCGCCACTCGCTTCCATCGGCGGCGCCGACCATGGCGGGCATGGCCGCCGAGTCCGCGCTGCGGCCCGGCCTGTCCCGCACCAAAGACGGCCGCTGGGTCCTCGCCTACCGCACCTATCTGCTCGGCGGCGTGGCGTCGTTCGAAGCCACCGCGCGCGTGTTACGGAAATTCGGCGCCGAGGGCGATCTGGGCGATTCCAAATACCAAGACGAAACGTTCGTGCTGAAGCCGGCCACCAACCACCATATCGCGACGCACGTGGAACGGCTCGTCGGCCGATATCTGTTCGAGCGCGATCTGTGGAAGGACGGCCAGAACGAAGGCCTCCCCTGGTCGCCGGTCCGCCGGCCCGAGGAAAATGTCGGCGAAGAACATTGGGCCCAGCGCGAAACGTTCTTCGACGTCGAATATCCCGAGCTGGGTAAGACATTCACCCAAGTCGGCGCGAAATGGGTGGCCCCCGGCCTGCCGTGGCGGACCGGTCCGCGCGCCCCGCTCCTGGGCGAACACACCGCCGAGGTGCTGGCCGAAACCGCCCCCCGCGTGGCGCCAACCGCCCGCTCGACCGAGGAGACGCCACTTCTCAGCAAACACGGCAAACCCTTCGCGCTGAGCGGGGTCCGCATCGTCGATCTGACCTGGATGCTCGCCAGCGCCGGTGCCGGTCGTTTCTTCACCGCGCTCGGCGCCGAGGTCATCAAGGTCGAGCATTTGTCGCGTCTCGACGGAATGCGGATGGGCATGGGCAACGCGCCGCTCGGTGGACGGGCCGAGCGCGACGCCGCCACCGGCCCGCTGGTAGTGCCGGCGACAAAAGACGTGAACCGCAGCGGATCCTTCATGGAGATCAACGCCGGCAAGCGCGGCCTTAGCCTGAACCTGAAACACCCCGGCGCCAAGGAACTGCTGATCGAACTGATCCGCGGCGCGGACATGGTGGTCGAGGGTTTCTCGCCCGGCACGATGGACCGGATGGGCCTCGGCTACGACCGGCTGCGGGAGATCAATCCCAAGATCGTCTATGTGCAACAATCCGGCATGGGACAAATCGGCACGTACGGCCGCCTGCGCAGTTTCGGACCGACGGCGCAGGCGTTTTCCGGGCTGAGCGACATGTCCGGCTTGCCCGATCCGTTTCCACCGGCGGGCATCGGTTATTCCTACCTCGATTGGTTCGGCGCCTATCAGATGGCGCTGGCGATGATGGCAGCGCTGTATCGGCAACGCGCGACCGGCCAGGGCTGCTGGATCGATTCGTCGCAGGCGGAGGTTGGGATTTTCCTCACCGGCGCCAGCATTCTGGATCATTCCGTAAACGGACGGTCCTGGGCGCGCTACGGCAACCGCTCCCCCTACAAACAGGCCGCGCCGCACGGCGCCTACAGGGCGAACGGGGAGGACCGGTGGCTCGCCATCTCCGCCTTCACCGACGAACAATGGTGGGCGGTGACGCGCGTGCTGGGTGTGCCACAATGGGCGGCCGATCCCCGGCTGGCGACGCTGAGCCTGCGGCTCGCCAACCAGGACTACCTGGACCGCCTGATGAACGAGGCAACCGCCACTTGGGACGTCTTCGACCTGATGCACGCGCTGCAACGCGTCGGTGTCCCGGCCGGGGTCTGTCAGACGTCGGAGGATCGTTACGAGAATGATCCGCAACTACGCCATCTCGGCTGGATGACGGAGCTGCCGCAGAAGGACCTCGGACGGTGGCCGGTGAAGGAAGTGCCGGTGAAATTCAGCGAAACCCCGCCCTATATCGGCGGCTTCCTGGACCGGCACGGCCCGAGTTACGGGGAGGACAACGATTACGTGCTGCGCGAGATCCTCGGTCTGAATGAGGATCGGATCGCGCAACTGGCACGGGAAGGCGCATTCTGAGGGTTCGGCGACGCCCTGGAATTACCGCTACAGATGGGGCGCTGTCACCCAACTCCGTCATGCCGACCTGCGTCGGCATCACGTCCGGAGCGTGTGCCGTACAGCTAATCGGTTCGCTTATTCTAGGGTGCCGCCTTATCGCAGCGACCGCCGGCCACATCACCCCCGCCGGACATTCCAGAAATACGGCGCCGTGCCCTCCACCATGCCAACAAGGTTCTTGCGATAGGCTTTGCGTATCTGGAACGTGCCGATCGGCACATAGGGCACTTGGTCGAAGGCTCGCTTCTGGATGGCCAGCACAACTGCGTCCTGTTCCCCAGGGTCGGTGGTCTCGACAAAGCGGCGGGTCATCGCCTCCATCTCCTCGTCTTTATACCAACCGAACCAGGCGGTGGCGCCGAGGCCGCGGATTTGGCTGTGCTCCATCGGCGTGTAGCCGATGGTCGATGGCCGCCATGTGTGCATCGCGGACCAGCCACCCTTCTCCACCGGTTCCTTGCTGGTGCGCCGCTGCACGACACTGCCCCAATCGGTCGCCACCATTTCCACGTTCATGCCGATCTTCTTCAGCAGGTCGTAGGTAACGTCGCCGAACGGCCCGACGGTCGTCAGGTCCGTAGGGCTGATCACCACCGCCTTCTCCCCCTTATAGCCGGACGCGGCGATCATCTCCCGCGCTTTGGCGATATTCGCCTGCATTGCCTCCTTTCCCACCTCCACGCCGTAGCGGCTGCCACAGGGGAAAACCGATTTGCAGACGGTATAGGCGCTGGTATCCCCGGCGGTGACGGACGCCATGTAGTCGTCCTGGCTCACCGCCATCATCACCGCGCGGCGCACGGCGACATTATCGAAGGGCGGCTGCAAGTGGTTGAAGCGCAGCACACCATTGTAGCCGGTGGGGTTGTGGTTACCGAGTGCGATGGCCGGGTTCTTCTTCAGCAAGGGCACGAGATCCGGCTGCACCTGCTCGTACCAATCAACCTCACCGCTTTGCAGCGCGGCGGCGGCGGTGGCGGAATCGGGAATGACCCGCCACTCGATCCGGTCGAAATGCGCCACCTTGCCGCCGGTCATCCATTCCGCCTTTTCCTGGCGCGGCACATACCCCTCGAAACGGCCATAGGCGGCATGGGCGCCGGAATTGTACTCGTCCGCCAGGAACCGGTAGGGGCCGGAGCCGATATACTCGCCGATCTGCTTGAACGGGTCGGTTTTGGCGACGTGTTCCGGCATCATGAAGGCGACGGAGGCACCGCCGCGCGCGATGGCTTCCACGAAGATCGCGATCGGCCGCTTCAGCACAATCTTAATGGTGCGGTCGTCGGCCGCGACGCATTCGTCGACATATTGCCAGATGGTCTGGCCGATGGTTTCCCGCCGCGCCCAGCGGGCCAGGCTGGGCGCGCAGTCCTGGGCACGCACCGGCTCGCCATTGTGGAATTTCAGCCCGCCGCGCAGCTTGATGTGGTAGGTGCGGCCATCGTCGGACAGCGTATAGCCTTCCGCCATCTGCGGCTTGACCTCCAGTTTGGAGGTTACGCCGAACAGCAGATCGTAGATCGCCCAGCCGTGATGCACCGTGGGCTGCGCTGTGGTGAAAATCGGGTCCAGCAGGGTCAGATTGGCCTGCGGCACAAAGGTCAATGTGCGGGCGCTGGCCGGTTGGGCGATGGCGAATTTCGCTGGCACGAACGGCGCGGCGACGGCGCCTTGCAGAAGGGTCCTGCGCTTCATTGTTTTCACTCCCTGTATCGCTCTGAGCCGAACCTTGGCGGACCGGCCGGTTTATTGCGGCCAGTATAGACCGGGATTCGTCCGGCGACAGGGCCATTCGCTTCCGCCCTCCCCTGGTGTTTTCGGCGTGAGCCGCGTTCAATGGCGCCACGGAGAAGAATCAGGGGATTGAGATGGCCGACAACGCGGATACCTACGATTACATTGTCACCGGAGCGGGTTCCGCCGGCTGCGCCGTCGCCGGACGGCTCAGCGAGTCTGGCAAATATCGCGTCCTGCTGCTGGAGGCCGGCCCTCCCGACACCAATCCGTGGATCCATATTCCGTTGGGCTATACGAAGAACTACACCAACCCGAAAATCAACTGGATGTTCGAATCCGAGCCCGAACCCAACCTGAACAACCGCACGCTGTACCAGCCGCGCGGCAAGGTCCTCGGCGGCACGTCCTCGATCAACGGCACCGTCTACATGCGGGGCACCGGCGCGGACTACGACAACTGGCGTCAGCAGGGCTGCGAGGGATGGGACTGGGACAACGTCCTGCCGTTCTTCAAAAAGGCACAGAACCAGGAACGCGGCGCCAGCGAATTGCACGGCTCCGGCGGCCCGCTGCATGTCAACAACATCCCGCACGAATGGCCGCTGGCGAAAGCCTGCGTCGAAGCCGCGATGCAGACCGGTATTCCCTACAATCCCGATTTCAACGGGCCGAAACAGGAAGGCACCGGGTTTTACCAGTTCACGGTGAACAACCGCCGCCGCTGGAGTTCCGCCCGCGCTTATCTGGGCCCGGCGAAATCGCGCGCCAATCTGGTTGTCTCCACCGAATCGCACGCCCAAAGGTTGATTTTCGAGGGCACGCGAGCCGTCGGCGTCGAATACACCACACCCCAAGGGCGCCGGATCGCGCGCGCGGCACGGGAAATCGTTGTGTCCGGCGGCGCCTTCGGCTCCCCGCAATTGCTGCAACTCTCGGGCCTCGGTCCGGCGGAATTGTTGCGCGATCATGGGATCGAAGTGGTGCGCGAGATCCCCGGCGTCGGGGAGAACTTGCAGGATCATTTCAACAGTTACTTGTCCTATCGCGTCAACCAGCCCATCACCCTTAACGATATCGGGAACAGCAAGATCCGGCAGGTTCTCGCGGGCATCCAGTATGTCTTTACCCGCACGGGACCGCTGACCGGCACCGGCATTTATGCCGGCGCCTTCGTCCGGTCCGATCCGCGTTTGGAAAACCCCGACCTGCAAATCAACATGTCCATGTGGAGCACGGAATCGCGCACGCGCGACGGCATCGTGCCGCACCCGTTTCCCGCCTTCACCCTCAGTCCCGTGCATTTACGCCCGGAAGGCCGAGGCTTCGTGCGCATCAAAACGCCGAACGCATCCGATCAGCCGGCCATTCGCTTCGATCAGTTGCGCACGGAATACGACAAATCCGCCATTCTTTACGGCCTGCATCTGTGCCGCCAGATGGCCGTGCAACCGGCGTTGAAACCTTATGTGGTGGAGGAAATCCTGCCAGGGCCCGCGGTCCAATCGGATGAGGATTGGCTGGAAGATACCCGCCAGCGCGGGGTGGCGAATTTCCATCCCGTTGGCACCTGCCGCATGGGCCACGGGATTGACGCGGTGGTGGACCCTCGGCTGCGTGTGCACGGCATCGCGGGGCTGCGCGTGGCCGACGCGTCGATCATGCCCAGTATCATCGCGGGCAACACCAATGCCCCGTCGATCATGATCGGCGAGAAATGCGCCGCGATGATCCTGGAGGATGCCGCGTGATGGTCATGCCCTTGTTCAATGCTTACCGGTTTCGAATGCGTAAAATTCGCTCATGAAAGGCGCGGCGACATCGGCATTCAGCTTGCAGTCCAGCAGCACCGGACCCGGCGGGTCACGCAGCGGCGACGGCGATTCGGTAAGCATAAGCGGACAACCTGGGTACGGCGTGGCGGGCCGGAGAGAACCGATAACGAACATGAAATAGTTGCCCGCATCAGGGCCGCTTCAGTCGCACCTCCTCCAGAGGAGCGGCCCATGGGTATGGGGCGATCAGCATCAGTGCGGGCTCCTCCACCCGCGGACCTATGCCGCTTGCCCAAACGTAGTCGTATATTGGCGCGAACCGAAAGCGGTCGTGCAGGGTTTGCTGCAATTTATGTAGAAGATTTTCCCGCTTCCCTACATCGGTTTCGACTGTTTGCGCCCGAAACATCTCATCGACATCCGGAAACCCCCCATACGCGAACACGCCATCGCTTGGCACCGTTTCCGACAGTCGCGACGACGCATTCCCGTAGACGGCGTTGACGCACACACACAAACCCTTGAGCTTCTTGGTGGCAAGCGCGGCGTAAAAAGCGGCCCGTTCCATGGTACGCACGCGGGATTTAATACCAATGGCACCCAAATATCCAGTCACCGCCTCACCGGTGGAAAAATACGGTGGCCACGGATAAAGATCGCCGGCGTCGAAGCCGTTGGGATACCCGGCTTCCGCGAGCAGCTGTTTCGCCCGCGCGGGATCGTAGGGGTCCGCTGGAATCTTCAACGCAAACTCGAATCCCGGCGGCACGACATTGCCGTTTGGCGGAGACGCGCCCAACGTTTCCGCCTCGCTGATCGCCTTGCGATCGATCGCCAAACTCGCGGCCTGGCGCACCCGTTGATCGGCCCAGGGCGATTTCGGATCCCACATATCGAGAAAATCGATATATGTCGTGCCGATTCCGCCGGAAAAGGCGAGCTTCAATTTCGGCGTGCGCTTCACGGTTTCGGCGAGCGACGCATCCAACAAGTAGGCGACATCGACTTCGTCTCGCATCAGCATCGCCAGTCTGGTGGTCGCTTCCGGTATACTCTTGAATACAAGCCGCTTAACGGTCGGCACCTTGTGCCAGTGGCCCTCGAACGCCTCCAGCACCAGCTCGACACCGGGCGTATTGCTGACGAACTTGTACGGCCCCAGGCCGACGGGGTGGCGCTTGAAACCCTCCGGGCCGACCTGTTCCATATATTTTTTCGGCACGATCCATCCCGCACCGCTGACCAGAGTCCCATAAAAGGTCATGAAATCCGGCCACGGCTCATGCATGACGAATCGTACATGGATCGGATCGACCGCCACGACCTCTTTTACTTTCTCATGCAGCAGCGCCGCCTTGGACCGCTTAAAACTGAACAGGACGTCGTCCGCGGTAAACGGGTCGCCATTATGGAATTTAAGACCCGAACGCAGGGTAAATTCGTAGACGCGCTGGTCTTTGCTGACGGTCCACGATTCCGCGAGGCTGGGTGCCGATCGCTGACCCGGCATCGGCTTCACCAGCGCGTCGTGCATCGCGTACATGACCCAGAATGGGGTCAAAACGCCGACCGCGGATTCGCCCGGGTCGAACCATGCGGGTGCCAAGGTGACGTACATCGCGAAACGCATTTCGCCTTCGGGCTTCGTTTGTGCCGCTGCGGTATTCATTCCCCCGAACGCCATCGCGGCCGCCAGCACGATCGCACCAGCCCATCGAGTCCTCAAAGCCCGGTCAACATATCCTGATCCACGGGACGCACGCATGGTATCCTCCCTGGTATGTATTCAACATTGTTATGACGTGTCGCTTTCGAACAAATGGCACGCGATCATGCGCCCGCCGATCGGACGAAGTGTTGGGGCCTCCACACCGCAGCGGGCCGTGGCACGCGGGCATCTCGGGTGGAAATGGCAGCCCGACGGCGGCCGGAGCGGGCTTGGAACCTCCCCCGCGAGGACGATTTCTTCCCTTTTGTCGTCGGGGTGATTGGGCAGCGCGGCGGAAAACAGCGCCGCTGTGTAGGGATGCATCGGTGTCATCGCCAGCGCCTGCGCGTTGCCGCTTTCGACGATTTTGCCCAGATACATCACGATGATCGTGTGGCTCATATGCGCCACCGCGGCCAGATCGTGCGCGATGAACAGATAGGACACCGCCAATCTGTCCTGCAGATCGATCAGCAAATTCAGAATCTGCGCGCGGATCGAAACATCCAGCGCGGAGACCGGTTCATCCAGAACAATCAGCTTCGGCGATACCGCCAAAGCACGGGCGATGGCGATACGCTGACGCTGCCCGCCGGAAAATTCATGCGGAAACAAATCGGCCGAACGGGCTGGCAATCCGACGAGATCGAGGAGTTCGAGGACACGTGCCCGTACCGCGCTGGCGGATAAATCCTCATTCGTCGTCAGCGGTTCGGAGATAATACCGCTGATCCGCATGCGGGGGTTCAACGACGCATAGGGGTCCTGGAACACCGCCTGCACGGACTTGCGGTAATATCGCCGCCCCGCGCGATCCAGAGTTTTTAGATCCTTGCCCTCGAATTTCATCGTACCGCTGCTTGGTTCTTCCAGCCCCAGAACAAGCTTGGCGGTTGTCGTTTTGCCGCAACCGGATTCACCGACAACACCGACGGTCTTGCCGGCCGCGATCTGAAAGGAAACGCCATCGACAGCCCGCACGGTCCCACGGTCGGAACCGAACAATCCGCGTTTGGTTTCGAAAAGTTTGCCGACGCGATCCGCCTCCAACACGATCATGACACGGCTCCCGTCGCTCGGCTCTCCGGGGCAACCAACCAGCAGCGTGCCGTTTGTCCCGGAGCAGGGGTGAACACCGGCGGTTCCTCCGTTCGGCAGCGATCGAACGCGCGCGGGCAGCGCGCGGCGAATGCGCAGCCGGGTGGCAAATTGCTCATATCGGGCGGTTGACCTTCGATGGCGGTCAGACGCCGCCGATTTTCCGTCATGCGGGGGATCGAACTGAGAAGCGCTTCCGTATAGGGATGCGCGGGGTTGTTAAACACTTGCGAAACCGGACCGGATTCCACCATTTTCCCAGCGTACATGACCGCCAGGAAATTGCACATTTTCGCGACAATGCCGAGGTTGTGGGTGATAAAAATCAGGCCCAGATTGTGCTCTTTCTGCAAATCCCGCAGCAGGTTCAAATATTGGAGCTGAATGGTCAGATCCAGACTGGTGGTGGGTTCGTCGGCGATCAGCAGGCGCGGTTCGCAGGAAATACCGATCGCGCCGACGATGCGCTGGCGCATGCCGCCGGACATTTCGTGCGGGTACTGGGTTACGCGCGTTTCAGGCGACGGAATACGCACCGATTTCAATAGGCCAATCGCGCGTTTCCAAGCGGACGATCGGCTTGCACCCTCATGCTCGCGCAACGGCTCGCCGACTTGGTCGCCAATCGTGAACAGCGGGTTCAACGACGCCATGGGGTCTTGTAAAATCATGCCGATTTTCTTGCCGCGGATGCGCCGCATCTCATTCTCCGGTTTGGGAACGAGGTCGTCGCCGTCCAGCAGCATCTGGCCCGACACGATCCGGCCCGCGGGCGGCAGGACCCGCAACAATGTCAGCGCCAGACTGCTTTTTCCCGAACCGGATTCGCCCACGATCCCCACCGTGTCGCCGGCATGCAGCGTCAAAGAGACATCGTCCACGGCCCGCACCACGCGTGAGCCGGACGCGGACACGTAGTGGGTGGACAGATTCCGCAGCTCCAACAGCGGGGGCATGACGTCAGAGCTGGCGGAGTTGCGGGTCGAGTTTAACACGGAGCCAGTCTCCCAGAAGGTTCGCGGACAAGACCATCAACATGATGCAAACACCCGGCATCACGGTCAGCCACCAATACCCGACCATGAGCCCTTGCTTGCCGTCCGACAGCATCACCCCCCACGCGGGTTTCGGTGGTGGAACGCCAACGCCGAGGAACGACAGCGATGCCTCGGTCACGATGACGACGCCCAGCATCAATGTGGCCAAAACGATCGAGGAATTAACGACGTTCGGCAGAATATGCCGCCGCATGATGGATATCTTCGAACAACCGGCGACGACCGCCAGCCGCACGAATTCGCGTTCCTTCAACGACAGAACCTCGCCACGTACAATGCGGGCGTAACGGGTCCAATAAACAGCCGCCAGGATGATTACGATGTTCATCTCGCTGGGTCCGACAATGGCGGCGAGGAAAATCGCGAACGTCAGGGCCGGCAGGGCCAACCAGGTATCGGTGAGACGCATGATGACCTGATCCACCCAGCCTCCGAGATAGCCGGACACAATGCCAAGCACCGTTCCGATCACGCCGGATACGATAACGGCGGTGAAACCGACGACCATCGAGACCCGGGCACCGAAGATCAGGCGGGAATAGACGTCCCGGCCAAGGTGATCGGTGCCGAATATATGCGCGAGGCTTCCGCCATGTTGCCAGAATGGCGGCTTGAAGCGGTCCGTCAGGCTGCCGAACTGGGGGTCGTAGGGGGCCAGGAAGTCGGCGAAGATCGCGGCGAAGGCGATACATCCCAGAATCAGGAACGGGATCGCGGGAACGTCCCGCAGCCATTCGCGAACCGAACCGGCGTTCGCGACGGCCGTGTCGCGGGCGGTGACGCTCATGGTGTCAGGCCTCCAGCCGGATGCGCGGGTCGACGAAGGCGTAGACGATGTCGACCAACAGGTTGACGGCAACGATCATGGATCCGCCAATGATCACGACACCTTGGACGATCGGAAAATCGCGGAAGCTGATGCCTTCGTACAGCAGGCGTCCGATGCCCGGCCAAGCGAACACGGTTTCGACGACGACCGCGACATTGATCATGTTGATCAGATTGATACCGGCAAGAGTCATGACCGGGATCAGGGCATTTTTGAAGGCATGCTTGGCGATGACCTTAAATTCCGGCAGGCCCTTCAGCCGCGCGAGCTTGATATATTCGGACCCCATCACTTCCAGCATCGACGATCGCGTCAGGCGCATATGGGCGGCGGCGAAATACCAGCCGAGGGCGAATGCGGGCATCAGCAAATTCAGGAAACCGCCGGAACCCGAGGACGGCAGCCATTCCAAATAGACCGAAAAGAACAGGATCAGCAGCAAGCCGACCAAAAACGACGGCAACGACAGGCCGAGCAGCGCGAAGAATTTGCCGACGGTATCCCAGAAGCGTCCGACCCGGACGGCCGCCAGAATGCCGGTGGGAATCCCGAGCAAAAGCGAAAAGGACATGGCGACGGAGGCGAGCAACAGGGAATTGGGCAGACGCGAAAGATACAGCTCCAGCACCGGCGTTTGGTAATAGAACGATTCACCGAGGTCGCCGCGCAACAGGTTTCCCATGAAATAGATGTATTGGTACCATACCGGCTGATCCAGGCCGAATTTCTTTTGGATCGCCGCGATATCGGCGGCGCTGGCGCCTGGTTCCGCCAGCAGGGACGCCGGGTCGCCGGTCAGGCGGATGAACAGGAAAATGGTCAGCGACAGCAGCAACAAGGACAGCAGCGAATAGCCGATCCGCCTGGCGATAAATTGCTTCACGTCTTCCTCCGTCGCGGTGCCGAAGAACGCAATATTTCACTACTGCCCCGCGACGTCGTTCGGGCGCCCCTTTGCTGGCACATGTCGCCTCCCATGGTGGGTCCCTTACCGGAACCGTGCGGGGACGTTAGGGCAGCCCCCGAGGCTTGTCACGTCAATCATGCGCGCTCACTCGTTCAGCACGATGTCGTCGTAGGGCCCGAGGTAAACGAACCCCGGGATCGAGCCGTAGGTCGAGGTTTTGACCCTGGGCCCGGCCACGCTGAGGAAACCAAGTTGCCACAGCGGCACGAACATGTTTTTCTCGATGATCGACTGCTGCATCTTATGCAAAATTGCCGTCCGCTTCGCGTCGTCCAGCTCATGCAGTTGCTGGGGGTACAGCGCATCGATCTCGGGGTAGCTGCCGTAGGCGTAGGCCCCATCCTTGATCGCCCAAACCGACAGCCGGGTGGACGCATTGCCGAACGCGGCGCTGCTGCCCTGGATGATGCCCCTCTTGTAGCGCTTGTCGGCGAATGCTTTGTCGAACGCGGCACGTTCGATCGGGCGCAGCTGCACCTTGATCCCCACGGCGGCCAAATTATTGGCGGCAGCCTCCCCCAGATTGGCATAGGCGGCGTCGCACCAATAGAATCCGGCATCGAAACCGCTGGGATAGCCGGCTTCCGCGAGTAACCGCATCGCCTTGGCGGGATCGAACACCGGCGGCGGCGATGGCCAATGGTATTTCAGGTGTTGCGGAATGAAATTGCTGGTGATGCGCGATGCGCCCAGGTTCAGGGCGTTGTTGATCGATACATAGTCGATGGCCAGCGCGGCGGCTTGCCGAACCTGGGGCTTATACCAAGGCGATTGCGGGTCCCATTGTTCGGGAAAATACATCCAATAGGTCGCACCGTCCGACGCGACCTCCAGCTTGAGGCTGGGCGTGCGTTTGACCTCCTGCGCCAACTCGCCGCGGATCGAGTAGGCGTAATCGACCTCCCCCCGTTTCAACGCGACAAGCCGCGTGGCTTCGTCGGGGATGACCTTCATGACGATCCGCTTGACGCGGGGCGTGTGACGCCAGTAGCCGGGGTGGGCTTCCATGACCAGTTCGACGCCCGGATCGAACGATACCAGCTTGAACGGCCCGGCACCGACCGGTGCTTTCCTGTAGCCGGCGTCGCCGACTTTCTCGATGTACTTTTTGGGAACGATCCAGTTGGCGCCGGTCGCGAGCGCGTAAAATGTCATAAAATCCGGCCACGGCTCTTTCAACCGGATGACCACCCGCAAATCGTCCGGCGTTTCCACCGATGCCACGGCGTCGCGCAGAATTTGGTGCGATGCGCCGCGGTAGCGATCGAACGTAAATTTCACATCGGCGGATGTCACCGGGTCGCCGTTGTGGAATGTCATGCCCTTCCGGAGCACGAATTCATGCACCAAACCGTCCGGGGATGCGGTAAACGATTCCGCCATGCAGGGGGCGGGATTGCCCTCCGGCATGGGCTTCACCATCGCGTCATGCAGCGCGTACACCAGCATATAGGTCGTGATCAGCGCCGGCATTTCGCTGGGGTCGAGCCAGCTCGGCGGCAGAGACACATGGACGGCAATGGTTAGCGTCCCGTTCGCCGCGGCGTGAGCTTGCCTGTATCCGCTCGCCAGAATACCCGACGCCAGCAACGCGAGACTGGCGCGGCGACCGATATCGTTATGGGGTTCGTCGCCCGAAATTCCCGCCGGCAAATTCATTCTGGCCTCCCTGTCCTGAAATCCGCGCTATTTCGCTTTCAGTGTCAAATCCTCGTACGGCCCGGCCCAGGGATACCCTTTGATCGGACCCAGACCCGCGTTGCCGACCCGCGGCCCGATGCCGACTGTGGCCGCGATCTGCCAGATCGGCGCGAACATCGCACGCTCTTGCACCATATCCTGCATCCGGTGCAGCAGGGCCGTTCGTTTGGCAACATCGCGTTCGGTGGCCTGGAGCGGAAACAGCGCGTCGATCTCAGGGTAGCTTCCATAGGCATACGTACCGCCCTTGACCACGAACTGCTGCATGCGGATCGGGACATTGCCCAACGCGCCGGCCGCGGCCATGACGACGTCCTTGAATTTCCGGTCGCCGTAACCCTTGAAGAACGCCGCACGCTCCAACGGCCGCAGCTTGGCGCGTATGCCGGCCGCGACCAAACCATCCAGGACGATTTCGCCAATGCTGGAGAACGAGTTGTCGCAGGTGAAGAAGCCGGCGTCGAAGCCGTCCGGGTAGCCCGCTTCGGCGAGCAACTGCTTCGCCTTGGCACGATCGTGAACCGGCTTTGGCTGCGCTTTGAAGAAGTCGAAATTCTCGGGGAATATACTGCCGGTGAGGTGGGAGTACCCCAACGTCACCGCCTGGTTCAGCCCGTCGTAGTCGATGGCATAGGCCGCCGCGCGGCGCACCCGCACATCGTGCCATGGCGATTTTTCGTCCCATTGGTCCGGGAAATACAGCCAGAACGGTGTCGATCCGACGGCGGCATCGACCGAAAATCCAGAGATTTGTTGCAGACTTCGTGCCAATTCGCCGGTGATCTGGTAGGCGATGTCGATCTCCCCACGCCGTAGCGCCGCCAGCCTTGTGGCCTCATCCGGGATACCGGTCAGCACGATGCGGCGGATCGACGGGCTTTTGCGCCAATATTGCTCGTTTGCGTCCATGGTCAGTTCGACGCCGGGTTTGAACGATACGAACCGATAGGGGCCGGCACCGATCGGCGCCTTGCGGAACCCGTCCTCGCCGACCGTTTCGATATAGCGTTTCGGGACGACCCAGCCAGCACCGGTGGCGTTGCTGTAATAGGTCAGGAAATCCGGCCACGGCTCCTTCAACTGAAACCGCACGATGCCCGGTGCCGGGCTACCGACCGACGACACCCGATCCTTCATGTCGGCCGCCGCTGTGCCGCGATAGCGGTTGAAGCTGAAGACCGCGTCCTCGGCCGTCACGGCATCGCCGTTGTGGAAACGAACGCCGTCCCGCATGACGAACTCATAGCGTAGCCCGTCCCCCGACACAGTCCAGGATTTGGCGAGAGACGGGGTCAAATTGCCGCCCGGCATCGCCTTCAGCAGCGCATCGTGCAGACCGTACAGGAACAAGTACGGCGTGACGATACCGGCGGTGTCCGCGGGATCGAACCATTGCGGCGTCAGGGTGACATGCAGACCGAAGGTCAGCTGCCCCTCCGGTGCCGCCCGTACCGAACCACCGGTCGCCAACAGCGCTGTCGCGCCCAAACCCATGGACCTCCGCGATACCCGATATGAGTGGTTCATCGTCCAACGCCTCTCGATTCATGTTTATTTCAGCCGCACATCCTCCAACGGCGCCGCCCACGGGTACGGATTGATCAGCATCAGGCCCGGTTCCGCCACGCGAGGGCCGATCCCGCTGGCCCACATGTACTCGTAGATGGGTGCGTAGCGGTGCCGGTCGTGCAGGGTCTGCTGGATCTCCGTCAGCATGGCGCGGCGTTTCGTTTCGTCGGTTTCGGTCGCCTGCCGCTTGAACAGATCGTCCATGTCCGGAAAAGCGCCATACGACATCACCCCGTCGCTCGGGGCGGTTTCCCCCAGCCGCGAGGCCGCATTGCCGTGCCCCTGATGCATGCAGACACAAATGCCTTTCAGCTTCTTCGCGCCAAAGGCCGCGAAGAAGGCGGCACGCTCCATCGTACGCATCCGCGTCCGGATGCCGATCGCCGCCAAGTAGTTGCCAACCGCCTCCCCGGCGGAGAAATACGGTGGCCAGGGATTGAGGTCCCCGGCATCGAACCCGTTCGGATACCCGGCCTCGGCGAGCAATTGCTTCGCCCGAACCGGATCGTACGGATCGGGATCGATCTTTAGAGCATAGTCGAAGGTCGAGGGCACGATATTACCGGTCGGCGGCGACGCCCCCAGCGTTTCCACCTCACTGATCGCCTTGCGGTCGATCGCGAGGCTCGCGGCCAGACGCACGCGTGGGTCGGCCCAGGGCGACTTCGGATCCCACATATCGAGGAAATCGAGAAATGTCGTCCCTACACCGCCCGAAAAAGCCAGCCGCAGTTTGGGATCGTCCTTGATGCTGCGCGCCAGCGTACCGTCCAGGAGATAGGCGATATCGACCTCCCCCCGTTTCAGCATCGCGACCCGGGTGGTCGCATCCGGAATGATCTTGAAAATCAGGCGTTTCACCGAGGGCATTTTGCGCCAGTAATTTTCATTGGCCTCCAAAACCAATTCGACACCGGGCGTATGGCTGACGAATTTATAAGGCCCGAGGCCGACCGGATGACGCTTGAAGCCGTCCAAACCGACCTTTTCCATGTATGCCTTCGGCACCACCCAGCCGGATGCGTGTTAACCCACATTAGAAATGTCCCCTTTCTCCACATTAGAAATGTCCCCTTTGTGATCGGATCGCATAGGGGAGCGGGGCATGGCAGCGACGATATCGATGAGCCTTTCGGAGCGCG
>CAITUP010000047.1 GCA_903895595.1 uncultured Acetobacteraceae bacterium | reverse complement strand
GGTCTCTGGGACCTCTGGGACCTCTGGGTTGAAGACATGATCGCCACCGGCACGTCCATGCGGATTTTTCCGGGACGCGCGCGCCGCGCAGACGATCGGGAATTCGTTCGCGGGATGTGTGAATCCGGTAGGGACAAGCCTTGGGATGACGGATGGGGCGAATGACGGCGTTCAAGCGATTGCCCTGCGCAGACGGAGCGCGCCGCCGATGGTCAGCGAGCGTCGGCCAACACCGTTGTGCGGTAGCAGGCTCGGAGAGGGACGGTAAAACCGATGCTTGCCAGCGTCAGGGGGTCGTTGGCACCGAGCGGGATGGAATTGTCGTGTAGGCCCAGATATTGGCGTCGGTCTCGATTTCGTTGGAAGGGGAGACAATTTCGATCAGCAGCCGCGCCAGTTCTCCTTGAATGGCGCCGTGTGTCGCACTGGCAGGCGCCATAGCGACGGGATCCCCGTCGCTATGGCACGCCTGTCGGATCGCCCGGGTCCCATGTCAGGAACGCGTCGAGGGTCATCCGGGTAAAGGGCACTGGCGGAGTGCGACCATGGGTTGGACGTTAGCAGGGTTGCGGCGGCTTGTCGTCGTAATCGCGATCCGCCGCGCTAAAACGTCACCGCCGACCGCAGCCCGATCGCCATCGCATCCCGTCGCGGCCGCCCATCCGCGTTCAACACGGTACCCCCCGGATTGAGGATGTATTGCACGTCCGGCTGGAAGGTCAGCCATGGCGTCAATTGTGCCTGATACGTCAGCTCGAAGACCACCTCGCCTGTCCGGGCCGGATTCGCCGGATTGCTGAATAGCGCGACATCCCGGTCGAGGCCGCGCGCCCGGTCAGAGATGCGCGTGTAGGCGACGGAGACGCCGACCGTATCGGCGTCCCGCGTCGGGATCAGGCCCTGATACGCCAAGCCGGCGTCGAGGTAGAAGCTGACCAGATTACGGTCGGACGGGCTACCGCCCACGCGGGTAAAGCCCGACACAGCGCCGCCGTCCTCGGTATCGAACAGCCGAACATCGGCCACCCCGTAAACACCCCAGTTGCCGTTATGCAGCAGCGGCCGCCCGTTGGAGGCCGGATTGGCCAGCGACAGCCCATCGGTGCCGTAGCGCTGATCCCCGAACCGAGAGCTCGTATGGTACCAACCGCCTAGTTTCAGCGCCAATGGCCGGCCCTTCGCGTCCTTGGCTTGATTGACGGCATACCCGACCTCCCCGATCAGGAACGTGCCGCCGGTAAAGCTGACCACCGTCCCCGCCGGAATCCCCGTCGAAAGACTGTTCGAGCCATTATGTCCGCTCGGGTCGCCGCTGAAACCGGCAACCATGACGTAGGGGCCATCGGCATTCGGCCGCACCCGGACGCGAATGCCCGGCGCGGACAGTGGATAGGCCGGCCCGCCCGCTGGCAGGTCGAAACCCGTCCAGGCCGTCCAGCCGAAGGTCGTGTTCGCGAACAATCCGGCGGTCGCGCTGGTCATGAATTCGGCGTCGACATTCATCATGCCGGCACGAATGGACAGCACATCGCCGAACAGGTTCTGTTGCAGCCACAGATTGTAAAGCCGCGTCGCGGGCGGCACCGCCAATGTGCCGGAATGGATCATCAGGTTGCCGATCATGGTGCCGGACAAGGACGGCCCATGCCCTTGCACCATCGATGCTCGGAAACTGCCGCCGGTCCACCCGATCAGACGCTCCAGGTCGGCGTCGAGTTGGGGCAGGAACAGCCCGTCGTAGGTCGCACCGCGATGGATCCCACCCTGCACGTTGCCGAACACCTCCGCGGTGTAGGTGGCGGTCACGGTCACGCCCTTGTCCGCGAGATCGTCGCGCACCCCGCCCCAATTGCCGGTCAGCGTGTCGCGGTGCCAGATATCGATGTAGCCATCGGCCGGCTGCGCCTGTGCGACACCGGCGGCGAAGGCGGCCGAAACGGCCAATATGCGCGCCGCGCGACGCATGGTTGCAGCGATCATGTTCCGGCTCCCCTATCGCTCGGACGATGGATTATTTTACGCGGCGGTCGTCGCTGAGTTTGAACTCCGCGTCGAACGGCTTGGACGCCTTCGTTTCCATGACGAACGGCCCCCAGTGCCATTTGTCCGCCGGGCCGCTGTCGTAATTGACGATCAGCTGCGCGTCTTTGATCACCCAATGGTCGTCGCCCTGCGGCGCGATACGGAAGACGATCTTGCCGTCCTTCACCGCCTCGGGTGCTTCCGCGCGCACCTTGTTCAGCCACAGGTTGAAGGTCGTCCCTGGCTTGATCTCCTGCTTCGCGTCGAACACCCGTTCCAGGAATTTGCCCGCGCCGTTGGATACCGTGATGGTCAGCACATCCGTATCGTCCTTGCCGTCGTCGCCGGTGATGAACTGCACGCTGGCGTTCTTGATCGTGCGCGTCTGCGCCTGCGCGGCACCGGCCGCGAATGCGATCGCCAACAGGGGCAAGGTAAAACGGAGGGCAAAACGGGACATTGTTGTTCCTTTTGGGATTTGATGGAAGGCAGATTAAGAACGTCCGCCGGAGGGTGCAAGGCCCCAGTATGTGACACCCGAACAGCCCGTGCTACCATCCGGCCATAACAGGAGGATACGCCATGGATGCCGTCGCCGTCCACGCCCGCCGCCAACCCCTTTCCACCGATCCGGTCGTCCCCGAACGCTTCGCCCATTTCGTGCTGCGGACGTCGAACCCCGCCCCGATGCGCGATTGGTACAAGACTGTCCTCGCGGCCCGAATCGTGTTCGAGGACGAAAGACTGTGTTTCCTCACCTACGACGACGAACATCACCGCTTGGCGCTGATTACCGTCCCAGGGCTGGAGGCGCCGGCCGAAAAAGCCTGGGGACTGGCGCACGTCGCCTACAGCTACGCGACCCTGCGCGATCTGCTGTCCACTTGGCGCCGTCTGAAGGACCACGGGATCGAACCGTACCGGCCCATCAACCACGGCCCGACGGTGTCGATGTATTACAAGGACCCCGACGGCAACGCGGTGGAATTGCAGGTGGACGCGTACCCCACCAAGGACCTCGCCGCCGGCTTCTTCGACACGGCAGCGTTCCGGCAGAACCCGGTGGGCGTGCCGTTCGACCCCGCCGAACTCGCCGCCGCGTTCGAAGCCGGGGTGCCCGAGGAAGAGCTGCTGCGGCGGCCGTAAGGAGCGTCCCATGAAAATCCAGCCCCAAGGCCCCCGGATCGGCGTGAAAATCTCCGACGTGGACGTCAAAGCCTTGACCGACGAACAATTCGCCAAAATCTACCGGGCATGGCTGGACCACAACGTCCTGGTCGTCACCGGCCAGGACCTGACCATCCCCGAGTTCGTAAAATACAGCGAACGTTTCGGCACCATCGTCCCCCACCCCTCCAAATCCACCCGCCACCCAAACCATCCCGAAATAACCCTGCTCGGCGTCAACAAATTCCGCCCCGACGGCAGCCTGAACATGGACATTTACGGCCGAGGCGCCGAGGGCTGGCACACCGATGGCGCCTACGACGCCGTCCCCTTCAAGGCCACCCAGCTCTACGCGCTGGCGATCCCGGACCAAGGCGGCGACACGTTCTTCGCCAACGGCTACGCCGCTTACGACGCCATGCCGCAACGGCTGAAACAACGGATGGAGGGCGTCAACGGCGCCTTCGGCGGCAACCCCGCGCTGCTGAACCCGGAAGATCGCGGCAAACCCCCGGTCGAGCATCCCATCGTCCGCACCCACCCGGAAACCGGCCGCAAATCGCTCTATTTCGACCCGCGGAAAATTCGCTTTATCGTCGGCGCCGAACCCCAGGAAAGCGCCGATCTGATCGCGGAACTGGAAACCTGCATGATCCAGCCGGATGCCCAATATCGGCACAAGTGGAACAAAGGCGATGTGGTGATCTGGGACAACCGCTGTTCCTATCACAAGGCCGCCGGCGATTACCCGCCCGAACAGGACAGAATTCATTGGCGGGTGTCGATCAAGGGCGGATAAAACCGCACGCCGGTAAACCCGCCATCGACGATTTCACCGATCTCGTGGACCTGTCCGTGGCCGTGGGGGAAATCCTGACCGCTCGGGTTATGAACGCGCTCGGCGACGCGAAACCCATCGGCTACGGCAAAGCAGCCCTGGTCGGAACCGATGGAGACCTGGAACACGGCGCGGCGATGATCCATGTCCGTATCGGTCTGGCCATGCGCAAAGGCGCTGGCGCCGGACCGGCCCTGATCCCCGGTAACGCAAAGGTCGGCGCCGCCGGAGCACCGATCGACATTATCTTCGGCGGCATGCACGATGCCTGGGATTACAACGCCATGGACAGCATGACCATTTCCATCCCCGACGCGCCGCGCCCCAACGCCCGCATTGCCGGCGCCTCGCCCGAAGCCGTCGCGGCACTGATGCGAAACCTGGCCTGACGCCATCGAACGGAGACACAACGAATGCTCGAACTCCATCACGGCCCCGTCTCCACCGCGTCCGAACGCGCCCGCCTCGTGCTGGAGGAAAAGGGCCTGACCTGGACCAGCCATCCCGTCGACCTGTTCAACGGCGGGCAGCACCGGCCGGAGTACCGCGCGCTCAATCGCATGGGGCAGGTGCCGACCTTGGTGCACGACGGGTTCGCGTTGCGCGAATCCAGTGTCATCGCGGAATATCTGGATGAGGTTTTTCCCGAATCCCCGCTGCGTCCCGCCGCCCCGCGCGACCGCGCCCGCGCGCGCCTGTGGGACAAGACGATCGATGAGGTGCATCCCTTCACCGGCGTTCTGACCTATGCGATCGCGTTCCGGCCGGCACTGTTGCAAAAGCCGAAGGAGGAGCTGGCCGCCCTCGTCGCCGCCATCGCCGATCCGGCCCGCCGAGCGCTGCGGCAGAGCGTGCTGGATCACGGCGTGGCGGCGCCGGAGATGAAAGCCGCCGTCGGGTGCTACGTCCGTCTGCTGGACGAAATGGAGGCGCAACTGGCGGAAACCCCGTACCTGGCGGGCGCGTCGTTCAGCACCGCCGACACCGCCGTCGTCCCATTCTTGACCCGTATCGACCACCTCGGCATGGGCCCGCTCATCGCCGCCCGGCCGCGCGCCAAAGCCTGGCTGGAGAAAATCCAGGCCCGCCCGGCGTTTAAGCGCGCGGTGACCGCCTTTATCCCGCCCGCCGTCGTCGAAACCTTTCGCGTCAATGGCGCAGCCGCTTGGCCGGCATTGTCGGCGCTCATCGCGTAAGCGACATAACGATTGCGCCGCATGCCGGCCTCGGTCAGGGTAGCGACAGCGCCGCGCACCCATCGACGCCGGCGCTTGCAACAACAGGAGGTCGAATGGCAACGCTAACCGAAGAACTGGCGGCAATCCGCCTGGGCGCGGAGGGGGACGGCACCAAGCCCGGCCGTATCCCGCCGCCACTGCTGGCGGTCATGCACAAGGTCACCAAAGCGCAGCAGGAATCGGATTTTCGCACACGCATGCCCGCCGTCGGTACGGCGGCGCCCGCGTTCTCCTTGCCCAATCAGGACGGTGCGATCGTCGCGTCCGCCGGATTGCTGGCGCGCGGGCCGCTGGTCGTGTCGTATTTCCGGGGCCAATGGTGACCGTACTGTAGATCAGAGCTGTATGCTTTGAATGCAGTGCTACCATCCATCCGCGCGCTCGGAGCCGAATTGATCGTCGTTTCGCCGCAATTGCCGGTGTTTTTGGCGGACTTGAAGGCAAAACTGAAACTGGATTTCGACATTCTTCACGACGCCGGCAACGGTGTCGCGGAAAGTTTCGGAGTCGCGATGCCGTTGCCGGACGAACTGATCGAGGTCTACAAAAAGATCGGTGTCGATCTGGTGAAATTCAACGGCGACGATCTGTGGCGCCTGCCGGTGCCGTCCCGGTTCGTCCTCGATAAAGAGGGTATTGTCCGATCGGTCGATGCCGATCCGGATTATACGACACGGCCGGAGCCGGAGACGACCCTGGACGCCCTGCGCCGCCTTTCGCCGTAATCGTCTGGGAGGGCGAAGGCCCGCCACCCACGACTTTATCGAGCCCCGAACCGCGGGTCGTGGGTGGTCCGCATTCGCGGACCATGACGGTAAAGCAAGGTTGCCTCGGGGTATGCGGCACTCGACGGGCGGGGTGTCTCACGCGTTCGGTAACCTAAGCGGCGCGCCGCCGAACCAAACTTGCCCCTTGGCCGACCGGGGTCTACCATCCCTCCAAACGCCGCCCAATCCGGAACGCCCCCTGGGAAAGCTAAAGGAGACCGCCATGCATCTGATGTATTTCACCGAACAGCCGATGTCGGCCTACGACGCCAAAGCCGGCCTCGATTACGGCGCGACCGCGCTGATGTTCTCCAACAAGCACTTCGACCCCGTCCAGGGCAGTCGCCTTTATAACGAGTACCTCGAACACTACATCCTCGCCGATGAGCTCGGCATCGACGGCATTATGCTGAACGAGCATCATAATGCCCCGTTCTGCATGCAGGCCCGCGCGAATATTTTCGCCTCCGCCCTCGCCGCCGCCACCAAAAATTGCAAAATCGTCATGCTTGGCAATCCGCTGCCGGCGTGGGACAACCCGGTGCAGTTGTCGGAAGAGCTGTCGATGATCGACATGCTGTCGAAGGGCCGTCTGGTGTCCGGCTTCGTCCGCGGCGGCGGCCAGGAACAGCTGGCCGGCGGCATCAACCCCGCTTTCAACCGGGAGCGTTTCCAGGAAGCGCACGACCTCATCGTGAAGTCCTGGACCACCCCCGGCCCGTTCCGGTGGGAGGGCACGCACTATCAAAACCGCGTTGTGAACCCCTGGACCGTGCCGCTGCAGAAGCCGCACCCCCGCATCTGGATTCCCGGCGTCATCAGCAAGGAAACCATCGTCTGGGCCGCGCAGCACGGCTATCCCTACATCGCGCTGAACACCCCGGTCGAGCGTACCCGCCAGATTTGGGACCTGTATGACAAGCACGCGCTGGAAGCCGGTTACAAAGGCGGCCCCGACTATCACGGCCTGCTGAAGCAGATCCATGTGGCGGAGACCGAAGAAAAAGCCATCGAAAACGCCCGCCAGTTCATGTGGATGCAGGGCGAGTTCACTGGCCTCGCGCATCCGGTGTGGAGCACGCCGGCCGGCTACGGCAGCCCGGAAAATCGCCGCGCCTTCGTGGAATTCGCCACCGGCCGCTCCACCAGCCCGCGCTACCGCCCGGCGCTGGAAAAGCAGATGGACGAACTGATGATCATCGCCGGCACGCCCAAGCAGGTCATCGCCAAGCTGCGCCTGCTTCTGGAAGAAACCCGTCCGGGCATTCTGGCCTTCTGGGGCAACGACGGCACCGTGTCGCACCAGGACGCGAAGACCTGCATCCGCCTGCTGGGCGAGGAAGTCTTCCCGGCCGTGCGCGAAATGGCCAAGGAAATGGACCTGAAGAGCCCGTTCGAAACGAACCAGCCCGTCAGCGTCAATTACATGCCGCACAATATGCAGGCTCAACGCGCGGCGGCGGAATAACGCCGGGTGAGTTTGCTGCCCGATCTGAACAACCGCGTCGCCCTGGTTACCGGGGCGTCGCGGGGTATCGGCCGAGCGATTGCGGTTGCGCTGGCCGAGGCCGGGGCGTCGGTGGCGGTGAATTACCGCGAACGCGTCGTCGAAGCTCTGTCCGTCGTCACCGATATCCAGGCGATGGGCCGCCGCGCCGTCGCGGTCCGCGCGGATGTTTCGGTTTCGGCGGAGGTTACCGATATGGTGACGCGCGTGTCCGCCGAACTCGGTCCGATCGATGTGTTGGTGAATAATGCCGGTTTGGCGATTATTCGCGGCATCGACGATCTGACCGAGGAAGAGTTCGACACCACCATCGCGGTGAATTTAAAATCCGCGTTTCTGTGCACGAAAGCGGTGCTGCCGCACATGCGGGCGCAGAAATGGGGCCGGATCGTCAATATTTCGTCGGGCGCCGCGCGCGGGGCAGGGGGCGTCGGCCTGCACTACAACGCGTCGAAAGCCGGGATGGAGGGCCTCACCCGAGGCTACGCCGCGCGTTTGGTCAAGGAAGGTGTCACGGTGAACGCGGTGTCGCCGTCGCTGATCGAAACCGACATGGTCCGGTCGGGTGTCGCATCGTCCCCCGCGCGCATCCCCATGGGCCGTTTCGGCACCAGCGAGGAAGTGGCGCAGGCGGTACTGATGGTCATGGGGAACGGATATATGACCGGGCAGACAATTCAGTTGAACGGTGGGATGAGTTTTCTGTAGCAACCGTCATGGTCGGGCTTGACCCGACCACCTCAGGCCAATGGGATAAAGTTGGCCGGGTCAAGCCCAACCATGACGATGGTGCAATCACCCCAGCAACGCCTGCGCGCAAGCATCCAAAATCGCGTCCGTATCCACCCCATATTCCGCATATAAATCCGGCAAATCCCCGGTCTGCCCGAACCGGTCCGGCCCCAGCGGCACGACCCGCTGCCCCCGCACCGATCCCAGCCACGCATGCGCCGCCGGATGCCCGTCCAGCACCGTCACCAGCGCCGCGCCGGGGGCCAGAGGCGCCAGCAACCGCTCGATATGCGACACGGCCCCCGGCGAACCCGTCCGCCGCCCGCGCATCGCCCCGAGCCACCCCGCGTGCAACCGATCCGGCGATGTCACCGCCAGCAGCCCGGCCCCCGGTTCCTCGGCCACGACTTCGGTAAACGCCGCTTCCACCTCCGGCGCGATCGGCCCCTGATAGGCCAGGGCAATGCGAGCACCCTCCGCCGGGGGAACGATCCAGTGCGCACCAGCAATGACGGCCGCGGGGTCCAAAACCCGGTCCTTTTGATCCAGCGTCCGCGTCGACAACCGCAGCCAAACCGCCGATCCGTCCGGCCGTTGCATATGATCGAACGCATGGCGCATCAGGATCGCCAGTTCGTCGACATATGTCGGTTCGAAGCTCGCCAACCGATCCGTACTCATTCCGATCAGCGGCGTGTTGATGGACTGATGCTGCCCGCCCTCCGGCGCCAGGGTAATCCCCGACGGCGTCGAAACGAGCAAAAACCGCGCATCCTGGTAACAGGCGTACAGCAGCGCATCCAACCCGCGATTGACGAACGGATCGTACACCGTTCCGATCGGTAAAACCCGCGCCCCCGTCATCGAAGGCGCCAAACCAGCCGCACCCAGCAGGAGGAAAAGGTTCTGCTCCGCGATGCCGAGTTCGATATGTTGCCCCGCCGGCGACATCCCCCACCGCTGCGCCGAGGCCAGCTTCGCGTCCCGGAAAACATCGTTGCGGGTATGCCGGTCGAAAATCCCCCGCCGGTTCACCCACGGCCCGAGGTTGGTCGAAACCGTCACATCCGGGCTGGTCGTCATGATATGCGCCGCGAGGTCCTTCAAATCCCCCTGGCCGCGCCCGATCTCCGCCAGAATATCGCCGAACCCGCCTTGCGTGGACATTTTCCGCCCGGCCAGTTTCTGCACCGGCAGCGTCGCCGGCACATGCACCATCGGCGCGCTGAGGAAGCGCCCTTCCGGCGTCAATGGCGTCGCGAACGGGCAGGCCGCCAGGAATTCCCGCAGATCGGCTTCGGAAAGTTCCAGACCTTCCGCCAAATCCCACTCGTGCCCGGGCCGGATGTTCATGTCGCGACGGAATTGTTCCATCTGCTCCTTGCTCATCAGCCCGGCATGATTGTCCTTATGCCCGGCGAAGGGCAGGCCCATGCCTTTGATCGTGTACGCAATGAAACAGGTCGGTTGATCGCCATCCGCATCGGCTTCCCGCATGGCCTCGATCATGACATCGACATCGTGCCCGCCGAGGTTCGTCATCAACTCCGCCAGCCCCGCATCGTCGAACGAGTCGATAATGCCGCGCGCCGGAGTCCGCCCCAGTTCCGCCAGCAGAGTCTGCCGCCACGCCGCGCCGCCCTGGAAGGTCAGCGCGGAATACAGGCTGTTGGGGCAATCCTCGATCCAGCGTTGCAACAGCTCGCCGCCGTCGCGCTGGAACGCCGCTTCCAGCTTGCGGCCGTATTTGATGGTGACGCAGTGCCAGCCCATGTCGCGGAACAGGCCCTCGATCCGGCCGAACAACCGGTCGGGGACGACGGAATCCAAACTCTGGCGGTTGTAGTCGATCACCCACCAGACGTTGCGGACATCGTGCTTCCAGCCTTCCAATAGGGCCTCGTAGATGTTGCCCTCATCCAGTTCGGCGTCGCCGGCGATGGCGATGTGCCGCCCGGCCGGCAGGTCCGACCGCCCCAGCCCGTGCAGCCGCACGTAATCGGCCATCAGCGCCGAGAAACTGGTCATCGCAACGCCCAGCCCGACCGACCCGGTGGAGAAATCGACCTCGCCCCCGTCCTTCACCCGCGACGGGTAGGGCTGAATGCCCCCCATCTGGCGCAGCCCTTTCAGCTTCTCGGCGGTCTGCCGCCCGAACAAATAGTTGATGGCATGGAACACCGGCCCGGCATGCGGCTTCACCGCGATCCGGTCCTGCGGCCGCGCGATCTGCATATACAGCGCCGTCAGGATCGAGATCGAGGACGCGCACGACGCCTGATGCCCGCCCACCTTCAACCCGTCCCGGTTGGGCCGGATATGGTTGGCGTTATGGATCGTCCACGCGGACAGCCAGAGCAGTTTCTTCTCGATCTGTTTCAGGATGGCGATCTTGCGGTCCTGCGCGATCGAGGTCGGGAGCATGTCGTTCATTGTGTTCTTCCACGCCGGCGAATGGGACGCACGTTGGTAAGGGCGACCCCGAAATACACGCGTTCGAGGGTTATCGTGAAGCGTATCGCCTCGAACGTCAGCGGGTCGGCCGGATGGGTCAAGACTTCCATCTCCCAGCCAACGTCCATCTTGCGATAATGCTCGACCCGCATCTGGTCCTGATAAACGAGGACGATATGCCGCAGCGTCGGCAGGCGCTTGTAGAAATCCAACTTTTCCCCACGATCAAGGTCCATCGTGGTCGGCGACAGAATTTCCACCACCACCAGCGGGTCCACGATGAAATTGCCGCTGCCGACCGAACCGCAGCGCACCACGACATCCGGCCGCACCCGGTTTTGGTCGCGCCGGTCGGAGGAATTTTGAACGCCGATCCCGCCCTGATAGGTGCGGCATCCGACCGCATCCATTTCGATTTTCAAGGGCGCACCGACGTTGCTGGCGATCTGCTCGTGCACCTCGGTCGGGTTCGTCATCGCCACGATGCGGCCGGCGATCAACTCGTATCGAATGTCGTCGCGCTGAGCATCCAGAAACACGTCGAAATCGGTGACGGTTACCGGCCGGTCGATGCGTCTCGCCTCAGACATTTCTACCCTCCTAACCCCAACCCCGCGCCAGCTTGCGCACCGCCGTGGAGGCGTTCCGCTTCCCTTCCCCGGCGTAATCCTCGTGCCAGTCCTCGATCTTCGCGGGATCGTAAAGGTAATTGACCATCAGGGTAGCGCTTTCTTTCGCCCCCTTGTCCGACGTATCCGCCGCCAGGTTCAGCCGTTCGACCCGTGCCCCATTGGACAGATGGAAATGCGCCACCGGGTCCAGCGCCCGCTTGCCTCGGCCCTCGTTCAGCAGATAGCGCGCGCATAGCCGCGTCAAAATGGGTTCGGCCGTCTTCCGCAGCCCCGGCTCCCCCCACCAGCCCTGGGTCCCCACGATCCCCGCCAGCGACGCCGCGCCGGTCTCCGCCGGATAGGCGGACCCCAGGCTGGCATTTTCCTCGGGGCTAAGCAGATCGTGTGCCGCCGCCGCCAGAGTCTGATCCAGCCACCGCCGAAACCCCGGAATGGGCGACAATGTCGCGAACGTCTTCAGATTGCGGAACTCCGCCGACAGCTCGGCCACCACGCGCTTAATAAGGAAATTGCCGAAGCTGATCCCCGCCAACCCCGGCTGGCAGTTGCTGATGGAATAGAAAATCGCGGTATCGGCCTCCCGCGGGTCCTGCACCGGCGCGTCCTCATCCAGCAGCTTCTGCACGCTGTCGGACAGGCCGCGCACCAGGGCCACTTCGACGAAGATCAAAGGCTCGCCGGGCATGCGGGGGTGGAAGAACGCATAGCAGCGGCGGTCCGAGTCCAGCCGGTTCTTTAGGTCGCGCCACGACGTGATCGCATGCACGGCCTCATAATCGACCAGCTTTTCCAGCAACGCGGCGGGGCTGTTCCAGTCGATCCGGTGCATCTCCAGAAACCCGATATCGAACCAGGCGCCGAGCAGCCCGCGCAGATCGGATTCCAGCGCCGCCAGTAGCTTGTCCGCGCCGCGCGCTTTCGTCAGCAGCGCTCGCAGGTCGACCAGGAACTTGCAGCCGTCCGGGATCGACGTGAACTGCGTCAGCAAACGGACCCGAGGCGGTTCCAGCGCCCGCCGCAATTCCGCCGTCGCCGAAGCCCGCACCATGGCATCGCCTGCGGTCCGAACCCCGTCGTATGCTTTGGCAACGGCCGCCGCATCGGCATCGAATCCGGCCAAAACGCGCAAAAAATCCAGCCGTCCGGCCTCATCCAGCGCCTGATACGCTTGTGCCAGTTTGGCGGACCGGTTGCGGGCGCTGACCTCGCCACCGCGCCCGTCGAGGCACGCGCGCATCTGCGCTTCGAGTGACTGATCCTCCTCCCCCGTCACACTGGACGCCATGTCGCGCCATACGGCAGAAATCCGGGACAAGGCGCGGTCGATCAGACCGGCGGTGGCTTCGCTCATGGAGGACTCCGAGTATCGTGGAACCGCTTATAGCGGCCCCAACCCGAACGAGGCGTGAATTTCACGCAAGTCGAGCGCGCGCCGCAACGCGGGTAGCAGGTCTTCCACCACCATCCCTTCTCCGGCTATCTCCGCCGCCCGCCCATGGACGTAGGCTCCCGCGGCCGCGGCCTCCCACGCCGGCATCCCCTGCGCCAGCAGCCCGGCGACGATGCCTGCCAGCACGTCCCCGGCCCCGGCCGTTCCCAGCCACGGTGGGGCGGACGCATTGATCGCTACCCGCCCGTCCGGCGCGGCGACGATCGTATCCGCGCCCTTCAACAGCACGACCGCGTTGGTCCGCACCGAAGCCGCCCGCACCGCCGCGATCCGATCCGCCCCAGGGGCACCGAACACCCGCGAGAACTCCCCCGCGTGCGGCGTTAACACCGCCGCCCCGCGCAGCCCCTCGGGGTGGCCGGCGAAGGCGGAGAACACGTCCGCGTCGCCCACCACTGTCCGTCCCGCCGCCAGCAGTACCGGCAGCGTCTCGCGCGCGGCTTCGGCGCCCAGCCCCGGACCGCACACCCAGACCATCCGGCGCCGGTCGGTCAGTAATTCCGTCAAAGGTGCCTCGCTGACGATCGTGCCGGGTGCGCCGGTCCGGTAAACGTCCGCCCGCCCGAGCGCTGCGATCGTGACGAGGCCCGCCCCGGCATGCCGAGCGGCGTCGGCCGCCAAAGATGCGGCCCCAGTCATGGCGGCGCCGCCGAGGACAGTGACGTGCCCACGCGTGTATTTATGCGACCCGGTCGCCAGCGACGGCAGCGTCCACAGGCCGGGGACGTTCGCGAACGTCTTCGGCGCGATGGCGTTCAACACCCCCTGGGGCATGCCGATATCCGCCAGCACCGTCTCCCCGCACAGATCGCGTCCCGGCAGCAGCAGATGCCCCGGCTTCAGGCGGAAAAACGTCACTGTCAGCTCCGCCGCCGCTGCCTCCCCCCTTACCGCCCCCGTCTCCCCATCCAGCCCGCTCGGCACATCCACCGCCACGATCCGGCGCGCGGCCCGCAGCGTCTCGGCCACCAGCCCGCCGACATCGCGGGATAGCCCGGCGCCGAACACCGCGTCGATCGCCAGTTCGGCCCGCGCCGCTTCATCCGGCGCGAACGGCGCCATGCGCCCCTTCCATTGCGCGGCGGCCCCCGCGGCGTCCGATCCGGGCCGAGGCGGCGCCAACGCGGCGACCACGATCGGCCACCCCTGCTCGGCGAGCAGCCGCGCCACCGCATACCCGTCCCCGCCGTTGTTGCCCGGTCCCGCCAGCACCAGCGTCCGGCACGGCCGTACCCGCGCCATGATCGCCCGCGCCACCGCTCGGCCGGCGCTTTCCATGAGAGTCGGTGTCGCGACCCCGAAGGACGGAGCGGCGGCGTCGGCCCGCCCCATCTCGGCGGGCGTAAGGAGCTCCGGCCGGTGGCGCAGCGGTCGGAGACGATCTGGGTCGAATGCCATGGGGAAATCCAGAAGGCGCGTTTGAAACAATGTATCACGAAATGCCGTGCGCCAGGCATTTGTAGGCGCCAGCAAGACATATTCTCGTATGCGCATCGGAAAACCCATGTCTTTTTTTGTATTTTATGCAAAATTGCGCGTGACATCGCGACGAATCGCGTTAAGAAGTGCGCGTCCGGGTGGTGTTGCCGGGCATGTGCATAGCTTGGGGTAAACAACCGTTCCGGATGGAAATATCCACCGGCAATCCTCAACGATCGGGCCAATCAGGTTCGGCGCCGCACAATTCGAACGAAATATGTGAATATATATGCGAACTCATATTGCAAGGCGTACCTTCTTGGGTGCCGTCGCCGGATGGTCTTTCGTGCCGCGAATGGCGAAATCCGCCGAAACCATTACCCTGCAAGGGGCCGGCTCCAGCTTCATACGCCCGGTCATGCAACGCTGGGTAGCATCGCTTCCGGAAGCCGCCGGTATTTCCGCCGCTTACAAGGCCGTGGGAACCAGCGTGGCGCAGTCCGCGGTCATGGCCGGCGAAATCGATTTCGCGGCGATCGAGCTGCCGCTGCCTGCGAAAGCGCTGGCCGATGGCGATTTGATGCAGTTCCCGGTGGCGTTCGGCGCTCTGGTCTGCGTGGTGAACCTTCCCGGAATCGGGCGCGACCAACTGCAACTGACCGGCCAACTGCTGGGGGCCATCTACAGCGGCACGATCAAGACCTGGGACGATCCCAAAATCGCCGCCGTCAACCCGGGCGTGACACTGCCGAATCTGGCGATCGCGCCGCTCCGTCTGGACACGCCCGCCGGAACGGTGTTCAGCACGACCTACACGTTCACCCAATATTTGTTGGCGACCAACCCGGATTGGCGAGCCAAGTATGGCGCCGAAGTGCCCCGGCGCTGGGCCGTCGGCTCGATGACCGACGGGTCGGAGGCTTTAGCCGAAACGCTCAAAGTCGTTCCCGGCAGCATCGGTTATATGGCCTTGGGCGCGGCCATGGCGAGCGGTGCCACGACCGTGAAACTGCGCAACAAGTCCGGCCGTGCCGTTGCCGCCAGCATGGAATCGTTGCGCGCCGCCGTCGATCGTGTGGATTGGAGCAAGACGCCCGACATGGTGCCCAGCCTGCTCGACCTGGAAGGGGAGGGGACCTGGCCGCTGGTGCTGCCCACCTATGTCCTGCTGCAACGCCACCCCAAGGACGCGGCACGGGGGGAGGCGGTGCGGCGCCTGATAAATTTCTTCGTCGTACACGGGGCCGAATCGGCCGCGAAATACGCCTCCATCGCATTGACGCCGCTCCTCTCCGAGGGGCAGCGGACGGCGAAAACCGAAGCGGTGCGCAGCGCCGTTCTGGCAATGTTGGCGCAGACGACGAACTGACCGTCCGGCGATGGCCGCAATATCGGGATGGGCGCGCGCGCTCGATCCCGGTATTGCGGCCCCAACACCGCCGGAGCCCGACCTCATGACCAAAATTTACGGAACCGTCAGCCCCGAAGTGCGGGAGGCGCTGACCGGGCTCGCCTTCATCCAAGGCCTCGCCGACGGCACATTCCCGCTGAACACCATGGCTCGGACCCTGGGCTACGACATCGCCGAGGCCGAATCCGGCCGCGTCGTCGTCACCGCCACACCGCACGAAGGCCTGTTGAACCCCGCCGGCACCGTCCACGGCGGCTTCGCGGGCGCCCTGCTGGACAGCTGCATGGGGCTGGCGCTGCAGACCTTGCTGGAAAAGGGCTTCGGCCAGACGACGCTGGAGTTCAAAGTGTCGCTCCTGCGCGCCATCACGCCGGAAACGGGGCCGATCAAGGCCGAGGGCAAGGTGCTGACCAGTGGCCGCCGGATCGGCACGGCCGAGGGGCGGATCACCGATGCCGCGGGGCGGTTGCTCGCCCACGGCACCACGACGTGCTTGATTTTCGAGGCGTAGGAGGGCTTCATCGGCCTTGCCTCCACCTGGGCGCGATGCGATCCCAATGGGGAACCGGAGTAACGCAGTTGAGCGACACAGGCGACACGGGACAGCTCGACATAACGCCACTCGTCAACGCGGTCGAACGGCTGCGGGAAGGGCTTGCCCGCCACGAACGCGAGCCCGCGGACGACCAACTCCGCGACGGCTTGATTCAGCGTTTCGAGTTCACCTACGAACGCGCGCATCGCATGCTCCGCCGGTATCTGCGCTCGATATCGCCCAACCCCGATGCGTTCGATCAGATGCCCTTCCAGGACCTGATTCGAACCGGTAATGAGCACGCCCTTTTGCTGGGCGATTGGTCCGCATGGCGGCGCTACCGCGATATGGGGTCGCGCACGAGCCACGCCTACGCCGCGAAAATCGCCGTGGACGTCGTAACCGGCATTCCGGCGTTTCTGGCCGAGGTTGTCCATCTACGCGATGCGCTGGCCGGGCGGCTGACATGACCGCGGTGCTGAACATCGCCGAGCCTCATGCAGCGATTGTCCGCGATATTTTGCGCACGTACTTGCCTGACGGCGCCCGGGCTTTCGTCTTCGGCTCCCGCGCGCATGGCGGCGCGCGGAAATATTCCGATCTCGACTTGGCGTTGACCTGGGACCACCCCCTCGGCCTGGATCTGCTGGGGCAAATGGGCGAGGCGCTGTCGGAATCCGATTTGCCCTACAAGGTCGATTTGGTGGATTTGGCAACCGTTGAACCGGCCTTCCGGGAACGGATCATGGTCGGAGCGATAGGATTTCCGCCGGTTAAATAACCCCATCCCGCGTCAACGTCGCCACCGCGTCCGAACCCAGCCCCAACCATTCCCCATAAACATCCATATTATGCTGCCCCAGCAGCGGGCTCGGCACCGGATCGACCCGGTCCGCCCCGTGCAGCCGCAACGGAGAATTCGGCAGAATCACATCCCCCAAAGATGGATGGTTTACATGCTGCAACATACCGCGTTCGTGCATATGCGCATCGTTCATCACCTCCACCGCATCGCGCACCGGCGCCGAGGGGATTCTCAGCCGTTTGGCGATCGCCGCGACCTCATTCTTGGTCAGGGTGCTGGTCCAGGCGGTCACCATCGCCTCGGTTTCCACCATGCGCTTGGTGCGTTCGGGGTTGGTTTCGAAATCGGGATTGCCTTTCAGGTCTTCGCGCCCCATCGCGACCAGCAGGTTCTGCCAATGCGCTTCCGTCACGACATGGATCGCGACCCAGCCGTCCTTGGTGCGGAAGGCGTTATAGGGCGCGCTGCCCAACCCCGCCTGCCGGTTGCCCGCCCGCGGCGGCGTCTTCCCGGTGCGGACGTAATAATCGTACGACGAGGCCAGGGTCGGATACACCGTCTCCTGCATCGCGACTTCCACCAGTTGGCCCAGACCGGTCTGAGTCCGGTGGAACAGCGCCGTCATGACAGCGCCATACAGGTGAATGCCGCCCATGAAATCCACCAGCGTCGGGCCGGCCTTCATCGGCGGTCCCTCCGGGTCGCCGGTGACGCTCATGATCCCCGACGCCGCCTGAATGGTGAAATCCATCGCCAGATTGTCGCGATCCGGCCCTGAAATCCCGAACCCGGTGCCGGTCGCGTAAATCAATCGGGGGTTCACCGGCTGTAGCACCTTGTATCCCACGCCGATTCTGTCCATCGCACCCGGCGCGAAATTCTCCAGCAGCACGTCGGCCTTGGCGACCATCTGCTTCAGAAGTTCGCGCCCGCGATCGGTTTTCAAATTCAACGTCACCGCCCGCTTGTTGGCGTTCAGCATCGCCATCGGCAGCGTCGTTTCCCCGCCTTGCGCGATGATACGCTTGCGCAAAGGCTCCCCGCCCGGCGGTTCGATCTTGATGACGTTGGCCCCACCCTTGGCCATCAGCATGGTGGCATAAGGGCCTTGGTAAATCTGGCCGAAGTCGAGAACGGTAATACCGGCGAGCGGGGTGGACATGAAGGCCTCATACAGTCGGAGTTGTGGACTAAACCGCGTAACCGGGGTCTTCGCGATCAATCTTCCGGCGGAACGCGGCCCATTCCAGCGCCGCGCGCGGGGAGTGGCTGCTGTCCGCATACATCCGCGCGCCGATCGCGATGGTGCGGTCGATCGCGTCCTGCGTCGGGAAATGCACCGCCGACCCGGCTTGCGCCGCCAGTTGGATCTCGCACGCACGTTCGATGCGGCCGAGCAGCACGAACGCCTCGCCCATGGAACGGGCGGCGGTGAGGGTGCCGTGGTTGCGCAGGAACAGGATGCTGCCGTCGGCGAGATCGCGCGCCAGAGCGGTGCGTTCCTCCTCGGCATTGTTCGCGGGGCCCCCGTACTCGTGGTAGCGGATGCGGCTCATCAAAATAAGCGCGTTCTGCGAGATCGGCAGCAGCCCGTCCTTCTGCGCCGACACGCCGGCCCCGACCGCGGAGTGCAAATGCATGGCCGCGTTCACATCCGGCCGCGCCGCGTAGATGCCGCCATGGATGACCTCGCCGGCCTTGTTGATGCCGTGCGGAGCGTCGCTGAGGACGTTGCCCCTGGTGTCGAGCTTCACCAGCGACGATGCGGTGATTTCCTCGAAAAACAGCCCGAGCGGGTTGATCAGATACTGATCTGTCGTCCCCGGCACGCGCAGCGAAAAATGGTTGCCGAGCATATCGTGCCAGCCGAAGCGCGCGGCGAGGCGATAGGCGGCGGCGAGTTCCAGCCGCGCCTCCCATTCCTCGGGGGAGTAGCCGTGTTTGGGGGGATGCAGGTTGGTGATTTGCGCCGAGGCGGACATGGGGGTGCTTTCCTGGAGTTTCTAAGCCGGGGGGAGGGTGCCGTTGGAGCAGGGTGGGGTCAATGTCGCGACCAGACAGGATACGGCGAATCAGGCAAGGGTTGAAATTTCCAACGCAAGGTCGGTCGCCAGCAAGCCGAGGTTCCGCAACGTCCAGCCGTCCTGGTCCTTGAAGGCCGCGAGCGCCGGTGTTGACGTGCTGTTATCGAATACGAAAACTTGGTCGGCCTGTTCCGCGAACCACCCGAACATCCGGTGCGAGCGCGTTCGCCGGGCCAATATGCGTTCGCGCGGAACGTCGTGTCCGCCCAAAGCGAAACGGACGCCCACGCGCTCGATATTGAGTTCCGCTGTTTTCATCGATACGTAAACGAGAACAACGTGATATCCAGCCGCGTGAGCCGTGAGCACGCGGCTTTTGTATTTATCCGACGACAGAACCGTTTCGACCATGACCGATCGGCCGGCGGCGATCTCCGCGTCGACCCGAGCGTCGCTGACCTGTGCAGCTTGCAGGCTTTGCTCGTCCGTCGGTTGTCCGCCGATGGCAAGCTCCTTGGCGAAATCGTCGGCGTTGATGGATTTTGCTGGGACATCCAGAACCCGAGACAGCACGCCGCGTCTGACGAGGGTGGTTTTACCCGATCCATTCGGACCCGCGACGATCACAAGCGTCGGCATGGTTGTCTTGGCTTAGGCGCGCTTCGCCAAGGCATTGTCCGGCGGCAGCCATGCCACTTCGTCGACCATGCCTAAAACCGGAACCGAGAGGCCAGCGTTGTGTGCCTCCTGAATCGCCTGTGCGGCAGCCGCCTGAAACCCCGCTTCAATGGCTTCGGCCATCGCGGCGGTGGTCATGGTGCGAGGAACGAGCGGAACGACAGGTTGTGCCATGTCCGCCCTAATAGCCGAAAACGCCGCCGGTTGCCACCAAAACAACATCCCCCTTCCATTCCCCGCCCCGACATGATCCCCTTCGCGTGTGCAGCAAACGGAGTCGCGCCATGGCGGTCGTCATCACGGTGGCACAGCGGAAAGGGGGCACCGGCAAAACCACCCTCGCGGCCAACCTCGCCGCCGCCCTCGCGGCCACGAAAAAGGTCGCTTTGCTGGACACCGATCCACAAGGCAGCCTGACCCGCTGGCACGAGCTGCGCCTGAAACACCCGAACGCCGCCCCGATTTCTTTCGCCAACCCCGCCGGCTGGCGCCTGTCGCTGGAACTCGACCGCCTCAAGCGCGACCATGATGTGATCGTCATCGACAGTCCGCCCCAGATCGACACCGACGCCAGGCTCGCGGTCCGGGGCGCCACGCTGGTCCTGATCCCCGTGCAGCCCAGCCCGCCCGACGTCTGGGCCGCCGAGGGCACGCTGAAACTGGCATCCGACGAACGCCGCAAAGCCGCCATCGTGCTCAACCGCGTGCCTTCGGCGTCCCGCCAAAAGGACACCGTCATCGCCGGCCTGACCGAACGGAACCTGCCGCTGCTGCAAGCCACCATCGGCAACCGCACCGCCTTCGTCGACGCCTTCGCCGCCGGCCTCGGGGTCACCGAATCCGCGCCAAGGTCTTCCGCCGCCCAGGAAGTTCGGGCATTGATGCGGGAGATCATGGAGTCCCTAAAATGAACTTGTTTTTGGTGGTGAAAGCCCTGCATTTGCTGGCGGCGGTCGTGTGGGTCGGCGGCATGTTCTTCGCCTATCTCGTCCTGCGCCCCAGCCTGATCGTCCTGGAGCCGAACCAGCGGCTGCTTTTGCACACCCAGGTCTTCCGCCGCTTCTTCCGAGCGGTCTGGCACGCCATGCCGCTGATCCTCATCACCGGGTTCGGCATGATCTTCGTCTTCCTCGGCGGCATGGAGCACCAAACCCCCCGCATCCACGCCATGCTCGGCCTCGGCCTGATCATGAGCGCGCTGTTCCTGTATATTTTCTTCGGCCCCTACAAGCGCTTCCAACGCACCACCGATAAGGCCGCGATGGTGGCCTCGCTGGACACGATCCGCAAGCTGATCGGCGTGAACCTGATCCTGGGGCTGATCACCATCGTCGTCGGCGCGCTCGGCTAGTCCACCGGAGTTGCGTTCCCCGCTCCCCTGAGATTGCATGGCGGCGACAATCGCAGGGGATGGAAGAAAATGTCGGATCGCGCACGCTGGGACCCGGAAATGGCCGCCTTCACGGCCGCCGCCGAGGCCGAAGCCGCCAAATACCCGCCGGTCAGAGCCGAACTCCCGCTCGAACCGCACCGCCGCGTCAACGACCTGCTGGGCATGCGCACCGCCCACGGCGGGCCGGAAATGGCGGAGCGGACCGATCGCTGGATCTCCGCCCGCGGACGCCGCATTTTCTGCCGCGTGTTCAAGCCGATGCTGGACTCCGAACTGCCCACGCTGATCTATTTCCACGGCGGCGGCTGGGTCTGGGCGAACGTGGACACGCACGACCGAATGACCCGCGAATACGCCGCCTCTGGCCCCGTCAACGTTGTCAGCGTGGACTATGCTTTGTCGCCCGAGGCCAAATTCCCCCAGGCGCTGGAGGAATGCGCCGCCGTCGTCCGCTGGATCGCCGAAAACGGCGCCCAATGGGGCCTCGACGGTTCCCGCCTTCTGCTCGGCGGCGACTCGGCCGGCGGCAATCTGGCACTGGCGACCGGCCTGCTGCTGCGCGACACCGGCGGGCCGGCGCTGCGGGGGATTTTGGCGAATTATCCGGTGTCCGACAGCCGTTTCGATACGGACAGCTACAAGGAGTTCGGGGCCGGAGGCTACGGGCTGAACACGCAACGGATGTCGTTTTATTGGGATGTCTACGTCGCGCATGACGCCGACCGCCTGAACCCGCTGGCGGCGCCATTACGGGCCGACCTGCGTGGCCTGCCGCCGGTCTGCGTGCTGCTGGCGGAGCTGGACGTGCTCCGCAGCGAGGGCGAGGTCCTGGTCGAAAAACTCCGCACCGCCGGCAACCCAGTGGAAACCCGAACGTTTACCGGAGTCGTGCACGGCTTCCTGCGCGCCACCGGCGATGTGCAGAAAGCGCGTGACGCGGTTGCCGCGGCGGGCGCATGGATGCGACGCGTGGGATAGGAGAGCCAACCATGGACACCGCCGGAAGACTGCAAGGCCCAACCTACAAGCACGCCGGCACCAATGCCGCGCCCTACGAGCTGATGACCGTCCGCAAGCTCACCCCAGTGATCGGCGCGGAAATCGGGAACATCGACCTGTCGCAACCGCTGACCGACGCGCAATTCGCCGAGGTCAGCCGAGCGTTGGCGGAAAATCAGGTGATTTTCTTCCGCGATCAGCATCTCACGATGGACCGGCACGACGCCTTCGGGCGTCTGTTCGGAGAGCTGCACGAACACCCCGCCGCCCCCTCGGCCCCCGGCCATCCCGGGATGATGCTGATCCACGCCGACAAGGACAGCCCCCGCGCCGACGGCGAGGGCTGGCACTCCGACGTATCCTGCGATCCGGTCCCGCCGCTGGGTAGCATCCTGTATATCCGCACCTGCCCGGACCTGGGCGGCGACACGCTGTTCGCCAGCATGTACGCCGCTTACGAAACATTATCCGACCGGATGAAAACCTATCTGGAGGGACTGACGGCTCTGCATGTCGGCGATTACCGCGGCGTCTACGCGCATCACGGGGTGAAGGACAAAGACACCAGTCCCAGCGCGGTGCACCCGGTGGTGCGCGTCCACCCGATGACCGGACGGAAATGCCTATATGTAAACAAGGGCTTCACCCGCCGCATCGTCGGCCTGCCACGCGACGAAAGCGAGGGCGTGCTGCGATTCCTGTACGACCACATGGCCAACCCGCTGTTCCAGTGCCGGTTCCAGTGGCGGGAAAATTCCATCGCCTTTTGGGACAATCGCTGCGTCCAGCATCGCGCGATGTGGGATTACTGGCCGAACACACGTTCCGGCTATCGCGTCACCGTGCGGGGCGAGGTCCCGATCGGCGCGTCTCAGGTATAAGCGGCTTCCAGCATTCGGCGGATTTCCTCGTCCCGTTGGATGTCCGCGGCCGATTTCGCCTCGGCTGGCGGCGCGACGGCTGCGGGACCGGCAACGAATTCCGGCACCGTCAGCGCGGTTGGTCGTTGCGGGTTACCCCGTTTGGGCAGGCGGCGCGGCGCTTTCATACAAGCGATGTCGGATGCCCGGTGCGGAAACGCAAGAGGGACTCCGCGCCGATTTGCGATCCTCCGCAGTTTCGGCTTAGGCTACGCGGGCGAGTAACCCTTCGCCAGCAAGGAGCACTAGGAACGCCATGAAGTACAACAGAATCTCGGCGGACTGCCACCTCGATATGCCGTGGATGCCGCCCACCGTCTTTACCGAAAACTCGAAAAGCGAACTTCGCGACCGCATGCCCTTCGTGGCGGACGGCCCGGACGGCCCGTTCTGGACCACCAAGTCCGGCGCGAATTTCGGTCTGCTGAACGGCGTCGGCCCCGGCGGCGCGAAGCTGGTCCCCGGCCAGAACAAGCGCGTCGACATCATGGCCAAGACCGGCATGTTCGAAGACGGCAAGATCGGCCGCGCCGAAGCCCGGACCGCCATTCAGCGCCCCTCCGACCCGCATCTGCGCGTCAAGGAAATGGAGCGCGACGGTGTCGACGCCGAAGTGATCTTCGGCATCCTCGGCGGTGCGTCGAAGATGCAGGACGTCGAGGCCGCCAACCACATGCTGGAAATCTACAACGACTGGCTGGTGGATTTCGTGAAGCCGTACCCGGACCGGATGATCGGCCTGGGCTGCATTCCCTACGGCGACCCGGAAGTGGCGGCGATGGAAGTCTACCGCTGCGCGAAAATGGGCCTGAAGGGCGTGGAAGTGTCCTGCTCCTGGGACATGCAGCCGATGTGGGACCCGATCTGGGAACCGCTATGGAAAGCCGTCAACGACGTGCAGCTGCCGCTGCATTTCCACACCTTCCCGACCACCGCGCCGCAAGCGCGGGAGCAGATGAACGTCCAGGTGCGTCGCGCCGCGATGTTCACCGGCGTGTCGGCCTTCCAGATGGGCCTGATCCACATCCTCGCGGCCCTGATGGGCGCCGGCGTGTTCGAGCGTTATCCGAACCTGCGCGTGTCCTTCGGCGAAAGCGGCATCGGCTGGATTCCCTACGCGCTCGACCGGATGGATTTCGAGTTCGAAGACCGCTTCCGCGATCTGATGAAGCTGAAGCCGTCCGAATACTGGCAGCGCCAGTGCAAGGCGACGTTCCAGTACGACCCGATCGGGCCGAAACTGCTGAACACCAACAACCTTATGACGGAAGACACGTTGATGTGGGGCTCCGACTACCCGCACACCGACGGGATCTGGCCTGAATCCACCAAGTACATCGACGAGCAATTCGCCGGCCTGACGCAGGACCAGATCCGCAAGATCACCTGCGACAACGCCGCGAAGTTCTACAACCTGACCAACTGACGATGGAACGATGCTTTCTTCCCCGGAAGGGGGAGAAAGCATCCGGGATCGCCCATTGTATCATTACATTATCCGACGACTCGGCTTTGGGCTTCTCACCATCCTCGGTGTGTCCATTATTGTCTTCGTGGTGATGCGCATCCTGCCCGGCGACCCGCTGGTCGCGATTTTCGGGCCGGAGGGCTACACCAAACTCAGCGAAGCCGACCGCGCCGGCTACATGAAGCAGCTCGGCCTCAGCGACCCGCTGTATGTCCAGTACTGGCACTGGATGCTGGATATCGCCAACGGCAGCTTCGGACATTCGTTTTTCCGTTCCGAAAGCGTGGCCGAGATGATCGGCCGGCGCGGACCGCTGACCGCCGAGATCGGCATTCTGGCGGTTGCGTTTTCCTGGCTCGTCGGCATTCCGGTGGCCATCGTCTCGGCCCTGCGGCCGAACAGCATCGCCGATAATGTCGCCCGTTTCGTCAGTATTCTGTGTCTGGCCGTTCCGGGTTTTTGGGTCGGCATGCTGATCGTGCTCGCTTGCCTGTTCTGGTTCGGCTACCGCGCGCCGCTGACCGGTGCGTCGTTGTTCACCGATCCCTGGAGCAATTTCCAGATCGTCATCGGACCCGCCGTCGTCCTCGGCCTCGGCCAAGCGGCCTACATTGCCCGGATGGCTCGGTCGTCGTTGCTGGAGGTCATTCGGGAGGATTACGTCCGCACCGCCCGCGCCAAAGGGTTGAATGCCCGTCTGGTTATCGTCTGGCACGCGCTGCCGAACGCATTGCTGCCGGTGATCACGCTGTCGGGCATTCTGTTGGGCTTCGTTCTCGCGGGATCCATTCCGGTGGAGCGCGCGTTCGGCACGCCCGGCCTCGGCTCCGCCATGTTCTCCGCCGTCGGGGAGCGCGATGTGTTCGTCATGCAGAACCTCGTGTTTCTATATGCCGTGGTGTTCGTCGTGCTGAACATCTGCGTCGACCTGATCATCGCCTGGCTCGACCCGAGGATCCGCTATTCATGACGGCCCTGATCGCAATTCCCGGCAAGATCGGCCGCGTCCTGTGGCGTTTCGCCCGTCGCGCCCCAATGTCGGCGTTCTGGGGCGTGGTCGCGGCGGCAATTCTGGTCATGGCCATTACCGCGTCGGATATCGCGCCGTATTCCCCGGTAAAATCCGACTTCCGCGCGATGTCGAAGCCGCCCTACGAAAAGCACGTGTTCGGCACCGATCAGATCGGCCGCGATACGCTCAGCCGCGTCATCCACGGCAGCCGAGCATCGTTGACGGTGGCGATTTCGGCGGTGCTGCTGGGGACGACGGTCGGCGCGCTCTGGGGCATGGCGAGCGGCTACTTCGGCGGCCGGTTCGACATCTTCAGCCAACGAATCCTCGAGTTTCTGCAATCGTTTCCGGATTTGATTTTGGCGATGGCCATCGCCATGGCACTGGGGGCCGGCACCGGAACGGTGATCGTCGCGATCGCCATCACCCGAATACCGTTCGGCGGCCGGGTCATCCGTGCCGTCGTCCTATCGCTGAAGGAACTGCAATACGTCGAAGCCGCGCGCGGCCTGGGTGCGTCGCATATGCGGATGATGCTGCGCCACATCCTTCCGCAATGCGTCGCCCCCTATCTGATCCTGGCCACCACCCACCTTGGCGTCGCCATCATTATCGAGGCCTCGCTCGGCTTCCTGGGCGTGGGCATTCCGCCGCCCACGCCGACCTGGGGCAACATGCTGGCCGATGCGCTGAACGCCGGACTGATCCCGCCGTGGTGGTTGGTGCTGTTCCCCGGTCTGGCGATTTCCATCACCGTGCTGGCGTTTAATCTGCTGGGCGATGGGATCCGGGACGTGCTGGACCCGAGGTTGCGGGGCGCGGTGTAGCGGTACTATAGGTAGCACGTGTGACCCGCAGGACCGGGCGGCGTCGTGTATCGCATTTCATCTTTGGTTCGCGCTCCTGAAACACGACCGCGAGCCCGATCGCCTTGCCGCATGCTGAAAGATGCGGGGCGAATCAACGTTGTTGCGAAGAATAATGCCTAACGTCACTTGCCGACAGCGGTAACGCGACGGCGAAAAGCCGGCCTGCGATAAATCGGATGAAGGACGGTTCTTCTTGCCCAACTGGGCGACGCCTGAGTAAATTGTGGCCCGATGGTGGCGCTAAAGACAACCGTTTAGGCAAGGTACCGATATGACCGATGAACCAATTCCAACAGCACTATACGTGGATTTCGACAACGTCTTTGGCAACCTTTATGACATCGATCCGCGTGCTGGACTGTCGTTCGCGACAAAACCGCAGGAATGGTTGAAATTTTTCGAAGATGGCATGCACGCGGGTGTACAAGGTAGCGGACGCCCGCGAAGTATCCTGGTTCGCCGCTGCTATCTTAATCCGGCGGGTGCGCTTCGACGGCAAGGCCAAACTTTGTGGTTCAGCGATTATCGGCGTCATTTCGCGAACGCGGCGTTCTCGGTGGTCGACTGCCCGTCGCTAACGCAAGCAGGAAAAAGTGCCGCCGATACGGTCATGATCATGGATATCATGGATGGTTTGCGGCACGAAACCCGCTTCGGCGAGTTTGTTGTCATGTCTGGCGATGCCGATTTCACGCCGGTGCTGCTGCGCCTGCGAGCCCATAATCGGCGTATCTCGGTGGTAACCCCGACGTCGATTGCCCGTGCTTACCGAGCAGCAGCCGACATTGTTGTGCCACAGGACATTTTTATCGCCAGGGCTCTCGGTATTACCGACAAACCCGCGCCGGCCGCGCCGCCGCCCAAAACCGCTGTCGCGGGACCCGTTGTGCCCATGCAGCCCACGAACGCGGAGGATCCGAAATTTGCGGGACTGTTGGGAGAAGCGCTGCTGTCAGCCCTGGCCGCCGAGGTTGTCGCCTTCATGGCCGACCGCGATTGCGCCGATCTCCCGGAACTGACAGGCGCGGTGTATCGTCGTTTCCCCCAGTTTGTGACCCCTCAACCGCTCGATACAGGTCGTTGGTTCGGTTTGGGCTCCGCGCAAGCGGTTGCGCAGGCCATTGTGCGTCTTGAATCAGGGCTTGAATTTTTAGGCGAACCGGGGAGGCTATACCGGGTCGGAACCGACAAGGCACTGATTGCCAAAATCGTTGGTAAAACAATGGATATCCTGCGGGAGCGTGGAGCCGAATGCCATCTGTCCAACCTGGCCAAAGACGTGCGCAAGCGCTTACCGGAACTGGGCGATCGGAAGTGGCCGGGGTCGGGAGGATTGAGGCAAATCCTGGCCGATGGCGGCGAACCCAGGATCGTCCTGCGCCAAGGCGCGACACTCTCGTCTATTTACGCTTCATATCGCGACGATGTATCGCATCATGACCAAGTGGATGAAGCGATCAAGCAGGCCGATGTCCCGGCATCGGAGGGTCAGGACTCATTGGTTCAGGTGTCGTCGATCGAGTCGGCAGCTTCCGCCGAACCGGTGGGTGTTGTGCCGCCCCATGCGGATATTCTGAAGGCTGTTCGCGATGTGCTGCGGGAACGCGGTAGCGAGGTCAATCTGGCCGTGATCGGTAGCGAAGTGCGAAAGCGCATTACTTTGCCGACTGGAAAATTTCCCCGTCCCGGCCTGAGAGCCATACTGGAATCCAGTGGAGAACCTCGGATATGGCTGCGGATCGGTGAGGACGGCACCACGGTTTTCGCCAGGGATACGGAATTCTTGGCCGAAGGGGATCGATCGCCGGCAATCGAAGTCGCCGCGCCGGACCTGAACGGTGCCCCTGCGGAGGTGCAGGCCGAGCCTTTTGAGAGTGCACCCGATGCTTCGACATCCTTGGAGTGGGCCCATACATTGCACGCCGACATTCTGAATACGGTCCATGCGATCCTCGCCGAACAACCCAAGGACGTACACCTTTCGCAATTGAGCAAGGCTATACGCGAACGTATACCGGCGATCGGTATCGAAGGGTGGCCCGAGGGCCAAAGCCTTCGTACGATCTTGGAACAATGCGGCGACCCGGCCATCGGTCTGAAACATGTCGGCGCACGCAACACAGTCTATGTCTATGCCGTATCGGCGACGCCCCGCTAAATGGGCACCGCGACCGGGCATCGGCGTCATTGTGAACGCCGAATGAACTAATACCAACCGAACTAACCGCTGACGCACTGGAATTCGCCACGTCGTCATGCTGACGAAGGTCAGCATCCACGATTTTCTTGGAAAAGGCCAGCAAGTCGTGGATGCCGACCTGCGTCGGCATGACGATTTACCACGCGCCGATGTGTCAATGGTTAAGTCCGCTAGTATAATCCGCCCCAGTCCCCAATGGAAACCGAACCCCGCCGTCGTGCAAATGGCACGCCGCCAAATGCCCCGCCGTCACCTCCCGCAACACAGGCGCCTCTGCCCTGCACCGCGCCGTTGCGTAGCCGCACCGTGTATGGAAATGGCACCCCGATGGCGGATTGATCGGGCTCGGCACATCGCCCTTCACGATCACCCGCCGCCGCCCGCGTGCCCCCGATTTGGGGATCGGCACCGCCGACAGAAGCGCTTCCGTGTAGGGATGCAACGGCATTTCGAACAGCGACCGCTTGTCCGTCATTTCCACGATTCGCCCGAGATACATCACCGCCACGCGGTGGCTGATATGCTCCACCACCGCCAGATCGTGCGCGACGAACAAATACGAAAGCTGAAATTCTTCCTGCAGATCCATCATCAGATTGATGATCTGCGCCTGGATCGACACGTCCAAGGCCGAAACGGGTTCGTCGCCCACGATCAGCGCCGGACTGAGCGCCAATGCCCGCGCGATGCCGATCCGCTGGCGCTGCCCGCCGGAGAATTCGTGCGGGTACAGCGCCATCTGGTCCGCCCGCAAACCGACGCGGTCGAACAAGGATGCCACCCGGTCCCGACGGTCCTGCCCGGTGGCGACGTTATGGATAATCAATGGCTCCCCCACCACATCGCCCGCCGTCATGCGCGGGTTCAGGGACGCGTAGGGGTCCTGATAGATCATCTGCATCTTCTGCCGGTACGGCAGCATCGCGGTGCGGTCCAGGTCGGTGATGTCTTCCCCGTTCAGCCAGACGCGCCCGGCCGTCGGCTCCAACAGTTTCAGCAGCGTCCGTCCGGCCGTGGACTTGCCGCAGCCGCTTTCGCCGACCAACCCGAGCGTCTCGCCGCGCCCGATTTCGAAGGAAACGCCGTCGACGGCGTAAACGAAGCCGGCGGGGCGGGGAATGATGCCTTTGAAAATCGGAAAATGCTTTTTCAGCCCTTCCACGCGCAGAACGGGTTCCGGGGTCATGGCGCCTCTCCCATCAACGCGGCGGCGTGCCAGCAGGCGACCCAATGGCGCGGGCGTATTTCATCGAGCGGCGGATAGGCTTCCCGGCAACGGTCGGACGCGAAGCCGCAGCGTGGGGCAAAGCTGCATCCGGCGGGCAGACGCGCCAACGACGGCACCATGCCTTTGATTTCGTTCAAGCGGGACCGAGCTGTATCGGCGCGCGCGGCGTCGTCCAGATGCGGAATGGCGGCGAGCAGGCCCTTGGTGTAGGGATGGGCCGGGGAGTCAAAGAGGTCGTCGACATCGGCCTCTTCCACCTTGCGGCCGGCATACATGACCACGACTCGGTCGGCGTTTTCCGCCACGACGCCCATGTCGTGGGTGATCAGCACGATGGCGGTGCCGAAGCTTTCGCGCAGATCGCGCATCAGATCGAGGATCTGGGCCTGGATCGTCACATCCAGCGCCGTCGTGGGTTCGTCGGCGATCAGCACCTTGGGGTCGCACGACAGCGCCATGGCGATCATCACCCGCTGGCGCATCCCGCCCGACATTTGGTGCGGGTAGGCGTGGACGCGGCGTTCCGGTTCCGGGATTGCCACGCGCCGCAGCATATCGATCGCGTGATCCATCGCCTGCTTCTTGGACAGGCCTTTATGCAGGGCAATGGCCTCGCTGATCTGATCGCCCACTTTGTACAGCGGGTTCAGGGACGTCATCGGTTCCTGGAAAATCATGGAGATGTCGTTGCCGCGAATGCGCTCCATCTCGTTTTCCGGCACGCGCAGCAGATCCCGGCCCTCGAACCGGATCGCGCCGCCGACGATGCGGCCGGGCGGGGCCGTCACCAGCCGCAGGACCGACAGCGCCGTGACGCTTTTGCCGCAGCCCGATTCCCCCACCACCCCCAGGGTTTCGCCGGCCCGCACGGAGTAGGACACGCCATCGACCGCCCGTACCACGCCGCCCGGCGTAAAAAAGTGCGTCTGGAGGTTCTCGATCTCCAGAACCGGCTGCTGCTCACTCAATGAGTGACTCCCTGATTTTCGTTGTGTATTTTGGCCATCTGGCGTTACGCCAAGGACTATCAGAAGATGCCATGCCGCGTCCATCGAAAGGCCGGGGCCACAAAAGACCATAGGGAGCACTCAAACGATGAAAAGCCTGACACCTACACGGCGATCCGTGATGCGCGGCAGCGCGGCGGCGTTGATGGGGGCCTACGCGATGGGCCCGCGCTACGGCCTCGCGGCCGATGTGCCCTATGAGTTCGACGGGTCCAAGTTCCAGATGGCACCGCCGGAGCCGAACCCCAAGCGGGGCGGTGTGCTGCGGTTCGGTATCCTCAACCGCCCGCCGCATTTCGACGTGCATCAGTCCGGCACCATCGGCAGCCTGGGCACGCAGGGCTGCAATTTCGACAACCTGATCCGTCGCGACCCCCGCGACAGCGGCAAAACCATCGTGCCCGATCTGGCCCATAGCTGGGAGATTTCGAAGGACGGCAAAACCTATACGTTCCATCTGCGGGAGGGGGTGCAGTTCCACGACGGGACGGATTTCACCTCGGCCGACGTGAAGGCGACCTACGATCGCATCCGCAATCCCCCTTCCGGCGTCAGCATCCCGCGCAGCACCCTGTTTACCGCGGTCAGCGAGATCAACGCGCTGGACAAGAAGACCATCCAGTTCAAGCTGTCCGCACCGCGGTCCACCAATTTCATGATGTCGGCCTTCGCCAGCGGCTGGAACGTGATCTTCAGCAAGAAGACGCTTGAGGAGAATAACTACAACCTTCGTAAGGTGTTCATGATCCCCGGCACCGGCCCGTTCAAGACGCAGCGGCGCGTCGAGAACGAAATCTGGGTGATGGAAAAGAACGCCAACTACTGGAACAAGGGCTTGCCGTACCTCGACGGGATCGAGTTTTACAACCTGATCCCGTTCTCCCCCGAGCTCGGATCGGCAATCCTGTCGGGCCGCGTGGACTATGCCCGCATCCTGGATCCCGTCACCGGCCGCAAGGCCAAGGCGACGCCCGGCATGACGTCGTTGCAGTTCAACCAGAGCGTCATTCAGGGCACCTGGGTCAACAACAAGAAAAAACCGTTGGACGATCCGCGGGTGCGGCGCGCGCTGCATCTGGCGTTCGACAAGCACGTGCTGGTGGACGTGGTGAAGGACGTGACGCCCATGCGCGTCGGCGGCTTTATCTACCCGTTCTCCGACGTCGCGACGCCGCCCGAGGAATTGTTCAAGCGGGTTGGTTACCAGACCGATTCTACGGCGGCGCTGAAGGAAGCGAAATCCCTCTTGGCGGCGGCCGGTGTCGGGTCGGGCATGCGTCCGCTGGACTTCCTGGTGCGCGATATCGCCAGCTTCAAGCTGTGGGCGCAGGCCATTCAGGCGATGCTGGCGGAGCTGAACATCACCTGCAACCTCCGCACGGTGGTGGAATCCGTGTGGTTCGACGACGTGAAGTCCGGCAATTACGATCTGGCGATCGGCGCCGTGGTTTCGACGCTGCTCGATCCGTCGGATTATTTCAACGCCTGGTATCGCACCGGCGGGCCGCAGAACTACTCGTTTTGGAGCAACGCCGAGTTCGACAAGCTACTCGATCAAATCGACGTGGAAATCGATACCGCGAAACGGCTGGCGCTGATTCGCAAGGCGGAAATGATCATGGAGAACGATCCGCCTGTGCTGCCCGTTGCCTGGGAGAATATCGTCGATGCCTGGTACAACTATGTGAAAGGCCACAACCCGAAGGATAATTTTGGGATCTACGATACCGTGCGGTTCGATACGCACTGGTTGGACAAGGCCTGACCGAAGCGAAACCTTGGGGCGCGAGGCATAAACCTCGTGCCCCGGGGCGTCCTAAGCCGCGTCGTGCAGTACGAAACCCGCCAACGGGTCGACCGAATCGGTCCACGGCGCCCGAGCGAGCGTGGCCTTGGTATTTTCGTACCCCGCCCGCCAGCGCGCCGCGATCCCCTTGGCGCTGAAATCGATGTCCTTGCTCTGATCCTCGCCGTCCAAAGGCGGCGCCAGCAGCCGCACGACATGCATCTGCGTCAGGCACCCATAGCCCGCCATCTCCTCGACTTCCGCCTTCGCCCGCTCTTCCGGCGGCAGACGGGCAGCCAGTTCCGAAACAATATGCCGCAACCGATGCAACTGCTGCTGCCGCAAAATATGCGAGTGCGCTCGGCTGGCGTATTGCACATCCTTCTGGCGGTGCATCACCGCCGCCATCGTATTCGGCGCTGGGCCACTGGGGTTCCAGATATGCACGGCGAATACCAGCGCGCTGCGCCGCGGATAATCGTCGAACACGGCCTCCACCGGCGTGTTCGACAGAATGCCGCCATCCCAATAATATTCGTCGTTGATGAGGATTGGTGGAAATGCCGGGGGCAGCGCGCCCGACGCCATCACATGGCGCACGTCCAATGCCATATCGCGACTGTCGAAATAGCACATCTCGGCGGTGCGGACATTCGCCGCGCCCACGGTCAACCGGCAGCCGCCGTTGTTCGTCAGCCCGAAATCGATCAGCCCGGACAGGGTTTTACGTAATGGATCGGTCTTGTAATATCCAACATTTTCGGGACCCAGAGGCCAGCTCTGGCTGGCGTGGGCAAGCGGATTGGGTGTGAAAAACCCGTCCAACCCGCTGGCCATGGTCATGAAATTCGCGAACTGGTTGCCGATCGCCGGCAGATTGACCGGCAGCTTGTGTTCCACCCGCTTCCAGAATGCTTTGAGCCTGTCCAGCCGGTCCTCGGGCTTGTTGCCCGCGATCAGCGCGGCGTTGATCGCCCCGATCGACGTGCCGATCACCCAATCCGGGCGCATGCCGGCCTCATGCAGGGCCTCGTAAACCCCGGCCTGGTAGGCGCCCAGCGCGCCGCCGCCTTGCAGGACGAGAACGATACGCGGCGGGGTGCCGGTGGAAACAATGTGCTTGGCGACGGTCGCCGGGGTCGTGGCGGGCTTGGCCATCGGAGTCATTCCCTTTTCAAGTGGTTGCAGTGAAAATCGGCGGCGGCGCGATCGGGCGCAGCAGCCGGGTCAGAACGCAGGCGGCGAGCAGTGCACCGCCGATCCCCATGACGCAGGCGGACCAGCCGATACGGTCGAACAACTGACCGAGAACGATGCTGCCCGTCATACCGCCCAGGAAATAGCTTGCGAGATAAATTCCGCTCGCTCCCCCTCTATCGGACTCCGCGACACGGCTAACGTAACCGGTCGCGATGGCCTGGACGAAAAAAGTTCCTGCGGCGACAAGCACCATGCCCGCCTGCACCGCATGCGCGGTCTCGGCCAGCAGCAACGGCAGGCCCAGCAGCGCGACCGACAATCCCGCCCACATCGCCGGACGCGTACCGAAACGACGTGCGGCGTTGCCGGCCAAAGGCGTGGTGAAAATCGCTGGCAGAAACACGAAATAGCTCGTGCCTATCTGCATCATCGTAAACCCGAGCGGCGGGCGGGCCAGCACGAAATTCACGAAGGTGAAGGTGCCGATAAAGGCGAACAGAATGCAGAACCCGATGGCGAACCCCGCGACCTGTCGGGGATCGCGCCAATGTGCCAGCAGCCGCCCGCCGGTCATCGTCGGTGCCGCGTCCATCTTCCGCGGCGTCGACGGCACCGTGCAATAAACCAACAGCGCGCCGGCGATATTCAGCGCTGCGAAAACCTCGAAATTCGCCGACAATCCCAAATGGTCGGCCACGCCCGCGGACAGCAGGCGTCCGATCAGATTGCTGGCGACATTGCCGGTGATATAGGCTGCGAAGGCCACCGCCGCGTTTCGCCCATCCAGACGCTCCCCCAAATAGGCCAAGGTCAGCGCGAAGGCCGAGGACATGCACACGCCCTGCACGATCCGCAGCAGCGTGAACAGCGGCAGCGGCGGCAATGTCGACAACGCCAGCGTCGGAATGCACAGCAGCCCGAGGCTCATGAAAATGCCAATACGCCGGTCGATCCGCTGGCCGAAAATGGCGACGCCCAAACCGCCTGCCGCCATGCCGATGGTGCTGGCGTTGACCGCGAAACTCATCGCCGCGGGGCTGGCGCGGTAGGCTTGGGTCAACGCCGGCAGAATGGCCTGCGCGGCGAACAGATCGACCAAGGTGAGGAAAGCGGTGGTGGCGACGATCTCGAAACGAAATGCCGCCCCTTGGGTGTTGGCGCGTGCCATCGGTCGGGATTCCTTAACTGCATGAAAGTGCGGAGCGACGCGCCTGCGCCGCCCCGCGCTCGCGTTACATCATGTGGTCGTCCGGACCGGTCTTATGGAACAGATCGGCCGACAGAAGTACGACGGTTTCCTTACCCATGTTTTTCCACCAATGGGACGTCGCATGCGTCTCCACTCGCGGCTCGCCGGCCTTGTGCACGATCGGCACAGCGCAGTTGCTTGCGTATTCGACGATTTCGCCCGCAATCATGTAGATGATCGCGGGACGATCGCCATGGCTGTGCCACGGCACGACGCCGCCGGGCTGAATCACCAGCTTACGCAACCGGAACAGCCGGTCGTTGATGCCGATGCTTTCCTTGGCCAGATCGGTGGACGCGATCACGGTATCGGTCACGCCCGACGCGGGCAGCGACGATTTCGGCTGACCGGCGTCATCGGCGACGATCTTATCGGCCGGGCAACTGCCGGCGAACGCCGATCCGGCGGCGAGGCAGCCAACCAACGCGGTAGCGGCGAATGCGAGAGGGAAACGGGTCATGGTGCTTTCCTTCATGGGGAACGACATATTTGCCGTTCGTGGGGTAAATGGCCGGTCCATGGATTCCGGTAAAATACCGATTGGCTCTGGACCGTATGCATGCGGGTTATGATGGATCAGTGCGCCGTCCAGCCGCCGTCGACCGAGATCGACGTGCCGGTGATGGAACCCGCCGCCGGACCGCACAGAAACGTCACGGTGCCGGCGATTTCGGCGACGGTCGCGAATTTCCGGTTCGGCTGATCGTGCAGAAAAACCTTTTGCACGACTTCGTCTTCCGGCAATCCGTGCGCGGCGGCCTGCTGCGCCACCTGTTTTTCCACCAGCGGCGTCCAGACATAGCCGGGGCACACCGCGTTGCAGGTGATGCCGTTTTCGGCGGTTTCCAGGGCCGTGACTTTGGTGAAACCGACAACCCCGTGCTTCGCCGCGACATAGGCACTTTTGAACGGCGAGCCGATCAGCCCGTGTGCCGAGGCGATATTGACGATCCGCCCCCAGCCGCGCCGTTTCATCTCCGGCAGCACCGCCCGCGTGGTGTGAAACACCGCCGACAGGTTGATGGCCATGATCGCGTCCCACTTCTCAAGCGGAAATTCCTCGATCGGCGCGACGTGCTGAATGCCGGCGTTGTTCACCAGAATATCCACCGGCCCGAACAGGCGTTCGGTACGCTCGACCATGGCCGCGATCGCGGCGGGATCGGTCATATTGGCGTCGTCGTAGCGAACGGCGACATCGTGACGCGCGGCCAGTTCGTGGCAGAGGGTTTGAATCTCCGCCGCGTCACCGAAGCCGTTCAGGACGATCGTCGCCCCGGCCTCGGCGAGACCCGACGCGATGCCCAGCCCGATGCCGCTGGTGGAGCCGGTGACGATCGCGACCCGCCCGTCCAAGGGCCGAGCGGAAGGGGGCGCGGGAGTGGGGGAGGCGTTGGCGGTTTCCATGGCGATGCTCCGTGATCCAAGGTTGACGACCACCGCAACGTCCGGCGCGCGGCGTCGTTCGTTTGCGGCGGTCGTGTTGATGACCACGGATTCCGGCGTTTGATACGGTTATGGAGTCGATGCGCGGTGGTTATCGTGTTCGTGCTTGTTGAGGCCACCGGCCGGCGGTAACGTGCCTCGCAAGCGAGGCGCCATGGAACTTAGTCAGATCAGGTATTTTACCGTTCTCGCCCGCACGCTGCACTTCACGCGGGCTGCCGAAGAATGCGCGGTATCCCAGCCGGCGCTGACCCGCGCTATCCAAAAGCTGGAAGAAGAGCTCGGCGGTCCGCTGTTTCATCGCGAACGCGGTCACACCCAGTTGACCGATCTCGGCCGCACCGTCCGCCCGGCGCTGGAACGCACCATGGAATCCGTGCGCGAAGCCCGGACCGAGGCGCAAGCGTTCGGCCGGCGCGAAACCTCCCCGCTGCGGATCGGGCTGGAATATTCCGTGCCGGCGTCTTTACTGACCCAAGCCATGGCGACGCTGCGGCGGCACAATCAGGACATTTCCCTCTCCCTCCGCCAAGGATCCCAAACCGACCTTTGCGACCGCATGCTCGGCAGCGAGATCGATTTGGCCCTGCTGGTCGACAGCCCCACGCTGCCGGAACGAATGCATCGCTGGCCGCTGTTTTACGAACGCTACATGGTCATCTGCCCGCCCGGCCACCGCTTCCAGGATCGCGAAACCATCGGTATCCGCGATATCGCCGAGGAATGCCTGCTGCTGAATGAAGACGCCGCATGCCCGGTGCGCCGCTTCATCGGCGCGCTGTGCGAAACCGCCGACACCAAGCCGCGCCGGCAGCATTTCGCCAATAATTTCGAGCAAATTCTGGAAATGGTGCAGGCGTCTTTGGGCATTTCCCTGGCTGGGGAGCGGATGACGACGATGGCCCCCATGCTGCGCCGGCCTATCGTCGCCGAACCAAGCGGACGGAATATCGTCCTCGGCGCGGTCGCCGGCCGGCCGCTGGGACCGACACCGGCCTTGTTCCTGAAAATGCTGCGCGCCCGCGCCTGGAGTCTGGATGCGGCCGAAGCCGCGGCAGCGTGACATGAGCCTGCGAGACCGCCTGCGCGCGATGATGAGCCTACGGCCCGCGCATTATCGCGCCATGCTCGACGAACTTGCCGCGCGCCTGTCGCGGACAACGGGGGACGGCGTGCTGAAGCCCGGTGACCCCATGCCGGATTTCGTGCTGCCAACCGCGGACGGGGACCTGGTTTCGTCCGACGAATTGCTCGCCGCGGGTCCGGTCGCGGCGATGTTTTTCCGCGGCGATTGGTGCCCCTTCTGCAAGGAAACCCTCACCGCCTACAACGACATCGTGCCGGAGATCGCGGCGCTCGGCGGCCGGCTGATCGCCATTACCCCCGACATCGGTGCGCCCGCGCTGTCCGCCGTCACAGGCCTGTCGTTGCGGTTTCCGGTCCTGTGCGACGTCGATTCCGCCGTCGCGATGCAGTTCGGCGTGGTCTACCGGCTGCCCGACACGTTGCGGTATTTTTACAAAAATGGCGGTGTCGATCTGGACGCGCGTCACGGCGACGCGAGCGGGCTGCTGCCGATGCCGGGCCTGTTCGTGGCCGACCGAACCGGCGTGATTCGCTTCGCCCAGGTCAGCGGCGACGTGACGGAGCGCACCGAGCCGGAAGCGATTTTGAAGGCACTGCGGGCGATCGGCGGTTAGGAAATCCCGATATATTTGTGCGTCTGTACACTCAGCCGCCACCGAGGATTCCGCAAACAATACTCAACCGCCGCCGCCGTATTCGCCGCGCGGTTCGGCCCGTCCATGGCCTGCAGGAAGAAGTGGCGGAACGGCAACGACAGAAAATCCCGCGGGTCGATCCCCGGCTGCGGAAAAATCAGTTTCAACTCAGTGCCGGACCGCTGGACGAATTCCGCGCCGGCTTTGGGGCTGACGCAAATCCAATCGATCCCATCGGGCACAGGCAGCGTGCCGTTCGTTTCGATGGAAATCTCGAACCCCGCCGCATGGATCGCGGCGATCAGCGGCGGATCGAGCTGCAACAACGGCTCTCCGCCGGTGAACACCACATGCCGGCGGTCGTGCCCGTCGCCCCAGCAGGCAACGATGGCGGCGGTCAGATCGGCGGCCGAAGCGAACCGCCCGCCGCCTTCCCCGTCCATGCCCACGAAATCGGTATCGCAAAACTGGCAGACCGCCGAGGCACGATCTTCCTCCCGCCCCGACCAGAGATTGCAGCCGGCGAACCGGCAAAACACCGAGGCGCGCCCGGCCTGTCCGCCTTCGCCCTGCAGAGTCAGGAAGATTTCTTTGACCGCGTACGACATCTTTTCCCCGTTATGGTCGGGCCCGACCCGACCAAATCAGGCCCATTGGAACAAGTTGGTCGGGCCAAGCCAGACCATGACGGGGTCGCACTAAACATTGAACCGGAACAGCAGCACGTCTCCGTCCTTGACCGGATAGGTCTTGCCCTCGATCCGCATCTTGCCGGTTTCCTTGGCTTTCGCCTCCCCCCGGCAAACCACGTAATCGTCGTAGCCGATGGTTTCGCAGGCGATGAACCCGCGCTCGAAATCCTTATGGATCACCGCGGCGGCCTGAGGCGCCAAAGTGCCCTTCACGATCGTCCAGGCATGCGTTTCTTTCGGACCGCAGGTGAAATAGGTCAGCAAGCCGAGCAGCTCGTACCCGGCGCGAATGACGCGATCCAAGCCGCTGTCGGACAGTCCGAGGCCATCCAGGAATTCCGCCCGTTCCTCTTCCGGCAGCTGCGACACCTCCGCCTCGATGGCAGCCGACACGATCACCGCGCGGGCGCCGGTCGCTTTGGCGTGCGCCATCACCGCGTCGGAGAACTTGTTGCCGGTCGCGGCCGAGGCTTCTTCCACGTTGCAAACATACAGCACGGGCTTGGACGTCAGCAGATTCAGCTGCCGCACGGCATCTTCCTGCCCCGGGGGAATGGCGGTCCGCGCCGCTTTACCGTCCTGCAACGCCGCCACAAGCGGTTCCATCAACGCCGCCAGCGCGATGCTCTCCTTGTCGCCGCCACGGGCGCGCTTTTGCGCCTGCACCAACCGCCGTTCCAAACTGTCCAAATCCGACAGCATCAGCTCGGTTTCGACCACATCGGCATCGCGGACGGGATCTATATTGCCCTCCACATGCGTGATGTCGCTGTCTTCGAAGCAGCGCAGCACGTGGATGATGGCGTCCACCTCCCGGATATTCGCCAGAAACTGGTTGCCGAGGCCTTCGCCCTTGGACGCGCCGCGCACCAAACCCGCGATATCCACGAATTCCAGCGTCGTCGGCACGACCTTGATCGACTTCCCGATCTCCGCCAGCACCGCCAGGCGCGGATCGGGCACGCCGACGCGCCCGACATTCGGCTCGATGGTGCAGAACGGATAATTCGCCGCCTGCGCCGCCGCCGTGGCCGTCAGCGCGTTGAACAGGGTCGATTTGCCGACATTGGGCAGCCCGACGATACCGCAGTTGAAGCCCATATCACGAAGGTTCCTGTGTCAGGAGAGCGACCTTGCTCATGAAATCCGGTTTTTTATCGGTTGCCAGCAGCGCCGCCGAGTCCGCCACGGCGTCGAGCAACGCCACCAGCCAATCCCGGTCTTCCTTGCCGAAATCGCCGAGGACATAGCCCAAAACGCGTTCCTTGGAACCGGGGTGGCCGATGCCCAGCCGCACCCGCCAGTAGTTCGGATCGCCCAGCATCCGGTCCATGCTGCGCAACCCGTTATGCCCGGCCGCGCCGCCACCTTGCTTTACCCGCATCTTGCCAGGGGCGAGATCGAGTTCGTCGTGAAACGCCGCGATATCGGACACCGGCAATTTGAAGAAAGCCGCCGCCGCCTGCACGGACTCGCCGGACGAGTTCATGTAGGTCATGGGTTTCAACAACAGAATTTTTTGGCCGCCGATATTGCCTTCCGCCGTCAGACCCTTGAATCGTTGCCGCCACGGGGAGAACCCGTGGCGGGAAGCGATGACGTCCAGCGCCATGAAGCCGATGTTGTGGCGATTCCGAGCCATTGAGGGTTCGGGATTGCCGAGGCCGACCCAGAGCAGCATGGACAACCTTTCCATCCGTCATGGTCGGGCTTGACCCGACCAACCCATGCCAGTGGGGCACCTTCTCGAAAGGTGGTCGGGTCAATCCCGACCATGACGATGAAAGCGGACTGGCGTTACTTCTTCTTCGCGGCGGCCTTGCCAGGCGCACGCGTGCCACCCTTCGCCGGTGCGGCACCGCCAGCGGCGGCCTCGGCGGCAGCGGCTTCCTGCTTGGTCGGCGGTGCGACAGTCGCGACGACGAAATCCTGCGTGGAAACCGGACGGGAGTGTTCGGTGCCCTTCAGATCGTGCCAACGGACGTTGTCGTTGAAGTCCTTTTCGCTGAGGTCGGCGGTGAACTGATCGGGGATCTGGTCGGGGTCGCACATGACCTCGACCGCGTGCAGCACGACGTTCATGTTGCCGCCGCGCTTCAGGCCGGGGCTGACCGCCTCGCCCTCGAAATGCACCGGCACCGTGACGCGGATGCGCTCACCGGAGATCAGGCGCTGGAAATCCACGTGCTGCGGCGCATCCGTCACCGGATGGAACTGCACGCCGCGGATCAGCGCCCGGATTGGCTCGCCGCCGGACTGGATCTCGTACTGGCGGGACTGCCAGCCACCGCGGTGCAATTCGCGGATCACCACGCGGGGATCCAGCGAGATCAGGGTGGGTTCCTGATGACCGCCATAAACAACAGCTGGGACTTTACCATCCCTCCGAGTCGCCCGCGCCGCCCCCTTACCGGCTCGCGAACGTGACTCGGCCTCGATCGTGACGATGTTGGCCATGTGACACTCCTTGAATGAACGAACGCCGGCCTCCAGGGGTGCCGGCGAGCGGAGGCGTTTAGCCCAGGTCGTCCGTGGGGGCAATGGCGGATTTGCGCGTTCGCTGGCCTACGCAATGGCCGCGAGTTCATCCAGGATGGCCTGCATATCCGGCGGAACCGGCGTCTCGAAGCTGATAACCGCGCCGCTGCGCGGATGCTTGAACCCCAGCCGAGCAGCGTGCAGGGCTTGGCGCGGGAAATCCAGCAGCAACCCCTTGGTCGGTTCGCGCAGCAGCTTGGCCTGGGCGGGAATGCGCCGGAGATAGACGGGATCGCCCACCAGCGGATGCCCGATATGCGTCAGGTGCACCCGGATCTGATGCGTCCGCCCGGTCGCCAACCGGCATTCCAGCAGCGAAGCCGCCGTCCCGAACGCCTTCACCGTCCGGTACCGCGTCAGCGCGTATTTTCCGCCATGCCCAACCACCGCCATGCGCTTGCGATCCCGCTTGTCGCGGCCGATATCGCCCTCGATCTCCCCCGTCGCCGCCGGCAGCCCCCAGCACAGCGCCAAATACGCTCGGTCCAAATCCCGTGCGGCAAAGGCGGCGGTGAGGGCGTCGTTGGCGAGCTGGGTTTTGGCCACGACCATGACGCCGGAGGTGTCCTTGTCCAGCCGGTGCACGATGCCCGGCCGTTTCTCGGCGCCGATCCCGGTAAACCCAGGCCCGCAATGCGCCAGCAGCGCGTTGACCAGCGTCCCGTCCAGGTTCCCCGGTGCCGGATGCACCACCAGCCCTGCCGGTTTATCGAGGACGATCAGGTCCTTGTCCTCGAACAGGATCGCGAACGGGATGTCCTGCGGTTGCGGCCGCGCTGGCGTCGGCGGCGGAATGTCCAATGTATAAGTGGCGCCCGCTTTCGCGGGATCCGCCGGGGCGGTCACCAGGATTCCGTCGCGCCGCAGCCGCTTTTCCTCGATCAATGTTTTGACGCGGGAGCGGGAGAGCGTCCCCAAAGCCTCCGCCAGCCAAGCGTCGATGCGCTTGCCGGCATCTTCGGGCGGGACGGTCAGTACGGTCGGAGGGGGCTGGTCTGTCATGCCCGCTTGGCTTAACGCGCTTCGGCGGCGTTGGGAAAGGATTTGGGTATGCGGGCGGTGAAGATCGCGGCGGCGGCGATGGCGGTGCTGATCGTGCTGGGCACGACGGTGCTGATCGTCGCGCTGTTCAAACGCGCGTCCAACCCCGTGGCGCCGGCGGTCATGACGGCGTCCGCGGTGGCGGTCATGGATGAGCCGGCGGGGACGGGGATAATTGGCATCGCCGCGGCGGGCGACCGGCTGGCGGTGCAACTGCACGGCGGCGGGCCGGACCGGGTGGTGTTCGTCGATCCCCGGACGGCGACGGTGGCCGGGCGGATTTCTTTGGCCCGTTAGGGGTTGAGGTTCCCGGCGTTCGGGGCTAGAACGCGCGCCTTGGCCGATGTCCCGTTCGTCTAGAGGCCCAGGACAGTGCCCTCTCACGGCACCAACAGGGGTTCGAATCCCCTACGGGACGCCAAAGCCATTTCCCGTATCGGCCCTCATGCGCCGATAAGACCTAGGGCTGGATTTTCAGCGTAGTATTTCCTTCTGTATTTTTGAGTGGTTGAAGATGAGTGCGCTTTGCCAGATGCCTTACCAAGGC
>CAITUP010000046.1 GCA_903895595.1 uncultured Acetobacteraceae bacterium | reverse complement strand
TACTAGCCAAATGACAATTCGGCCCCTCCTGCTATCCCTTTTTGTCCTGTTGGCGTTGGCGGTGTCGTCGCGCGCGGCGGATGTCGATGGCGTGCCCTTCCCCGAGGCGCAGCAGATCGACGGCAAGGTGCTGCGGCTGAACGGCGCCGGATCGCGGACTTGGTCGCTGTTGAACATCCATATCTATGTCGCGGGGCTGTATCTCGAACATCCCAATCGGGACCCGGATGCGATTATCCATTCGCCCGAGGCCAAGCTTCTGACCTTCCGCTTCCAGCGCGACATCGATGCCGACAAGGCTCGGGAGGCATGGCGGAAGGGATTGGCGAACAACTGTCCGGAGCCGTGCCGGTTGGACCAAGCGGATGTGGAGCGGTTCATCGCCGAGGTGCCACCGATGCATGACGGCGACTGCTTCGAGCTGCGTTTCGCGGGGCACACCGCGTCGATCTCGGCGAATGGGCGGACGCTGGGGATCATCGACCAGCCGGCTTTGGCGGATGCGTTGCTGGCAGCCTTTCTGGGACCGAAGCCGGGCTCGCCCGCGTTGAAGCAGGCCTTGCTGAAGGGCGGCTAAACCCGACGCGCGAGCTTGCGGGCCAGAAGCCAGCCGGGCAGGGCCCCCATGGGGCCGGCGGGCAGCAGCAGCACCCAGCCTACGTTGGCGCCGTTGACGATCAGGTCCATGCCGATGCCCAGCATCATGCCGCCGATCAGGCAGCCGGTGACGCCCGCGGAGACGCCGAGCCAGATAATGTCGCTACGTTGAATCATGGGGCGATGCGTAGGGGTATGACAGGCGTTTGACAAGCCGCCCCCCCACCCCTATACGCCCCGCCCACTGCCGGGAACGTGGACGGGCCCCCAAGGAAACTTGGCGTGGCTCGCGCCCGCCTTTCGTCGTTGGCGAAGGCCTACCGGTGCAACAAGGCCAAACCGGCCATATGAAGAAGGGTACCCGCGCCTATGACCAAGCGCGCCGAAAGCAAGTACAAGATCAACCGCCGCCTGGGTGCGAACCTGTGGGGCCGTCCGAAGTCGCCTGTGAACAAGCGCGATTACGGCCCCGGCCAGCATGGCCAGCGCCGCAAGAAGCCCACCGACTTCGGCACCCAGCTGATGGCGAAGCAGAAGCTGAAGGGCTACTACGGCAACATCGGCGAGAAGCAGTTCTATAAGTACTACGAGGAAGCCGTGCGCCGTAAGGGCGACACCTCGGAGAACCTGATCGAACTGCTGGAGCGCCGGTTGGACGCGGTCGTCTACCGCATGAAATTCGCCGTCACCCCGTTCGCTTCCCGGCAGTTCGTGAACCATGGGCACGTCACCGTGAACGGCAAGCGGGTGAACATCCCGTCTTATCAGGTGCGCGACAACGACGTGATCGAGGTGAAGGAGAAATCCAAGCAGCTCGCCGTCGTGCTGGATGCGACGCAGAGCACGGAACGCGATGTCCCCGAATATCTGGAGATCGATCACCGCACCATGAAGGGCCGCTTCGCGCGCGCCCCGAAGCTGACGGACGTGCCGTATCCCGTGCAGATGGAACCGAACCTGGTGGTCGAGTTCTACTCGCGTTAATTTTCTCCAAGCCGAACCTGCTGGAACGGGGAGCCTCGCAGGCTCCCCGTTTTCGTATCTACATGTCATTGACGTACCGCCGAGGCAGGCACTAAGGTTGCCATGCTGACACGACTGCCGTGTCGGCCAAGTCTTGGAGGAGATACGATGGTAATGCGCGACGATTTCGGCGTTTCGCGACGGTTCCTGATGCGCGCGATGAGCGCACTGGCCGGTGCCGCGGCTCTGCCACCCATGCTGCCGCGCCGCGCCCACGCGGCCATGCCGGATTTGCCGGCGAATTTCGGCAAAGGGCGAACTGTCGCCATCGTCGGCGCCGGCGTGGCCGGGCTGACCGCCGGCTGGAAACTGGCGAATGCCGGGTTCAAGGTCACGATCTACGAGGGCGACAGCCGCTACGGCGGACGCAGCCTGACCCCTCGCCCGATCCGGGCGGAATACCGCAAATGGTGGTTCGATAAATACAATCCGGAACGCCTGTTCCCGAATATGTATGTGTCCGAATATAAAGAAGACTCGCGCAGTCCCGATCCGCTGCCACAGGTGTGTAAGTTCGACGATCCGAATTGGGACCCCGCCAGCGGTGCGTCGCCGGTGGAGCTGTTCCTGAATGCCGGTCCCGGCCGTATTCCCAGCGATCACGTTGCGCTGATCGAGCTGTGCCAGCAGACAGGCGTCGCACTGGAGCCCTATATCTTTCAATCCAATTACAATTTGCTGCAAAGCAAGGAATTCCAGGGCGGGGAACCGATTGCGTATAATCGGGTGAATTACAGCCTGCGCGGTCAGGTCAGCGAAATGCTCGCCAAGCTGATCGCCCGCGATCCGCTGCTTCCCCCTGGCCATCGGGAAGCCATGCTGAATATGCTTCAGCAAATGGGCGATCTGAACGACAAGAACCTGTTCAAGGGCTCGTCGCGCGTGGGCTACAATCATTTGCCCGGTGGCTGGCGGGACGCGCCGACGCTGAACCCACCGGTTCCGTTCGACCAAACCCTAAGCTCCGGTTTCGTCGGCGGAGGTAATCCGGAGACATCGCCGGGCTCGTACCTGTTCAACGCGGACAATATCGACTGGCAGAATTCGTTGATGCAGCCGATCGGCGGCATGGACCGGATCTGGCAACGACTTCTGGTTCAGCCGGTGCCGAAAGACTCCGTGCAAATGCGGTCGGACGATCCTCGCGGCCGCGATATCTCCGCCCGCGATGCCAATAACAAGGGCGCCCGGCGCTATGTCGGCGATCTCGTGCTGTTGAACCACCAGGTGACCGGCATTTACGAGGATCCGGCCCAGTCGAAGATCCGGGTCGATTTCAAGGCGCCGAACGGCGCGGCCGGCAGCGAGGTCGCGGACTTCTGCTTCTCCAGCATGGCGCCGAACCTGCTGGCGAAACTCCCGTCGTCGCTGTCCCCCGAATTCAAGCATTGGCTCGGGGAGGTTCAGCAGACCCCGGCGATCAAGGTCGGTTGGCAGGCCAAGAATCGGTTCTGGGAGCGTGAAAACAAGATCTACGGCGGCATCAGCTGGACCACGAACATCATCGGCCAGATCTGGTACCCATCGGAGGACTTCAACGCATCCACCGGCGTGCTGACCGGCGCCTATAACCGTGGACCGGGCGCTGAAACGTTCGGCAAGCTGTCGCAGAAGCAGCGCATCGACACCGCGCTCGCCGGCGGCGGATTGCTGCATAAAAACTTCGCCGACAAGGTCTACGCGGACAAAGGCATGACGATCGCTTGGCATTACATGCCGAACCAGGTCGGCGGCTGGGCCAGCCTGACCGCCAGCACGCAGCCGGAGGTGTACCAACGCATCACCGACCTGCCGCAAGGCCGCCTGTATCTGGCCGGCGATGCCTGGAGTTACCTGCCGGGCTGGCAGGAAGGCTCCATTACCTCGGTCTATGCCGCGATCGACGCATTGGCCAAGGTGCACGGGTAAGCCCAACCCGGAAAGCGCGACACCCGCGCTTTCCGGGACGACGCCTCAACGCGAAATTTCCTCCAGCCGCAGCCCCGTAGTCCGCGGTCCGAAGATGCCGATCACACCCACCACAACCGTCATCGCGCTGGCGATAAATACGAACACGCCCGTGGTTCCGTAGTTGCGGAGAAAAAACGCGATCATGAACCCCACGAAAATCGTGCTGAACCGGCTCCACGAATACACGAACCCCACCGCTCGGCTTCTGATCCGTGTCGGATAAAGTTCCGCCTGATAGGCGTGGAACGAGAACGAGAGGCAGGTGTTGCTGATCTGGATCAGGATACCCAGCGCAATGATGCCTACACCGACGGATTGCTGGGAGAACAGCACCCCGAACATACCGATTCCCGCGGCCGAGGTAGCGACAAGCCACTTGCGGTCCACCTTGTCGGCGAAATAGCTCACCAAATACGGCCCCACCGGCGCGACCAGCGCGATGGTGAATGTGTAGCCGAGCGATTTGGTGACGGTGATGCCTTGGGAGACGAGCAGTGTGGGGACCCAGCTCGCGAACCCATAATAGCCGATGGATTGCAGCAGGTTGAACACGATCATCATGATCGTCCTCGACCGGTACGGCGGCCGCCAGATCTCCATGAAGGATCCTTCCTCCACTTCGGTTTCGCCTTCAACGATATAGGGCTCCGGCAGCTCGCGGCCGGTTTCCGCTCGGACCTTGTCCTCCATCATGGATACGATGCGATCGGCTTCCTCGGCCCGGCCGTGCTGCGCCAGCCAACGGGGCGATTCCGGCAGACCCAAGCGCAGGATCCAGGCCGCCAGCGCGCCGACTCCGCCGACCATGGCGACCACGCGCCAGCCGTCGTAGCCGCCGACCGTGATCGGCACGAACCACCACGCCAGGAACGCCACGGTGGGGTAAGACAGGAACTGAAACGCTTGGCTGAACGCGAAGGACGCGCCGCGGCGTTCTTTCGGCACCAGCTCCGACAAGTAGGTGTCGATGGTCACGAACTCCACCCCGATGCCCAAGCCGGCGACGAAGCGGCAAATGTCCAGGCCCAAAGCGGTCGTCTGGCAGGCCATGACGATGGTGGCGAGCGAGTACCACAGCAGCGCGAAGGTGAAGATCGCCCGCCGGCCGAACAGGTCGGACAGCCAGGAGAACACAAGTGTACCGACGAACATGCCGGAGAACGTCGAGGCGACGAGGCTGGCATAGCCGTTGATGTCGAAGAAGCCCTCGGTCGTGGCCTTCATGATGCCGGCCTTGAACAGGCCGGGGGCGATGTAGGCGGTCAGTGCGTTATCGTAGACTTCGAAGAACGCACCCATCGACAGCATGATCACCAGCCAACGCATGTATTTGCTGGCTGGCAGCCGGTCGATACGCGCGGCGATGGTCGCACCTTGGGGATTAGCCATGGTCGTTCCTCCCGTTTGTTTGTTGTCCGCAGGCTGGCACGGGCCGGCGGTTTCGCAAAGGGGCGACGGTTGCCACATGCGCGCCAATCCGGCAGTTTCGCCGGCAACATACGAAACAGGGAGTCCCACATGGCGGCGTCGGAACCACTCAATCCGGAAATCATCGGGCGCGCGATCGATCAGGCGCCGCTGACCCGGCCGTTGAAATTCATCGCCGGAGTGGCCGCCGCCGGATACTTCTTCGATTCCTTCGACATCGTTATCCTGTCCTACGCGCTGCCGAGCATCGCGAAGGAGTTCAGTTTGGCGCCGCAGCAGATCGGGCTGATCGGATCGGCCGGGCTGGCGGGGATGGGCATCGGGTCCTGGATTTGGGGCTGGATCGCCGACCGTTGGGGCCGACGGCTGGTGTTCGCCGGGACGGTGCTGATGTTCTCCCTGTTCACCGGCGTTACCGGTTTGGCCATGACGGTCGGCTTTCTGCTGGGCGCTCGGTTTCTGACCGGCCTCGGGCTGGGCGGTATGGTCCCGATCGACGCGGCCCTGGTGGCGGAATTCTCGCCTGCCCGCATTCGCGGCCGCATTGTCGCGGCTCTGCCGTTATGCTGGCCGATCGGCATCTTCGCCGCCGCGGGCATGAGCCTGGCCGTCGTCCCGACATTCGGCTGGCGGTGGTCGTTCGCGGTCGGTGTGGTGCCGGCTATCTTGGCGTATGTCATTCGCCGCAACATGCCGGAATCGCCGCGCTGGCTGTCCGATCAAGGCCGGCATGAGGAAGCGCGGGCGTCGCTGCATTACGTTGGGGTGACCGACGAAGCGCTGGAGACCGCTCGCCGGGAAATCGCCGCGTTGCCGAAGGCCGCGGTCGAAACCCCGCCGCGCGTGTCCGACCTGCTGACCACGGCCTACGCGGCGCGTATGGTGCAAACCTGGATGATGTGGTTCTTTTCGAACTTCGCCGCCAATGGCTTCAGCGTCTGGCTGCCGACCATCTACGCCCGCTACTACCACATCGATCTGACGAAGACGCTGACCTACACCTTCATCATCGCCGGCACGCAGGTCGTGGGGCGGATGTTCGCCTACGGGCTGATCGAGCGCGTCGGCCGTAAGGCCCTGATCGTGACCGGCTACAGCGTGGCAGCCTGCGCGGCATTTTCCCTGACTCTCACCACCGGAGAGACCGAACTCCTGCTGGTCGCGATGGTCTACGGGTTCTTCGCCGACATCGGCTCCCTGGCGATGACGGTCTACACGCCGGAGGTTTACCCGGTGCGTATCCGCGGTCTGGCGACGTCCGCCGCGATGGGCGTCGGCCGGTTCGGCGGCATGGTGGCACCGGTGGTTATTGGCGCCGTCATCAGCCCGACCACGATCAATTACGTGTGGTACCTGATGGCCGGCGCGCAGGTGGTATCTTCGAGCATCACCCTCTGGCTTGCTCGGGAGACCAGCGGCCGCAACCTGGAAGCGGTGGCCGCGAGGGCCTGAACCGCCTTATCGGATTTCCACGGGCAGGCGGTATGCGCCGCCGCCGCGCGTGGTGCCGATGACCGGAAAACAGGTAACGCTTTCAGGCAAAAGACCGGACCAGGACGAGGTATCGTCGCCCTTCCCAACACCGGCTTGTCGCAGGCAGCAAAGGCGGCGGGGGCAATCGGTAACGCCCACAAGACTGTCGCGGTCCGACGTAGACTCAACCGAGAGCGGCCCAGGTCGCGGAGCCAACGACGCCGTCGGCGGTAAGGTCTTTGGACGCCTGGAACTGCTTCACCGCGGCGTCCGTGCCCGGCCCGAAGTCTCCATCCGCCGTGACGCTGTAGCCCGCCGCGATCAATCCCTGTTGCAGCGCCACCACATCCGGGCCGTTATCGCCCCGCCGAACTGTCGCTCGCGGGATCGGCCCGCCGCTCAGAACCGCTTTGGCCGTGGCAAGAAATGCCGTGCGTTCGTCGATCCCGTTCAGGCCGCCATTGATACGACGCGTGATTGTCGTCACGTCGTCCTGATCGGCGAAGGCATTCAAACCGTGCTGCGTCCAGAACGCGCAAGCGATTTTCAGGGACATCGCGGGTTCGGCGGCGGCGTCGGGGTTGGCGATCAAATCGATGCCCAGGAGTGGACCGTATTTCGCGTAATTTGCCCGGCCCGTGAGCTGGATCAGCCCGCGTCCCTTGAACAGCGGCCCGTCGCCGTCCTGGGTGTTGCCGAGGTCGGTTCGGCCTTCGTAATCAGACCCGTCGGCGAATTCCTCGGTGGTGCGGAAACCCGCGGATTCATGACAGGTCTGTGCCAAAAAATGCGCGGCACGCAGCGGTGTCGCGATGTCGTAGGCCGTGAGGGTTTCCTCCAGAACAGCACCGACCTCGGTAACGATCTCGTTTTGCCTTATGCCATTTTGGCCACTGAAATGGGGCGCGATGGCGCGCATAACTTCGGCATTCAACGCGACCATGGGTTTTCTCCGGTAGCAACAGACCCGAACGATACGGCCGGGTGTGTTACGGTGCAACCGAACGGCCCATGCGTCATGCCGCCGCGCGCGCTGGGGTGACGCCGTACACCCCGCGCTCGCCCGGCATCGGCGCGAAGCGGCCGGTGATACCCAGTACGGTTTCCGCCCCGCCCAGATACAAGGCGCCGTCCGGGGCCATTTGGCTGGCAATCGCGTCCAGCACCCGGGCCTTCGTCGGCTGATCGAAATAGATCAGCACGTTGCGGCAAAACACGATGTCGAACCGGCCAAGCGGCTTGAGGTCGTTCAGAAGGTTGAACTCCCGAAAGCGGACCATGGCGCGGATCGCTTCGGAAATCCGCCAGTTCGCGTCTTCCTTCTTGAAGTTGCGCACCAGCATCTGCACCGGCAGGCCGCGCTGCACCTCGAACTGCGTGTACAGACCTTGTTGCGCACGGGCGAGTTGGTCGCGGGCGATGTCGGTGCCGATGATCTCCACCTGACGCCCGCCCAGCAGTGCTTTGCTCTCCGCCAGGATCATCGCCAGGGAATAGGCTTCCTGCCCGGACGACGACGCGGCCGACCAGATGCGCAACGGTGCGGTGGCGGACCGGGCGGCAATCAAACGGGGCAAAGCTTGCGTCTTGAAATGCAGGAACGGCTTGTCGTCGCGGAAGAAGAAACTTTCGTTGGTCGTCATCGCCTCCACGACATCGCGGACCAACGGGTCGGCCGGGGATCGCTTGAGACGGTCGGCCAGCGCGTTCAAATCGGCCAGTCCGGCCTTCTTCAGCAGCGGCCCAAGCCGGGTTTCCAGCAAATAGATTTTGTCCTGACCGATCACCAGACCGGACTTGGCCTTCAGCAGCTCCGCCAGCACAGCGAAAGCCGATGGGTTGAGTGGGACGCTCATGCTCGTGGGGCCTTCAATATGTCGCGCAGCTTTCCGGCGATGGCTGGCAGCGGCAGGATCGCGTGGCACAGACCGGCCTGGGCGATGGCGCCGGGCATGCCCCAGACGATGCTGGTCGCCTCGTCCTGGGCGATCGCGCAGCCGCCGGCCTCGACGATCTGTTTGGTGCCGGCCAGCCCGTCGTGCCCCATGCCGGTCAGCATCGCGACCAGAACGCGGCCTTCCACCGCGACGCAGGCGCTGCGGAGCATGGGGTCGACCGAGGGGCGGCAGAAATTCTCCGGCGGGTCGTTCGTCAGCCGCGCGCGCATCGCGCCGGTGCGTCCTTCCACGACCAGATGCTTGTCCCCCGGGGCGAGGTAGATTCGGCCGTTCGTCAGCATTTCCCCATCCTTCGCTTCGGCGCAGGGCAGTCCGCCCAGCCGGTTGATGTGGTCCGCCAGAATGGGCGTGAACGTCGGCGGCATGTGCTGCGTCAGGATCACCGGCACCCCGATTTGGCGTCCGAGGCCTTGCACCAGGGTGAACAACGCCTGCGGCCCCCCGGTCGAACTGCCGATGGCCAGCAGCCGGGGCGGTGTCAGCGGCGCCGGACGGGCCGGCTGCACGATCGAGACCGATGGTGCACGCTGACGCTGGCGCACCAGGCCCTTCACCTTCGCCAGCAATTCCTTCTGGAACCGCTCGTCGCCGACCGTCCCGATCGTCGATGGTTTCGGCACGTAATCGGCCGCACCCAGACGCAAGGCGCGCATCGCGATATCGGCGCCGCGCGTGGTCAGGGTCGATGCCATGACGATCCGCACCGTGGGGTCTACCCGCAACAGCAGCGGCAGCGCGGTCAGCCCGTCCATGACCGGCATTTCGATGTCCAGCACCAGGACATCGGCGCGGGTGCGTTTCAGCTCCTCGACCGCCAGCTGCCCGTTCGCGACTTTGGCCACCACTTTCACGGCTGGATCGCTTTCCAGGATGCGCGCGACGGCACCGCGGATCGCCGCTGAGTCGTCGCACACCATCACGCGGGCGACCGGGTTCATAAACCGACCTGCGCCAGCTTGCCGACGAGGATTTCGTCGTCGAACGGTTTCATGATGTATTCCTGCGCGCCGGCCTCGATCGCCATTTCGATATGCGACATATCGTTTTCGGTCGTGCAGAACACGACGGGGGGATCGTCGGGGCCGAATTCCTCCCGCAGGCAGCGCAGGAAGGTGATGCCGTCCATGACCGGCATGTTCCAGTCCAGCAGCACGAAATCGGGCATGTCCTTGCGGCAGGCATCGAGGGCTTTTTGCCCGTCCTCGGCCTCGGCCACGCCGTAGCCGTGTGCTTCCAGGATGCGGCGGGCGACCTTACGGACCACCCGGCTGTCGTCCACGACGAGACAAATGCGGTTCATCGCGGATCAGCCCTCCCCCGAAAGGGCCAACAGCTTCGATACGTCGAGGACCACCAGCAACCGGTCGTCCAGACGGTAGATGCCGGTGCTGAAGGCGGCCCAAGCCTGGTCCAATGTGGGGGGATTGTCCTCGAAATCACGGGCCTTCAGGCCCATCACCTCGGAAACCTGATCGACCAGCAGCGCGTACAGCTCGCCGCCATGTTCGGCGACGACCGACATCGGCGTCTGGCCTTCGGGGGCGGCGGGCAGGTTCAGGCGGCGGCGCAGATCGACGGCGGTGACGATGCGGCCGCGCAAATTCAGGCTGCCGGCGATTTCCGGGGGCGCCAGCGGGATGCGGGTGATCGTCTGCCCCCCCAGAATATCGCGCACGCTTGCCACGGGGATGCCGCAGGGTTGGCCGGCGACGGTCAGGGTGACAAACATCAACTCCCCATCCGTCGCTGCTTCGGGGCGTTCCAGAACGTCCACTGTCATGACAATGACTCCTTGATTCCGTTAAACCAGGGCCGGTTCGGCGAGGCAGGCACGCAGCGCGGTGACCAGATCTTCCCGGCGCGATTTCGTGACGTAGTCGTTGAACCCGGCGGCGCGCCCGGCATCCATGTCGCGGGACTCGGCCCGCGCGGTCAGCGCGATCATCGGGATGCCGGCCCAGGCGCCGCCGGCACGCACATTGCGGGCGAACGTCAGACCGTCCATATCCGGCATATCGATATCCGAAACGATTGCGTCGAACGTCATACCTGCGTCGCGCAAACGCAGTGCGTCCGCGCCGCTGCCGGCGGCGGTGACCTCGTACCCCGCGGCACCCAGTGTGGGCACCAGCAACTGGCGGAAGAACGCGTTGTCGTCGACCACCAGCACCTGACGCTGCCGAAGCTCCTGTCCCGCCGGCGCGGCACCGTCGAACCAGTCCTGCGCCGCTCGGGTCAGCCAGTATCCGGTGTCGATCACGTCGGTGGCGTTGCCGCGGATCACCGCGGTGCCCAGCATGCCGGGGCGGGCGCCGCCGAGTTCGATCTGCAACCGCTCATCCACGACATCGATGATCTGATCCACCATCAGCCCCATGGCTCGGTCGCGGTCCGCGAAGACCAGCACCGACTGCAATGCCTTGTCGGGATCGTGCATGCCGGAGATCGGCACCAGCGGCATCAACCTGCCGCGATACTGGGTGACCGGTTCGCCGCAGGACAATTCGATCTTTTCGCGCGGGATATCCTCCAACCGAGCGACAAGACCAAGCGGAACGGCCATTTTCTGGTCGCCGTTGGCGAGGAACAGCAGCATGGTCGTCATGGCCCGCGACGTCGCCGTTTCGGTGGACGGCAGTACGACCGGCTTGGTGTCGCCGGCCGCGCCGATCCCGGTGGCCCGGGCGATGCCGTTGGAATCGAGGATCATGATGACCGATCCGTCGCCCAGGATTGTATTGCCGCTGAACATCGTGACATGGCGCAGGATGGGTGCGACCGGCTTGACGACGATTTCCTCGGTGTCGAACACCCGGTCGACGATGATGCCCAGCATACTCGCGCCGACCTGCGCCACCACGATATAGGCGCCGTCGTCGTCGGCCGGCGGGACGCCCAAAGCCAACAGGTCGGACAGCCCGACCAACGGCAACAACCGGTTGCGCAGGCGCAGAACCGGGGTTCCATTGATCCGCTCGATCACGCTCTCTGAGGACCCATCGGCTTCCCGACGGGCGCGCACCAGTTCCACGACGCTCAGCTGCGGGATGGCGAAGCGTTCCCTGCCGGCCTCCACGATCAGGGCGGAGACAATGGCGAGCGTGAGCGGGATCTTGATGGTGAAGGTCGTGCCGTGGCCGGGGCGGTTCTTCAGATCGATGGTGCCGCCGATCTTCTCGATGTTGGTTTTCACCACATCCATCCCGACGCCGCGGCCGGACACCGCCGTGACCTTCGCCGCCGTCGACAGCCCCGCTCGGAAAATGAACCGGGCAATCTGATCGTCGGACATGCCGGCCAGTTCGGCTTCGGTCGCCAGACCGTTGGACAACGCCTTGGCCTTGATTCGGTCTACCGCCAGACCGCGCCCGTCGTCGGAAATCTCTATGATGATGTGACCGCCTTCGTGGAAGGCGTTCAGCGTGATGCGGCCGGTTTCGGCTTTGCCCGCGGCCTTTCGTTCGGCCGGGGTTTCCAGGCCGTGATCGCCGCTGTTGCGGACCATATGCGTCAACGGGTCCTTGATCAGTTCCAGCACCTGCCGGTCCAGCTCGGTCTCGGCGCCGAGCATCGTGAGCTCGATCTTCTTGTTCATTTCGCGGGACAGGTCGCGGACCAGACGCGGCAGCTTGTTCCAGGCGTTGCCGATCGGCTGCATGCGGGTTTTCATCACGCCCTCCTGCAGGTCGGAGGTGATGTGGGACAGCCGTTGCAGCGGCACCGAAAAATGGCCGTTTTCCTGGGTGCGCGCGAGTTGGAGCAACTGATTGCGGGTCAGCACCAGCTCGCTGACCAGGGTCATCAGGTCTTCGAGGACATCGACGGTCACGCGGATGGTCTGCGCGGCGGCGGCCGGGGCGGTTTGGGGTATGGCGGGTTCCGGTGCGGCGGCGACGGGTTCGGGAACGGGGGTTTCCGGTTCCTCGATTTCCTCGGGCGCGGCCGCTTCCGGGCTGGCGGCGGGCGCGGCGGTCTGACCGGCGGCGGTGGCGTTCAGGGTCGCGATCAACACCGAATCGTCGCCGGCCGGCTCGCTGCCGGTCGCGGCGAGGTGAGCGACGATCATTTTGATACGGTCGAGCGCCGCCAGAACCTGGCTGATAATGTCCGGTGAGACCGTCAGCGCCTTATCGCGGATTTTGCCCAGGATGTTTTCCCCGGCATGCGCGACCCGTTCCAGCCGCGGCAGTCCGAGGAAGCCGCAGGTGCCTTTGATCGTGTGCACCAGACGGAAGATGAACCCCAATGTGGCCTCATCGTTCGGCGTGCGCTCCAGCGTGACGAGCGCGACGTCCAGTTCGGCGAGGCTTTCGTTGGTTTCGGTCAGGAAATCGGCGAGCAAATCGTCCATGGTGGCCCCTCGTGCGTGTTCCGCTGGTTGGCGGCGAGGGATGATGGACTCGCAATTATGAAAATAAGGTAAACAGAACGGTGTACGATGGTATTTTTCTTATGAAATCGACAACCGCAGCGGGGGTGGACCGCTTTTTGCGGCACCGATCAGCAGCGACAGGCGCAATCCCAGGCCCTGGGCGAGCAGCGCGGTCAAGGGCATTTGCAGCGTGCGCGGGGCGGTCAGGGCCGACAAGGCGGCATCTGGATCGGTCAGGCAGAGGACCAAACCGGAGGGCCAAGCTGCTTTCGGCCCGGCGATCGTGACAACCAGATCGGTTGCGGTGCCGTACAGCGCGACGAGGCCGCCCGCCGGCAGGCTCTCTTGCGCGAGTAGGATCAGATTGAGCACAAGCCGAGCCATGGGGGGCTGGAAGACGGTGCCGCCGGGGAGGCCGAACAGATCGAGCGTCAGGCGTTCGGGGGCCAAATCGCGCAACTGGGACAGGCTCAGGTCCGGCCCGTCCGGGGTCCAGGCGGCGCGCAGCAGTTTGACCCGGCGGGCCAGTTCGGCGGCGGCCTGACGGGCCAACGCCAATCCTTCGTCGTCACCGGCCACGAGCTCCAGCGCCTGATTCAAGCTGCCGACAGGGCCGGCCAGATCGTGGCACAGCCGTGCCGCGAGCACTTCCGCGATCCGCAGTGCGTCGGTGTGTCCGGCCATGTTGTCCCCCTTAGAGAAGGTGCCATGCACATCCGGCCCTTGAACCCGGCGCGCGATGGCGCAAATGATGTACCACAGGAGTACCGTATCGCCATGATCGATCCCTTCGGCCGAGCCATCACGTATCTGCGAGTTTCGGTGACGGATCGCTGCGACCTGCGCTGCGTCTATTGTATGGCGGAGGACATGGAGTTCCTCCCCAAGCGCGATCTGCTGACGTTGGAGGAACTCGACCGCCTGTGCGGCGCCTTCATCCGCCTCGGCACCACCAAAATCCGCATTACCGGCGGGGAGCCGCTGGTGCGCCGCGACATCATGCGCCTGTTCGGCCGCCTGGGCGATCGCATCGGCCACGGGCTGAACGAGCTGACGGTCACCACGAATGGCACGCAGCTATCGAAGCATGCGGCGACGCTGTACGCGTCCGGCGTGCGACGGGTGAACGTGTCGCTGGATACGCTCGATCCGGTTCGGTTCCAGCAGCTGACCCGCTGGGGCAAGATCGAGCCGACCCTGGACGGCATTTTCGCCGCCAAGGCCGCCGGGCTGGCGGTGAAAATCAACGCCGTGGCGATGAAGGGCGTGAACGAGGACGATTTCGACGGCATGCTGGCGTGGTGCGGCGAACACGGGTTCGACCTGTGCCTGATCGAGACCATGCCGATGGGCGATATCTCCGGCGACCGCACCGATCAGTATCTGCCGCTGTCGATCGTGCGGGGACGGCTGCGCAAGAACTGGACGCTGGAGGACACCGACTACAAAACCGGCGGTCCCGCTCGGTACTTCAACGTGAAGGAAACCGGCCGGCGGATCGGGTTCATCACCCCGATGACGCATAATTTCTGCGAAAGCTGCAACCGGGTGCGGCTGACGTGCACGGGGACTCTCTATATGTGCCTCGGTCAGGACGACGCCGCCGACTTCCGCGGCTTGCTGCGGGAGGGGATCAGCGACGACGGGCTGGACGACGCGATCCGGGAGGCGATTTCCCGCAAGCCCAAGGGGCACGATTTCATCATCGACCGGCGGCACGACAAGCCGGCCGTGACGCGGCACATGAGCGTCACGGGGGGGTAGACGGCCCACGGCGGGAGTATTCCGTTCATGGCAATCCTGATCGTCGGCGCCGGTGGGCTGGGTCGGGAGGTGCTGGCCGTGCTCGAGGCGCGCCGCCAGCCGGTCGCGGGCTTCCTCGTGGACCCCGGTCAACGTACCCAACCGGTTCACGGAATTCCGGTTTGGGACGACGCGGCAATCTGGCAGCAACGGACCGATACCCAGTTCGCGATCGCGATCGGCGACGGGCGGATACGAGCCCGTCTGGCGAAAACGCTGGACGGCGCGACGTTCGCGGCGGCGGTGCACCCCGGTGCGACAATCGGGCCGCACGTCGCATTCGGCGACGGGCCGATGATCCTGGGGCCGGCGAGTTTCACGACCGACATCGCGGTCGGAGACCATGTCCTGATCAACCCCGGCTGCACGATCGCGCACGACTGCGTCATCGGCAGCTTCGTCAGCCTCGGTCCCCGTGTGTCCCTGGCGGGCGGCGTGGTCGTCGAGGAAGGGGCAAATATCGGAACCGGCGCGGTCGTGGCGCCACGGTGCCGGATCGGTGCGTGGGCGGTGGTCGGGGCCGGTGCGGTCGTTATCGGCGACGTGGCGCCCGGCAGCACGGTCGCCGGGGTTCCGGCGCGGCCACGATAACCGTTTGCCTTTTCCGGAAATTATCTTATTCCCCTCGGAAAAGGGCCGTTCGATCAACAGAATTTTGATACCGATACACCACCCATGCGTGTCGTTGTCATACTTGCGCGCGCAGAAGGTCATCATGGATTTACACGATCTACCGATGTCGGAGCCGGATATAACCGAGGACGACATCGCTGCCGTCGTCGATGTATTGAAGAGCAAGCGCTGGAGTTTGGGTCCGGTGCTCGAAGCGTTCGAGGACGCCTTCGCCCGCTACACCGGCACGAAATACGCCGTCGGCGTGTCGAGCGGCACGACGGGGTTGCACGCCGCGGTTGCGACCGCGGGGATTGGCCCATCGGATCAGGTCGTCACCAGCGCGTTCAGTTTCGTCGCGTCGTCGAATTGCATCCTGTACGAAAACGCCGACCCGGTCTTCGTCGACATCGACCCCGACACCTTCAACCTCGACCCCGCCGGGATCGAAAGCGCGCTCACCGATCGCACGCGCGCGCTGCTGCCGATCCATGTGTTCGGGCAAATCTGCGACATGGAACCCATGCTGCGCATCGCCCGCAACCGCGATCTGGTCGTGATCGAGGACGCCTGCGAGGCGATCGGGTCGGAACACCGCGGCCGCAAGGCGGGCAGCTTCGGCGACATGGCGGTGTTCGGCTTCTACCCCAACAAGCAAATCGCGGCCGGCGAGGGTGGCATCGTCACCTGCGACGATCCGGCGCTCGCCACGCGGCTGCGCAGTCTGCGCAACCAGGGACGCGACGAGATGGGCACGTGGCTGCGCCACATCCATCTTGGCTACAACTACCGCCTCGGCGAAATCAACGCCGCGCTCGGCCTGTCCCAACTCAACCGTATCGACGATCTGCTGGCCCGCCGGGACCGGGTCGCCGGCTGGTACAACGAACGGCTGCGCGACCTGGACGGGGTCGGCACGATGACTCCGGCCCCGGGCACGACCCGCCTGAGCTGGTTCGTCTATGTCATCCGCCTGCACCCAACCATCGACCGAACGACGATCATCGACCGGTTGCAGCGGGCGGGCGTGCCGTCGCGGATCTACTTCTCCCCGATCCATCTGCAACCCTACTACCGGGAGCGGTTCGGCTATCGGGAAGGCATGCTGCCGGTGACCGAGGCGGTCAGCCAAACGACTTTGGCGCTGCCGTTCCACACGAACATGAAGGAGGCCGAGGTGGAACGCGTTGTCGCGACGTTGCGCAAAGCCGTTGGCGCTTCCGGCCGCGACGGCGGATAATTCCGTCATGGCGAAACCGAAGACACCGCCCCGCCGCAAAATCTGCCACATCGCCGCTACCACCGAAGGCGCGGCATGGGTGCATGAGCAGCTGCGCGACCTGCGCGACCGGCATGGGTTCGAGGTTACGGTCATTCTGAACGGCGACAAGGGCAAGCTGGTCGACCGGTTCAACGCCTCCGGCATCCGGGTTTTGCACACCGACTTCGATTTCATCGGCAGCGGCGACCTGTTCTCCCTGCCGCGCAAGGTCATCGGCCTGATGCGTATCCTTCGGCGGGAACGCTTCGACGTGGTGCAGACACATCTGTTCCATTCGATGGTGATCGGCCGGATCGCGAGCTGGTTCGTCGATGTCCCGGTCCGGCTGTCGATGATCGCCGGTCCGTTCCATCTGGAGGCGTTTACGCCGCGCTGGATCGATCGCTGGACCTGCTGGATGGAAACGGCGGTCATCGCATCCTGTGTTTATACGCGCACTTTGTATCAGGCGATGGGTGTGCCGAAGCGGCGGACGGAATTGGTTTACTACGGGCCCGATCCCGCGCGGTTCGACCCGGATAAGACTGATCCAGCCGATCTCCGCGGCGAATTCGGCTGGGCGCCGGATGCCCCTCTGGTCGGTATGGTCGCCTATTTTTATACGGAAATGGGCGTGAATCGCTGGACCCCGCCGGCCGTGCAGGGCCATGCCAACAAGCGGCAGGAGGATTTCATCCATGCCGCCCGCGCGATCCTGGACCGGCGCCCGGACGTGCGCTTCGTCCTGGTGGGTTCCGGGTGGGAGGCCGGCGGCTTCGCCTACATGGACCGTATGAAGGCGCTGGCGACGTCGCTCGGTGTGGACTCTCAGCTGCGGTTCACCGGTTTCCGCACCGATGTGCCGTCCGTTTTGCGCGGCCTGGATGTCGCGGTACAGGCATCATTGAGCGAAAACCTCGGCGGCACGATTGAATCGCTCCTGATGGCCTGTCCCACGGTCGCGACCCGGACCGGCGGCATGGTGGACAGCGTCATCGATGGGGAAACCGGGACTCTGGTCGAGCCTCGGGACCCCCAGGATCTGGCGGGCGGGATTTTGCGGCTGCTGGACGACCGCGATCTGGCGGCGCGCGTGGCGGCGCGGGGCCGAGCCTGGATGCTGGAACGGTTTACGCTGGACCGGACGGTGGACGATCTCGCGGCGATCTATACGGCGCGTTTGCGGGCCAGTTCGCGCGGGTACCGCCGATGGATGGTTGTTCCGCGGGTGGCTGTGGGCGGGTTGTTTTGTGTGGCGATCGTCGTGCGGTTCGTCCTGTTCGACATGGCGTTGTTGCCGCGCTGGGATGCAGGGTGGCGGCCGTGGACGGTTTGGCGGTACCGGTTGATCGCGTTGCGCTACCGTCTCTCGGGCCATGTGAGCCGATTGCGATCCGGCGTGCCGAGGGTTGCGCTGCCGCCGCCCCCGAAACTCGCGCCGTTGGCGATCTGGCCGCGCATTTGGCTTTGGCGGATTTACGCGTTTGTGGGTCGAAATTCGTCGTTCGGTATGCGGCGACGGTTGCGGACGGTGGGGGAAGCGGCTGCCGAGTGGCCGAAAATCTGGCTTTGGCGGTTTTACGCCTTTGTCGGGCGCAATTCGTCTTTCGGCATTCGGCGGCGCCTGCGGGCTTGGGGGGAAGCGGCTTCCTTGTGGCCGAAAATTTGGCTTTGGCGGTTTTATGCCTTTGTCGGGCGCAACTCGTCGTTCGGTATTCGGCGGCGGTTGCGGGCCTTGGGGACGGTGGCAGCCGAACAAGGCGAGCGGTTACGGGCGGCGGCTGCCTTGTGGCCGAAAATCTGGCTTTGGCGGTTTTACGCGTTTGTGGGGCGCAATTCCTCGTTCGGCATCCGGCGGCGCGTGCGCGGGTTCATTGGCAAGGTGTGGCCGCCATCCCAGGTTTGACGCACCGGTTCCGCTTGTCCCGATGCCAGCACCCCCTAGGATGGGCGGATCATGACCAGTCCTCTCCCGTCCCTCGACTCCCTGTTACGCGAACCGGCCGCCACGGTGCTGACCGGCCGGTTCGGCCGCGAGGCCACCACCCGCGCTTTGCGCGATCTCCTGGCAGACCGCCGCTCGGCGCGCGCGTTTCACGCCCCTGCGGGCGTGTTGCTCGATGAGGCCGCGGACCGGCTGGCCCGCGCCTTCGCGCGATCGCAGCGGCCGGTGTTCAATCTGACGGGGACGGTGCTGCACACCAACCTCGGGCGCTCGCCCATGCCGCCCGAAGCCGCCGCCGCCGCCGCCGAGGCCATGCGATCCGCCACCAGCCTGGAATACGACCTGGACAGCGGCAAACGGGGGGAGCGGGACTCGCATATCGCCCCGTTGCTGTGTCGTCTGACCGGGGCGGAGGCCGCGACGGTCGTCAACAATAATGCCGCCGCTGTGATGCTGGTGCTGAACTCTCTGGCGCTGGGCAAACAGGTGCCGGTGTCTCGCGGAGAGTTGATCGAGATCGGCGGCGCGTTCCGGGTGCCGGATATCATGAACAGGTCCGGCGCCCTTCTGAAGGAAGTCGGGACCACCAACCGCACCCATCCACGCGACTACGCGCAGGCGATCGGGCCGGAAACGGCGGCGCTGATGCGGGTGCACCAGGCCAATTACGCGATCGTCGGCTTTACGGCCGCCGTGCCGACCGACGAAATGGCGCGCATCGCCCACGCGGCGAACCTGCCGCTGATCGAGGATCTGGGCAGCGGAAGTCTGGTCGATCTGGCTCGCTGGGGCTTGCCGCACGAGCCGACGCCGGCGGACGCGCTGACCGCCGGGGCCGACATCGTGACCTTTTCCGGCGACAAGCTGTTGGGCGGGCCGCAGGCCGGGCTGATCGTCGGCAGCAAGGCACTGATCGCGCGCATCAACGCCAATCCATTGAAGCGGGCCTTGCGGCTGGACAAGGGACGGCTCGCGGCGCTGGAGGTTGTGCTGGGGCTTTACCTCGATCCGGACCGTTTGGCGGAGCGGTTGCCGGCTTTGCGGCTGCTGACTCGCGCGGAAGCCGACATCAGGACAACCGCTACGCGCATGGCTGGTTTGATTGGACGGGCTTTTCCGACACGAACGGTGACCGTGGAGGCGTGCAGCAGCCAGATCGGCTCGGGTGCGCTGCCGGTGGATTTGCTGCCGTCGGCGGCGGTGACGATCGGCGGGGGTGCGTTGGAAAATCTAGCCGCGACACTGCGGGGGTTACCTCGTCCGGTGATCGGACGCATCGCGCAAGACCGGCTTTGGCTGGACTTCCGCTGCTTGGAACCGGCGGAAGAGGCCGAGTTTTCCGCCCAGCTTCCCGTACCGGCCTGAACTTGTCATACTGGCTTTGGAAGAGAAGCGGCCCCGGTGGGCCGGCCGGACTTCAAACCCGGTTGGGGCCGCCAAGCAGTCCCGGGTAGGTTCGACTCCTGCTCTCTTCCGCCGTTTCCGTCTGTGGCAGCGGTGCAGAGGGGTGTGGCTGTTTCGCAACAGTGCGGCCAAAACAGGTAACACACCACTGGCCAACCGCGCCGAACTTCCCTAGGTAAGGGCGTACCGCAGTGGTGTGGCTCTTCGCTACCGACTTTCGAACACGCCACCGTCGAAATAATTCGCAAGGAGACAAACACATGACGTTTCGCAGCGCACTACTCGCCGCCACCATGGTGGCGTTGCCGCTCGCGGCAAATGCCGAAGGCATTGAGGGCTTCTATGTTGGCGCCGGCGGCGGCGTGAACATCATGCAGAACGAATCGTTAGAGCTCGTCATCGTGAAAACGAACGTTGGCGGCGGCAGCGCGAAACCGAACGTTGGCGGCGTGGGCGTCGTCAGCCTCGGCTGGGGCTTCGGCAACGGCGTGCGGGCCGAGATCGAAGGCGACTATCGCTACAACAGCTTCAACCTCAGCGGCGCCGGCAACGAGCAGAAGTATGGCGGCATGGTGAATGCCCTGTACGACTTCACCACCGTTTCCCCGTCCTTCGTCCCGTATGTCGGCGCCGGCATCGGCTATCAGGCCGAGCGTCTGTCCTTTATGTCGCAGACCAAGGGCTCGTTCGCTTATCAGGGCATCCTGGGCGCCGCGATCCCCATCGACTCCGTTCCCGGCTTGGCTGTGACCGCCGAGTACCGGTTTATGGGTCTGGCTGGCAACCGCAACTACAGTGCGGGGGCTTTCGCCACGGTTACCTCGACCAACAACTACAACCACGACCTGATGCTCGGCGTTCGCTACGCCTTCGGTGCTGTCGCTGCCCCGATGGCGCCGGCCGCTGCCCCGGCTCCGGCCGCGGCGACGTCGCGTTCCTACCTCGTGTTCTTCGACTGGGATAAGGCCAACCTGACCGAGCGCGCTCGTGGCATCATCAAGGACGCCGCCGTGAACTCGACCAAGGTGGCGTACACCAAGATCGACGTGAACGGG
>CAITUP010000045.1 GCA_903895595.1 uncultured Acetobacteraceae bacterium | reverse complement strand
TTTCATCCGCTCGGTCGGCGATCACAGGGCTTACGACACAATCGATGCGGCGACGGTATAGGAGGCTGCCATGTTCGACTTACAGATCATCCGTGACGACGCAACGCATGAGTCCGCGCTGACGGAGGCTGAGCGCCTGATGGACATTCCGGACCGGTCCGATACGGATACGAAAAAACTGGAACTCCTCGGCTTTCTGATCGGCCGCTACGAGGAAGCGACCTTGTTGGACGAACTGCCCGACCCCATCGAGGCGATCGAGGCAATGATGGAGATGCGCGACATGACGCGGCGGGATATCGAGCCGGCAATCGGCAGCCGAGCGATGACCAGCCTGGTGCTCAACCGGCATCGCGCGCTCAGCAAGGAAATGATCCGGCGTCTGGCGGATTTGCTTCATTTGCCGGAGGGCTTGCTGCTTCAGCCTTATGAACTGGTGAGGAAGGCGGGGTAACTGGCACCTGCGGCGAGGCTCGTCCTGAAATGGCGGCGGCCATCGATGGGGGTCGCGTGCGACGCCGCGCCAGCCGAACAGAAAGGAGATCCCTGAATGCCTAAAGTGAAAGCATTCGAGCCTGGGCATGGATACACCCAACAGGACTGGGATGCCATTGACAGCCCGCCCCTGACCGAGGGCGAGATCGCATCGATGCGTCCCTTCGCCGAGGCCCACCCCGAACTGGCGGCGTCCATCAAGCGGGGGCGCGGCAAGCAAAAAGCACCCACGAAGGAACTCACCGCGATTCGTCTGGACCGCGCCACACTGGATGCGTTCCGAGCAACGGGGCGGGGCTGGCAAAGTCGCATGGGTGCGATCCTGAAGAAGGCGGCGGTGACTCTTCGGTGATCGCGCGTTCTCCGAGCGGGTGACTAGAGGAACGACCGCACTGGTTCGTCGGATCGTACGGCGGCCGGGGTATGCACCTTGACACCTGGACAGATAGTCTCCGGGCGATGATTCCAGACTGATCGTCGCGCTGGCGATTTGAGTTGCCGGAGAGGCTGCCGCCCCGCTCTGCACATGGACCATGTTGATCCGGCGCCAGACGTACGACGGATCGGCCAACCGCGCCACAATCCCCAGGTCGGGTCTGGCCCCGTGTCGGCGTTTGGCGCTTCCGGCATCGCTCAGCCACCGAGGCATTGCAGCCGGTAGCGGTCCAGCAATGTCGCCGCGTCAGACAGGAGGCGGCCGGGGTCGCCCCGGTGCTCGTAAAGAAACGCCGCCGTCATCATGATCGCCTTGACGAACCGCGCGGGAACGTCCGCCGTGGCGCCAAGGCCGGCGACCATGGAAACCTGAAGGAGAAGGTTCTCCGCATCCGCGGTTGTAGTGATACTTCCGGATAGTCAGGACATGGGTGACACACCAGCGGTGATTGCCGCATCTATCGCCGCTTCTGCCTGACGGTACCACGAAGTCTTGACGACAATGCTTCCGCCCCCGGCCTTGGGGACCTCCACCTGTCGTGCCCCGATCAGGTAGAGTACTCGCTCGATTTCCAGCGCCGACGTCTTGACCGCCCCGGCCCAGGCATGGATGTCGGCGATCACGCGGCTCTCCCGGTGAAGTGCTGCGGGGATATGCCCATACTGGCCAGGAAAATACCCTACCGCGCCGGGGTTAGTCGGCGGGGCCGCCAATGCTGCGCTCGCGACGCGCAGCTCCTGCCGCCGCCCATTCTGATGAAGGGCCAGGCCACGCGATAGTTTCGCGACGAACCGAATGACATGGAGGTCAGGCTTCACGAACCAACCCGCCGTGACTGCCGCGATAGCGCGTGGATTTGTGCGGGGCGCGACGAGAGGCGGCACCTGCGAGTCTTTTAGGAAATTAGCTGCGATTGCGAGGCCGATACCGCGATAGGCGGTGAGCTGAGCGAGGGCAGTCCATACCACGGGGTGGTTCATCGATGCCGGAACTGCTGTCACGGTATTCAGCGAGACCGCCGAGCCACCGTGGTACCTAAGGATCCAGTCGGCGAAGCCCGCCATTCCGTCAAGCATAGCCATGTCGAGAGGGTTCCCGGTCCTTCCGGCGCCGACAGCACTGGCGGAGGCGACGAATCGCGCCATCCGAACGGGCCAGCCACCGGCGGGCGGTGGGAGGCACGCGATCCAATTCTCGAGGTTGGCAGCACCCGGCGCACAGAACAGAAGGGCCGGGTTCGTGGGGGTCAGGCAGCCGCCATTGCGCATCGCCTGCACGACTGCTGGCGCGAACACCTTCCAATGCGGCCGTCCGCCCGCGGCATTGGCGAGGCTCGCCGCCATGACGTAGAGCAAGTCCGCCATATCACAATGCGGGTTAAGGGTGGGATGCGAGTGGGATGCGGGCGGTGGATAGCCGGTAGCCATAATCAGATTATCAAGGTTACTCGAGCCGAACATCGGAATATTTGTCTGCATACGTTTAATCGCGACGCAGCGCAGGACGCTCAGCATACCTCGGCCGTTTTTCGCGTTCTGGACGCTTTCGCTGACCGGATGAACGTTGGCATCCCGGCGCACGGCACCCGCGCTGCCACCCGCCGCAGGTGTTCCACTTTGACCTGGTTTGTTCGGCCGATCTGGGAACACCTCATCGTCGGCGGCCTCGTCCAGATCTTCCGCATCGGTGTCGTAAGCCCCCCGAGGCACGACGGGCGCGTCCAACTGCTTCGAGGGCCCGATCACCTCGTTGAGTTCCTTGAGGAAGCCGTCCAACTCCTTCGGAAGGGTGCAATGCGCGCCATTTTGGCACGTGCAGACCAGCTTCCAGTCGAATCGCACCGACTGTTTGCCATCGTGCTGACGCCAAGGCACCCAGCCGTTGGCGCCGTCCGTCGAGGCAGGCACTCTCTCCGCGTCGGTCCAGAGGTAGAGGTGGTCATCGACAACGCACAGGCCGCACCGCGGCCGCTGAATATCTCTGTTCCCGTCCATTTTGCCGATCACGACAAGCGGCAGGGGCGTACCGTTCCACCCCGGCGTCACATGGTCGGCGTTTGGAAGCCGCTGCGTCAGGTAATTGAGGACACATCGCGCCACTGATACCTTCACCCCCGCGAGCCGCGTCGCTGTGCCAGTGATGATGCGCCCATTCCTGCGATGTCGATCGGTGGAACAATAACGATCGAGAAACGCCTGGTCGGCGCCGACGCCGTTGTGGCAATTGGACGCGGCCTTGTCGGCCGGCGTCAGGCCCGGGCTGCACTCGCAGCCGAAATAGTGCGCCCTATGCACGGGGGTCCAACTCATAACCCGATTGCTCCTTGACGATCAATTATCATTTCAGTTCGGGCCACGCACATGGCAGCCAGGGTAGTGGGGACATGCAGCGATCGGAATTGCGCTGGATCCGCCGTCATTAGCATCGCCATGAGCTGCGGTAACGTGTCCTGGTTGTTGAACCATACCGCGTTCTTCAATGAGCGCGCCCAACAGCGCCGAAGGACCATCGCGTTTACACCCATGCACGACCCATCCCTTGAAATTTGCTGACACGCCGCCATTGCAAACTCCAAAGGGTGATTCCGGTTGCAGCATGGCAATTTTCCGGTCAGCGTATCGCGAAGGAGGATGCGGCCGAGGGGAAAGCCCCGGCCAGCGATTTATGCCGCGACCGATGATAACAGCCGGCTCTCCTTGTCCGGTCCCCGCGTCTCGTACGGCTGGATCAGCACATCCGCCGGAATGTCCAAAGCGCGGCTCAACGCCCGGATCATCGGCAAGGTCAGGGGACGGCGGCGGTTGAGCACCTCGGCCACCCGCGCGCGGCTGCCGATCGCCGGTTCCAGGTCGCGGCGAGACAACTGCTTCTGTTCCATCATGAACAGAATCGTACCGATCGGGTCGGGTGCCTCGATGGGACCGTGCACCGCCTCATAGGCCTCGACGAGCGTGGCGAGCACGTCCAACCGGTCACCCTCAGGCGAGCCCATGGTGGCGTTCATCAATGTCTCGATCTCCGCCAGCGCGGCTTTGTAATCGGCTTCGGTCCGGATCGGGCGCACATCCATCACATTCTCCTCTCGTCACACGGTCTGGGCGTCGATGCTGTCATACTGGCGGTGCGTGCCGATGAAACGCATGGCGACGACGCCGTATTCATCGTTGATCCACGCGACAAGGCGGTATTTGTTGCGGCCACTATCGAACACCGCCCGGCCGTCCCGCAGAATGTCGGCGCTACCGAACATCCGTTTCACCGCCGGAGGGTCGGCCCAATCGGCCGCCTTGACCACACGCCCCCAGGTCCGAAGCGGCTGCTCGGCGTCTTGGGCGGTCCCAGAAGGCCTTCAGCGGGCCCACGGAGAGGATGCGCATGGCTGCTCCCAAGGCGGGAGCAAAGCCGGAATCACCGCGCCAGGAAGTCCACCCGCAGCATCGCCGCCGCCGCCGGTTCGGTCTCCAGCGTGTTGAACGCGCGGGACAGCGCGTCCACCTGATCGTCCTTGGTGCCGGCCGGGAAGTCGCGCAGCTCCTCCAGGAAGGCGCGGTTCCAGGGGGCGCGGGCGATCGCGACGTGGCCGGCCTCCATTTGAGTCGCGACGTATCGCGCCCGCTCGGTCTTCGGACCGCTTTCGCGCGAGGACACCACGTGGAACCCGCGCAACCGGGCGGTGAACCAGGACGCCTGGAACTTTCCCGCCTGACCGGGGTCTTGCGGCAACGCGATGGTGACTTTTCTGCCGTCTTGGGCGGCCGTTCTCAGCAGCAGTTCCTCGACCTCCAGCCCCGATCCGCGGATGCAGACGACGTCCAGGACGATCCAGCGGCGGTCTTGGGCGCGCCAGAGTTTGACGCCGACGGTCCAGTCCGGCTCATTCCCGTCGTCCTTCGCCGTCGCGGCGAAGTCCCAGCCGCGCACGACGTGGTCGTCGGGGTCGGTGGCCTCGGTTTCGGCGATGCGGTCGATCCGGAACAGGGAGCCGCCCGGCGCGTGCGGGCGTTGCTGATACAGCGCCGACCAGGCGCGGTCGCCGATCAGCGCGCGTCGGCGGGCCAGGGCGGTTTTGTCCTCCCACTCCGGCCAGAGGGGTTCGCCGGGCGGGCGGCCGAGCGGATCGTTGGCCTCGGCCAAAGCGGGGAGGCGCAGGACGCGCCAGCCGTCCTCGGCGGTTGCCTCCAACTGGCCGCCGAGGTCGTCCTTGTGCCAGCGGGTCATGACCAGCGCCACGCGACCGTTGGGTTTCAGGCGGGTGGAGATATCGGACTTGTACCAGTCCCAGATGAAATCGCGCTGGCGCTTGCTGTCGGCGATGGCGTGGGATTTCACGGGGTCGTCGATGATAATCAGATCGGCGCGGCGACCGACAACCGCGCCGCGCACGCCGACCGCGAGATACTCGCCGCCGGCCGTCGTGGACCAGTTGTCCGCTGCTCGGTGGGTGGGTTTGATCGCGAAGCCGAGCTGGTCGGCGTGTGCGTGCACCAGATCGCGCGCCCGCCGCCCGAAGGATCGCGCGAGGCCCAGGGAGTGGGAGGCGCAGATGACGGTGGAGCGCGGGTGGCGCAGGAACCACCAGACCGGGAACAGGAGCGACGTATAGGTGGATTTGGCCGAACCCGGAGGCATCAGGATCATCAGCCGGTCGAACGCGCCGGCGGCGAGTTTTTCCAGTTCGGCGATGAGAAAAAGGTGGTGGGCGGCAGGCTGGTAACCGGAGTCTTGCAGCGCTGCCTCCGCCCAGGTGCGGAGCGCTCCGCGCAGGTGGGTGGGGGTGTGTTGGTGTTCGATGGGGTCCGGGAGGGGGTTGGGGTGGGTTGGATCGGCGGCCGTTGGCCTTAAGCGTTGCGGTGCCGCCCCGTCATGCCGGCGATACAGGCGAAACCGCGAGAGCCGGAAACAATGGCCGCTGCTATGACAACCGCTATGTGAGTGTAATTCACGGATTGTGATAGGAACTATGGCGTAAATTGGGGTGTTTGGGCAAGCTATTTTTCTTATGTTCAGCGCTATAGCGCTACGATTGAACCTTTTCCCGGTAAGGCGTGCGCCAGGACCTCGGGATCGGTCAGCAGCGTTCGCCGGCGTTTCGCGAGGCTGGTCGTGGTTCGATCTCCTTTGCTCGCCGTTCTGCCAGGTCCAGGGCGGCCTTGGGCGTCGTTTGGCTCTTTTCGACGAAAGCATGCCCACGACAACCCTCTGGCCGACGGCGGTGACGTAAATCGCCCGAGCGATGCCGGTTTGCCCGCTGAACCGCATCTCCCAGAGCTTGCCGCGGTGATGCTTCAGGTGAGGATGGCCGACCTGCTCGGGACCCACGGCCTCGATACGCGCCACGAGGCGCCGGAAAGCCGCCTGCCTATCCTTCGGCCGGGCGGCGATTTCGGCGTCCAGGACGGTGCCCAAGGTTTGCACGGTTCGAGGCATCGGGCGGCCGGCTCTGGCGACGTCACACGGGCTTAGCGCGACCGCTCAACTGGATCACCGTGATCGCACACCACTCCGATTGCGCCGACGGCAGACTGACATAGTGTGATGTGTATTGGGGACGGGCGTGACATTTCTATCGGGTGTTTACAAATCGGTGCCGCAGAAGGGGCTTTCTGTTAACCTGTGCTCTTTCAGGTGCGCGTTGAATTGAAAGGGCCTGATGCACATGACTAGGCCCCCCTTAGTCAGCCTTGGCTAAGGGGGGGGCTTAGCAACCGAGCTGGGCGAAGGGAGGGGGGGAGGCGGGGGAAGAGGGGGCGTACCCTGCCATTCCTCCCACCCCCGACGCTGCCTCACGAACTCCCTTGTCCCCAATCTCCAGAGCGAGTCTATGTTACGTAAATAGATATCTACCCGCCGCTTTTCGGCAGCGATTATGCCTTGGTAGTCACATTGGTGCATAGTCTCAGGGTCACTACGGTCGAACATGCCAAGATCAAGCGACCAAGGGTCCTCGAGACCCTGTGCTATCGTGGCAATTCCCCTTCGGTATTCCTCAGTATCCGACGGGGAGCCGATATAATAGAATCTTGATGCTACAATTACATGTAGCATGCCTTTACGCTCACCCACAAACTGAATGGGCGACAACAGACCCGCCATATAAATTTGTTCTATTACATCAATGACTCGTGTATCATGATCTTCATCCCATATGACGGCGAAGTCATGCACCTGAGGTTTCGTTAGTGGCTGCCGTATCACGTCTAGCCACTCGACGCTTCGAAACACGGAATAGTGAGTGCCGCGCCCTAACGAACCAACAGGGTTGGCTTCATCATAGAGGCAGGAAAAAAGCGACGAGTATTGGGGTATGGTAGACATTTTCAACTCCGCTTGCAACAGGTTGTCGCGAATTCCTTCGCTGCGGAAGTGCTTTCGGCAATTCCGCATTAACACTGTATTCTATGGCACACTCTGCGGCTACGGTCAAGGCGGGGGCAAAATCATAGCTGCGCGACCAAAGGGTAATGTCATAGGCTCGCCCGCGTGGCGTCCACCTAGCCGCCTACTTGATCTGATGGTGGATGAGCTTGGGATTTGGCCCCATATTCACGCTGCACTCCTAGGCATGGGCATCGTTATGTTTTTACCCGCGAGTAAGTCCGCCCGCTAAGCAGCCTTTCCACTTGAAGGTAATTTTTTGCACCAATCCTCTCCGCGATCTCAGATGCATTTTTGCCGAAGGATGCGAGCAACCTAGCGTCCGAAATCTGGCCTGGCTTGAGCCTGCCTTCTGGGCCACAAATCACGCGCTCGGCAAAGCTATCGTCCCGCCATAGGGACGCCATCAACGGGTTGGGGCGCCCTTCCTGCGTCTTCCGGAGGATGAATTCGGCGAGTATTTCTTCGCGCTGATCGACATCGATCTTCTGCCGAGGGGCCAGTGCACCGATCTTGTGCAAGTAGCGGATGCCCGCATAGCCGCCGGGGATCATGTTTAACCCCTTGGGACGAAGGGTATGGTCCGCCCACATCTCCTCGATCTGCATGGCGACGGCTTCGGATAGCCCGGCTGCAACGGCCCGATGAATATATTCAGCGTTTGGATGCGCCCGAAGCGCCTGATGAAAGAGGTGCATCGATCCCGCGCGGGTATCTCGAAGATGCTGGGTCCAGCGCTTTTGCCAACCTTGACGGGTCACCCCTGTATAGATCAGGTTTCCTTGTGTTTTCGGCACCTTGATCCGATGCGTGTAAACTGTGTGGCTTCCATTGGGGAGAGGCGCTGATCGGACATGAATTAGGCCAAGGTTCACGACGAACGTGAAAAACTGCCCGCGTTGCACGTCCGGCACGCGGAGCCATATGTTCAACGGAACGGGTTTTCGGTCTCCAGCCGTGCGTGGGCCTACACTTACAACCTCGCCTTCGGCATACGCTCTCGTCCTGAAGGTGATTATTATGGAACAAGCAATCTCTGCCGGCAGAGCGTGGTGACCGGCGATGGGAGCTTTGACCTCTTCATTCGCCAACGCTTGCAGGATTGGCCGGTGTTCCATGAGCATCAGCAGCCGATAGAGTTCCGCCTCTGCCACAGTAGCAAAGTCGTGTCCGAGTCCAGTAAGCCAACGGAAGTTGTCCCGATGGATCAGGGCTAATTCTTCTGGTCGGGGGTTCGATTTTGCCATGCTGCGGCCTAGGATAATGCTCCGATTCCCACTCTAAAACCGAAGCCGTGAAATCGTGCTGCTGCTGACGTTGTAGCTCCGCGCGATCTCGCTCGACAACTCCCCACCCTCGCGCCATGCAAGCGCCTCCTGCCTCTGGTGCGCCGTCAGCTTGAACGGTCGGCCAAGATTCTTCCCTCGCGCCTTGGCATGGGCGCGGCCTTCGCCCGTCCGGGCGCGAATCAACTCTCGGTCGAACTCCGCCAACCCGCCGAGGACTGTGAGCATCAACCGCCCGCGCGCCGTGGTCGTGTCCGCCCATGTGTCGCCGAAGGACACGCGATGTTCCATCACGCACTCCTGGGAACCACCGACACCCGCTTCACCGCCAGATAATCGGCCATACGACGGAGCATCTGTTTGAAAAATACCGGCGGCAATACGCCGTAATCGAAGCGCTCGGGTCCGATCGGACGTAGATCCGGGCCCGGCCAGGCAAAACGGTTCACCTCACTCACCACGATCCAGGAGCGCGCTTCATCCAGCCCGAGGCGCCGTTTCGTCGATAGCGGTACTTCGATGCCGTCGCTGGCGTTGCCCGGCTCGGTGTGCGTGATCGGGGCCACCGTGACGCGTTGCTTGCCGCCGACCGTCTCGACTGCCAGGACAACGACGCAAGGCCGGTCTTTGAGGCCGTCTTCCCGTCCCCGACGATGTTCGGTTTCCCAAAGATAGGCGTAGGAGATCACCAACCCACGCACGGGGACCGGGACAGCCACGCCGCGCTATTCGAGTTCGGCGTTCAGATAATCGTATTGAGTATCCATCGTCCCAGCCAGGATGGAATCCATGTCCGCCGCGCTGAGTTCTTCCGTGCGGAGCACTTCGCGACGATCTCGCGCCGCGAGATACCGGTCCATCGCGTCCCGAAGAATGTCGATCGCCGATCGGTGTTCTTCCTCGGCCGCCGTTTGAATGCGGGCAGCCAAAGAGGGAGGGATGGCGAGTTCAAGGCCGCTGTCGGGGGTCATGGAAACATCCTATCCGCGGGGCATGTCGGGTTCAACGCAAAACCGACCTTCATCGGCCGCCCCTTGCGCGCTGCGGCCACCGTCAGCATCGCCATCTGAGCCGCGACGGTCGGGCCGTCCGCGGACTGGGTGATCGCTCATGACCAGGGGGCCGCACGTTTAGCGTAATTCCGTCATGGTTGGGCGTGACCCGACCATGATGGAAGGGCTGAAATCCGCCATATGCGATCACCCTGCGTCTGCGACCGTTTGCCAAATAACCGAATCGAGCGGGGCGCGGCGATCACTTTTTCGGTCATGGTCCGCCCGGGTCGGGCACCGCCCGCGGCGGATCGGTCCTTATATCCGTGTCCAATCCCGCCTTGCATACCCACGTACTGGGAAACTAATCATAAGTTTCTTGCTTTGTTCCTCCAAACCCGCTACCACCATCCCATGACCCGAGCAGCCCCAACCACCCCGGCCGCCACAAAACCGCGCCCCATCCCGGGGCGTATCGGGGCTGTTCTTCATGTGCTCGCCGTCCTCATCGCGCACGCCCGCCATTTCGCCGCGACCGCCGCCACAAGCGCCGCCGCCCCGGAATTCGCCACCGCTGCCGCCGTTTTTGGCACCGGCGATCTCCCCACCATCCTGCAGCGGATGCAGCGCGGCATGCTCAGGGCGCTCGCTCTGCGCGATTATCTGTTCGCCCGCGCGGCCAGGGGCTGTAATCTGCGGTTTGCTTGGCCTCCGTGCGTCGCACTGCAACCCCACCACCGTCCTCCGGCAGGGGCGGCCCCCCGGCTGCGTTCCGCGCCCCTCCATCCACGCCGTCCCGATCCCGCGCTGCTGGACCCTGGCGATCCCGATGCGTCCCGCCTGCCCACACCGGAAGAACTCGCGGCCGAGGTGCGCCGCCGCCCAGTCGGCCGGACCATCGCCTATATCTGTATGGACCTCGGCATCGCCCCCGGTCTCTGCGATGGCGATTTCTGGAATCGGGTGGAAAAGACCCTGCGGCGCTACGGCGGCAGCCTCGGCCGCCTCTACCAAGTGCGCGCGCGGCGGGAAGAAACCTTCCAGCGCGAACGCGACAGGCGTTCGGATACCTGGCACATCGATTGGCGCGACCTGCGCCCAGCAACCGTGCGCCGAGCGCTCGGGTGTCTGATCGGCGAAACGCCCGCCATTGTGCCCAGCTGATGCCGTTCGGCACCCACCCCGTCATCGCCGTCTTACCGGTCGCGCGCACCTCGCACGCGGGCCGGCGTCCGCACGTGGGATTCGCGCCAGCCGTTGACAGGACCATGACATCCCTCGCATTCATCCATTTTCCGTTAGGGACTGAATGAATGCCCGGTTTCTCCCATCGCCTCAGTCTGGTCGAGGTCGCTGCGTCCGTCGCGATGACCATCAAAGCACGCGAGCTGCGTGCCGCCGGCAAGCCGGTGATCACGCTCACGACCGGGGAGCCGAATTTCGATTCCCCGCCGCACGCCATCGAGGCCGCGCATCAGGCTGCCTTGAAGGGGGATACGAAATATCCGCCGCAGGACGGCACGGTCGCGTTCAAGAAGGCGATTCAGGAAAAATTCAAGCGCGACTCCGGCATCGACTACGCGATGGATGAAATCTGCGTGGGCAATGGCGGCAAGCAGGTGCTGTTCAATGCCATCATGGCGACGGTCGATCCGGGCGATGAAGTCGTCATCCCTGTGCCGTCCTGGATCGCCTACGCGCAGATGACGCAGCTGTGCGAAGGCAAGCCGGTATTGGTCAATTGCCCGCAGAACAACGGCTTTCGCCCGCGCGCCGAGGACATCGACGCCGCCATCACGCCGCGGACGAAATGGCTGGTGCTGAACAGCCCCAACAACCCGACGGGCGCCGTCTGCACGCGGGAGGATATGGAGGCGATCGCCGCCGTCATGCGCAAACACCCGCATGTCTGGATCCTCTGCGACGATATGTACGAACATCTGATCTTCTCGGGTGTCGAGCACGCGACGATCGCCCAGGTGGCGCCGGACCTGAAGGACCGGACTCTGACATGCTCCGGCGTGTCGAAGACTTACGCGATGACCGGCTGGCGCATCGGCTTCGCCGGCGGGCCGAAGAACCTGATCAAGGCGATGGTCAACATGCAGGGGCAGGCCACGGCGGGCATCTCCACCGTCGGCATGGCCGCCGCCGTCGCCGCGCTGAACGGGCCGCAGGATGGCGCGCGCGCGCAGTCGGTCGCCTATCAGCGGCGCCGCGACATCGCGGTGAAGATGCTGAACGACGCCAAGGGAATCTCCTGCCACTCGCCCGAGGGCGCGTTCTACGTTTTTCCAAATGTCGCGGGCTGTTTGGGCAAGACGACCTCCGGCGGGCGGCTGCTGAAGAACGACGAAGACGTGTGCTTGGCCCTGCTGGAGGAGCATTACGTCGCCACCGTGCACGGCGCCGCCTACCACATGAGCCCGTTCCTGCGGATCAGCACCGCGACCGAGGACGGCGAACTGGTCGAGGGACTCACACGTATACAAACGTTCTGCGAGGGTCTGCACTGACGGATTCGCATTGGCCGCGGCCCCGCGGGATCGGTATGCTGCAACGCAACATGACTGAGGAAGCGTCCTTCCCCGAACTCACCGGAAAGGACCGCCACCATGCAAACCGACACTCACTGGGCCGCGACCGCTGCTGCCATCGAAGCGCGTATCGAGGGCGATCGCCTGATCGCGCGCGAAATCGGTGCCGCTCTGACCAAGGCTTGGCATGCCGTTCTCCACTGGCTCGCCGTCACCGCTGCCGCGACTGCTGCCGCTCGGCATCTTCCGCCCGTCTGACATTCGTATCCTGGACCCGGCGATTTTCCTTGAAGCGGTCGCCGGACCGGGTTTACGCTGCGCTGCAACATAGGGAGAGACGTCCTTCACCGTTACGGAAAGGGCCGCCTCCATGCACGAACGCAGCTTTTGGGACGATTGCGCCGACGCGATGGAACTGACCATCGAGGGCAACCGCTTGATCGTCACCGAGATCGCCCTGGCGCTTCAGGAACAATGGCACGCCGCGCTGCGGTGGCTGTCCGATGCGGCGCATTCCGTGCTCGCGTTTCGGCAGCAGCCACGAACGTAGGCAGAGGACACCATCGCGCGCCGATGTAACGGGCGGTCAGCGATAGCGCCCGTGCCGCTGCAGCACTTCGATGCGATAGCCGTCGGGGTCCTGCACGAAGAAGAATTTGGCCATCAAGGCGCCGTCGCGATGGAATTCCTTGATCGGCAGTGGCGACAGGTCCTCTTTCCGAAACCGAGCGTGTTCGGACTCGAGGTTGTCGACGGCGTAGGCGATATGGCCGTAGGCGTCGCCCATCGCATAGGGTTCGGTGCGGCCGTGGTTGACGGTGAGTTCGAGCTCGAACGGGCTTTCCTCGGACACCAGATAGACCAGGGTGAAGCCGTCGAAATCGTAGCGGTCCGCCACGCGCATCCCGAAGGCGCGGCTGTAGAAATCCACCGATTTGGCTTCATCCATGACGCGGATCATGGTGTGGATGGGTTTGGACATGGTCTGTGAGGCTCCACTAGGGGGGTGTCGGGGACGCCCTTGTTTAAGCCGAATGTGGTAGCGGAAACGACGTTTGTCGATTGATATCGGCGGCTCCTTCCGATGTCCCCCCACCTCGATAGGGGGCGGGAAGGTCTCACTCCCCGCACTCCGAACCGTGCTGGCGGTTTTCCCGCACCCGGCTGTCCGGTTACTGGTTATCCTCATCCGGATGGAATACCGACTATCTGGAAACCGTCATCAAGGGGGAAACATGACCGTTTAAGCGATTCGCCTGTGTGGGCGGCCCCGGCATATTGCTGCGCCAGCCCACCCTCTATTCGCTCGGACTAGACCAAGTCCTTCAGCACATCGTAAGCATATCCGGCCTCGGCCGATCCAACTGCGCGACCAGAGCCTCCCGTGCCGCCTGAGAGGAACCCACCCGTGCGCCCCATCGCCATCCTGTTGCTCGCCCTCGGCCTGCTGGCTTCCCCACAGACCCGCGCCGACGTGCCGGAAGTGCGCTTCGCGCAGCAGTTCAGCATGGGCTACCTGCAATTCAACGTCATGAAACACCAGGACCTCCTGCAAAAACACGCTGCCAAGCTTGGCATCCCCGAGGTCAAGATCAGCTACATCGTCTTCAACGGCCCCGACATGATGAACGACGCGCTGCTGTCCGGCGCCGTCGATATCGCCTCGGGCGGGGTGCCGGGGCTGCTGACGATCTGGGCGAAAACCCGTGGCACCCCGCAGGAGGTGCGCGGCGTCGCCGCCATGTCGCAGCAAGTGATTCTGCTAACATCCCGCGACCCGAACATCCGCTCGATCCGCGACTTCAAGCAGGGCGACCGCATCGCTCTGCCGGCCGTGAAGGTCTCCGCCCAGGCCGTACTGCTGCAAATGGCGGCGGCGAAGGAATGGGGGGACGCGGCGTTCGACCGATTGGATGGATACACATTCTCCATGTCTCCGCCCGACGCCACGGCCGGCATGATGTCGCCCGGCGGCGATTTCCAGAACGCCTTCACCGTGCCGCCGTTCCAGAACATGCAACTCCGCGATCCCGCCGTGCATATCGTGCTGTCGTCGGAGGATGTCGTCGGCCCCTCCACCGGCGGCACCGCCTGGACCAGCAAGCGCTTCCACGACGCCAATCCGAAACTGTATCGGGCCATCGTGGACGCCATGCAGGAGGCATCGGAGTTCATCGCCGGTCACCCGAGGGAGACGGCCGAATACTACGCCGCCGACACCAAGGGAAAAATCGATATCGACCTCATGGTCGGGCTCCTGAAAGACCCCCGCTACAAATACATTCTCGCCCCGCACGCGATGACGAAATGGTCGGATTTCATGTTCAAGATGGGCCGCATCAAGGCCAAGCCGGAGACATGGAAGGATTTGTTCTGGCAGGAAATCCACGGGTTGGAGGGTAGCTGAATTTAGGCGGGGAAAAACCGCCACACCGTCCACGCTGTCAATCCGCCAATCGCGCCGAAACCGCCCATTATCGCACATGCCCCCGACAGACCTGACAGGTCGGCGATGCTCCAAGGAAACGCCAGTACCGCCACCGGAACAATACCGGCGACGGTGCCTGCAAGGAGAGCAACCCACCAATTGATGCCGCCATACCGGCGGGCCAGAAAATACGCTGGGGTGCCGAGCACCACGGCGTGGGCAAGCGCGTAAACGAATGCCACGATGGCGAAGGCGATGTCGGGCGCACCCATCAGCGCCGACCCGACGACAATGACCAGCGGTGGCGCCGCCGCGGCGCCAAGCAAGGCCACACCGACCCTGATTGGCTCGCGGAACCGCATCGTCGCTACACCGCGTTGCGGTGCACGAACGCCTTGATCATCGACAGCGCATGCACCGAATCCGCCGATGTCGGGTTGCCCGGAATGAACGCGTGCGGCTGGCCGGGAAAGCTTTCGAACGTCACCTTGCCGCCCGCCGCCGCATAGGCGGACGCGAAGCCGCTGGTCATGTCCGGCGTCAGATTGTCGTCGACGGTGCCCTGGATCACCAAAGCCGGCGGCATCGCGGTTTTCTCCCCGCGGGTCAGGATCAACGTCGGGTTGGCGTCCTCCATATCCTCCATGGAGGGGAAGAAGGCGTTGTGCGATGCCACGAAGCGGGTGATCCCGGCCTCCTGCTTGACGCGGAAGCGCTTCAGCGGGTCGGCGACCGGCCAGCAGGCGCTCACGAACGCCAACGACGCATCGACGTCCGACCCCGGCAACGGTAGGGCGGTGTAACGCGGATCGATGGGGCGCAGCGCGCTGAGCAGAATCAAATGGCCGCCCGAGGAAGTGCCCAGGCCGCCGACCAGATCGGGGCGGCTGCCGTATTCCGTGGCGTGCGCCTTGAGGAAACGAATGCCCAAATTCACGTCCTGGCAGGTCACTGGGTAGCGCGCGACCGGGGGCATGCGGAAATCGATCGAGAGCACGACGATGCCGTCCGCCGCCAAAGACTCCGCGATGGCGACGTTGTTGAACCGGTCGCCGGACGTCCAAGCGCCGCCGTGCACTTCCAGAACCGCCGGGAACGGGCCGGGGCCTTCGGGGCGGTACAGCCGGCCGAGCAGCGGGGTGCCGTCGGGGGATTGATAAGCGATATCGGAGGCGGTGAATTTCATGGGGACTCTCCTTGTAAATCCGCCTGAAACCGTTCGCGCCAGCGTTCCAGGCTGTTTTCTTTCATGACCGCGATCATCGATGCGTGCCGTTCCCGCCGTTCCTCGACCGACATCGAGAAGGCCTGGTTCATGGCGGCCGCCATCCCTTCCTCATCGTAGGGATTGACGATCAGGGCCGCGTCCAGCTCATTCGCGGCACCCGCGAATTGCGACAGGATCAGCACTCCGGGATCGGCCGGGTTCTGCGCCGCGACATATTCCTTGGCCACAAGGTTCATCCCATCCCGCAACGGCGTCACCAGGCAGGCCTGCGCCTCCGCGTACAGCGGCATCAGCACGTTCCGGGGAAAGCTTTTGTTCAGGTAGCGCAGCGGCACCCAATCGACTTCGGCGAAGCGGCCGTTGATACGCCCCGCCTCCCCTTCCAGTTCCCGCCGTATTTCCTGATACGTCTCGATGTCGGACCGGGACGGCGGGGCAATCTGCATGAACGTCGTGTTGTTATGCCAGTCCGGGTAATCCTGCAGAAACCGCTCGTACGCAACGAACCGCTGCCGCAATCCCTTGGAATAATCCAACCGGTCTACACTCAGAATAAGCCAATCGAGCAACGTCGCCCGCAGCCGGGTGGCCACCCGGCGGTTGGCGGCGAGTTCCGCCTGCGCCCGCACTTCGTCGACATGCACGCCGATGGGGTAGACCCCGGTTTTCACGATACGGTCGTAGATCGACAATGCCCCCTCGCCCACCATCCGCCCGCCGGCATGCCGGATCGCGTAATCGACAAACGCTGCCCGATCCTGCTCCGTCTGAAATCCCAGGAGATCGTACTGGCACATCGACTTGATCAATTCCGCATGGCTGGGCACCGTCATGAAAACGCCCGGTCCCGGAAACGGAATATGCAGAAAAAGCCCCAAACGATTGGTGACGCCCATCGCGCGCAATGAATCCGCCAGACACAGCAAATGGTAATCGTGCGCCCAGATCAAGTCGTCCGGCCGGATCAGTTTCAACAACGAACGCGCGAACAGATCGTTGACCCGCTTATACCCCGCGAACTCCGCTCGGTCGTAACGACCCAGCCCGATCTGGTAATGCAGCGCCGGCCACAACGTGCCATTCGCGAACCCACGATAATACTGGTCGTACTGCTCCCGCGACAGATCGATCGTGAACAGCGTGATCGGCCCGACTTCCCGAGCGGGGTTCGGCTCCGGATTATCGGCGATATTGCCGGACCAGCCGAACCACACGCCGCCATGGCCCTTCAACGCATCCAGCACCCCCGCGGCGAGGCCGCCGGCGGTGGCTTCCCCCTCCTGAATGGGGGAGACGCGATTGGATACGACGACGAGGCGTGACATGCGATTCCCGTGGCGTTGCGCGGCCGGCAGGACCCTAGGACGGCTGGCTCGCCGGGTCCATCCGGCCGACCCGCATGACCAGCCACGCCGCCAACAAACACGCCAGCCCGGCAGCGAGGAACGCCACCAGGTAGTCGCCCGTGTAGCCCCGCAGCAGCCCCGCGCCCATCGCAGCCGCCGCACTGCCGACCTGATGCAGCGCGTAGACCCAGGACACCAGTACCGGAGCCTCGCGCTTGCCGAACACCTCGTTCAACAATTTCACAATCGGCGGCACCGTCGCCACCCACTCCACCCCGTTGAAGATCGCGAACGCGGTCAAGCTGATCATGTCGAAGCCGCTGTAGGGCAGCAGCATCAGCGACACGCCGCGCAACAGGAAAATCCCGAGCAGCATCAAGCGAGCATCGCAGCGGTCGGTGATCCAGCCGGAGGCGATGGACCCAAGCAGGCTGCTGACGCCCAACGATCCCAGAAGGCTGGCTGACGCGGCTTGGCTGTAGCCCTCATCGACGCAGTAGGCGATGAAATGTGTCCCCACCAAGCCGGCGGTGGAGAAGCCGCAGATCGCGAAACTGACGGCGATCAGCCAGAAATCGACCGACCGCGCGCCCCGCGCCAGCCCCTGAAGCGTGACCAGAAACGGATTGACCGCCCGCTTCGGCGGCGGTGCCTCGGCCGTGCCGCCGAGCGATACCAGCCCGATGCTGGCAGGCGAGTCCGGGAGGAGGAAAAACACCACCGGGAGCAGGCAGGCGACCACGACCGTGACTGTCAGCGACACGCTGCGCCACCCATTGTCCTGCGCCAGATGCCCGAGGATCGGCAGAAACACCAACTGTCCCGCCGCATTTGCCGCCATGAGCATCCCCATCGCGAGGCTCCGATGCGCCGTGAACCACCGGTTGGCGACCGCCGCCGCCATGCCCATGGCACCGCCGCTGACCCCGATGCCGATCAGCACGCCCCAGGTCAGATACAGTTCCCACGGCGTGCTGATGAAATTCGCGAGACCGGTGCCGGCGAGCAGCACGGCCAAGCAACACAGCATGGTATTCTTCAGGCCGATGACTTCCATCAGCCCCGTGACGAACGGGCCAACAAGGCCCAGCAGCAGCAGATTGAGGGAAATCGCGCCGGAAATGGTGGCGACGTCCCATCCGAACGCGTCGCGCAGCGGCACGATGATCACACCAGGGGCGCTGCGCACGCCGACGGAACCCATCATGACGACGAAGCTGACCCCGAGGGCGATCCAGGCGTAGTGCAAACGGCCCGCGCACAGGCGGGCCAGGGCGGCGGCCAACATTGGGTCTTGTGTCCTCGGACGTTCGGCCGGGAGTATGGGGGCGAAAGCGGTGGCGCGGTCAAACCGCGTCGTGGGTGGCCCGGCCCCCAATACGGGCGCAAAGTCGCGAAATTGTGCGTGCCTTGGTCCCCGGAACAAGTCCGGGGATGACGGCATTTTATGAGCTATTTCCCCATAGGTTAGCGCCTATGGAGTTTCGCCTTATGCGGCACGCACGCTCGGCTGGAAATTACTTCGGATCCAAATCCCGCCCACCCAACGACCGAGCGCGAATCTCCGCCTCCGGCGCCACACGCCCGTGATCCGTAAACGCCCGCGTATAAGCCTCGGTCACCGACCCGAAGATCGTCTTCCGGTTATCGCGCGACCACGTGTTCGACTCGATCACCGGCGCCACCGATCCCTGGAATACCGGCATCACGTAACGGGCAAACAACTCGTAACTCCGCATCGTCTGTTCCCGCGTCGCCCACTCGTGCGCTCGGAACAAAATCCCGCCGAAACCGCCCTCGGAGTAGCCCTGCAGGCGCTGGATCCCCTTGATCACCGTCTCAGGCGAGCCGACCAGAGTCGTGCCCATCTTCACGCCATCGCTTAAAGGATCGTCCGCGCGGCCCGGCGGGCGGCCGAGCGTGTCCTCGAAATAGGTCAGAGTTTCGTTACGTTCGCCCTTGCGGACTTCGCGCAACGCCAATTCGTCGTCTTCCGCGAGATGCGCGGTCACGACCACGCGCCAGTTCTTGCGGCTGATCGTCTTGCCGCTTTTCGCGGCCGCTTCCTCGGCGATTTTCCACTGCCCGGCCAACGCCTCAGGCCCGCCCGGCAGACCGGCGCCGATCGACAGCACGCCCACGCCATGCGTACCGGCGGCGATCATGCCGAACGGCGTGATGGTGCTGGCCACCGCGATCTCGAAATGGGGATCGGAGTACGGCGCGAGGTGCAGCTTCGCCTGATTCATTTCGAACCAGTCGGTCTTGATCGTGACCCGCTCTTCCATTTTCAGCAGACGCATGATCGCGTCCAGGCCTTCCAACATGCGCGGCCGCTGCGTCGTCGGCTGAATGCCCAGCATATACGCATCCGACGCCAACACGCCCGGACCGCAGCCCAGCATGGCGCGCCCACGGGTCATGTGATCCAGCTGCACCCAGCGCTGCGCCACCATGAACGGATGGTGATACGGCAGCGACGTCACGCCGGAGCCCAGCTTGATGTATTTCGTCTTCTCCGCCGCCGCGGCGATAATCAGCTCGGGGGACGCAATGGTCTCCCACCCGGCGGAATGATGCTCCCCGATCCAGGCCTCATCGTAGCCGAGGTGGTCGAGCCACTGCAGCAGCTCCACATCCCGGTCCATCGACAGCGTGGGATTCTCGCCCAGCTTGTGGAATGGCGCGAGGAAGATGCCGAATTTCAAGCCGCGATGGGCCATTTGGGTTCTCCTTGAAAGGTGCCGCATTGTGCGCCCTTACCGGTCAGTAGCCAAGCCGCCGAAGGCATGGCAGAATCCCGGCAACCAACAGGAGTTTACGTCATGCGTTTGGAAAACAAGGTCGCAATCGTCAGCGGATCGGCATCCGGCATGGGCGCTGCCACCGCGCGCCGCTTCGCTCGGGAAGGGGCCAAGGTCGTGGTCGCCGACATGCTGGTCGCGGAAGGCCAGGCCGTGGTGGCGGAGATCGTCAAAGCCGGCGGCACCGCCATGTTCCATGAATTGAACGTGACCGAGGAAGCCAGCTGGAAAGCCGTCGTGGACGCCTGCGTCGCCGCCTATGGCCGGCTGGACATCATGGTCAACAATGCCGGCATTTCCGGCAGTGCCGTGAACGACCTGCTGGAAACCGGCATTTGGGACCGGGTGATGGCGGTGAACAGCACCGGCGTGTTCCTCGGCACCAAATTCGCGGTCGAGCAGATGCAGAAAAACGGCGGCGGCTCGATCGTGAACCTGTCATCGATCTCCGGCGTCGTCGGCCAGACGATGGTGCACATGAGCTACAACGCCTCCAAAGGCGCGGTGCGCACGCTGACCAAGGCGACGGCAGTGCAGTTCGGTAAGGACAACATCCGCGCGAATTCCGTGCATCCCGGCTTGATGCCGCCGATGCGCACCTCCGGCGCCACCGCCGACCCCGTCGTTCGCGCGAAAATGCTGAAAGCCGTGCCGCTCGGGCGCAACGGTGAGGTGGATGAGGTCGCGAACGCCATTCTGTTCCTGGCGTCCGACGAGGCCTCCTACGTCACGGGCGCCGAGCTGTATGTCGACGGCGGCTATCTGGCGATGTGAAGCCGCCTATTTCTCGAACCCCGGGCGCGGCACCAGACTCATCAAAACGCGCCCGAAACCGCCGTCGGTGCAAATATCTTCGCCGTTCACGTATCCCGCCCGAGCGCTGGCGAGGTACGTGACGACGTCGGCGATGTCGTCGGGCACAGCGACACGGCCCAGCGGGACGATTTCCGCGCGTTTCTGTGCCACGCCGGGAGCTTGGTAGAACGCCTCGCTCATCGGCGTGCGCACCAGACCGGGGCTGACGACATTGCTGCGGATGCCCGACGGTCCCCATTCCAGCGCCAGTTGCTGCGACAGCATCACGACTCCGGCCTTGCTGACGCTGTAGGCGCCGCTGAATCCCTGCGGAAAGCGGGAGGCGATGGACGCGATATGCACCAGCGCACCGGATTTGCGTTCCAGCATCTGCGCCCCGAATGCCTGCGCGCACAGGAAATACCCCGTCAAATTCACCGACAGCAGTTGGTTCCACTCCGCCAACGGCAGCGTCGCGATGGGACCGGGCCGCAGCAAACCAGCATTGTTGACCAGCACATCGGCCGGCCCGGCCAGCGCCAAGGATTTCGCCGCCGCATCCGTTACGCTGGCGGCGTCCGACACGTCGCATGCGATAGCCGGCGCGTCCGTCCCGATGGCCCGCAGAGCCGCCTGAGTCTCCGCGCATGCCGCGACATCGCGATCCAACAGCACCACCCGCGCGCCCACCTTCGCGAACGCCAACGCCGTCGCTCGGCCGATGCCGCCCCCTGCCCCGGTGATCGCGCACAGCTTGCCGCGCAGGCCCAGCCAATCGGTTGCATCCGTCATCCGCTTCCTCCATTCTACACTGACTAACCAGTTCGTATAATATCGCCGACCGAAGGATGTCACCCCGTGACGGAGATTTCGCCCCGCAAGCCCGACGCGGAAAAAACCCGTCAGAACATCCTTGCCGTCGCGCGCCGGGAATTTGCCGAACACGGCCTCAGCGGCGCCCGTGTGGACGCCATCGCGGGGCAAATCAATACGACCAAGCGGATGATCTATTACTATTTCGGCAGCAAGGAAGGTTTGTACCTCGCGGTGCTGGAACAGGTCTACGGCGGGATTCGGGCCTTGGAGCAAACGCTGGATCTGGATCGCCTGTCGCCGGTGGATGCGTTACGGCGGATGATCGATTTCACCTTCGACTACCACGACGCCAATCCCGATTTCGTTCGTCTGGTGAGCGTCGAGAACATTCATCACGGCGCGCATCTGCGGCAGTCGGAGACGTTGCGTAACCTGAACTCCACCGTCATCGCCAGTCTGGCGAAAATTCTGGAACGGGGGCGCGAGGCCGGTCAGTTCCATACCGAGATCGATCCGGTGGACCTGCACATGATGATCAGCGCACCGTGTTTTTACCGAGTGTCGAACCGGTACACCTTCGGCACGCTGTTCGCCCGCGACCTGAACGATCCCGTGTTGCGGGAACGGCACAAGCGCATGATTGCCGACACGATTGTGGGGTATTTGAAGGCGGGCTAAGCCGCCTCCTGATGTACAACCCCCAACAGCCGAGCCTGTAGCGCCGTATCTTCCTCCAACGCCTTCGCCGTTCCTTCGAACGCCACCTGCCCGTTCACCAGCACGTAGGCACGATCGACCAGAGGCAGAACGGTTTCGGCGTGATGCTCGACGATTACCATCGCGACCTTGCCGCGCAAACGCGCCAGAGCATCCATCACTTCCTTGACGATGGTGGGTGCCAAGCCCTCGAACGGTTCGTCCAGCAGGATCAGTTTTGCCGGCACGACCAGCGCGCGGGCGATGGCCAGCATCTGCCGTTCGCCGCCCGACAGGCTTTCGGCCTTCGACCGTTGCAGCAATTTCAGCTTCGGGAACAGCTCGTAGACATCGTCCAGAGACGCGCCGCCAGGGCGCATGGCGATGCGCAAATTGTCGATTACCGTCAGGTTCGGGAACAGGCGCCGCCCTTCCGGCACCAGCGAAATACCGCGCTGGTTGATGTCGTACGATTTCGCCCCGGTGATATCCGATCCGTCCAACGTGATCGTGCCGGAGGTGGAGCGGACCGTGCCCGTGATCGCCCGCAACGTCGTGGTTTTGCCGACGCCGTTGCGGCCCAGCAGCGCCACGGCCTCGCCTTCGTGGACTACCAGAGAAAGGTCTTCCAACACCACGCTGCCGGCATAGCCGGCGCGCAGCTTGTCCACGACCAGCACCGGCTTCGTCGCGGCATGCGCGCGCGCTTCGGCGTCGGTCGGGGCCGGTGGCGGAACGATACGGTCGGCGCCGAGATAGGCTGTGATGACACCCGGATTGCGGGCGACGTCGGCCGGTTTGCCGTCGGCGATCAAACGGCCCTGATGCAGCACGGTGATCCGGTCGGACAGCGCCAGCACGCGATCGATATCGTGCTCGATCAGCAGCACCGCGTGCGTATCCGCGAGGCCGCGGATCAGCGCGCCCACCACTTCGCGATCCGCTTCCGCGAGACCTGCCAAAGGCTCATCCAGCAGCAGCATCTTCGCATCGGTCGCCAGCGAAATCGCGATTTCCAGCAGTCGTTGCTGCCCATGCGCCAGGTTCTTGCAGGGATCGGCGGCGCGGTCGGCGAGGCCGACGGCGTTCAGCAGCGACCATGTGCGGGCGTTCAGGTCCTCGTAATCGTAGGCGTCGCGCCATAGGCCGGTGCTGCGTTTGTCGCTGGCCTGCACCGCCACGCGCACGTTTTCGAACGCTGTCAGCTCACGGAAGACGCTAAGGATCTGGAACGAACGGCTGAGACCCAAACGGATACGCTTATGGACCGGCATGTTGGTGATGTCGTGCCCGTCGAACACGATCTTCCCCGAATTGGGCTGTAGAATCCCCGTCATCATGTTGAAGAACGTGGTTTTCCCGGCGCCGTTCGGGCCGATGAAGCTGTGCAGCTTGTAGGGATAAACATCCAGCCCGATATCGCTCGCGACCACCAGCGACCCGAACCGCTTGTGCAGACCGGTCACGCGCAGGATCGGTTTGGACGGGTCCAGCCGTTCCCCGCCGGTACGCAGCGGCGCGATGACCGCCGGGCGGGCCGGGATGCGGCGCCGGGTGAGGGTCCAATCTTCACGGCCGCGCAAGCGGAACACCAAACCTTGGATACCTTCCGGCGAGGCCAGCGCGAAAATCACCACGATGGGGGCGAAAATCAGCCACCAATTTTCGGTCAGCGCCGACAGCCGGTCTTCCAACAGGATGAAGGCGATGGCACCCCACAGCGGCCCGAGGAAGTGATGCACCCCGCCCAGCACCGCCATCAGCAGCGAGTCGCCGGCGTGCTGCCAGCTCAGGTTATCAGCGTAGGCCCCCTTGATCATCAGCGACAGCAAACCGCCGGCGTAGCCGACGAAGCCGCCCATCAGCACAAAGGAAACAAATTTAATCCGGAACGTGTCGTAGCCGAGGCTCTGGACGCGCTGTTCGTTGTCGCGCAACGCTTGCAACGTGCGGCCGAAGGGCGAGTGCGCGATGCGCCACAGAAGCCACAGGCCGACGGCGACGGTGACGATGGTAAAGGCGTGGAACGACCACGGCCCCGCGAACATCGGCCGCGGCAGACCTTGCAACCCGTTCTCCCCACCGGTCACATCGGTCCATTTATAGGCGACCTCGAACGCGATTTGCGAAAACGCCAGCGTCAGCAGCGAGAAATACAGCCCGCGGCGGCGCAAAATGATCGCGGCGATAATGGCAGCGAGCAGCAACGAAAATACCACCGCGAACGCCAGTGCGAAAATCTCATTGCCGGCACCGCGCAGCAGCGCGAAAGCCACCGCGTAGCTGGCGCAGCCGAAGAAGACCGAGGCGCCAAAGGGCACCAGTCCCGTATAGCTGACCAGCAGGCAGACGCCGGCACCGTACAGCGTGTAAATCGCGATCTGCGTGATCAACCCGATCGGCGCCCCGATGGCCGCCCACAGGCCGGTCAGCCCCAACAGAACAAGCACCGTCCAGCCGACGGGGTGATTGAGACGGGTCATTCGAAGCGCTCCCACCGCTCACCCAGCAAGCCACGTGGCCGGAGCAGCAGCATCAAAGCCATGAAAACGTACATGACGGCGCCGGAGGCTTCCGGCCAGAATTGGATCGTCAGCGCGATGACCACGCCGACCAGCAAACCGGCGATCACGGCGCCCGCGAAAGACCCGAGGCCGCCGATCGCCACCACCACAAAGGCGGGCATGATCGCGTTGGTCGCCATCGCCGGCGTAATGGTCCACAGCGGCGCGGCGAGCACGCCCGCGATGCCGGAGATCGCGCAGCCCAGCCCGAACACCCATGTCAGCACTTTCGGCAAATTGATGCCGAGCAGACCCACCATTTCGGGGTCGCGCGAGCCGGCGCGGAGGATGCGGCCAAACGGCGTGTGCTCCAGAAACAGCCACAGCGCGATCAGCACGGCCACGGTCGTGACGAACACGGCGAACCGGTATTTCGTGATCAGGATCGGCCCCCAGATCAGGAACCCCGCCAGCAACGGCGGCGAACTGAAGGGCTGGCCGATGCCGCCCCAGATGTAGCGGACCGTTGCCTCGACGAACAACGCCAGCGCAAAGGTCACGATCAGGCTGACCAGCGGTTCCTTATCGTACAATTTGCGGATCAAAAGCCGTTCCGCCAGCATGCCGATAGCGCCGACCGCGACCGGCGACAGGATGACGGAGGGCCAGCCGAAATACTGGTACAGCGTCAACGCGAAATAGGCGCCGAGGGTGAAGAACACCCCGTGCGCGAAGTTCACGATGCCGAGCAGGCCGAAGATGATCGACAGGCCGATGGCGATGAGGACGTAGAGACCCCCCAGCACGAGGCCGCTCGCCAGTTGGGAGAGTAGGATATCGAGCATGGGGGCTCCGAAACAACCGTCATGGCCGGGCTTAACCCGGCCAACTTTGGAAATCGGGATTCGGCGGCATAAACTGGCCGCCTAACCTCGTTGGCTTGGAATGGTCGGGTCAAGCCCGACCATGACGCGTTGCGCGCGTCACCCCATCTTGCAGCCGATTTCCTCTTCTGAACCGAACACCTTCTGCAGGTCCGCGACGTTCTCCGGCAGCGTCGCCTTCACGTCGAAATAGTCCCACTTGTCGGTGATCTTTTCCTTCACCGTGACAGCCAGATTGCGCACCAGCATCTGGTGATCGAACTTGCGGTAGGCATAGGAGGTGCTGCCGGCCTGGAACTTCCAGGCTTCCAGACCCTCGATAATTTTCATCGTGTCGGTGGATTTCACGGTATCGATCGTGTCGAACAGCGACTTCGCGGTGATCCAGCCCATCCACGCCTTATCCGCGGCCGGCTTGCCGTGCTTCTTCATGTAAGCCTCGGCGAAGGCCTGTTCCTCCGGCGGGTTGGCGGGGTTTTTGTAATACCACATTTTGGTGAAGGTGCCGTTCGCCGCTTCCGGCCCGACCGCCCAGATGTCGGTGTCGCCGATGGCGATTTCCACGAAGGGGATTTTGCCCTTCATGCCCAACTCGTTCCATTGCTTCAGGAAGGTGGACAGATCGCCGGCGGAAAGACCGCCAACCACGACATCCGGCTTCGCCGCGCGGATTTTCAGAATGAAGGAGCTGAAATCGGCAGTGTTCAGCGGCACTTCGTCGCTGCCGACCTCGGTGCCGCCAGCGGCCTTCAACAACTCCCGCGAGGACCGCAGAATGTCCTGCCCGAACGCGAACGACGCCGTGATGTGGTACCATCTTTTACCGTAGCTCAGCGCATAGGGCGCCAGCATGCGGGACTGTACCAGCACAGGCGTGTTCAGCCGGAACGTGTAGCGGTTGCAGTTCTTGCCGGTGATTTCCGTCGCCGCCGCGTTATCGCAGATGAACGGGATTTTCAGTTCCGCCGCCTTGGCTTCCTCGGCCAGTGCGTTGGACGACAGGGAACCGCCGAGGATGGCGCAAACCTTATTTTCCTCGACCAGCTTTTGCATGTTCTGCGTCGCGGCCTGCGGGGTGGGTTCGTCCAACCATACGAGTTCGGCCGGCTGACCCATCAGCTTGTTGCCGCGTTCTTCCAAGGCGAGGAACGTGCCGTTGGCCAGATATTCCGTCTGTGCCGCGATGTTGCCGGTTTTGGCGAGCAGCACGCCGATGCGAATCGGGTCCGCGGCGCGCGCGATGTGCGGCATCGCCAACGGCGAAGCGGCGAGCGCCGAAGCACCCATCAGCAGCGAGCGGCGCGGCAGCGCCAGTTTCGTGACGTTCATACTGTGTCCTCCCTAAGGCCGGAGTCCCGTTCCGGGGCCGGTGCGGTGAATACTCTGCGCCGATCGGCGCGTCCGATCTAGCGGCGTTGTGCCTGTGCGGCCATCCGCACCCCGGCGTTGGCGGCGCCGTATTGCTGGTAATCCCCGATGCGCTGCACGAATTCGAAGAAGAACCGTCCGTCGAACGTATCGGTGTAGGCGTGCAGGAACGCGCCCGAATCGTCCTGATCGTACAGCAGATTATGCTGCCGCAGGGATTCGATGCGTTCGTCGGTCAGGCCGAATTTGGCGGCGATATCGTCGTAGTAATTCACGGGAATGCCCAGGATTCGAGCCCCCCGCGCTGCCGCCTGCTCCAGCGTCCGTTCGATATCGCCGGTCGCCAGCGCGATGTGATGCACGCCCGCGCCGGCATAGGTGGTCAGGAAGCGCCCGGTTGCGGTTTCCCGGCTTTCCGACACGTTCAACGGCAGCCGGACGGTGCGGTCGGCGCTGACCATGGTGCGGCTCCGCACCAGCCCATAGGGGTCCGCGATTTCCCACAGCTGCTCGGGTTCGAAGCCCAAAACGGCTTTGTAGAACAGGACGAAATTATCCATCCGGCCGACCTGCAAGGCCTGCGCGACGTGATCGACGGACGCCACCGACGACGGGGTTCCGGTATCGGGGAACAATGCGAAATCGTCGTCGTAGATCGTGCGCCCGCTGGGATCGGGCTGCACCAGATAGACCAGCGTGCCATCCGGGGCCCGCACCGCGGGGATGTTGCGCTCGCCGGGCCCGATCCGCTCATGCCATTCCGGGCAGAGCAATCCGTTAGCCCGCGCGATCGCGGCGGCGGCATCGTCCACACGGAGCGCCATGGCGCAGACGGATGTGCCATGGAACTGGAAATGCTCCGACGCCGCGCTGTCCGGCTCGCTGTTCAGGATCAGATTGACGCGCCCCTGGCGATACAGATCGACGTCCTTCGACTTGTGTCGCCCGGCATGCACGAATCCCAGGCCGCGCAAGGTTTCCCCCAGCCGCTTCCCGTGTTCGTCATCCACCGCGAATTCCAGGAATTCCACACCGTCGAACGCCGGAGGCGGCGGCAAAACGGTCGCTGCGGCCTCGGCTTCCACCAGCAGCAGCGACCGCAGCCCGTCGCGCGCCATCAGGCGGGCGGGAGCAGACCGGAATTCGTCGTTGAAGATTTCGAGAGAGAGCGGGCCGCGATACCCGGACGCCAGCACCGCCTTCACGAACCCGGCGACGGGCAGCTGCCCCTGCCCCGGGAAATTGCGGAAATGCCGGCTCCAGGACAGGACATCCATTTGCAGCCGGGGGGCGTCGGCGAGTTGCACGAAAAACAGCTTGTCCGCGGGGAGGTCCGCTATCCCGGAATAGTCGTCGTTCAGCGCCAGGGTATGGAAACTATCCACCAGCAACCCCAGAGCCGGATGGTCCGCTGTGCGGACGATGTTCCAGGCGTGCCGCCATCGGTTGACATGCCGGCCCCAGGCCAGCGCTTCGTAACAGACGCGCAGGCCGCGGCGCTGGGCCCGCTCCGCCATTTCCGCAAGATCGGCGGCCGCGCGCGCGTCGTCGTCGATGGCGGCCGTGTGGGTGTTGCTGCAGACCATCAGCAACTCGCACCCCAGCGCCTGCATCACGTCGAATTTGCGCTCCGCTCGATCCAGATTGCGGGTGCGCTGCGGCTCCGGCATCGCTTCGAAATCGCGGAACGGCTGGAACAGCGGAATGGTCAGGCCGAGCCCGTGCGCGAGTTCGCGGATATCGGCCGGCGTGCCGTCGAAGGTGAGCAGATCGTTTTCGAAAATCTCGACTCCGTCGAACCCGATCGCGGCGGCCGCTTCCAGCTTTTCCGGCAAGGTACCGCTGAGGGAAACGGTGGCGATGCACTTGGGCAGAGGCTTCGGCACGGCGTTGATCCTCTCCCAGCTTGGCGTTGACGGGTATTAACCAAACGGTTAGTACACACCTCGCGCCACCGATACAAGCCCAAAAATCGCCCGACCGGAGACCTTACCGATGCCCAAACCCGTCCTGATTGGCCTGATCGGCACCGGCATCCAGGCGTCGCGGTCCCCCGCGCTGCATATGCAAGAAGGCGCGGCGCAGGGCGTGTCCTATATCTACAAGCTGATCGATCTGACCGAGCTGCGCCTCGGTGCGGAGGCGCTGCCGGACCTGCTGACCGCGGCCGAACGGCTGGGGTTCGACGGGCTGAACATCACGCATCCCTGCAAACAGGCCGTCATCCCCTATCTGACCGAACTCTCCCCCGACGCTCAGGCGCTTGGCGCCGTGAACACGGTGGTGCTGCGGGACGGAAAGCGGATCGGGCACAACACCGATTGGTTCGGCTTCGCGGAGGGTTTCCGGCGCGGCATGCCGGACGCGCGCCTGGACCGAGTCGTCCAGTTCGGCGCCGGCGGGGCCGGAGCGGCGGTGGCGCATGCGGCGCTGACCCTGGGTGTGGCTCGGTTGACCATCATCGATGTCGATCCCGCGCGGGCGGCGTCAGTGGCCGATGGCCTTTCCCAACGGTTCGGCGCGGGGCGAGCCATCGTCGGCACCGACCGGGACGCGGCGGTCGCGGCAGCCGACGGCATCATCAACGCCACGCCCTTGGGCATGGATGCCCATCCCGGCATGGCGCTGCCGGCATCGCTGCTGCGGCCCGATCTATGGGTCGCGGAAGTCGTCTATTTCCCGCTGGAAACCGAGCTCCTGCGGACCGCTCGGGCGTTGGGGTGCCGCACGGTGGATGGCGGCGGCATGGCGGTGTTTCAGGCAGTGGAGGCGTTCCGCCTGTTCTCCGGCGTTACCCCGGATGCCGAAAGGATGCGCCGGCATTTCGCATCGATGGGGTAGCGTGCCCGCCGTAATGGGCACGCCACCGGTCGCGATCAGGCTTTGATCATCGGGCAGCGCCCGTCTTCCATCGGCCGGAACGCCTCATCCATCGGAGTCGTCGCCACGACCTTGGCGATATCCCACGAATGCTTGCTCTCCGACGGCTTTTTCGCCTCCAGCAGATAGCACGGATGCAGCGCCCGACCGTCCGGCCGGATCTTGCCGGGACCGAAGCAATCGTCGTCGGTGGGCATCGCCTTCATCCGCTCCACCACCGCGCGCCCATCGGCCTTGGCGGCCGCGACGCCCATGCTCTGCACCGCCTTCAGATAATGCAGCGTCGCCGCGTAATCGCCGGCCTGAGTCATGTTCGGCCACACCCCGTTCGGGGTCTTCGTCTTCACCCGGTCGTTCCAGGCGCGCGTGCGGTCGTTCAGGTCCCAGTAATAGGACTCGCTCCAGCGCATCCCTTCCGCCGTATCGAGCCCGAGCGCTCGGACGCCGCGGACCTGGATCAGCAGGGCGGCGATTTTCATGGTCGTGTTCAGGCCGAATTCATGCGCCTGCTTGATGCAGTTTTCGGTATCCGCGCCGGCCATCGCCAGCCCCAGCACTTTCGCGCCTGACGCTTGCGCACGCACCAGCATGGACGAGAAATCGGTGGTTTCCGGAAACGGGTAGGCGATGCTGCCCAGCACCTTGCCACCGGTCTTCTTCACAATCTCCGCCGTGTCGCGCTGCAAAGTCTGACCGAACACGTAGTCGGCGGTGATGAAGAACCAGCTGTCGCCGCCGGCTTTCACGGTTGCTCCGCCGGTGGATTTGCCCAGCATATAGGTGTCGTAGGTCCAATGGATCGTGTTCGGGCTGCACTGCGGCCCCGTCAGGTCGGACGTGCCGGTGCCGGAGTTCAGATGCACCTTGTTCTTCTCCCGGCAGACCGTGTTCACCGCCAGCCCGACGGACGACGTCGGCACATCGACGATCGCATCCACGCCGTCACGGTCCAGCCACTGGCGGGCGATGGACACGCCGACATCGGGCTTGTTCTGGTGGTCGGCGACGAGGACTTCCACGTTGAATCCCAGGCCGGACACACCGAAATCCAGCAGCGCCTGCTTGGCGCAGACCACGCCCGTGGGCCCGCCATCGTCGCGGTACGGACCGGATTGATCGTTCAGCACCCCGATCCTGATCGTGGGGGTCTGCGCGCGTGCCACGGCGGGCAACAACAGAGAGGAGGAAGCCGCAAGGGCGGATCGGCGAGTCAGCAACATGAGTTTCCAGGTCCTTCAAAAGACAACGGCGCCGGCCCCCAAGGACCGACGCCGTTCGTTTAGTCCGTTACAGCAGTTACGCCGGCGCGAAGAACGGCATCGGCGGGCCGTTTTCCGTGTCGATGAACTTCAGCTTCACCGCCATCCCGATCTTCACATCCTTGAAGTCGCAATCGACGATGTTGGTCATCATCTTCGGGCCTTCCGCCAGCTGCACGTAGGCGATGCAGTACGGCGGATTGGCGCGTTCCATGACGGAATACGTGTAGATCGTGCCGTTACCGGACACTTCCTTCCACTCCACCGGGCCCAGCGTGAACGGCGAGATGCCGCGCGGGTACCAGATGTATTTCCCGGTCTGCACGCATTGCGGAATCACCAGCTTGCCGGCAACGCAGCCGTCGAAGAACGGCTTGGTTTCCGGGTTGGTGTCGGGCGTCCCGACGAACGGGATTTTGCGTTGAACAGCGGCCATGTCGATTACTCCCGTTCCAGAATGACGGTGCTGCCGACGTGCCGCGTTCCCAACGACCCGCCGGTGCCATGCGCGATCGCCAGATCGCAGTTCGGGACCTGCACCTTCGGATGCGCTTCGCCGCGGAGCTGACGCACCGCTTCGATGATCTTGGTGATGCCGCCACGATTGGCCGGATGGTTGGAGCACAGCCCGCCGCCATCGGTATTGAACGGCAGCTTGCCGACGCCGGAGATCAGGTTGCCGTCCATGACGAACTTTCCGCCCTGGCCCTTTTCGCAGAACCCGAGGTCTTCGAGCTGCATGAGAACGGTGATGGTGAAGCTGTCGTAGATCGACGCGTACTTGATGTCGGACGGCTTAATGCCGGCCATCGCCCAAGCGGGCGGACCCGACCAGCGTGCGGCTGAGTAGGTCAGTTCGGTCTCGCCACCGGCCTGATTCTTCGCCGATTCGCCAACGCCGATCACCTTCACCAGCGGCCGCTTCAGGCTCTTGGCGATTTCCGGCTTCGTGACGATCAGAGCGCCGCCGCCGTCGGAGATGACGCAGCAGTCCAGACGGTGCAGCGGGCTGGCAACCATCGGGGAATTGACAACATCCTCGACCGTGACCACGTCGCGCAGCATCGCGTGCGGGTTGTACTGGGCATGGTGCGACGCCGCGACCTTGATCCAGGCGAGCTGTTCGGACGTCGTGCCATACTCGTACATATGCCGCATGGCGCACAGCGCGTACATGTTCGCGGTGGCCGGCCCATACGGATACTCGAACTGCATTTCCGCCTGCGACGGATTGCCGGCGCGCGGCGCGGTGCCGGTGGCCTGGCCCTCGCTGCGCGGACGGCCCGCCAGCGTGATCAGGCACACATTCGCCCGACCGGTCGCGATCGCCTGCAACGCATGGCCGACGGCGACCTGATAGGACGAACCACCGACGTCGGTGGAGTCCATGTGCCGCACCTTCAGGCCCATGTAGTCGATCATGGACATCGGGCCGAGGCCCGGCGCGTCGCCCGCGCAATAGTAAGCGTCCACGTCGTCCTTGCTCAGGCCGGCGTCGTCCAGCGCGCCCTTGGCGCATTCCGCGTGTAGCAAGGTGACCGATTTATCGGTCGCTTTGCGCGTGGGATGCTCCCAGGCACCCACGATGTATCCCGCACCCTTCAAACTCATGCTTCGCTCCCATTTCGACCGGCTTTCGGGCCACCCCGGATGGGAAAGCGCTTAGGCTCGGTTCAGGCGAGGGGATTATACTGATCGGTAGGCGGGGCGCCAGTCATGGCGAGAGACAGGCGGGCAGCAACCTGCTAAAGTGCTTCCATGAGCGCGACAGTCCGCACGCCAACCATGACCCGCGAGCAGTTCTTCGACTGGGCCGAAGCCCAGAACGAGCGATACGAGTTCGACGGTTTCGAACCGGTTCTGATGACCGGTGGCAAGCTAGGCCACAACTTAGTGCTGTTGAACGTGCAGTTCGCGCTGCGCACCCGCCTCACCGGCAAAGGCTGCCAACCGCTCGGCCCAGACTCAGGCGTTGCAACGATCGGAGACACCGTCCGCTATCCGGACGGCGTCGTCACATGCTCGCCCATCGACCCCGACAGTCGTCTGGTGCCCAATCCGGTTGTTGTGTTCGAGGTCATCAGCCCAACGTCGGGCCGGATCGATCGCATCGTTAAAGTTCGCGAATACGCTGCCGTTCCGTCGATCCGCCGTTACGTCATCGTGGAATCCTCGACCATCGGCCTAACCGTCATGGAACGGGAGGCTGCCGGCGCACACTGGACGCTATCGACGCTGATCGCCGAAGACGTCCTGCGGATGCCGGAAATCGGTGTCGAAATCCCAGTCGCCGCGCTCTACGAAGGTCTCGATTTCCCCGTATAGAAACGTTGCGTACCCTCCCTACCGCGCGCTACCCTGCGGGAAAATAACGGGAGGAACCAATGGCCCAAAGCTATTACCACCGCACGTCCGACATTCCCCTGCTGAACGATACGCTCGGCGGCGCGTTGGACAAGGCGGCCGAACGCTGGCCGGAGCGGGAAGCGGTCGTGGTCCTCGACCAGGGCGTCCGCCTGACATACGCCGCCCTTCGCCGCGAAGTAGATCGTCTCGCCGCCGGCCTGATCGCGCTCGGCTTACAACCCGGCGACCGTGTCGGGATTTGGTCGCCCAACCGGATCGAATGGGTTCTGACGCAATACGCCACCGCCAAAGCCGGGCTTATCCTGGTCAATATCAACCCCGGCTACCGAGCCGCGGAGTTGGAATATGCGCTAAACAAGGTGGGATGTAAGGCGATTATATCCTCCGACCAGTTCCGTACCACGCATTATATCGGCATTCTGCGCGAACTGGCGCCCGAACTGGAACATTGCGCGCCCGGTGCGCTGAAAGCGGCCCGTCTGCCGCATCTGACCACGGCCATCCATTTCGGGGACACCGACGAACCCGGCTACTTCCGCTTCCGCCAAATCCAGGCGCTGGGCGGACCGCCGGACTATGCGCGATTGCAGGAACTGGCGGACCTGCTGCAACCCGACGATCCCATCGACATCCAGTTCACCTCCGGCACGACCGGCTCACCCAAGGCGGCGACGCTGACGCATCACGCACTGCTGAACAACGGCTATTTCTTCGGCCTGGAGGCCGGCGTGGGCGAAGGCGACCGCTACGTCACGCCGATGCCGCTATATCATGTCGGGGGCATGGTGATCGGCAGCATCACCGGCATCGCTCTGGGTGTCACGATGATTTATCTGGGGGAGGCATTCGACCCCATCGCATCATTGGAAGCAATCCAAGCCGAGCGATGCACGCATTTCGGCGGGGTGCCGACGATGCTGATCGCGATTATGAACCATCCGGCTTTCGGCCAGTACGACGTGAGCAGCCTACGCGGCGGGTTTTCCGGCGGGTCGCCGGTGCCCAGCGACATCATGCGCCGTTCGATCGACGACATGAACATGCGGGAGATGGTCTGCGTTTACGGCATGACCGAACTGTCAGGGGTCAGCGTGCAGAACCATCCCAACGACAGTTTCGAGCGCAGGCTCAACACCATCGGCCGCGTGCAGCCGCATATGGAGATCAAAATCGCCGATGCGCATGGCCGCCCAGTGCCGATTGGGACCCAAGGCGAGCTTTGTTTCCGCGGGCATATGGTCATGCGCGGCTACTGGGGCGACGACGCCAAAACGGCCGAAACGATCGATGCCGCGCATTGGCTGCACTCCGGCGACCTCGGCACGATGGACGAGGATGGATTCATTACGATTACCGGTCGTAGTAAGGATATGGTCATCCGGGGTGGCGAAAACATTTACCCGCGGGAGGTGGAGGAATTCCTGTTCCGCCACCCCGCCGTGGCCGACGCCCAGGTGTTCGGCATTCCCGACGAACGGTTCGGGGAGGAATTATGCGCCTGGATCCGCCTGAAGCCGGACGCGTCCGCGACCGAGGAAGATATTCGCGGATTTTGCCAAGGCCAGATCACGCATTTCAAAATTCCTCGGCATGTGCGGTTCGTGGGGGAGTACCCGATGACGGTCACCGGCAAGGTTCAGAAATACGTGATGCGGGAATTAATGGCGAAGGAACTGGCGGGGGATTAAATCACCCCCGCATCCTTCAACCGTACCATCTCCGCGTCCGCCAACCCGAGCATCCCTTTGTAGACCTCGTCGTTGTGCGCGCCGAGCGCCTCCCCGAGCCAATGCACTGCGCCGGGTGTGTCGCTGAGACGGGGGACGAGGTTGGGCACCGCCAATTCCCCCACCCGCGAGTCTGGCACGCGCAGGATGTTTTCCCGCGCGGCGTAATGCGGGTCTTCGAAGATTTCGTCGATCGCGTAGACCGGACCGCACGGTACCTGCGATTTTTCGCAGACGTTCATTAAATCCACACGATCGTGCGTCGCCGTCCAGGCCGCCACGGTTTCATCCACCTTGGCACGATCCCGTTCCCGGTGCGCCAACACGCCCCAGCTTTCCGGTTCGGCCAAATCCGGCCGGCCCATCGCCTCGGCAAGGCGGGCAAAGATTTTGTCGTTCGTGCAAGCGATCGCGATCCAGCGGTTATCCTTCGTCGGATAATGGCTGTGCGGCACGACATTCACCGTGCCCGGCCCCATGCGCTGACGCACGAACCCGGCCTTTTGAAACGCCGGAGCCAATTCATCGAGAATGCGGAAAATCGGCTCGTACAACCCGATATCCACCACCTGCCCCCGCCCGGTTTTCTCCCGCGCCTGCATCGCTAACAACGTGCCCATGGCGCCGTAGATACCGGCCATATAGTCTGGAATGGTCGCCGAACCCGGCGTCACCGGCGCGCGATCCGGATACCCTGCCAGGAACGATAATCCTCCAAATGCATTGCCGATCCGTCCGAAACCGGGACGGTCCTTGTAGGGGCCGGTCTGCCCGTAGCCGGAAATGCGCACCATGATCAGGCGGGGATTTACCGCCGACAGCACGTCCCAGCCCAGGCCCCAACGCTCCATCGTGCCGGGCTGGAAGTTCTCCACCAGCACGTCGGATTGTTCCACCAGCCGTTTGATCAGCGCGACGCCATCCGGCTTGCGCAGATCGAGCGTGATGCACTTTTTGTTCCGCGACTCAGACAACCACGGCAGAGAATCGCCGCATTCCGTCATCGTGCCGAAACGCCGCGTGGCATCGCCGACGCCGGGGAGTTCGACTTTTATGACCTCGGCGCCGAATTCCCCCAGCTGCGTGGCGCAAAACGGGCCCGCGAGGAAGGTCGCGATATCCAGGACCCGGCAACCCTGTAACGCTTGCACATCCATCAAACGATTCCTCCGCGCGACAACACTTGCCGAGCGCGTTGCACGATCGGGTAGTCGATGAATTGGCCATCGAGTTGGATCGAGGCCAGACCTTGTTTTTCGGCCTCATCGAACGCCGCGATGACCCGTCGCGCCTGGGCCACTGTGGCCTCGTCGGGCGTAAATGCGGCGTTGGTGACCACGATCTGGTCGGGGTGGATGCACATTTTTCCCTGGAAACCCAGCGACGCCGCACGTTTCGCGGACAGTGCGAACCCCTCGGTATCCCGCAGATCGGCCCACACCGTGTCCAGCGGCGAATCCATCCCAGCGGCACGACACGCGATCACGCAGGCGGCGCGATACGGCAGCAATTCGCTCTCGTCGCGCGACCAAACCATCCCGACATCGAGGGTAAAGTCCCCTGCCCCGAACGCCACCGTTCGCGCCCGCGTTCCGGCGCCGCAAATCGCCGGCAACGACTGGATTCCGCGGGCCGTTTCGATGATTGGGATCAAATCGATCCCGCCCTGTTTCAAGCCGCGTTCGCGCTCCAAAGACCCGATCACCCAGTCGGCGCTGCGCAATTCGTCCGCGCTTTCGGTCTTCGGCAGAATAATGCCGTCGAGCCCGGCATGCACCACGGCGACCAAATCCGCGAAACACCATTCCGTGGACAGCGCGTTCACCCGGACATACAGCTTACCGGCGCGCGGCGCCTCCAATGCCGCCGCGACAATGGCGCGCGTCCCGATTTTCTCGGAAATCGCGACAGCGTCCTCCAAATCCAGGATCACGCCATCGGCCGGCAACGTCAGCGCCTTTTCGACACGCCGAGCATGGTTGCCGGGCGCGAACAACAGGCTGCGGAGTGCGGTCATTCCGCAGCCCTCCGCCGCGCGGCATGCCAATCGGCGGCACGCGGTTTCGCCAGACCGAGGTTATCGCGCAACGTCGGCCCCTCGTAATCCAGATGGAACAGACCACGCCGTTGCAGTTCCGGCACAAGCAGCCGCACCACGTCGTCGTGCGCCCCCGGCATGCTGGACGCGGCCAACACAAAACCGTCGCAGGCCGGCGCGGTGAACCATTCCTCCATCTGATCGGCCACCTGTTTCGGGTTGCCGCAGAACATCGTGTGTTCCTTCACCGTGCCGCGCCCGGACACATTGATAAAATCGCGCACGGTGGGATTTTTCTTGCCGGAATGGTGAATGACGCGCTCGCGGAACCCATGCCAGGAGAATGCGGCCAGTTCCTCATCGCTGAACGGCTCATCGATGGGCTTGGCGCCGAAATCGTAGTTCAGGACTTCGGAAATCAGCACCAGCGCGTCCACGTCGCGCGCCGTCGATTCGATCACGGCGCGCTTTTCCTGCGCGATGCTTTCGGTTTCGCCAACGCAGACGTAGCAGGCCGGGGCGACATGCACTTTCGACGGATCGCGCCCGGCGGCTGCGACCATATCCTTGAACGCCTTGTATTGCCGCTTGCCGTCTTCGAGGCTGTGATAAATCGTGAACACCAGTTCCGCCCATTTCGCGGCGAAGGCTTGGCCGCGGCCGGATTGTCCGGCTTGAATCAGCACCGGATGCCCCTGCGGCGACCGAGGCACGCTGAACGGCCCACGCGACTGGAAATGCGTTCCGACATGATCCAGACGATGCACTTTCGTGGGATCGGCAAACCGCCCCGACGCTTTATCCAAAATCAGCGCGTCGTCTTCCCACGTGTTCCAGTGGCCCATGACCACGTCCATGAATTCATCGGCGCGATCGTAGCGCGCGTCGTGTTCCATGTGCTCGACCTGACCGAAATTCCGCGCCTCGGCGCTGTTCAGCGAGGTCACGATATTCCAGGCCGCGCGCCCCTTGAGCATCAGATCCATGGTCGCGAACACGCGCGCCACGTGGAACGGTTCGAAGTACGTGGTGGAATAGGTGGTGCCGAGGCCCAGCTTCTGCGTCGCCATGCCCATCGCCATCATAATGGTGGATGGGTCCATTTTCACCGCGCGCACGCCGGCGGCGACAGCCTCGGCATGGTTTCCGGTGTAAAGATCGGGCAGCGCCAGACGATCGTCGAAGAACGCCATCTGGATTTTGCCGTCTTCCAGCGTGCGGGCAATGCGCTGGTAATATTCCGGCGTCAGGAAATCCAGCATCGTGGACGGATGCCGCCACGATCCCGGCAAGTTGGAACAATTCTGCGCCTGCAAGAAGGCGACCAATGTCATCATACGGCTCATGGGAGGGTTCTCCGGTCAGATAGGTAAATCGACATCCAGCAGCGGGGCGTGCTGCTGGCAACCGTAGACATCCGTGTCCCCGAATTCGCCGGCCGGTACCAGCCGCGGGAACGTCGCCTTAAAGGCGAAGGCCGCGTCGTACGGCGTGAACAGGACGTGCTCTTCCGGCACGTTATACAGCCGGGCGAACAGCGCCGGGCATAACACACCGGTCGCTTTCACCTTCTGAAACACCGAGGCATCGTCGAACACCACATCGATGGTCAGTTCGAACGGCCCGGCGTTCTTGCTTTTGCAGACGCGCGCGGCGTCGCGGATCAGGGTCATCGCACCATCTCGTATTCGATAGGGAACAATTCACAGGGATCGGCCACGTCGGCGACATGGAAAACGCTGAACCGGTAGACCGGCCCAACGTCGATGTCCGAGGGGGAGAACGGGAACGCCATGTTCCCCTCCCGGCACAACCGCCCGGGGAAATCGGTGTGCAGCATGTTGGCGCGCGCCACGCCCAGCACGGCGGCCGCCATTTCGCGGGATTGCTGGCTTACGACTTCGATCACGAACCCGACCTCATGCGGTTCGGCGTCGCGCTTCGGTTCGCGTTCCGCCATCACGCCGTCGCGGCCGTAGACGCGAAAGCCCAGGCGATACGTGTCCGGCGTCGCACCGAATGCCGCGGCTTTCGTTGCCACCTCCGCCCGCACGGATTCGAGGAAATGATCCAACCGCCCGATCAGCAGCGGGTCGCGGGTTCCCGCCACGCAGATCGCGCGATAGCCGGCCAATTCGACCCCCTCCAGCTTGACGGTATATTGCGCCGCCGGATTCCACTTCATCCCCGAAATCCGCACCGCCCGATCCGACAAAGCATCGAACCGGCAATCGGACGTATCCAGCATACCGCCTGGCTCGATATGATGGATTGGGCTGGAATTCTCGTGCAGCGAGTGATTGGCAATCGACAACGGCGTGCAGCGTCGGATCGGATTGCACGGCTCGCAATCCATATGATCGTCCCGCACTGTCACGAACAGCGAATCGTGGCCTTTGGGAATGGACGGGGTCGCCCCGCATTCCAGCATTTTCCCCGCGTACCAAGCCGGTGCCGGCGGCAGCTGCGCCCGAATGCACATCGCCGCCCAAGGCGCCGGATCGCTGCTGCGCCCGGCCAGCACAACCTGAGCGCCATTGTCCAGCGCCTCGATAAACGGTTCCGGCCCCATCATCCCCACGATCCGGGTCGCTCGGTCCACCACCGCATCGGTCAGCTCCGGCTGATGCGCCAATGGATGGATGCCGCCGGCCGCGATGCGGCGTTTGATCTCCGCCTTGTCCTGTTCGGCCCGAATCAGCGCCATCTTGAACGACAGGCCGTCCTCCCGCGCGATATCGCGGGCCATGCCGGCGACCAGGTCGAGATGCGGATTGCCGCCCGCGCCGCCGCAGGTGCCGATAACCATGGGAATCCCCGCCTCGATGGCGGCGTGCAGCATCAGACGCAGATCGCGCTTGATCGCGATCGGCGAGCAGAACGGGATTCCCGCCCCCAGATAATGCGGGCCGGGATCGACGCTGCCGCCGTCCACCCCGATCATGTCGGGCTTACGCGCCATGCCCGCTTTCAGCGACGCCTCCGGGAATCCGTATCCCAGGATGGCACTGACGGAGAGCAGGCGGATTTCCTTGGTCGACATGGATGACGATCCCCCTCGGCTTTCCGGGACACCAGTACAGCGTCCGGTGGGAATGTCCACTTTGCAGCGCCTCATAAAACGCTATTCTCCCCCGCAATAACCGAGGGAACACCACCATGATCGCCTGCTTCTGCGGCCAACCCCACGCGCTCGGACGCCGGTTCCTGCTGGCCAGCGCCGTCGCTGCGGCCGCCCTGCCCGCCCGAGCGCAAAATGTGCCCGCGTCGGCTGGACCGGCCGATCCGGCGTTGATCGAGGATTTGGTCGCCGGCAACCGCATCCTGTACGACCAGAACGTCGTCGACGGGTTCGGCCATATCAGTGTCCGGCACAACAAGGACCCGAACCGCTATCTGCTGTCGCGCAGCATGGCGCCGGCTTTGGTGACGGCAGACGACATCATCGAGTACGACCTCGACAGCAACCCGGTGAACGCCAATGGCCGCAGCTCTTATCTGGAGCGGTTCATCCACGGCGAAATCTACAAAGCGCGTCCGGACGTGAAAGCGATCGTGCACAGCCATTCCCCCGGCATTCTTCCCTTCGCGGATACCGGCGTGAAGCTGCGTCCCATGAACCATATCGCCAGCTTCCTCGGCGACGGCGCGCCGGTCTTCGAAATCCGGGCCAGCGCCGGGCTGGAATCGGATATGCTCATCCGCAACGCCGCGCTGGGAAAGGCGCTGGCCGTCACGCTCGGCAATCATCCGGTGGCGTTGATGCGCGGCCATGGATCTGTCGCCGCCGCGCAGTCCATCCGGCACGTGGTGTTCCGAGCGGTCTATACGGAAGTGAACGCAAAGGTGCAGGCAGAGGCGTTGAAGCTGGGCAAACCAGAATACCTGAACGCTAAGGAGGCCGCTGCCGCGACCAAGGCCAACGACGGGCTGGTGGATCGCCCGTGGGAGCTGTGGAAGCGCCGCGCCATGGCGAAATCATGAGAATCCCCGGCTTCCTCGCAGCCCTTCTGCTGCTCGGCGCGCCCGCCGCCGCGCGGGCCGAGGCCGATACCATCCGCATCGCCCAGCCCTATGGCCTCGGCTATCTGCCCAGCTATGTCGCCACGGACCTGCACCTGTTCGAAAAACACGCCAAAGCGGCCGGGTTGGGGGAGATCAAGGTCACGCTGACCCGCATGGCGAGCGGCCCGGCGACCAGCGATCTGATCCTGGCCGGCGACGCGGACATCGGCATGGGCGGGTTCGGTCCTGCCTTCGTGATGTGGGACAAAACCCGCGGCACGCAGAAGGTGCGCGGCATCATGCCGCTGAGCAGCCAGACCATCTTCATGTACTCGACCGATCCGCGGATTCAGTCGCTCAAGGATTTCCGCGAGGGCGACAAGATCGCGATCAGTGCGATCAAAGTGACCGACCAGGCGATCGTGCTGCAAATGGCGGCGACCAAGGAATGGGGCTGGGATCAGCGGTTTCGGCTCGACCCGCTGACCGTGTCCATGTCCAACCCGGACGGCATGACCGCGATTCTGACGGGCAGTTCCGATGTCCGCAACCACTTCAGCATCATCCCGTTCAGCCAGATGGAAGCGGAATCCGGCAAAGCGCATCTGGTGATGACGTCGGAGTCGTATCTGACTCCGAAAGCATCGGGCGTGGTCATGTACGCCTCCGCTCGGTTCCACGACCCGAACCCGAAGCTGTATGCCGCGACGGTGGCGGCGTTCGAGGAAGCGATCGGCATCATCCAGCGCGACCCGCATCTGGCGACGGAAATTTACGTCGCCCGCGAGCCGCAGAAGCGCGAACCGGCCTGGATCGAGGCGATGATCCGCAACCCCGATCAGATCACCTACAGTTCGACCCCGCGCGGCACGAAGGAACACGCCGACTTCATGCACGCCATCGGGACCTTGAAGACCAAGCCGGAGAGTTGGAAGGACCTGTTCTGGGAGAATGAGTGGGGGAAGGACGGGAGTTAAGCCGAAGCCCGCGACAGCTCCCCCGCGTCGATCAACGACGCGATTCCCCAGCTTTTCGCCACCAGTTCGCGGGTCCGAACCGCACCGATCACGGGTTCGCTCATGTCCACGAATTTCCGTTCCAGATCGGCGTCGCTCATGGGGTTGGCGGCGCTGCCGATGCCGTGTTCGATTTTGCAGACATGCACCGAACCGTCGGTCAGGGTCACCGTCAGTTCGGTGCCGTCGGCGGCGATGGCTGGATTCAGGACCGCTTCCACCTTCGATTGAAACGCCATCAGCGCCGGATCTTTCACCGCGGTTTCCGTATCCATATCCTGTATCCGCGCGGTACCGCGGATGAAGGCGACGGCAACCCAGTGGTGCAGGCTGACATGGGCCTGCAATTCGTCCTTCGGGTTGCGGTTGTTGCACAGCGCCATCGTGCCGGGGGATGCCTGAATATCGACACGCGCTATCCTATCGGCCGTAATTCCCTTCTCCCGTCGCAGTTGCAAGCAAGCATCGATAATCGGGTGAATCACGATGCCGCAGGGATACGGTTTATAGGTATTACGCAACAGTTCGAACCGCGATCCCAACCCGCCGGCCAGTGCGTCCAGATCGGGCTTTTCGCAGAATACGGTCAGAAATCCGTATTTCCCCTCCAGCGCGACCGACGACGCCGTAAACCCCCGCTCCGCCAGCACAGCGGCCCGTAACCCGACGGGCGCGCCTTGCGCCGGCATCATCGACGCCTGCATCGTGCCGTGCATCGCGCGAAAACCCGCAGCCTGCGACAGCGCGATACCGATCGCCCAGCGCATCCGCTCGACATCGAGGTTCATCAGTTTGCCCACGGCCACAACCGCGCCGAGGCCGCCCGAAATGCCGGTGCCGGACCACGCCATCGATCCCACGGCCGGAGCGACGGAAACGGCTTTGCACAAACGACATTCCAGTTCGACACCCAACGCGAACGCGATCAACAGGTCCGAACCCGATACTGGCCGCATCTCCGCGAACGCCAGCACCGCCGCGGCCACCGGCCCGGACGGATGCACCACCGCCTGCGCATGGGTGTCGTCGAAACTGTATATACTGGAGGCAAAGCAGTTGATCAGCGCGGCGTGCATGATGTCGGCCTTGCGTCCTCGGGCGAAAAGGGTCGCCTGCTGCGGCCCGGCGAATGGCGCCAGAGTTTTGTCCGCGAGGTCCACGATCTCATGCCGAGCGCCGCCGATGGTGCAGCCGACGATATTGAAGAAAGATCGTAAAGCTTCGTGACGAACCTTATCGGGCAAATCGGCCGTCCGTGCCGATACGACATAGTCCGCCAAACGTGCGGTGATTTCGCTTTCCGCGTAGGCCATGGGTTATCCTCCTTGTTACGTTTACAACGACCGGGTCGCGCCACCGTCGATATCGACGATCGAGCCTTGGATGAAATCCGATTGGTCCGATGCCAGAAACGCGGTCAGCGTCCCGATTTCGTCCGGACGACCGCCTCGATTCGTACGGTGCGATGTCAGGAGAAATTTTATCGCCTCCTCCCGCGTCATGGATCGGTCGCGCATCGTGCGTTCAACGTTTCGGGTGAAACGATCGGTTTCGATCAACCCAGGGTTGATGGCATTGACGCGCACACCGTGTTCGACACCGATATCGGCCATTGCTTTGGTATAGTTCAGCAACGCGGCATTAACCGAACCGCCGATCGTGAATTCGGCGGCGCCGGCGCGCGCACCGATACCCACTATGTTAACAACCGCGCCCCCGGAAACCCGTAAATGCTGCCACGCCGCTCGGGTCATCCTCACATATCCATGAAATTTCAATGCGAATCCGGCCATCCAGTCTTCTTCGGCGAGGTCGAAAAAATCCGCGCGCTTGGTCGCGCCTGCATTATTCACCAACAAATCGAGCCGACCGAACGTCGCGATCGCCGCCGCCACGGCCTTGGCGGCGGCATCCGGTTGACACAAATCGGCCGTATGGAGATGGGTCTGCACGCCGGCATTCGACAACCCGGACGCGACCTCACGCATTTTTGCTTCGTCGCGGGCGACCAGACAAATATCCATACCTTCGCGTGCTAATGCGACACAAATGGCCGCACCGATGCCTCGACTTGCCCCGGTGACTAAAGCCACTTTGCCGTTCAGTCCCAATTCCATAAGCTTCTCTCCCGATTGAGCGTAACGCCATGTTCCGCCAAAGGCCTAGGTTTCGCAAACGTCAATTATATAGTTTGGCTGCAACAAGGTTGTAGCCAAGTCTGCGGGAATCCATTAGATGCACCCGAACCTCTGTTGGGAAATAAAATATGGCTGACGACATCCTCGGGCTAACCGCCCAAATTGTAAGCGCTCACGTACAACGCAATCCCGTTGCCGTGGACGCACTACCGGCTCTGATCCGCGACGTGCACCGGACGCTTTCGACCCTCGGGACCGAACCTGCCGCCGCGGCGCCCGCCGACGAGCCGACGGTCATCGAAGAGGCCCCGAAGCCGGTGGCCCCGAGCGCGCGGCGCCCCGCGGTGCCGATCACCGAATCGGTGTTCGCGGATCACGTCGTTTGCCTGGAAGACGGCAAGTCGATGACCATGCTCAAGCGTCACCTGATGACCGAACACAACATGACGGTCGATCAGTACCGCGCGAAATGGAATCTGCCGTCCAACTATCCGATGGTCGCGCCGAACTACGCCGAAACGCGGTCCAAGCTCGCCAAGAAGATGGGCCTGGGACGGGCGGCGCAGCCGAAGCGGGGCGGCCGGAAATCCAGCCGCTGACTGAGCAGGATGGTCCCGGTTAGGGATGAACCGGGACCGTTCCGCTATTTGCCTTTGAAGGGGCGCGGCTTGCGCTTTTCCTTGAAGGCGAGTGCTGCCTCATGGAAATCCTCCGTGAGGTAGAGCTTCAACGGTGCCATCTGGAACGCGGCTTCGCGCGTGTACTGCGCCAACGTGAAGCGACGGGTGCGAACGGTCGCCCGAGTCGACAGTGGCGGATTGGCAGCCACCTGCTGGGCCAACGCCCACGCCACTTCCATGACTTTACCCTTCGGCGCCAAGCGGTTGATCACGTTCGCGGCGTGCGCTTCCTCGGCCGTGAAATAGCGGCCTGTCAGCACCACATCGTCGCCGAACGCACCGGCGTTGCGGAAATGCATCTGCGCCCAGTGCTTCGCCGCGCCCAGGCCGCGGGACGTTTCGGTGATTTGCAGTTTCGTACCTTCCTCGGCGACGATCAGATCGCAGTCCAGCATCATGCCGGTGCCCAGGCCCAAGACGTAGCCGTGAACGGCACAGATGACGGGTTTGTAATTCACCGATTGAGTCAACAGATCGCCGGAATTGGCGCCGTGACCCTGCGGGCCGCCGAGGCGTTCGAATTCCTCACGCGAACGCAACTGCCGTTGCAGCACGTCGGCGCCGCTGCAGAACGCGCGGCCGCGGCCGCAGAGGATCGCGACATACGCGTCCGGATCGGAATCGAAGCGGCGCATCGCCGCGATCAACTGCCGCACGACTTCATCGCTGACGGCGTTCAGCTTCTCCGGCCGGTTCATCGCGATGGTCGCGATGTGGTCTTTGCATTCATATTCGACGTATTGGCGTTCGTCGGCCTCGGCCATGGTTTCCTCCTGTATCTTGCTTGCGCCAGTTTAACCGTTAGCCTGGGGGCAGCAAGAACGGGGGAACGAACATGCCATTGATCTGCGAGAAGCGCGGTCAGGTTGCCATCCTGACGCTCAGCCGGCCGGAAGCGCGCAACGCTTGGTGCGACGCGTATAATGAGGGCTTTATCGATATCCTGCCGAAGCTGGAGGCCGATAAGGACATCCGCTGCGTGATCCTGACCGGCGATCCCGCGGGCAACGCGTTCAGTGCCGGGGCGGATCTGAAGAACCCTATGACGCACGCGCACGCGTCGATGGCGGATTTCCTGGACGAATTGCCGTCGCGCCGGCGCACCAGCGCGATCAATCTGGTGACGGATTTTTCCAAGCCGATCATCGCCGCGGTGAACGGTTATGCGATCGGCATCGGCTGCATCGTGACCTATTGCTGCGATCTGATCGTGGCGTCCGAACGCGCGGAGTGGCGCCTGCCGCAAAGCCGCCTCGGCATCATGCCGGCCCAGGGCGGCTCCGTCCGAGCGGCTCGGTGGGTCGGCAAGGGGCTGGCGGCGCGGATGGCGTACGGGTTCCCGCTGCCGGCCGAGGAGGCCTACCGCATCGGTCTGGCGCAGTGGCTGGTGGCGCCGGACAAGCTGATGGAAAAGGCGATGGAATGCGCCCTGCACATTTGCGATCAGCCGCCGCTGGCGGTGCAGGTGACGAAGGAGTCGCTGAAATCCGGCCTGGATGTGCCTCTGCCGGAGGCCGTGCTAGCCGATCTGTATCGTTTCGCGGTGCTGGAGATGACCGAAGACCGAGCGGAAAGCCATCAGGCGTGGCGGGAACGGCGGAAACCGGAATTCAAGGGGCGTTGATGCAATGACTCTCCCCCTTTCCGACGTCACCGTTCTGGATTTCGGCCAGATTTTCCAGGGCTCTTACGCGACCGTTTTAATGGCGAAAGGCGGTGCGAACGTCATCAAGATCGAACCGCCGGGCGGGGAGCCGTTACGGAAACGGACACCGCCCGGCAAGCTGTCGACGATATCGTTCGCAATGCTGAACGCCAACAAACGCGCGATCACGCTGAATTTGAAAACCGACCGCGGCAAGGCGCTGCTGTTCGAGATGGTGAAGCGCGCCGATGTCGTGCTGGAAAACTTCGGTCCCGGTGCGATGGACCGGCTCGGCGTCGGCTGGGAAGTCCTGCGGAAAATCAATCCGCGGCTGATCTACGCCTCCGGCACCGGATACGGGTTGAGCGGCCCGAGCCGCGACAATCTTGCGATGGACCTGACGGTGCAGGCGGCGTCGGGAATCATGAGCGTGACCGGCTTCCCCGACGGGCCTCCGGTGCGCGCCGGCGTCACGGTCGCCGATTTCATGGGCGGGACGCATCTATACGCCGGCATTCTGACGGCGCTGTACGAACGGGATCGTTCCGGCGAAGGCCGGCTGGTGGAAATCGCCATGCAGGAGGCGGTCTATTACACGCTGGCGGGATCGCTGGAGCAGTATAACCGTACCGGCCGCGTGCCGCCCCGCAGCGGCAACGGCGCGGGTGGGTCCATCGCGCCGTACGGCGTGTTTCCGGTCAAGGACGGCTTCATCGCCATCCACACCGGCACAGAGGGCCACTGGCACAACATCCTCGACGCCGCCGGCCGCGCCGATCTGAAGGACGAAGCGCGCTTCCGCACGATGCACGACCGGTCGGCGAACCTTGCCGAAGTGAACGAAATCGTGACGGCCTGGACCAGCGGCCTGACCAAGGCCGAGGCGATCGCGCAGGCGCAGAAACACCGCATCCCTCTGGCGCCCGTGCGCGACGTAGCCGAGGTCATGCGCGACGAACATATGCACGAACGCGGCGCGCTGGAATGGTTCGACCACCCGGACCTCGGCCGCGTCGTCATGCCGACCACGCCGCTGCGGTTGCATGGGCTGGACGTGGCGCCGATGGCCGCCAGCCCGCGCGTCGGGCAGCACAACGACGACATCTACGGCGGCTGGCTTGGCTTGTCGGCGGCCGAACTGGAAATTTTGCGGAATGACGGAGTCATTTGACCGATGAGCAACGCACCTCTGTCAGGATATACGATCCTCGACCTGACGATGTTCTACCAGGGGCCTTATGCCACGTTCATGGCGGCGAAGGCTGGCGCGGACGTCATCAAGATCGAGCCGCCCGGGGGGGAAAGCCTGCGGCTGATGGCACCTCCCGGAAAAGAGACGTCGATGCCGGTGGCGATGCTGAACGCCAACAAGCGCGGCATCACGCTGAATTTGAAGGCCGACAAGGGGAAGGCGATTCTCAAGCAGCTGGTCGCCAAGGCCGATGCCTTGGTCGAAAATTACGCACCCGGCGTGATGGACCGGTTGGGCGTCGGGTTTTCGGTGCTGCACGAGCTGAACCCGCGCATGGTCTATGCCTCGGCGTCCGGTTTCGGGTTGTCGGGACCGGATCGCGACAATCTGGCGATGGATTTCACCGTGCAGGCGGCATCCGGCGTGATGAGCACGACGGGTTATGCCGACGGTCCGCCGCTGCGGACGGGGGCGCCGTATGTGGATATCCTCGGCGGGGCGCATCTTTATTCCGCGTTGATGACGGGGCTGTTGGAACGCGAACGCACCGGCGTCGGGCGGCTCGTGGAGGTCGCGATGGTGGAGGCGGTTTACCCTTGCCTCGCCACCGTTCTGGATCAATATCATCGCGCCGGGCGGAAAATTCCGGCACGCACCGGCAACGCGTTCGCGAACCATAATCGGGCGCCGTATAATGTGTACAAGGCGGCCGACGGCTACGTGGCGATCATCCTGGTTACGGAAGGGCAGTGGCAGAACCTGCTGCGCGCCATGGGCCGGGAAGACCTTGCCCAAGACCCCCGCTTCATCAACAACACCGCCCGGGTCGCCAACTATGCCGAAACCGAGGCCGTGGTGAACGGATGGACGAACGTCAACACGCGCGCCACGATTTTCGCAGCGACCAGCAAGGCGAAAGTGCCCTGCGCCCCGGTGCGGGATATCGAGGAAGTGATGAACGATCCCCACATGCACGGCCGCGGCACGCTGGAATGGGTCGATCATTACGATTACGAATATCCGGTGGTACTGCCGAATTCTCCGTTACGGTTTCATGGGACGGACAAGGTACCGACGACGCTCAGCCCGCATGTCGGCGAGCATAACCAAGCGATTTACGGCCAATGGCTGGGGCTATCGGATGGCGATCTCGAAGGATTGAAGGCCGAGGGAGTGATATAGGATCCGAACCGATGCTCGGCGGTACAGAGATATCGGTGTTCGGCCTTCGGCTTCGAAGGCGGAAGGGCCGACGAACGATGGTGAGCGATACGCCATCCATCGGGCAGCGGCGTGCGGGCGCGGGCAGCCCGCCGGTTTCACGCCTATCTTCATGGCGCGGCGCTTCACCAACGGCGGCTTGGTCAAATATCGTACGGTACAGGATGAGCCACTACGTTATCGAACATGAAGATGTTTTGCATTCGTTGTGGACCGATTCCAGCGACCACATTAACTCGGTCTTCGACCCGGCGACGGATGCGCCTTACGCTGTGCAAGGAATCGGCATGGCGTATCGGGAGCCCAGCGGCAATTCCAGCAATACGGCTGAAACGCACACGGTTTACAGTCATGAGGTGCAGTTGGTCGACCGGCTGATCGTGAAGGCGATGCTGCCAGGGGTTGACACCATGCCGGTGCGGTATTTCCATGAGTTGTATCGCACCGAAAACGGGGAACGATCGGCCGTGCAGGAAATCATGCCGCTGGATTTGCAGGCGTCGGTGGCCGCGGCGGTGCGCCGGTATAAGCCGGCCACCTGCCCAAAGGCTCGGGCCGGCGGATCGGCATTCCGTGCGATCGGACGCGTGGGCAACGATCCCGTGGCTTCACCCGCCGAACGCCTGGATCGATAGCATGACCCGGAGACAGCGCCTGCGCTTGGCCTGGATCGCCGTCGCGGTGCTGGCGGACGGCGGGGCTGCGATCGCCCAAACAACCGGAAGCCAGGTCAAACAGTGCCAGGAAATCGCTATTCCAGGTCTGACGATAGCCGACTGCCTTGGCGTGCTTGAGCCGAACCAGCCGGCGACGAGCCAGAACCTTGTGGCTGGGCTGACCAAGCGGGGACAACGCCGGTTCGACCAGGCTCGAGACATCGGCATCGACGTGGGGATCAAGGCGGGCACGGTCGATAGGGCGATCAAGGATTTCGATCTGGCCACGCGCATCGATCCGAACGCAGGCGCTGCCTTTACCGCGCGTGCCAATGCCTATACCGCCAAGGGTGATTTCGCGGCGGCCATCAGGGATTACGATCAGGCCATCCGGATCGACCCGAACTCTGCCAGGGACTTTGCGCTACGTGGTCTGGCGTACCGTTTTATGCATCAGCCCGAGCGCGCCATTCAGGATCAGGATCAGGCGATCCGGCTGCTGCCGCTATACGTCCTGGCCTATAGCGAACGCGCCCAGAACTACATGGCGCTGGGGCAATACGAGCGCGCCTTGCGCGATCACGATCAGGCGATCCGCATCGAGCCGAACGAGCCAACCGCGTTGAGCATGCGTTGTCTCGCGCGGGCCATAGTCGGGCAATTGCAACCGGCGCTATCCGACTGCAATCAGTCGTTGAAGTTGCGTCCCGATGACGACGTGACCCTACACCGTCGCGGAGTGGTGATGCTGAAGCTTGGCCGGCCGAAGGATGCGATCCAGGATTACAGCCGGGCTTTGGAACTAACGCCCGGGTATTATATTGCGCAGTACGGGCGTGGTTTGGCGTATCGGATGCAAAACGACAAAGCCGCGGCCGATCGCGACATCGGTGCAGCGACGAAAATCAACCCGAATGTCGGTGCGACGTACCGCATCTATGGTCTGCGTACGCCGTAGGCGTTGCCGGCCGTCTGGTCCGCGTCCGGCAACAGGCGGCGGACCATCGTCCGCGCCTCATTCCTGTCGGAGCCGCCGGTACCGCTGACGAACAGTTTCACCATTTTGGCCGCGCATTCCAAGGCGTCGCCCAGATCGAACGTGGCGGACCCGTTGCGGATAAGCTAGGTTTCCCCTGGAGCTGCCGAGGTTCGGCTTGACCGAAGGATTGACAGAGCGTCGGCCCATGATCCGATGGCTCCCGCGGTCGCGAAGCAGCCATGGTCGAGATCGGGAAGGCATTGTTGTCCAAAGACGCACCCTTTTGCCAGGGTTCCACCGATTGTGCGTCACCGCTCGCCGCCTTAACAAGGTGGCCAATCTCGAACGTCCAGGACCGGAAACCATGAAACACGACCGCATCACCCTCGAATACCGCGACAACGTCGCGCTGCTGACGCTGAACGATCCGTCCGTACTGAACGCCTTCGGCACTTATCTGCGCGCGGACATGACCGAAGCGCTGGACGCGGTCGAAGCCGGCCCGGCCCGCTGTCTGGTGATCACCGGCGCCGGCCGCGCGTTCTCCTCCGGTGCCAATCTCAACGACCCCAATGCCAAAGCGCGCGACCGAGCGGCGGAACTGCGCGGGGAGACGAAGAGCTCGCTGGAGACGTGGTACAATCCGTTCTTCGTCCGGCTGCGCCATTTCGAAATCCCCATCGTGACCGCCATCAACGGCATCGCCGCCGGGGTGGGCATGAGCCTCGCGCTGTCCGGCGATATGCGGATCGCGGCGAAATCGGCGTCCTTCCTGCAAGCCTTCGCCCGCATCGGGCTGGTGCCGGACGGCGGTTCATCCTGGGTTCTGCCGCGCCTGATCGGGATGGCGCGCGCCATGGAACTGATGCTGATGGCCGAACTGCTGCCGGCCGAAACGGCGCTGGAATGGGGCCTGATCAACCGCTGCGTGGACGACGCCGAGCTGATGCCGGTCGCCATGGACATCGCGCAGCGGCTGGCGAACGGGCCGCGCTCGCTGGGGATGATCCGGCGCATGACGTGGGACAGCCTGGAAAACACGTATCAGCAGCAGCTCAGCCGGGAATCCCAATTGCAGATGCAGGCCGGCATGACGTCCGACCATACCGAGGGTGTGACGGCATTCCGGGAGAAGCGGGCCGCCAAGTTTACCGGCCGCTGAACCGGCCGTAGGATCGCGGCCAACAACGGACAGGACACCTCCATGAAACTCGGAATCGTCGCCATCCCCCGCAAGCTCGCCGATAATGGCGAGCCGGTGCTGGAGCAGCTCGTCGGCATCGCGCAAAACGTCGAAAATCTGGGGTTCGAGGGTCTGTGGGTCACCGACGCGTTCGCCCGCGGCTGGCCGACACTCGATCCGCTGATCCTGTTGGGCGCGCTGGCCACGGCGACCAAGCGCATCGAACTCGGCACCTGCGTGGTGCAAATTCCGCTGCGCCATCCGGTCGAGCATGCGCATCGCGTGCAGACCCTGCATCTGCTGGCCGGCGGGCGTCTGCGGTTCGGGGTCGGCAGCGGATCGACCAAGCACGACTTCGACGCGGTGCAGGCGGATTACGACGCCCGCTTCAAGACCCTGCCCGCCTATCTGGAAGTCATGCGGAAGGTGTGGAACGAGGAACCGGTGTATGGCCCCGCCATCTCCCTCTGGCCCGGCACCGCAGGCGGGCCGCCGGTGATGCTGGGGGCGTGGCGCAGCCAGCGCTGGATCAACCTCGCGGCGCAGCATTGCCAGGGTTGGATCGCGTCGGGCATCCACGGGTCGATGGAAGACCTTGGCCTGGGGGTGGAGATGTATCGCAAGGCCGGCGGCAAGCGCGTCATCCTCGCCAATGTGTTCACCGATTTCCGGCCCGATCCGGTGGTGGGGATTTCGAGCCATGTGCCGAAAATTTCGCTCTATTGCTCCCCCGCGGAGGCGAAGGACCGGCTGAAACGGATCGAGGATTTGGGCGTCGACGACGTGTTGTGCGTGGTGCCGGCCGACGATCCCGGCCAGTTGGAAACGATCCGCGGCTTGATCTGACGCCCCTTCATAGTCGGGATGCACCCGACCATGACGATTTGGAACCAAGAAGGACGAAACCAATGACCGCATGGGAACCCAGCCAGCGCTACCCGGACCCCGCCGTGCAAGTGCTCGACCCCAGCTTCAACGCCTACCGGCTGCCACTGGCATCCGTCGAACGCCTTTATACCGGTGCCCGCTGGTCCGAGGGCCCGGTCTATGTCGGCGACGGGCGCTACGTTTTATGGAGCGACATCCCCAACGACCGCATTTTGAAATGGGAGGAGGAAACCGGCGTCGTCTCCGTCTTCCGTAAAACGTCCTGGAACGCCAATGGCAACACCCGCGATCGCCAGGGCCGGTTGGTCACGTGCGAGCATCGCGGCCGTCGTGTCACCCGCACGGAATACGACGGCTCCATCACCGTGCTGATGGACAGCTACCAGGGCAAACGCCTGAACTCCCCCAACGATGTGGTGGTGAAATCCGACGGATCGATCTGGTTCACCGACCCCGCGTTCGGCATCAGCGGCTATTATGAAGGCGAGAAAGCCGACGCCGAACTGAAAATGGCCGTTTACCGGATCGACGGGCAGACCGGCCACGCCACGATGATGTCCGACGACATCGAGGGTCCGAACGGGCTGGCGTTCTCCCCGGACGAAAAGATTCTGTATGTCGTCGCGTCGCGCGCGATGCCGACCCGCAAGATCGTGGCGTTCGACGTGAGCGACGATGGGAAGAAGATAACCAAGCAACGCGTGTTCATCGATGCCGGACCGGGGACTCCGGATGGGTTCCGGGTGGATATCGACGGCAATCTGTGGTGCGGCTGGGGTATGGGCGATCCGGCGCTGGACGGAGTGCGGGTGTTCAACACGCATGCGCAACCGATCGGCCACATCGCACTGCCGGAGCGCTGCGCGAACCTGTGCTTCGGCGGACGGTTCCGCAACCGGCTGTTCATGGCGGCGAGCCACGGGCTGTATTCGCTGTATGTGAACACCCAAGGCGCGTTGGGGGGCTGAGGCAATGTTCGGCCCGGGCGTTTCCATCCGCACGGAACTCCTGGCCGGCGCCACCACATGGTTGACCATGGCGTATATCGTCGTGGTCAATCCCTCGATCCTGGCCGTGTCGGGCATCGATCCCGGCGCGGCGTTTGTCGCCACCTGCCTCGCCGCCGCGATCGGGTCGGCGGCGATGGGGCTGTTCGCCAACCTACCGCTGGCGCTCGCCCCCGGCATGGGGCTGAACGCCTATTTCACCTTCGTCGTCGTCAAAGGCATGGGCATCCCCTGGCAGACCGCCTTGGGCGCGGTGTTCCTGTCCGGCATCCTGTTCCTGATCGTCAGCCTGCTGCGCGTGCGGGAGTGGCTGATCGTCGCCATTCCCACGTCGTTGAAACTGGGGATCGGCGCCGGCATCGGCCTGTTTCTCGGCCTGATCGGCCTGAAGGAAATGGGCGTCGTCGTGGCCGATCCCGCGACTTTGGTGACACTCGGCCACCTCGGCACGCCAACCACTCTGCTGTCCTGCCTGGGGTTTCTGGTCATCGCAGGCCTGTCCGCCCGCCGCGTGCCTGGCGCCATCCTGATCGGCATTTTGTCCATATCCGCCATCGGCATACCGCTCGGGCTGACCAGCTTCCACGGCATCGTCGCCATGCCGCCGTCCTTGGCGCCCACCTTCCTGCAACTGGACATTCCCGGCGCGCTGCGCCTCGGCGTGCCGGTCGTGGTGCTGACGTTCTTCCTGGTGGACGTCCTGGATAACGCGGGCACGCTGATCGCCACCACCCAACGCGCCGGTCTGGTCCGCCCCGACGGCACCGTACCGCGCCTGCGAGAAGCCCTGCTCGCCGACTCCGGCGGCGCCATCCTCGGCGCCCTGCTCGGCACCAGCACCACCACGAGCTACATCGAGAGCGCGGCCGGCATCCAGGCCGGCGGCCGCACCGGACTGACTGCTGTGACCGTCGCCGTGCTGTTCCTGCTCACCCTGTTCTTCGCCCCCCTCGCCACTGCCATCCCCGCCTTCGCAACCGCGCCGGCGCTGCTGTTCGTCGCCTGCCTGATGGCCGCGGCGCTGCGCGACCTGAACTGGGACGATGCGACCGATGCGATCCCGGCGGTCGTGCTGACGCTGGCGATGCCGTTCACGTTCTCCATCGCTACCGGCATCGGGCTGGGGTTCATCGCCCATGCCGCGATCAAGCTGGCGGCGGGACGAGGGCGGGAGGTTCCGGGGGCCGTCTGGCTGATCGCGGGGTTGTCGGTGCTGAAATTCGGATTGGGGTGACTTTCCCGAGCGGTCGGCAATCAGCGGCCAGCGACGAGCGGCCGCACCGCATCCAGCAACTGCTCCGTCGGCGCCAGCCGAGGCCCATCCCCCGTATCCACAGGCCCCACCAGCGTCACCCCCCAGCTGGGCAGAGTCCGCAACGACGCCCGCGCCACCGGATGATCCAGCAACGGCTGGTTCAAAGAAGGCGCCACGATCACCGGCGTCCGCCGCCCGATGGCCTCTGCTACCACCGACAACGCCAGGGTATCCGCCACGCCCGCCGCCAGCTTGTTCAACGAGTTGAAGCTGCACGGCGCGAACAGTACCACCCCGCGCGGCGGCCTCGGCCTTATCGCCAGATCGAAATACGATTCCACGAGTTGCGCCCCCGGCACATCCGCCAGTTCCCGGCCGGACACCGTGCGCGCCGCGTGTTCGGTCGGGATGGCCAGGACCGAGGCAAACCCCAGCCCCACCAGCCCCCGCAGAATTTCCGGGCAGCGCGCGGCGGTCGTGGTGCCGCTGAGGATCAGATAGACCGTGTCGAAGCCTTCGTGCGTCATGCGCGGCGTTCCACGATCGCCTCCTCGACCTCCCGTAGTCGGTCTTTGCCGAAGTAGATGTCTCCATCCACGAAAAACGTGGGCGATCCGAAGCAGCCGCGGGCGACCGAATCGTCGGTATTCGCCACCAGCCGCGCCTTCACGGCCGGATCGTCCGCCCGTGCAAGCCAGTGCGCGCCATCAAGGCTGGCGGTATCCAGCGCGGCCTTTATGACCTCCGGTTCGTCCATCTTCTTCGGCTCTTCCCACATGTGGTGGTACACGGCCTCCACATAGGCCGGCAGCAGCCCTTCCATCTCCGCCGCCACCGCGCCACGCATAATGCGCAGCGTGTTCACGGGGAAAAACGGGTTGCGCGTGTAGTGCGTCAGCCCATGGCGCGCGACGAAGCGTTGCGTTTCCAGCGCCGCGTATTCCGGTTTGTTTTTTATACCGGCGAAGGCCTCCATCGGAGACCGATTGCCGGTCGCCTTGAACACGCCGCCGAGCAGCACAGGCACGTAAACGAAGCGGGCGCCGGTGCGGGCCTCGATCGAAGGAATCACACGGTGCGACAAATAGGCGTTGGGACTGCCGAAATCGAAGTGGAATTCCACAAGCGGCATCACCAACTCTCCCCGTACGGGCGCAAATCCATCTCGTGGGTCCAGCCGTCGCGCGGCTGTCGGTGCAGCGCCCAATAAGCGTCCGCGATGGTTTCCGGCCGCATCAGGCGGTCGGGTTCCAGCCGGTCCTCCCGCCCGCTTTTACGGATGCGTTCGCGGACCCAGGCGGTGTCCACGCCCCCGTCGATCACCAGATGCGCGACGTGGATGTTTTGCGGCCCGAGTTCCCGCGCGAAGCTTTGTGCCACCGCGCGTAGCCCGAATTTCGCGGATGCGAACGCCGCGTATCCCTTACCGCCCCGCATGCTGGCGGTCGCGCCGGTGAAAAAGATCGACCCGCTTCCATGCGGCAGCATCGTCCGCGCGGCCTCCCGCCCGGTCAGGAACCCGGCGTAACATGCGAGTTCCCAGACTTTCCTGAATACCCGTTCCGTGGTCTCCAACGCGGGAAAATTCACGTTGGCGCCGACGTTGAAGATCGCGACCTCGAGCGGTGCCACGGAGTCGGCTTCCCGCATGAAGGCGGCGACGTCGTCTTCCTGCCGCGCATCCAGGGAGCGACCGGTGCAGACACCGCCAGCCGTTTCGATTTCAGCGATCAAGGGCGCAAGCTTGTCGCCATTTCGCCGGCCGCAATGAACGATGTAGCCCTCGCGGGCAAACCGCCGCGCGATGGCGCCGCCGATGTAGTCGCCCGCGCCGACGACCGCGACCGATGCGTGCCTCATCGTGCCCGCGCGACCACGAGGCGGTGGAGCAGCCAGAACCCGGCGAAGCAGAACAGCAGCATCGCGCCCCAGAAGGACACCGCGATCCAATCGCCGTCCCGCAGCGCGCCCAGCGTCATGCCGGCGAACTGCGCGGGATACACATGCGCCGGCGCCCAGACGAAAGCCGAGGCGACATTGGCCAGCAGGAACCGTTGCCGTTGCATCCCGGCCATCCCCGCGACCAAGGGAACCGTCGATCGCAACACCGGCAGGAAGCGGCACAACGCCACGCTCGCCACCCCGTAGCGTTCGAAAAACCAATCCGCGCGGGCCATCGTCCCGGGCATGCGGGAGAACGGCCAGATGCGGCGGAGCGTGTCCGCGTAGCGCGCGCCGAACCAGAACGACAGAAAATCGCCAAGCACCGCGCCGGCAATGGCCAACAGCAGATAGGGTAGCATGGACTGTCCGGCCGCGGCGGCCGCGCCCGTCACAGCCATGAGCATGTAGGTCCACGGAAAGAGGATACCGAGAACCGCCACAGCCTCGATAATCGCGCCGGCGAACGCCGCCGCCATCGCCCAATTGGGATGCTGCGCGACAAGCCCGATAATGGAATCGACCCACGACCAGATCATGCGGTTCCGATAGCCCCCTGAGGTTTTGTATTGGGATGAGTATGGGAGGCTGAGCCGGCGAATGAAAGGGTTAACCGACGGTTATCCGGAACATCGCGGTGCCCTCCAGCGCTTCGCCCGGCGCCAGAACCGCCATGCCGGCACCGTGGTTGATCGCGTCCGGCCGGTGCGTCACGGGCTCCACGCAGAAAAAATCCTGCCCCGGCGGTGTGTAGACCTGGAGGTGCCTGAACACGGGACTGGCTTCTATCCGCATGCCGACTGTCCCCAGATCCAGGAACGCCGTCCCGTCCCAGCCGGAAAAGCAGTTGTCGAGCGCATCGGCCCCCACCGCCAATCCGTCCTTGTGATCCCATTTCGGGGGAACCGGTTCGGATCGCACTGGCAGGGCCGTCGCGTCGTTCAGCCAAACGGTGTCGGCGGCAAACCGCAGGGATGCGCCGGGCGGCCGGGGGAAAAACGGATGCAGGCCCAACCCGGCGGGCACCGGTCCGGTGTGGCGGTTGCTCAGCCGCAGCGTTACCGTCAGCGCATCGGCCTGGAGTGCGAAAATCTGCACCGCCTCGAACGCGAACGGCCAGCCGCCGGAGCCATCGTGTGCCAGCGTCAGTCGGACCGAATCACCGTCCATCCCGGCAACCGCCCAAGGCGCCTGCCAGCCAACACCATGAATGCTGTGCGAATGATCTCCGAAATTCAGCGGCAGCCGGTATGCATTGGCCTCCCAGCCGAACCGCCCGAACGCGATCCGGTTGGCATAGGGCACCAGCGGGAAGCACCCAAGCCCCCGCACCGGCTGCAACAACGCCGCGCCGCCCCGAGACCACCCCATTACCGCCCCGCCCTGCTCGGGCGCGACCGTCAGGACCGAGTCGCCGGCACGCAGGGTCAGCATAAGGCAAGCGCCGGGTCACACTCGTCGTGGTCGGGCTTGACCGCGAATCCCGGAATCAAACCGGCGTCCCGTTTACGAACGGCTTTAACGCCGCATGGATGAACGCATTCGCCGGAGTCGGCACGCCCAATTCCTTGCCCAGCGACACCACCCGGCCCGCCAGCCACGGCAGTTCGATCCGGTTGCCACGGATCAGATCGTGCGCCATCGACGCCATCACCGTCGGCGGCGAGGTCCGCAACCACGCCAAATGCTTGTCTGCCGCACCGTCCAGCCCCGCGACTCCGCGCGCACGGCCCAAAGCTTCGGTTTCGTACATGACCTGTTCGAACAGGCCGAACACATCGGGATCGTCGCGCAGCTTGCCAACCGGCAACCGCGTCAGTGCCGTCACCCCGGAAACCCCGGTCAGCATAATGAATTTGATCCAGATCGCGGTTTCGATCGTGTTGCTCAGCGTCACATCGAACCCGGCTTTTTGCGCCAACGCATACAAACGTTCCGCGCGCGGGCTGGTGCTGCCGTCCAATTCGCCGAACGACATCGTCATCATGGTGCCGACCTGCTTGATCAGACCTGGCGCGCCGATGGTCGCACTGATGCCCACCGTGCCGCCCACGATCGCCTTCGCCCCAAGGATCGGGGTGAGCCGAGCGGCGGCGTCGATGCCGTTTTGCAGGGGAATAACAGCGGTGTTCGGCCCGACCATGGGGCGTATGGCGGCGCCGGCCGTTTCCACATCCCACAGCTTCACGCAGAAGAACACGACATCCACCACACCGATGGAGGCCGGATCGTCGGTCGCCTGCACGGGGTGGATCAGGGTGTTGCCGCGATCGCCCTCGACTCGCAGGCCGCTGGCTTTCATGGCGGCCAAATGCGCCCCGCGCGCCAAAAATGTCACATCGCCGCCCGCCTTCGCCAGCGCCGCCCCGAACGCGCCGCCGACGCCGCCCGTGCCAATGACCGCGATCCGCATCCCAAACTCCTGTTATTCCCTGGGGAACGCGTGTACCACAGGTTTCATCGTTCCGCCTACGGCGCCGAGATCGCACGTTCTTGACACACCCCCACCCCGCCTGTAGCAAGCGCCGGCTTTCCGGCAAGATCACTGCCAGGAGCGAGCATGAATACGGAATCGAACGGCCCGGACGGCTCATTCACCAGCCGGTTGCAAGCCGCTCGGATCAAGCAGGGTCTCGAAGCCCCGCCGAAACCCAAAGGACAAGGTCCTGGTGGGGCCGGCGGTTCGGCATGGGGAGTCGGTTTGCGGTTGGGTGTCGAGATGGTCTCGGCTCTGGTCGTGGCAATCGCCATCGGCTACGGGCTGGACCGGTATTTCGGTACCAAGCCCATTCTGTTGTTGGTGTTCCTCCCGTTGGGGATCGCCGCGGGGGTATTGAACGTGTGGCGCATGGTTTTGCGCGAAGGATAGGGGTACGCAGGTGGCGGCCGAAGGACATAGCAGCATCGACGCGCTGAGCCAGTTCGCGCTGGAACCGGCGCTGGGGGCCATTGGCCACTCGGTGAATTTCACGCAGGCGAACCTGATGATGGTGGCCGCCTCCGTCCTGGTGCTGGCCCTGTTGTGGATCGGCATGCGCCCGCGCGCCATGGTGCCCGGCCGGCTGCAGGCCGCCGCCGAAATGTGCTACGAAACCGTGATGTCGATGTGTACCGAACAGATCGGGCATGAGGGCAAGAAATTCTTCCCGATCGTGTTCTGCCTGTTCTTTTTCATCCTGTTCGGCAATTTCATCGGCGTTTTCCCGTATTTCTTCACCTTCACCAGCCACATCGCCGTCACCCTGGCGCTGTCGAGCTTCGTGTTCATCCTGGTGACCGCCGTGGCGCTGGAACGGCACGGGCTGCACTTCTTTTCCTACTTCGTCCCGCAGGGCATCCCGGCGGTGCTGGCGCCGCTGATGGTGCTGATCGAAGTGATTTCCTATCTGTCCCGCATCATCTCGCTGTCCGTGCGTCTGTTTGCCAATATGATGGCCGGCCACGTCATGCTGGAGGTGTTCGGGTCGTTCGTCGTGATGCTGGGTGGCGCGGGCGCCCTGTATCTGTTCCCGGCGGGCCTCTCGCTCGTTGTGAACGTCGCGCTTATCGGCTTCGAGCTGCTGGTCGCGACGTTGCAAGCCTACGTGTTCGCCATCCTGACGTGCATCTACCTGCACGACGCGGTGCACCTCCACTAACCCCTCCATCCACCCCCCGATCCAGCCTCGCCGCCCCGGCGGCGTGGCGCAAACGGAACTAAACGAAAGGACTCAGAGTCATGGATCTCGCTTCCGCTAAGGCCATTGGCGCAGGTATCGCCGTTATCGCCCTCTTCGGCGTCGGCATGGGTATCGGCAACATCTTCTCCGCGCTGATCACCGGCGTGGCCCGGAACCCCGCTTCGCGCGACCGCGTTTTCGGTCTCGCCATTCTCGGGTTCGCGCTGACGGAAGCCGTCGCGCTGTACGCGCTGGTTATCGCGTTCATCATTCTGTTCGTCTGAACGTTTTCGGCAGATTGGGGCGGGCGCGCTTCCCCGCGCGCCCGAAACACGACATGCAGCCGCTTCGCCGGGTCATCCCGTTCACCACAGGCCTTCTGATGCTGCCCGCCGCCGCGATGGCGGAGGGCATGCCCCAGATGGACTTCAAGAACCCGCTGACCATCAGCCAGGTGGTGTGGGGCGCGATTATCTTTATCGTGCTTTACATCCTCGCCTCCCGCTTCGCTCTGCCCAAGGTCGGCGCGGTGCTGGAGGAACGTGCGGCACACATCGCCCGCGATCTGGAAGCCGCTCAGGCCTCCAAGGTCAAAGCGGATGCCGGGTCGGCCGAAGCCATCGCCGCCGTCGCCAAGGCACGTGCCGAGGCGCAGGCAGCGATCAACGCCGCGCTGGAATCCGCCAAGGACGCAGCCGCCACACAAGCAGCCACGCTGAACGCGCGGCTGGAAAAGCAACTCGCCGATGCGGAAACGCAGATCGCCGGGGCACGCGCCCAGGCCATGGGCGCGCTGCGGCAAGTGGCGACCGAAACCGCGGCCACCGTGGTCACCCGCCTTACCGGACGGGCACCGGACCAACAGCGGCTGGACGGCGCCATCGGCGCGGCCCTGACCGCACGCGGCGTCGGCTGAAAAGGGCATCGAGCCATGCACGAACACGAAAGCTTCTTCGCGGACCCGAAAAACTGGGTCATGATCGCCTTCTTCATCTTCTTCGCCATCTTCGGCGGGAAGATCTGGGGCGCCCTGACCGGGATGCTCGACGCCCGCGCCGACAAGGTCCGGTCCGAACTGGAAGAAGCATCCCGCCTCCGTACGGAAGCGGAAGCGATGCTTCGTTCCGCCGAGAAAACCCGCGATGAAGCCCTGGCCGATGCCAAGGCCCTGATCGCCGGTGCGCAGGCCGAAGCCGCCCGCCTGACCGCGGCGGCAGCAGCCGAGGCCGAAGCCGCCGCCAAGCGCCGCGAGCAGATGGCCATCGACCGCATCGCCGCGGCGGAAAAAGCCGCTGTGGATGACGTCCGCCTGACCGCCGTCGACATCGCCAGCAGCGCCGCTCGGGCCGTTATCGCCGAGGGCCTGTCTGCCGACACCAGCGCTGCCCTGATCGATCAGGCCATCGCCCAACTTCCCGCCGCTTTGGCAACCCGCCGAGCAGCGTAACTTCGGCTGGCGGCCGTACTGAGGTACGGCCGTCGGGCCTTCCCTACATAATCCGACAATTACTGCCTCCCGCTCGGCTCGTCGGTGGTTGCAGTGCCGGTGTCCGAACGCCTAAATGCTGGCGGTTACACCACCCGCTCGCCATTGTCGGAGAGGCGTCATAACCCCGGCCCGCCCATTCCGTTCCAAGACCGAAGCGACTGTCGCCGCGATGGCAGTGGCGGTGGTTGTGCTGTGTCTCGCGGTTTGCGGGCGGAGCGATACCCAATACGCCGAAGCGATTGCCCACACGGCCGCGGCCGCCGAGACCGACGCTCGGCAATTCGCCCACAGCCTGTCGCAATCCACAGACCATGTTTTGGCCCAGGTGCGGGCGCTGCAAGGTCTCGTGCGGCTGGCCGACGACGCCCAAAGGTTCGGCAATGCCGAGCTGGAACTGACCGCCCGGACCGAACTCAACCGGTGGCGCGGGCAGATGGGTGGCGGCGTCTTGCAGGTGGCCAGCATCGATCCCGATGGATCGATCGCATGGAGCAATATCAATCTCGGCCCCACCCAGGTTTCCATCGCCGACCGGCCGCATTTTCTGGCAATCGCCCGCGACGGGGCCCGCGATTTCGTCAGCAGCCCGGTCATCGGGCGGATATCCGGCCGGCCGACCATCCAGTTCGCGCACGGCAATTACCGGATGGACGGAACGCTTCAGAACCTGTCGCTTGTCGGGGTCGATCCCAAGCTGCTGACCGGGCTTGGCGCCGATATCGGATTGCCGCGGGATACGACTCTGACGCTGTTGCGCCCCGACGGCGGCATCGTGGTACGCAGCGACGCCCGGGGCGACAGCGATCCCAGCGCCGACGAAACCGCGACGCTGAAAATACTGCTATCGGTGCCGAACGGGGTGCAACGCATCGTCGACCGCGACGGGCAGCGCGACCGTATCTTGGCCTGGAACACGGTCGCGCCGGACACGCTTGCCGTAATGGTCGAAGTCGATCTGAAACGTCGCCTGGAGGCCTTATCCGACGAGCTGAACCGCATCGACAGGACCAAATGGCTTCTGGTAGGGGCGATCGGCGTGGCTGGCACCTGCCTGGGTGTGCTGGTCTGGAGCGGGATGACGCGGCGCGCCGAAAAGGCGCACATCGCCGCCTTGCGGGAAAGCGAGACCCAATTCCGCAATATGGCCGAGGGCCTCCCCGACGTGGTCACCCTGGTCGATCGCAACGGCCAGATCGTCTACGTCAATCCGGCCGTCCTGTCCGTATTCGGCATCCCACCCGAGGCCGCGATCGGCCATTCGATCGGCGAATTCATCGCCCCGGCCGATCGGCCGAATATGGAAATTCTCAATGTGTTGCAACAACCTGTCGGGTATCGTTCGCGGCGGGAAACCCAGCTCTGGCTGCCGGACGGCCGGACCTTCTGGATCGAAAACCACTTGCGGAAAATCGCCCCGACCGATGGCAAACCGTCCGATCCTGTCGCCATAATCGTGACGCGCGACCTGTCGGGACGCAGGGCCATGGAATTTGCATTGCGTCAGTCGAACGAGGATTTGGATTTTCTGCTGACCTCGACGCTTTCGGCAGTGTTCCGCCTCGATCTGACCGACGACGCGGGCGGCACCCTGACATTCGTATCCGACAGTTTTCAGTCGGTGACCGGTTTTTCCACCGCGGAGATCTGCCAGCCAGGCCGGTTCGCCGAACGCCTGGATCGCGCGTCGGCCGCGACCTGGAACACCCATCGCCCACGCCTGCTGCGCGAAGGCAGCAAGACGGTCGCCTGCCGCTTTCAACACAAGACCGGCCATTGGATTTGGCTGCTGATCGCACTCCGTCGCGCGGACGGCGACAGCGGACTGAGCTTCGTGGGCCACCTCCGCGACGTAACGCGGGAACACGCCCGGGACATGCAGTTGGCACAGGTCGGTAAGCTCGCCATGGTCGGAAAGGCCATGGCAGGCATGGCGGCGGAGTTGAACCTGCCTTTGACGGGCATCAGCACGATTGCCGAACACACGCTCCTGTCGATGGAAACCCATCCCGCGAATGCCGCCGGCATTAAAGACGAACTTGAACGTATCGTCGGGCAGGCCGGCCGGGCGGCATCGATCATCGACCAGTTGCAGCTGTTCGGCCGGCGGCCGATGGACGTTCCGGTCGTTTTCGATATCGCCGACGCGATCGATGGCGCCCTGGCGATCCTGGACAATCGCCTCGCCCGCGCGTCCATCGTGGTCTTGCGCGATATCGCCCCAAACGGCGCTCGGGTCGTCGGTCATTTGGTCCTTCTGGAGCAGGTCCTGGCGGACATCCTCAGCCACGCCGCCGACACCATGGACGCACAGGAGCCGCCGCTGCCGCCACATCGCCGACACATCGATCTCCATTTGCGCCAACATGGCGATACCGTTGTACTGCGCGTGACCGATCACGCCGGGGGAATAGACCCGGCCGTTCTGCCCCGGATTTTCGAGCCGTTCTTGACTCCGAGCCCGTTCGGCTCCGGCATGGGCCTTGGCCTGAGCATCTGCATCGGCATCGTGAAGGACATGGGCGGCTCGCTTAGCGCCGCGAACCGGGGCGACGGGACGGTATTCGAAATTCGCTTGCCCGGCGCGGCACCGGCGGATGGTTCGGCTCCGCGACTGGCCACTGCTGTTCAGTTCGCCCCAGGCTGAATTTCGCGCTTTCCCGATCGTATTTCCAGCACGCTCAGGAAAAAGGCGCCGTAGGCGATTTGAAACGCCAGCAAAATGGCGGTGCCGGATGGGATCACCAGCCGCATCGCACGGCTTGGCGACAGATCGCCGAACGCGGCACTGCCCCAGGTCGAAACGGCACTCGCGCCGAGAAGCAGACCCAGCAGCAGCAATGCGGTCCCCGCGATCAAGCCGCGTTCCAGGGACAAGCGGCGCACGCCCCTCAAGAACGCGGGGTCCGGCGGTACCATGCCCTCTCGCATGCCATACAGTTTGGCGAACACCCAAAACAACATGGAATGAAATCCGACCACCACCGCGAGCGAGGCATAGAACAGCGTGTTGATATCGAACGTTACCCCGAACACCGGACGGGGTCCGGGCAAAAGCCACGCCATCCCGCACGCACCGGCCACGAACAGCACGATGCCGGGATAAAGAAACAGCCAGCGTGGGCTGAACAGCAGCAGAAACCGCAAATGCCGCCACCCGTCGCGCCAGCTCCGTAAATGCGGCGGGCGGGTGCGACCGTCCGGCGACAGGATCGTCGGCACCTCGGTAATCGGCAGCCCCTGAATGGTCGCCTTCACCACCATTTCGCTGGCGAATTCCATGCCGGGTGCCTGCAAATCCAGCCCCAAAATCGCGTCGCGGTCGAAACCCCGCAGCCCGCAATGGAAATCGCCGCACGGGCTATGGAAGAACAGCCGTCCGATCGCGGTCAGCACCGGATTGCCCAGATAGCGGTGCAGCGGCGGCATCGCACCCGGCATGATGCCGCCCTTGAAGCGGTTCCCCATCACCAGCGCATAACCCTGCCGCAGCTGCGCGACGAATAATTCCAGCCGGCTAAAATCGTAGCTATCGTCGGAATCGCCCATGATCACGAAGCGTCCGCGCGCGGACTGAACCCCGCCGAGCAAGGCACTGCCATAACCGCGTTCGGAAATGGGAACGACGCGGGCGCCCAACCCCTCGGCAATCGCCTGCGATCCGTCGGTGCTGCCGTTGTCGGCGATTACGACCTCCCCCGCGATTCCGGCGCGGGTCAGGTAGGCCTGCGCCTTGCCGATGCAGACGGCCAGCGTCTCCGCCTCATTCAGGCAGGGCATGAGGATGGTCAGTTCGTGCAGGGGGGTTTCGGTCATGTGGCGGACCATACCGGGGCGTGGGGTTTCCTGCCACCGGATGCGGACTTTCCCACAGGGGGATCGCATATGGCGGATTTCCGACACTTTCCGTCATGGTCGGGCCTGACCCGACCATCTCGCGCCAAGGGTGCACCGTCCGAAAAACCCTGCCTTTTCAAGGGTGCATAAAATCGCAGGAGATGGTCG
>CAITUP010000044.1 GCA_903895595.1 uncultured Acetobacteraceae bacterium | reverse complement strand
GGTTACCGGACGCCGCGAGAAGTTTTCGAGGCGCGAGAGACCTGTGGATATGTGGACAACGCAAGCGCGTTGACCACATCCCCACAGGCCCATCATCAACAGAAAGAAGGGATTTCAATTGAATTAGAAAAGGCGCTATAATTCCGTTACCCCCTTGATCGGGTAGGGGGAGTTGGAACTGGCGGGAGTCTCTCTTAACTCACCCCGATTCCTGTCCAGGGTTTGGGGGCCACCTTAGTCCACAGGGCGCGCAAAGCGTGGATATATTCCTCGGTCCTGGCGCCGCGTTCGGCGAAGGGGACGCCCAGCGCCTCGAACTCTTCCTTCAGCCAGCCGACTCCGACGCCGAGCAGGACGCGGCCACCGGACATTGAGTCCAGAGTCGCGACTTGTTTGGCACAGATCACGGGATTGTGTTGTGGCAGGATCAGGATGCCGGTCGCGAGTTTGATCGTCTTCGTATGCGCCGCGACCCATGCCATCCAGATCTGCGGGTCGGGCAAGACGAAGTCGCCCTCGCCGCCGGGTAAACGACCGTCGGTTGTATAGGGGTACGCCGATTGATAGCCGGCGGGGATGACGGTGTGTTCGACGGTCCATGCCGATTCGAATCCCGTGGCCTCGGCGGCCTGGACCAGCTCCACCGCTCGGGTGGGGTCGGTGTAGCGGCCGGTGTTGCAGTAGCGGATGCCGAATTTCATGGTCCGTTATTCCTCGTGATAGGTTATAGCGTCGCGTAGATTTGGAAGTTTAACCATGAGGCTCCTTGGCGTGAAAATCCTGTCCGCTCCCTTACTGCGCCTGTCCGTGATGTTCTGTCTGCCGCTGATGGCGTTGCCGGCTGCACAAGCGCAGCAGACGTCGGTTTCTCCGGCGGCGAATCTCGATTTGACGAAGCCGGCGTTCGATACGCAGACGCCGACCTACGATGTGGCGGGCATGATGGCGAAGGCGCCGCAGACCGTGGTGGCCGAGGTCGATGGACGGCCGATCACGCTCGGGCAGGTGGGAGACACGATTCGCGACCTTCCGTTGGCCATCAGCCAACGCCCGTTCGACGTCCTGTTCGAACAAGCGCGCCGGGACCTGATCGAGCGGCAGGCGATGGTGATTCGCGGTCACCAAACGGGCGTGGATGACGATCCTCTGGTCAAGCGGCAGATGCAGACGGCGGCCGATCAGGTCCTGTCCAATGCGTTCCTGCTGCGTGAACTGTCCACGCGCATTACCGAGGACAAGCTGCTGGCGGCGTATGACAAGATCGTGAAAGATAAACCGGGGGAAGACCAAGTGCGGTTCCGGTTGATCTTGGTCAGGACGGAAAAGGAAGCTCTGGACGCGATCAAGGAAATCCAGGGAGGGGCGGATTTCGCGGCGGTGGCGCGGCGGATCAGCAAGGACCCGACCGCTGCCATCGGCGGGGAAGTCGCCTTCGCGGGCCGCGATGGGCTGACGCCGGAGATTGGCGCAGTCGCGTTTTCCCTGCCAGCCGGCCAGATGGCAGCGTATCCGGTGCGTAGTGTCGGTGCTTGGTATGTCGTGAAGACGGAGGAACGGCGGAACGCGCCGACTCCGCCGTTCGCGGCCGTGCGTGGTATCCTGACGCACTATCTACAGCGGGAGAATGTGTTGAGCGTGATCGAGGCGGCACTGGATAAGGTGACGGTCCGCGAATACGCGATTACCGGAAAGGGACCGGAAGTCGATAAATAAGCCTGTTTTCCCTTCTGCCGCGGTGCGATAGGTACCGGCACGGCTGGGGAAGTACCGCGCGCCGATCGCTTGGGCCCTCAGAATTTGTCTAAAAAATACGACTTTCGCCACTTAGTGTTGACAGATGTGTGGTGATGCCCTAGTTTCGCGAAGTTGGCGAAGGGTCGGCGGAGCTGTCGGGTGACGTGCCGATCAAGCGTTAGGAGACTTTGATGCTGCGTGCCAAAGGATGGATCGGAGTTGCGGCGGTGGTGCTGAGCCTGTGCGGCTTCGCGCAACCGGCCGGCGCCGTCGCGCTTTGGAGCACGACTGCGCTCGGTGCTGGAACGGGCGGCAGCGTCACGGTCGGTGGGTTGACCATCACGGCCACCTACTGTGTCGCGAAGATCGGCGGTGTCGCGGTGAATTCCGCGATGGGCGGTTGCAGCATTCTCAACCTGCAGTTGATCGTCGGGCCGGGATCCACGGGGACTTCTCCGCAAATCGAGATCATCGGCACAGTCGGGACGGGCAATACGACCGGCGCGATTTTCAGCACGGCCAATACGGTTAAGCGGTTGGACACGGGCGTTACCATCCTCGAAAGCGCGGGTGTGGACGACATAACGCTGAAACTCACGATCACGACCGGTACGCAGAAAGTCAGCAATGTCGGCGGAAGCCTGACGGGGTCGGTATCGGGAACGCCGACCACAGCGACCCTGGGCGATGTGAGCATGGCCGAGAACGTTCAGTCGACCAGCCCGATCGAGACCGCGACCGTTCCGTCCATGAATTTGGGACAGCTGCCGAGCCATATTTACAGCGGCACCGTTTCCTCCAACGTCAACCTCACGACGCCCAGCACGGCCTTCGTCGTGCAGAAGGACATCAACCTGACGCCGGTCAGTGGCTATACGATGACCCTGGCCAATGTGACGCAGACGTATAAGACTCCTGAGCCGGCAACGCTGGCGATGTTCGGGGTTGGTTTGGCCGGGTTGGCGGCGGCTCGGCGGCGTCGGCGCCGGTAACAATATCGTGATCTGACGGCCCTTTGTGTTTGGCAGGGCTCGCATATTTCTTTCCGAAATCTCTCCCGCCAACCGATTTCCGCATACAACCTCCTATCGCACATTATTGCGTTGCCAGTCGTGGCATGCGGCGAAATCCAAGGCGTTGATCGCGATTCGCGCCGCTGCGGTCAGGCGGGTCTGCATCGCTGCCCCGCAAGGTGGCCCGAAGTGCGGAATTCTGCCATTTCGACCCCTTTGATCGACGAATGCGGGATGGAGGCCAGGCGCTCTGGCGACTATAGCGTGTGTCCACCTCCTCCTATAGTTGTATGCGCCGCTGTATTTGCGCGGTTTTCACCTCGATACATTGTATCGCCAAGTTCGATCTGAGTGGATGTGCCTGGTATGTCCAAAAAAAGATCGAATTGTATTTATAGTTTACAAATCTGATTCGCGGCGGTAAACCAGAACCCACGTTGAGCTTGCAGCCGCCGGAATGCCGGACAAGCGAGGTTGGGGCCGATGTTGGGAGATCAGGGACCGATGAGCCGTACGACATGTCACCGTTACGAAATGCTTGGGACGCCCGAGCCGGTCGTGCTGGCGCAATGTCTCGGTGTTGAGGTCCGCTGCCCGGACGTTTCCGCGATCCCATCCATTCACTTCTGACAGGTGGAATGACATGACCACGACAACCCAAAACCTCGGCAGCTTGGCAGTCGGCTTTCTGTCGATCACCAACATCGTCGACACCCAGACCGATTTGGGCTCGACACAGGGCTACGACTCCACGAATTCGTTCGTGCTGACGGATACGGATGCGTTTGGGTTGTCCGGGATGGAATTGACCGCCTTTTCCGCCAGCGCATCGGGGGCGAATTCGTCGCAGGTCAACGTCTTTACCTACAACGTGGCGTCCACCAGCGCGTCTCAGCTGATTTATGAGATGGACGCCAGCTATTTGGTGTCGCTGGTGGGCACCAACCTGTCGGCCGACGTGTTCAGCGCGGTGGAGCAGGTGTTCGATACCGGCGGCAATCTGATCAGCACGCTGTCGCTGAACGCATCGAACACCAGTTCAGTTCCGGTAACATTCGCGCAGGGCTATTCGTCGGTGAATGTTCGGGTCACGTGGACGATGGCCGTGACGTCGGCGGGCAATGCCTCATCGATGGTGTCCGCCAGCGACGTGCAGCAGAATTTCGGCACGATCGACAAGTCTCAACTGTGTTCGATCGGCGATATCGTGTTCCTGGATACGAACCGCGACGGGTTGGAAGACGCAGGCTTCGACGGTGGTCCGGGTGTTGCCGGTGTGACCGTGGAATTGCTGGACGCCACCGGTACCCACATCATCGCGACCACTACGACGGGCGCCAATGGCCGCTATTCCTTCAACAACATCGTGGCCGGCACCTATGAGGTCGGGTTCGTCACGCCGAATGGCTACGCGTTTACGACCCAGGGGGTCGGCACGAACGCGGGTATCAACAGCAGCGCCAACCAACTGACCGGCATCACCGGTCCGATCACGCTGACCGCCGGTCAGGCCTACCACAATGCAGAGGCCGGTTTGGTTGCCGCGACCAACGGCGGCGGCGGCATTACCGTGTTGAAGACCCCTTGCAATGTCGTGGTCAGTTCCTGCGGGCAGATCACCTACAACTTCTCGGTCACCAACAGCGGGACAGTCGCGCTGTCCAACGTTAAGATCACCGACAACATCGGCACCGCGGCAGCGCCGGACCTGACGACGCCGAAGGCCGTGCTGAACTGCAACTACAATGTCGGCGACGTCAATCGCAATGGCATCCTGGATGTCGGTGAGACCTGGAAATACACCGAGGTCGTCAACCAGATCGCGTGCAACGCGGGCACCAACGGCTGCGTGAGCCACACCGTAACCGGCACCAACCTCGGTTCCGGCTGCACCGCGTGGTTCAGCACCACGTTCAACCCGACCTCCTGCGCGGACGGCGCGCGGTACGTCTTCCAAGGCGTCAAGTGCACCATCACCGGCGGCGGCGTGGGGTCCACCCCGTTGGTCGAGAAATGCGGCGACTCGATCGTGCAATTCTCCTCTTCCTGCAAGCAGGCGTCGACGCACTACGACTCCGACAGCAACTGCTGGATCACCACGATCCCGGCCAACAGCAACCCCGGCAACGTGTTCTGCACGGGCGTGCCGGTTCAGGTGCCGGCTGGCTGCAACCTGTCCGGTGCCACCTGCACCTGGACGGTGGACGATGCGTCGAACAACTGCGGCATCTCCAGCGTTTCCTGGAAGGGCGATTGCCAGGGCTACCAGTCCTTCAATGCCAACGGCTGCAACGGCAACACCGACTACAACCAGATCGGCGTGAAGGTCTGCGACAACCATAGCTCCTACGGCGATGGCGGCTGCACCGATACCGGCTATGGCTGGAACGGCTCCGGCTACTGCGCATCCGACAATTATGCGCAGAACCAGTGCGGCTGGATCGGCTCCAGCAGCGACTGCGCCGGCACGGCTGAAAACCAGCACACATCCGGCAACTGCGGCGACAGCGGTGGCACGCAGGGTGGGTCGATGCACTTCACCGCCTGCGACACCAACCTGTCGGCCGGCCATGTCGCGTGGCTGAGCGCCACGTTCAACCCGACGTCCTTCGCCAACGGTGCGACCTACACCTTCAAGGGGGTCACCTGCACCATTACCGGCGGCGGCCCGAACGGGACCAATCTGGTCGAGAAGATGCCCGACGCGGTGGTGGAATTCTCCAACACCTGCACCCAGGCCACGACGCATTTCGACACGACCAACAACCGTTGGGTCACCGTGCTGCCGGCCGGCCAGGATCCCGGCAACGTGTACATGACCGGTATGCCGGTCACGATCCCGAGCGGCTGCAACTTCAATGGCAAGACGATTACCTGGAGCGTGAGCCAGACGTCCAACAACTGCGGCTCGTCCTGCCTGTCGTGGGATGCGTCTTGCCAGGGCTACAGCAACTTCAACCAGAACGGCCATAACGGCTGCACCGACTACAACCAGATCGGCGTGAAGGTTTGCGACAACACCGGCGATTACGGTTGCGGCGGCAACGTCGATCATAACGGCTATGGCTGGAATGGCACCTGCAACACGGGCGGCTATCAGTCCTGGGGTGGCTGCGGTTACAGCAGTTCCAACTACAGCTGCAGTGGCTGGAACGGTTCCGATTACGACACCGCCGGCTCGGCGGAAAACCAGTATGTCGGCTGCAACAGCGGCGGTTACACATACTCGGACGGCTATAGCGGCTGCGGCTACAGCTACAGCGGCGACGACTATTACGTCGGATCGTACGGCTGCTATTCGTCGGGCTACGGCACGCTGTGCGAAGGCAACATCGATCAGGCCAGCTGTGGCGGCGGCACGCTCGGGTTCGCCACCACGGGCATCCACGGCGCGGCCGACACGGTGACGGTCACCGCGACCACCGCGGCGGGCTCCACCGTAACCGCGACCGACACCAAGGAAGTGCAGATCCTCAACGGCTGCTCCAACGTTACGGTTGGCGGCGCCGTGCCGACGGCCAGCCTGACGTCGATCTACGGCACCGCGCAGACGCTGGAGTTCACCTACAACCCGAGCAACGTTATCGCGCTCAAGCAGGTGCAGGCCGGGCTTGGCACGGTCACCGGCAGCAACAGCGCGCAAATGGCGTACGTTGTAATCTCCAACCAAAATGCGCCGTTCGCGACCAACGCCACGGTCTACTTTAAAGGCTCGGTTATCGCGGGCGAGCAGATCTATGCCGACGCGACCCAAAACGTGCTGACCAATACACCGGTCGCGGCGCCGAACAACCACTTCAGCACCACCGCTGGGGCGGATGTCTACGCCTATGTTTTCGCCAGCCAGGCGGCCTTCCTCGCCGGGCAAGCCCCGTCTCAGACGATCGCCTACAACACCAGCGGCAGCCAGGCGATGCATCTGGGCGACCAGGTCGGCAGCCTGACCCTGTCCGGCTATGTCGGCAGCAATGGCGGGTATCTGTCGAACAGCACATGCGGATCCACCACGGGAACCGGGTCGGGTTCGTCCGGCGACACGTTGACCCTGCACATGTCCGAAGATGCCTACCAGGGCGACGCGCAGTTCACCGTCACCGTCAATGGCCAACAGGTTGGCGGCGCCATGACGGTTAACGCCCTGCATTGTAACGGCGATGGCGAGGTGTTCGTGCTGAATGGCAACTGGGGCAGCGGCATCCAGCAGGTCGGTATCTCGTTCATCAACGATGCCTCCGGCGGCTGCAACGGCGGGGATCGCAACCTGTACGTGAACTCGATCAACTACGACGGCACGACCTACGCCAACACCGCCGCGGCGCTTTACTCGGCCGGCACGAGCACGTTCGCGGTTGGCGGATCGACGGCCACCGCGGCAACCGTGGCGGACGTGCTGACGCTGAACCTGTCCGAAGATGCCTACAACGGCGATGCGCAGTTCATGTTGTTCATCGACGGCAAGCAGATCTCGACGGCGCAATCCGTCAGTGCCTTGCACAGCAGCAGCGGCAGCCAAGCGTTCGCGTTCTCCGGCAATTTCGGCGCGGGGTCGCACACGGTCGGCGTCCAATTCACCAACGATGCCTACGGCGGCACGTCCTCGACCGACCGCAATCTGTATGTCAACTCGATCGGCCTCAACGGGGCGACGGTGTCGGGAGCGTCCGCGGCGCTCTACTCGAACGGGACCGCCAACTTCGCCATCACCACGCTCCACTGACCTCGGTTTACTGGCTGAGCATCCCGGACGGGTTGCTCAGCCACGACGCCGTTAGGCCATGCATGATCGACGGTACGGATTCGAACAGTGTCGTTTCCGATTGCGCGGTGCGCAGGATAGCGCGTCCCGCCGACGTCAGCAGCAGACGTTCGCCCGCGATCTTGACCCAACCGTAGCTGCGGCAGGAAAGCTCCCAAAACATGTCGTGCGCGGGTTTACTGCCGGCGTAACCCGAGCGGATTGGGCGGCCTCTAGGCCGATCCAGTGATCGCAGGAAGGCGACGCAGGTTTCTGGAATATCGTGCATGGCGCGGTTCCTCTGTAGCGGTCAGCGATGGCGGCGTAAGGCGCGGACAGCGACGGGCAGAGGACCGAAGGTGGTTTGGAGGATGGCCCGCATGGTGCGGCGGCCCTTGCTTTCGACACTGTGCCAAAGCAAACGCAACCTGCGTGCCAAATTAAAATTAACGTAATTTCAATGGTTTAAATTAACTCGCATGCTGGTCGGGCGGCCCCATTTCGCGAAAATGTCGCGAAATGGGGAAGCCGGTCTCCCGAATTGCGAAGCAGGCTATGCGCGTACCAGTTGGCCAGGCCGAGCGCCCGTTTCCGCGCCGTTTTCGAAGATCGGGGTGCCGGCGACGATGGTGGCGGTGTAGCCATCCGCCTGCTGCACCAGCCGTTTGCCGCCCGCCGGCAGATCGTGCCGCAGCTCGGGGTGATGCAGGCGCAGGCCCTTCAGGTCGATCACGTTCACATCGGCTTTTTTGCCCACGGCCAGCCGGCCGCGATCGTGGAAGCCGAAGAAGTCCGCGACCTCGCTGGTCAGGCGTTTCACGATGAACTCCAGCCCCAGTTTCGGACCGCGGGAGCGGTCGCGGACCCAGTGCGTGAGCATGTACGTCGGCATGCTGGAGTCGCAGATCTGCCCGCAATGCGCCCCGCCATCGCCGAGGCCCAGGATCGTCGCGGGATCGGTGAGCATCTCCCGCACCACGCCGTGATCGCCGAACACGTAGTTGACAACCGGGTAGTACAGCATCCGTTCGCCTGCGCCGCCGGTCAGATAGTCGTAACAGAATGCTTCCGGCGTCAGATTGGTCTTGGCGGCCATCGCGGCGATGGAGCGGCTTTGATCCGGCTCATAATCCGGGGTGTCGCCGAGGATATATTGGCGGTCGAACCGGTCGGTGATCGGGCGCTGCAACGGCGGCATGATCGACAGCAGGTGTTCGGACGGCTTCTCCGACAGGATTTGCGCTCGGGTGGCTGGATCGCGCAGGCGGGCAAGACGTTCGGCGGCCGGCATGTTCTTCATCGCGGCGAAGGACGGGTGGGCGGCGAAGGGCGACAGGGATGTGGTCAGGCCGAGGATGATCCCCACCGGCCGTCCCGCTATTTGCGCGGTGACGTTCGCACCCTCGGCCCGCGCCTTGCGCACGCCCGTCATCAGGCGACGCCAGCGGTCGGGATCGTAGGCTCGGTCGGTCAGCAGGAACCAGAACGGGCGGCCGGTTTCCTTGCCGAGCCGGGTGATCCACTCGAACTCCCCAGCTTCATCGTCGAAGTCGCTGACCATGCCGAAGGTGCCGGTGCCGGTACGCCCAAGCGCGGAGGCGATGCCAAGCAGTTCGCGCTGTTCGGCGTGACGGCCGGGGACGAGCTCGCCTTTGGTGGTCTTGTGCTGTTCGGTGCGGGAGGTCGTGAAGCCGAAGGCGCCGGCGCGCAGGGCCTGTTCGGTCAAGCGCGTCATCGCGGCGATGTCGTCCGGTGTGGCGGCCTCGCGGCGGACGGCGCGGTCGCCCATGACGTAGACCCGCAGCGGGTGGTGCGGTACCTGCGTGGCGATGTCGATGGTGCGCGGCATGCGGGCCAAAGCGTCGAGGTAATCCGGGAAGGTTTCCCAGTCCCACTTCAAGCCTTCGGCGAGGGCGATGCCGGGAATGTCCTCCACGCCCTCCATCAGGTCGATCAGGCAGTCATGGTCCTTGGAACGGACGGGGGCGAAGCCGACGCCGCAATTGCCCATGAGGACCGTGGTCGCGCCCTGCCACGATGACGGGGCCATGACCGGGTCCCAGGTGGCCTGGCCGTCGTAATGGGTGTGGATGTCCATCCAACCGGGGGTGACGATCTGGCCGTTGGCGTCGATTTCGCGCTTACCGGGGCCGGCCTTGCCGCCGACCTGGGCGATGCGGTCGCCGTCGATGGCGACGTCGCCGGTGAAACGGGCGTTGCCGGTGCCATCGACGATGGTGCCGCCGCGGATGACGAGGTCATGCATCTTGGATGCTCCTGGATTGGTCGCGGAGATTGTCGGACGGGTTCCGGTGGGATGCAAGCTTGTGGGGCGCGGCCTTGCCACGACCTCTGTCGCTTGGTATCGGCCCGGTCCCCATGCAAACCAAAAACCTATTCCGGCCGGATATCGAAGGCCTGCGGGCGATCGCGATCCTCGCGGTTGTGCTGTACCACGCCGATGTGCCGGGGTTCGGATCGGGGTATATTGGGGTCGATGCGTTCTTCGTTATCTCCGGATTTTTGATCACCGGTATTCTGGTGCGGGAGGCCGATCGCACGCAACGCATCGATCTGCTCCGCTTCTGGGGCCGCCGGGCCGCTCGGCTTTTGCCGAATGCCATTCTGACGCTTGTGGCGACCATGGTCTGCGTCATGACGCTGGCACCTGTGCTGACGCGCGAAACCGGCGCGCGGGATATCGCGGCGACCTTACTCTATTTTGTCAATTTCCATTTCGCCGAACGCGCGATGGATTATTTCGATCAGGGCGTCCAGGCGAGCCCGGTGCTGCATTTCTGGTCGCTGAGCGTGGAGGAGCAGTTTTATCTGTTCTGGCCTGTGTGCATCGTGCCGGGCCTGCGGATATTCAAGCGGCTGAACCGGACGGTGACGCTGTTGTTCCTGGGGACTGTCGCGCTGGTTTCGTTCGGGGCGATGATCTATTGGTCTGAAGCCGAACCGTCTCGTGCATTCTTCGATACTGAATCACGGGTTTGGCAGCTGGCCATCGGTGCCATGCTCGCGGTGCGGTTATCGGATCGGCCATCCGCTTGGCAGTTCGCGCCGGTTCTCGGTTGGGCTGGGCTTGCGGGTTTGCTGTTGAGTATTGGGTTACTCGACCGGTTGCCGCTGAACCCGCGCATTGCTTCGGTTGTTCCGACGTTCGCCGCGGCGGCGGCGCTATATGGCGGGAGTGTTTCCCGGGGCTACGCGGCGAATGCGGTGCTTGGCAACGGCATCATGCAGTGGATTGGACGGCGATCCTACAGTCTTTATTTGTGGCACTGGCCATTGCTGGTGTTCGTGGCACCGCTCATCGGTCGTGGGCTCACCATCGGGCTTGTTCTTCTGATCGCCAGTTTGGCGTTTGCCTGGGTCGAGCAACCGCTTCGTATCGCCGCTCCTGTCCGCTTGTCGTCGCGGATGTCGGTGGGGTTGGCGGTCGCGACTTGTTGCGGCGCGGCAGCTGTGGCGGTGGTGCTGCCGCGCTTCGATCCCGCCTACGCCTCGGCGCGCGGCGATATCCTGAAACGTCTGATCGAGGCGAAAAACGATGGTCCGCGCCTGATCGGGCCGAAGTGCAAATCGGTGGACGACGCCGACAACGGCGTTTGCGCGTTTGGAAACCCGGGCGGGACGAAAAAGGTCGCGCTTTACGGCGATAGCCATGCCGAGCAGCTTTTCGATGGGATTAATGCCGCTGCCGCAGCCGAGGGGTGGGAGTTCCGCGTCTTCGTACGCAACGGGTGCACGCCGACCGATTTCGAGAACAACGATACGGCCTGCACGCAATTTCATCGTGTCGTGTACGACCGCATCGCGTCCTTCGAACCCGACCTGATTCTTGTTGCGTCTTCGAATGGAGGGACCGTGCATCTGCATGAGGCCGTCACCGGAAAGGCAATCGAGGGCAAGCAATCTCAGGCCATTTGGAAGGAGGGGTTCCGGCGTGTGCTCGAACGCCTGCGCGCCATGAGCGCGCGCGTCGTTGTCGTGCGCGACACGCCGCTCAACAGCAAAGCCATGGGAACCGAGTGTCTGGAAACGCGGGCGCCGGCAAGCTGCGTCACGCCTCGATCGGAGGCCTATCCAAACGGTACGCCGGATATCGATGTCGCCGCGACAGTTCCTGGCGTCGGTTCGTTGGATTTGATCGACCGGTTTTGCGACAGCAAATCCTGCCCTGCGACGAAAGATGGGCTCCCCGTCTACCGTGTGGACAACCTGCATATCACGGCGACGATTTCGCTGGGACTGGCGCCCGATTTCGTGACGCTGCTGCGGGGGCAGCGGTAGCAGCGCGGTCCATTCCGCTAACGATAAGATACGCATTAACCAGATTAATGGCCTCGTATGCCGCTGGATTGTCTCTCGGCGTATATCTTTGCCCGGTCCTTTTTCGCTACTCTCGCCGAGACGCCACCTCGGCATCCACCGCTTTCTGAAACGCAGCCAATACTTGCCGTATATCCGCCTCGGTATGCGCTGTCGAAACGTAACATTTCGAATCGCTCTTCAACACCGCAGCCGCTCGCATGGATCGGTTGAACCGCCGCATTGCTTCCATATCCTGGCGCAGCGTGGACCGGTAATCCGCGATATCGCCGGTCGCGAAGATAACATCGAACAGGACGGGCATCCCGATCACCTGCGCCGGCAGCCCAGCCGCCTGGATTATCCCCGCCAGACCGTCCATCAGCCGCCGCCCGGTCGCGAACACGGCCTCGTAGGTGCCGGGACGCCGCAATACTTCCAGCGTCGCGAGGCCGGCGGTCGCGGCCACGGGATTGCCCGACAGCGTGCCTATTTGCGGCAGCATGTCGTCGCCCATTTCGGCTCGGTCGAAATGCCGCATGATGTCGGCGCGCCCGACCACCGCCGCCAAAGGAAAGCCGCCCGCGACGATTTTGCCGAGCGTGCAGATATCCGGGGTGACTCCGTAATATTCCTGGGCGCCGCCATAGGCGAAACGGAACCCGGTGACGATTTCGTCGAAAATCAGCGGAATGCCGTATTCCGTCGTGACGGCACGCAGGGCTTCCAGGAAACCTGGCGCAGGCGGGATCAGGCGCTGGAACGGTTCCACGATCACGCCCCCCAGTTCGTCGCGGTGTTCGCGGATCAGGCTGCACGCCATTTCGGCATCGTTGAACGGGGCGATCAGCATGTCGCCGGCCACCGAACGTGGAATGCCCGGCGAGTCCGGCGCGGCCTGCGGGAAATTGCCGGGGCGCTTCGGTGCCATGCTTTGCAGGCTGTATTCGCCCATGCCGTGAAACCCGCCCTCGAATTTCAGGATTTTGTCCCGTTTGCGGAAGGCGCGGGCGACGCGCATCGCGTAGGCATCCGCCTCGGTCCCCGTCGACGTAAAGCGCACCTTGTCCGCGCAGGGCACGGCGTCCACCAAAGCGGCGGCGAGCCTGATCCCAGGCTCATTGTTCGCGAAAAAGGTGACGCCTTTGGGGATCTGCGCCTGCACGGCGGCCACCACGTCCGGATGCGCGTGGCCGATGAACATGGGGCCGGAGCCGAGCAGGAGATCGACGTAGTCGTTGCCCGAGACATCGCGGACGCGGCCGCCGTAACCCTCGGCGATGACGATGTCGGACGCCATGTTGCCGAAACCGCCGCCCGGCAGCACGCGGTTGGCCAGGGCGACCAGGTCCAGTTCGGCGGCGCTTCTGGGAAGATCGGGCATGCGTTTTCTCCTGCCGGGTACGCGGGGCAGATGACCATTCGCGGAAAAAACGCGCAAGAGACTTCCGACTCGGGCGAATTTATGTGCTAGACGTCCCGGTTATGCCCATGGATGCCACTTCTCCCCCCGATCTGTCGCTCACCGACGGAGTCATCAAAAGCCTTTTCAACGCGCAAGCGCTGGAACAAGGCCGGATTTACGAGCTGCGCGGCCGCGTGCAGGAACTGCATTTGGACCCCGACGGGGGGACCATCAGCGCGGTCACGGTGGGGTCCTTGCCCGACCCGTACACGCAAAAAGTGACCATCAAGCGCAATCCGTTCGGACCGCTTCTGATCGGCGGCCGCTGTTCCTGCCCGGTGGGAAAAGGCTGCAAACATCTTGCCGCGGTGCTGATCGCGGCGCACCGGAAGCAAATGATGGGCTCGAACCCGGCCTATGTGCCGCCGCCGCTTCCGGCCCCGCGCGGCCGCCCGCCGCTGAACCGCAAGCCGCCGGTACCGGCCCAGGTCGCTGCCCCCGCGGTGCGGCAGGACCCCCTTCCGTACCAGATCGATGAGTGGCTGCATTCGCTGGATGTCACCGACGACTCCGATTCAGAATCCTATCCGACCAACGTCCGCAACCGCGTCTTCTACGTCCTGGACGCGCCGGCCGGCCTCGGCGGGGTGCCGAAGCTGCGCGTGCAGTCCTTGAACGTCATGCTGCGGACCAACAACATGCCGGGGCAAAGCAAGCCCTACCCCCCGATCAACGTCACCAACCTCGCGCGGTTCGTGCGCCCGTCCGACCGCGTGATTCTCAGCCGGATGCTGCGGGCGGAGCGGCCGAATTATCGGATGCCGGGTGAGGACGACCCGGTGGATACGCTGCGTCTCATGATCGCGACCGGCCGCGCGGTATGGGGTTCCGTCACCGGACCGCATATCGTCGAGGGCGCCGCCGAACCGGGCGAGATCGGCTGGCAACTCGGACCCGACGGCAACCAGTATCCGACATTGGAGCTGTCCGACGGGCGCGTTCCGGTGCGGTTGCCGGCGCCTTGGTATGTCGATCCCGTGCGCGGCACGATGGGCCCCGTAACGCTGAAACTCCCGGCCGGCGTCGCGGCCAAGATGCTCGCCGCCCCGCCGATCCCGGCGGAGCTGACATCCCGCGTGCGGGCCGAGGTCGCGAAACGTCTGCCCGGCCTGAAACCGCCGGTCCCAAAAGAGGTGCCGGAGCCGACCAAGGTGACCGGCACCATGGTGCCGCATCTCCGCCTGCTCGCGGGCACGCTGCCTGCCGATCCCTATCGCGGGCGCGGCATGGTCAAGCGGTTGGGGCAGGGGCTGTACGAGGTGCCTCTGGCCCGTCTGTCCTTCGGCTACGCCCCCCTGACGATCCCGTATTCCAGCCAGAAACAGCCGAATGTCGTTACCAAGGACGGCAAGCAGTACGAACCGTTGCGCGACCCGCGCCTGGAAGCGGCGGCGATGCAGCGGCTGACGGAACTCGGCTTCGTGCCGGTCTCCGACCGGGCGCCGAGCTATTACCGGCACGCGCATACGGACGATCTGGTGCTGGCGTCGGCGTATGGGGAGTCCGATTGGCTCGATTTCGTCACCGGCGCCGTGCCGAAGCTGCGGGCGGCCGGCTGGGGCATCGCGCTGGACGACAATTTCCAATACCAGATCTACACCGCCGATGGCGGGCTGGATGCCGAGCTGGTCGAAGGTTCGGGGATCGACTGGCTGGAACTGAACCTCGGCGTGATGGTGAACGGGGAGCGGGTGGACCTCGTCCCCGCTTTGATCCGCCTGATCGCTCGGCCCGAGCTGCTGGGGCAGTTGGACCGCGCGGATACGGAGCTGCTGACGATCCCGCTGCCGGGCGGGCGCATGCTGTCGATGCCGCTGGGGAGCATCCGGCCGACGTTGCAGGCGCTGATGGAGCTGTTCGCCGGCGGCGGCATCGACCCGGATGCGGAAAAGATCGGGTTTTCGCGCCTGGACGCCGTCGATCTGGCGACGCTGGAAGAGCGTGCTGGGATCGAGGTGAAGGGCGGCGAAGCGCTGCGTGCCCTGGGCAGGTCCTTGAAGGAAGCCGGCGGGGCGATCCCGACAGCGGTTATTCCGAAGGGGTTCAAGGGCGTGCTGCGCCCGTATCAGCAGCAGGGGGTGAACTGGCTGCAGTTCCTCGGTGGCGCCTCGCTCGGCGGGATTCTGGCCGACGACATGGGCCTCGGCAAGACTGTGCAGACCCTGGCGCATCTGCTGATCGAGCAGGCGGCCGGGCGGCTGAAACACCCGGCGCTGATCGTGTGCCCCACCAGTCTGGTGCCGAACTGGACGCTGGAAACCGAGAAATTCGCGCCGAGCCTTAAGTTGCTGGTGCTGCATGGGCCGGAGCGGAAGCGGCTGTTCAAGCAGATTCCGAAGCACGATCTGGTGCTGACGACGTATCCGCTTTTGGCGCGGGACCATCCCGTGCTGACCGAACAGGAATGGCACGTCGTCATCCTGGATGAGGCGCAGACGATCAAAAATCCGAACGCCGAAACGACCAGGCAGGCGCTGCGGTTGAAGGCGAACCAGCGCCTGTGCCTGTCCGGCACGCCCTTGCAGAACCATCTGGGGGAGCTGTGGTCGCTGTTCGACTTCCTGGCGCCGGGGTTCCTGGGGTCTCAGCGCGGGTTCAAGACGCGGTATCGGACGCCGATCGAGAAGCATGGGGACGTCGAACGGCAGGGGCAGCTGACGGCGCGGGTGCGGCCATTCCTGTTGCGGCGCACAAAGGATGAGGTCGCGACGGATCTGCCGCCGAAGACCGAGATTAACGAGCCGGTGGAGATGGAAGACGCTCAGCGCGCCATCTATGAGGGCATCCGCCTATCGATGCATGCTCGGGTGAAGGCTGCCATTGCCGAGAAGGGCATGGCGCGGTCTGGCATTATCATCCTGGATGCGCTGCTGAAACTGCGGCAGGCGTGTTGCGATCCGCGGCTGATCAAGCTGAAAGCGGTGGAGCGGGCGAAGGCCGGGTCGGCCAAGCTGGATCGGCTGATGGAGATGCTGACGCTAATGATCGAGGAGGGGCGGCGGGTGCTGCTGTTCTCCCAGTTCACGGAAATGCTGGCGTTGATCGAGGAGCGGATACGGGAGGATTCTATCCCGTACGTGATGCTGACGGGGGATACGAAGGATCGCGGGACGCCGGTTAAGAAGTTCCAGAAGGGGGATGTGCCGCTGTTTTTGATCAGCCTGAAGGCGGGCGGCGTGGGGCTGAACCTGACGGCGGCGGATACGGTTATTCACTACGATCCCTGGTGGAACCCGGCGGTGGAGGATCAGGCGACGGACCGGGCGCACCGGATTGGGCAGGAGAAGAAAGTTTTCGTCCATCGGTTGGTGACGTTGGGGACGATTGAGGAGAAGATGGAGGTTCTTAAGGCGAAGAAGCGCGGGTTGGTGGCGAGTGTGCTGGAGGCTGAGAAGGGGGGGGCGCTGAAGATGACGGAGGCGGATGTGGAGGCTCTGTTTGGGGGGTAGGGGCAGAATCCATGCCCCAAATATCCCCATTACAGTGAGGCCGGCTTCAGTTCATGCCTCCCGACGCTTTTGGATTTTCTCCTCATCGGCTGCGTTTGTCGCAACGTTGAAGCGATAGTTGGTACCCTCGAAATCGAGATAGCGGCTCACAGTAGATTCGCTGGCATCGTGGAAGATGACGCGCGCCTCGCAAAGCATAGGCCCATAAGCAATCACTCGCACCGCGAAGCTATCTGTTCCATTTTCCACGATGAATTTCGTACCATGGTCGTTGTGTTTGAGACCAAAGTGCTGACCGAAATAATATTGAACTTCTTGGACGTCATTCAAGTGTCCGAAGTTCTTGTGCGAGACGAGGTAAACCGAAACGTCATAGGTCGAAACTTGTGTTATCGCGTGGGTTTGCCCCGTAGGTCGCACTCTGTGCACCAAAAACAGAATTTTGTTCTGCGCATAGCTACGATGTCGTTGATCGATCGCGGCCCTGTCAACATTCTCCTGTCGATAGCCGCTCCCGTCTTTGGTATCGAAAGATGCGAGGTCAAGACCCTTGAATTCGAAATTCCGCCATTTTGATGGCTGCCCCGGAAGCGAGCTGCTGCCGGGTCAGTTGAAATAACGAATCAATTCGTACCCGAAAAGTCCAGACCCCAAATAAAATGAGCGAAGGCCATGCGAAACCGGAAAGTGCTTGCAGCAGTTTTCCCAGACCTTCCATCCGCGCCCCCTAAAAAGGTGATATCATATTGGAGTGTTGTCGTTAGATGGTGACGAGAACCTTTACAAAATCGCCTCCATCCCCTTCCTCCGGATCACATCCAGCAGAACCAAAGCAGCCCCGGTCGGCTGTTTCGTCCCCCGCTCCAACTGAGACACATACCCTGCGCTTAGATTGAGCGTCCGGGCAAACACCGCCTGACTCATCCGCGTCCGCTCTCGCAGCATGCGTATGTCTGTCCCAGTCAGTGGTTCAGCGGGCGGCGCCGCGTCCTTCTCAACGTCCCGCAACGTGATCTTCTTGTGCCGCGCATCGTCCATGATGCCGAGCCGATGCAGATCGTCCGCCATCTCCACGATCGCTTTCCGCAACCGGCTCCGTTTAACTGCTGCCGCCATAGTCAACCTCCTGTAACGTCCCATCCGCCAGCGCCCGATCGATCCGTTCCTCGTCCGCCCTGAGCCAGTCTTTCGCGACTTCCCGCAATTCCGCCAATTCGTCGGGATCGATGTTGTCCCGTTCGTTCTTGGCGAACCCATACAGGAACACAGCCCGATCCCCTATCCGAAACGCCACCAGCACCCGGAATCCACCGGAACGGCCCTGTCCGGAACGGGCCACGCGCTGCTTGATCAACCCGCCGCCGAGGTCCGCGTCGACAATTCCCCGCTCGGCTCGCTGTATGGCCTCGATCAGGTCACCATCGCCAATGCGTTCCCGCCGCGCGAACCGAGCCACCGACCGGACCTTGAACACGCGCATGGCGGCACCTCATGACGACGAATTATAGTACTATAAACCATGATTGCAAGGGCGATGACGCCGACGCTCACCCCCCACTTGACCCCCATCCCAACCAGCCATACCAATCCCATCACAACCAAGGATCACCCCCATGAACCCCGCCCAACCGTTAAAGGTTTTCTGGCAACCTGGTTGAACGAGTTGTTTGAAACTCAAAGAGTTTCTCTCGGTCCGTGCGATCGAGTTCGATTCGGTCAACATCCTGGACGACCAGGAAGGCCTGCCTGAGCTACGCCGCCTCGGCGCGCGTTCCATCCCCGTGCTCTCGCGCGGCGATGACTGGACGTTCGCGCAGAACATCGGCCACGTCGTTAAGTTCCTCGGCCTGAACGAAGCCACCGGCCCGGCTTTGTCGCCGGCGGAACTGGTCGCGCGCATGGATGTGTTCCTCAGTGCCGCGATCCGCAACGTGAAGCTGATGCCGGACAGCGAGCTGGAAACGCAGGCACCCGGACGGCCGCGCGCCTTCCGCGTGCTGGGTCACCACATCTTCCGCATCGTGGAAACCTTCCTGGAGGTCGCGGACGGCGCCGAGCTCACATACGAACGGATCGGCATCGGTCCGTCCGACGATATGCAAAGCTTCGCGTCGATCGTGGCCTACGGCGAAACGGTGTTGGCCCGCCTGCGCGCCTTCTGGGCCGCCAAAGCGGACAAATCCGGCAAGGAAATGGTGCAGACCTACTACGGCCCGCAGATGCTGCACGAACTGATGGAGCGCACCACTTGGCACTCCGGCCAGCACGTCCGCCAGTGGTTCATGCTGCTCGGCATGCACGGCGTGACGCCCGACCAGCCGCTCGGCGATGAGGCCTTCGCCAAGCTGCCGATGCCCAGCAGCGTCTGGGACGGTTAGACCGCCGTCATAGCCCCCGCCGTTATTTCGGGCGGCAGGGGGCAACGGCGAACCACGCGATCCCAACGGCGCCATCGTGCAGGTGTACGCACACAGGGGCACCGGTTCGAGCGGCGTTGTATCGATCGGTATCGACCATGATGTCGGTCGTGTCCGGTCTCGGGCCCCAGGGGCCGAGCACGAGGTAGTGCGAGACGGTTTTGCCGGACGTGCTGAATTTGGAAACGATCTCGGTCCGGAATTCGGCCGGCGCCGAACGATCCAGCAGCGTATTGGCCAGGGCCACGGTGCCCCAGCCGTGTGCCATCATAAACGGTATGAAAATCCACGATGCGCGCTGCCAGACGCCTCGGTCGGCGGCCACGTGCGCAAGGGCCATTGCCGCCCCCAGGATAGCGCCGTACGCGATGGGTCTGGCGTGGTCCAGCGTGTTGACGTCGAATTCGGTGCGCAGGACCAGGGCGATGGTGGACAGCAGCAGGACCCAGGATACGCTGGGTTTGGCCAGACCCCGCGGCCCGTCCAACACGGCATCGCCCTTGGACGCCGCGATGACCGGGACGGCCAGCCACGGCAGGACGGCGTTGGCCGCGACGGACAACCCGAGCGAATCCGGCCAGACGATGCACCACGCCGCCGCGCCCGCGGCCAGGGCGATCAGCCAGGGCACGAGCGCGACGGGCACGGTAGGTCTCAGGCGCCGATGGCGACCGAGATTTTCGGCGGGTTTTTGATGGTTTGCAGCACGACGCAATAGCGTTCCGTCGTCTGGATCATGCGTTCCAACTTGGCGGCATCCGCGTCGCAATCGACATCGAAGCGCAAGGTGATTTCCGTCAGGCCGACCGGGGCGTTGCGGTCGATGGCGAGCGTGCCGCGCGCGTCCCAGATGCCCTCGGCGATGACTTTGCCGCCGCGGATCGTGACACCCATCGCGGTCGCGACCGCGCGCAGGGTGACGCCGGCGCAGCCGACCACGGCTTCCAGCAGCATGTCGGCAGAGCAGGCTTCCTTGCCGCTGCCGCCGCCGGCCTTGTGCAAGCCGGCGACCACTTTGCCGGCCCAGCCGTCCACGGCGATCATGATTTCGTTCGGGTCCAGGCTGCCCTCGGCCCGCGCGGGGATCAACGCGGCTTCCGGGTGCTCCCGGTAGAGTTGCTTCAGGGGGGCCTGGATGGAGCGGAGTTCGTCGGCTTGCATGTCCTGTGTTCCTTTAGCGCCGCACGCGGGCGGCGGGGTGGCTGGCGGGCAAACGGGGGCGTCCCGTCAGCTTCTCCCGCAGTGTACCCGGCGCATACGCGGTTTTGTAGACCCCCCGCCGTTGCAGCTCGGGGATCACGCCGTCGACGATATCCTCGAACGTTTCGGGGGTGACGGCGTAGGCGAGGTTGAAGCCGTCCACGGCGGCGTTTTCCATCCAATCCTGGAAAATATCGGCGATGTCGGCGTAGGACCCGATCGCCACCGGCCCGCGTCCGCCGATGGCGGCGTGGCGGGCGATTTCGCGCGGTGTCCAGGACCGATTGGGATCGGCGGTGGTGAAGCTTTCCAGCGCCGAGGTCATGGCGTTGCGTTCGGTGAAGCGGATCGGCTCATCCGGAGGGAGCGCGGCGAAATCGACGCCGGTCCAGCCGGACATCAGCGCCAGGGCGGCGTCTTCGGAGATGTAATTCAGATAGTCCGCGTATTTCGCTTGGGCTTCTTCGCGCGTGGGCGCGGCGATGACGGTCATCAGGGTGAAAATGGACAGGTCGTTGGCGTCTCGGCCGGTTTTGACGGCGCGGGCGCGGATATCCGTGGCAATGTCTTTCACGACCTTTTGCGAGGGGCCGTTGATGAACACGCATTCGGCATGATCGGCGGCGAATTGCCGGCCGCGGGTGGAGGCGCCGGCCTGATACAGCACCGGGGTTCGTTGCGGGGATGGCTCGCACAGATGGATGGCGTCGACCTTGAAATGCGGGCCGTCGTGTTCGATGCGGTGGATTTTGCCGGAGTCCGCGAAACGGCGGCCGGCTTTGTCGCGGAGGACGGCATCGTCCTCCCAACTTGCTTCCCAGAGTTTATACGTCGCCTGCATGTAGTCCTCGGCGATGGCGTAACGGTCGTCGTGGGCGGCTTGGCCGGCCATGCCCATGCCGCGGGCGGCGCTTTCCAGGTAGCCGGTGACGATGTTCCAGCCGATGCGGCCTTTTGTCAGATGGTCCAGCGTGCTCATGCGGCGCGCGAAGGGGTAGGGGTGTTCGTAGGACAAGGCGCAGGTGACGCCGAAGCCGAGGTGTTCGGTGACGGTGGCCATGGCGGGGATGACCATGAGCGGGTCGTTGACCGGGACCTGCACGGCGTGTTCCAGCGCGGTTTGCGGGCCGCCTTTGTAGACGTCGTAGATGCCGAGCACGTCGGCGAGGAAGAGGGCGTCGATCAGGCCGCGTTCGAGGGTTTTGGCGAGGTTTAGCCAGTATTCCAGGGTGTTGTAGGTGGCGGCGCGGTCGCGCGGATGGGTCCACAGGCCGGGGGACTGGTGGCCGATGCAGTTCATGTCGAAGGCGTTGAGGCGGATTTGTTTGGGCATGGATGGCAGCTTCCTCGTCATGGTCGGGCCTGACCCGACCAACTCCGGCCCCTTGTAGCACGAAATCCGCAAAAATTTCTTAGGGGCTGCGCCCCTAACACCCCTGCAACAAGCAAGACAGTCAGATCAAAAGAGGCAAAAAGTCTAAGATATAAGAGGCTTACAGCGTCCTGGCCAACCGGAAGCCAGTGTCCGAGTCCCGGTCGTTGATCCTGCTCCGGCAGGCGGAGCGGACGAACCAGGGATTGAAGTTCCAGGAAGCGCCGCGCACCACACGGAGCCGATCGCTACCTGTAGTTGTTCTCGGTGTCTCATTGCTCGGACCAGTCGTGTAATTATCGATCCAATCGTCGGCGAGGTACTCCCATACGTTGCCCAGCATATCGTGCAAACCCCACGGGTTGGCGCGAAACGTTCCCACGGGCGATGTAAAATCGAACCCGTCGTCGAACGTAAAAAACCGCTCGGGATCGGGCTTTTCCTTCAACGCCCGCGCCAGACTGGCATCGGCGACGTTGGCGTAAAGGCGGGCAGAATCCCGGTCGTCGCCCCAGAACCGGGCCGTTTCGGTTCCGGCACGGCAGGCATATTCCCATTCGGCTTCCGACGGCAGGCGGAATGTCTTGCCGGTTTTACCCGACAGCCACGCCGCGTATGATTCGGCATCGATATGGTTGACACAGACGACGGGATGCTGATCGTCCTGCGGAAATCCAGGATCGCGCCAGTCGTGGCTGTTGGAATCGATCCAGCCTTTGCCGGGCACCAGGATACGCACCGGTTTCGGCACCGCGTATCCGGTCTCGGCGACGAAACGTGCGAACTCCCCGCGGGTCACCGGGTATTTCCCAAGCGCGAAATCCCGGCCGATGGTCACCTTGTGGCGAGGTTGTTCCTCTTTCCGCCACTGCGTCGGCACTTTCTCCCGTTTGAGTTCCGCGTCGGTTGCCCCCATCCAGAAACTGCCCCGCGAGATATGGACCATCTCCGGCTCGGGAAAAGTGGGCCGCAAGGGCGCGGGCTTCGGTGTCGCGGAGACCTTGGCGGCCGGCGTGTCTTCGGCCGGGTTCAATGCCGCATCGACGTCCGCGGCCAGTTTCCCGACGATCCGGCGGATCGCCGGTGTGTCGGGGTCGTCGTGCCGGTGGTCGAGAAACGACTGTATCTGGCGGGAATCCAGCAGCGACAGAACCGACTCGTCATGTACCTGGGACCGGCGATGGTTCCTGAAGGCGCCAATGTACGCGTATTCAATTGGAAAGATCAGTTTGCGGCCGCCGAGCGCCTGCTCGCGCTTGAGGAATTGGTTGACCTCGTAGCAGCACCACTCGCTGCGGAGGAAGCCGGGCGTGACGATGGCGATCATGAAGGATGCCTCCGCCAGCGCGTCGTCGATTTCCTTCTTCCAGTCATCGCCGGTACGGATTGTCTCCAGGTCGCGGAAGATGTGGACGGGTTCGCCCGCGTGGATGCGGATTTCACCCTGGACGAGCGTGTGCAGCCGCGCCATACGCCCGTCGGAGTGGGCGCCGTCCGGGCGATGGTAGCTCCAGAACCCGATCGGCTTTAGTGGCGAGGGCAAGCGGCGGGAATCCTTGGGTGGGCTGTTTCTTCGTCGAGGTTACAAGCAGCGGTGGGAGGGGGGCAAGGCGTGGGTCCTCGGCCTTCGCCGAGGACGACACGGGGAAGGAACCAATCGGGCGGGGCACGCGGGGAAACGACGTGGAAGTCGCGGCACCGGCTTCACGGGGCAAGGCGGGTGTCTCTGGGACCTCTGGGTCTCTGGGGCCTCTGGGTTGAAGGCGACGCCGATCGCGGTACCGCCTTCAACCCAGAGACCCAGAGGTCCCAGAGACGAATCAGAACCAAAACGGCAATCGACCGAGCAACCGCACCACCCACCGCGTCCTGTCCGAAAACAACCGAGCCGTGAAATAGCGCCCCGCCGCCCGCTTTCCGGCCTCGGCCCGCGTCGGGTAAGGCGCGATCAGTCCCGCCAGAGCCGCGATTTTCACCCGCGCGGCGATGGCCAGCGTCCATTGGCCGATCGTGTCTCCGGCGCCGGGGGACAGGATGCCGGCGCCGACAACGCGGCCTTTCGAAACGATTAATTTCACCAGCCCGGCGGTGTCGCGCTCCGCCGTCGCGCGGTCGTTTTCCGTGAACGGCCAGCGCAGCACCGTAACGGTCAGGCCGGCCGCATGGGCCTCGGCTTCGGTCAGGCCGACCTGGGCGAGTTCGAGGCCGGTGTAAGTCACGCGGGGCAAAGCGGCGTAATCGACCCGTGCCGGCAACCGGAACAATGCCCGTTTTATCACGATCCCCGCGTGGTACCCCGCGGCATGGGTGAACGCTCGGGGGCCGATGCCGATGGGGTCGGCGATGTCGCCCACGGCAAAGACGCGCTTGTTGCTGGGGCTGCGCAGGCCGGCGTCTGTGACGATGCCGAACTTGCTGGTCGTTACGCCGGCGGCCTCCAACCCCAGCCCCGCCAAAGCCGGCCGTCGTCCGACCGCGACCAGCAAATGGCTGCCGCCCACCCGCCGCCCGTCCGCCAGCACCAGCACCGGGCCGGGTTCGACGGCGGCGGCGGCCGCGCCTTCATGAACCGTTACACCGCGCCCGATCAGATAGGCCCGCAATCCGGCGACGAGTTCCGGGTCCTCCCGGCTGGCGATCGTCGCGGCTTCCACCACGGTCACCGCACAACCGAGGCCGGAAAACGCGTCCGCCATCTCCAGCCCGATCGGCCCGCCGCCCAGGATAAGAAGGTGCTCGGGCTTTTCCGCCAGTGCGAACAAATCCCCGTTGGTCCAGTACGGCACGCCGGACAGGCCGGGGATCGGGGGCACGAAGGCGGTGGTGCCGGTGGCGATGACGATGCGCCGCGCGGTCAGGCTCTGGCCGTTCACCTCGATGGCGTCCGGGGCGACGAAGCGGGCCTCCCCCTTGATGACGGTGGCGCCGAGGCCGCGGAACCGTTCCTCGGAATCGGTCGGGGCGATGGCGGCGATGACGCCGTGGACGTGGGCGCGGACGGCGGCCCAGTCGATAACAGGCTCCGGCAATATGACGCCGAAGCGGGCGGCATCCCGCGCCGCCTGTGCCGCATGCCCCGCCGCGAGCAGCGCTTTGCTCGGCACGCAGCCGGCGTTGAGGCAGTCGCCGCCCATACGGTCCCGCTCGATCAGCGCCACGCGGACGCCGAGTTGCGCGGCCCCTGCGGTCACGGACAGGCCACCGGCGCCGGCGCCAATCACGATCATGTCGAAATCAGGCATGCCATTTCTTCCAGGCGACCGGGACGAGGCTCAAAACCGCCAACCCGAGCAGAGGGCCCAGCACGGGGAGCGAAAAGATCACCGACAGGTTCGGGGTGCCGCCGGCCGCTAGAACCGATCCGATGCCCGAACCGATGGAGGCGAATACGAACGTCCCCGGAACAATCCCGATCAGTGTGGCGGCGGCGAAAGGGGCGAGGCGCATGCCGCAGACCGAGGCCGCGAGGTTCACCAGCCAGAACGGAAATACCGGGATCAGGCGCAGGGCCAGCAGATAGGAAAACCCGTCCTTTCGCAGCGCATCGCGCACGGTCGCCATGGGGGCGCCGCCACGGCGTACCAGCCCCTCACCTAAAGCCGAACGGGCGGCGAGGAACAGGATGCAGGCTCCGGCGGTGGCGCCCAGCACCGTCAACGTACCTCCAACGACCGTGCCGAACAGCAGGCCTCCGGCGATGGTCAGCAGGACGGCTTGCGGCAGGGACAGGGCGGTGGACACAGTATACGCGGCGACGAAGGCCGCGCCGGCCAGCAGCGGGTGCGTGTCGATCCATCCGGACAGCGCGGCTCGATTGCGCGCAAGGCCTGCCCAGGTCAGTTCATGCGTCAGGCCGCTGGCCCAGATCGCCGCGAAGGCGACGGCCAGGACCAGCAACGGCAGGAAACGGCGCACCATCGTCATACCGGACGGCTTGCCATGGGACGGGGCAGGATGTCCCGTGAATTCGGTGTTATGGGAGCAGGGGGCGTTACTCCGCCGCCATCTTTCCGGCTTCTTCCCAATCCTTGATCGACACGCGCCAGTGGATACGGTCCTGATCCGGCGGATAATCCCCGGCGGCCTTGTGGTAAGAGCAGCGGTTGTCCCAGATCACGATGTCGCCCACGGCCCATTTGTGCCGGTATTCGCCGGCCGGCTGGATCATGTACCCGGTCAGTTCCTTGATCAGGTCTTCGTTCTCGGCGTCGCTCATGCCCTGGAAGTACACGATCTTGCCGGGATCGAAATACAGCGATTTGCGGCCGCTTTCGCGGTGGGTGCGGACGATCGGGTGGAACACCGGCTGCCAGTCGCGGTCCTCGGGGTTCAGCAGGGCCTGGTTCTTCCTGCGGCCGCCATAGGTGAAGCCGCCGATCACGCCGTCCAGCCGTTCTTTCAGCTTCTGCGGCAGCGCCTCGTAGGCGGCGTAGCCGGAGGCGAACAGCGTGTCGCCGCCGGTGTCCGGGATCGCCAGGGCATACAGCTGTGTTGCCTTGAACGGCACCTCATCGTAGGCGCCGTCGGTGTGCCAGCCTTCCGCGCCGCGGCGGTAGATCGCCTCATTCAACTGCCCCTTGGAGTCGAATTTTCCGACGCCGAGCATGGTGATGTCGGGGTAGTCCGGGTGGCGGGTGGATTTGGAGGGGTGCGGGTTCACGATGCCGAAGCGGCGGCTGTAGACGAGGAAATCGGGGATGGTCAGGTCCTGGCCTTTGACCACCAGGATGTTGTGATCGATCCAGGCCTGATAGATTTTGGCGAAATCGGCGTCGGACATGGTCTTCACGTCGATGCCGGAGACCTCGACGCCGATCTGCTCGCCGACCAAACGGATATTCATCATGGCGGTGCCCTCCAACTGGTTGCGGGGATGCTGCGCCAGTCGGGAGAAACCGTCAAATTGACGCGCCAAACGCGTCATGGTCGGGGCGGGCCCGACCACCTCCGGAAAATTGGCCTGATACCGGCCGCCCTCACCATTGACATACTGGTCTGTGCAAACTCGCAGGGGGATCGCATATGGCCGATTTCCGACACTTTCCGTCATGGTCGGGCCTGACCCGACCATCTCAGGCCAATGGGGCACAGTTCGAAAAAACCTGCCTTTTCAATGGTGCGTAAAATCGCAGGAGATGGTCGGGTCACGCCCGACCATGACGGGGGAAACTAGGTGCTGTCCTCTTTCCACCGCAGCATCACCCGCTCGCTCTGCTTTAGAATCTCGTGCAACCCGGTCGCGATGATCATCAGTACGAACAGCGCCGCGAACACGCCGGAGGTGTCGTATTGCCCGGCCGAGGCCTGGATCAGGTATCCCAGCCCTTTGTTGGACGCCATCATCTCCCCCACCACGGCCCCGATCAGCGCGTAGGGGACGGAGATTTTCATGCCGGTGAAAATCCACAGCAGGACGGAGGGCAGGATAACCTTGCGCACGATTTGCCAGCGGGTCGCGCCCATGAGGCGGAGGACGTCCACCAGTTCCTGCTCCACCGCCAGCGTGCCGGCGTAGGTGTTGTAGAACACCAGGAAGAACACCACGAAGGTCGCCAGGACGATCTTCGATGCCAGCCCGACGCCGAACCACAGGATGAACAGCGGGGCCAGAGCGATCTTCGGCAGGCTGTAGAAGGCGATGATGAACGGGTCCAGCACCGCCGCCAGCCGCTTGTTCAGCCCCAGCGCCAGCCCGAATGCGATACCGGACACGGCCCCCAGCACGAACCCCGCGACTGTCTCCGTCAACGTGATCCGCATGTGCATCCAGAGATCGCCGCTCTCCACCCACGCATACAGCTGCGCCCAAATCGCGCTGGGCGCCGAGATCCAGAACGGTTTTATCAATCGCCCGCTCGCGGTTTCCCATAGCGCCAGCCCGACCACGGTGATTCCGACGCGCCAGGCCAGCACTTTGAACCATTCGGCCCGAGCGCTGGCGAGGACATCGTGGCCGATGCGGGGGGCTTCGATCGCTTCCGTGGGGGACATCGTCATACCATCACGCCTTCGCGGACGCTTTCTTCCAGGTAACCCCAGAGCCGGTCGTGCAACTCTCCGAAACGCGGATCGAATCGGATGCGGAACACGTCGCGCGGGCGGGGCAGATCGACGGTCTCGATCGCGCGAATGCGGCCGGGTCGGGCGGAGAAGACCGCGACGCGGTCGGCCAAGGTGATGGCCTCGGTCAGATCGTGGGTGACGAATACCATAGTGGTGCGTGTCGCGGCCCAGAGCTTTAACAATTCATCGTGCATCACCAGCCGCAGCTGGGCATCCAGGGCACCGAAGGGTTCGTCCATGAGGATGGTTTCGGGTTCGTAAGCCAGCGTCCGAGCCATGCTGACGCGGCGGCGCATGCCGCCCGACAACTGCGCGGGATAGGCATTTTCGAAGCCTTTCAGCCCGACCCGGTGCAGCCATTCATGCGCGGTGCGCAGTCGTGTCGGGCGGTCCTGGCCGCGCAGTTCCAAGGCGATGGCGACGTTGTCCTCCACCGATCGCCAGGGCAGCAGCGTGTCGCGCTGGGTCATGTAGCCGACGCGGGTGTTCGGTTCGGGGACCTTTTCCCCGCGATAGAACACGCCGCCCGCGCTGGGCTGCAGCAGGCCCGCGGCCATGTTCAGCAGCGTGGATTTGCCGCAGCCGGAGGGGCCGACGATGGCCAGGAACTCGCCTTCGTTGACCGTGAGGTCCACATGCTCGCAGGCGGTGACGGTGCCGCGCCGCGTGGTGAAGCGGCGGGCGATGTCGCGGTATTCGATCAGCGGGACCGGCGTCACCGCCGGAAATCCCGCATCGCCGCCAGGACATCGGTCACGTCCACCGCGTCGTCGTAGGCCACCGGCTTGTAGGCCGCGGGGGGCATCACCGTCTTCTCGAACGCAAGTTCGCGCAGGAAGTCCTCGCGGCTGATCACGGGGTGGACGGGGATGTAAGGGAGATACGTCGTCCAGGAGGCCTGGAACGTTGCCTCATCCATTTCCTTGAAAAACGGCCGGCTCGCGGCCTTCGCCCGATCCGGACGTTCGGCGACCAGCGCCGTGGCCCGCACCAACGCCCGAGCCATCGCGCGCGCTACATCGGGGTGGGCTTTGATGTAAGACGCTGTGGTATAGAGCGTGCCGTAGGTGACACCGTCCAGCTCCGTCATCTCCCCCGGTTTCACCAGATCGACGGTCAGGCCCTGCTGTTTGGTGACGATGTCCACGCCCGGCAGGCAGGCGCATCCATCGACCTGCCCGGCCTGGATGCCCGCGACCTGGGACGTGAGCCCGCCCAGCGGCACGATCTCGAAATCGCGGTCCGGCGACAACCCGTTGGTGATGGCCAGGAAGCGCACCGTCATGTCGGAACTCGCGCCCGGCGTCGTGATCGCCAGCCTCAGGCCCTTCATCAGCTTGACGCGCTCGCTCAGCGGACGGTCGAGGTTCAGGCCCCGCGCCTTGGCCACATCGGCGCGCACCACCATCGGATTGAAGAAATACGACAAGGACGCAAACGCTCGGACATCGTCGAGACCCTTGCGATGCGCCATCATGCCGTCCAGCAGCACGGACGCCGAGAATTGCCCGCCGCCGCCGACCAGCGCCGTCATGGCCTTCGGTCCGCCGCCGGCCAGCACCACGTCGATCTTCAGGCCTTCCTGGGCGAAGTAGCCCTCGGACTGCGCGATGTACAGCGGCACGAAATTGAAGCTGAGGCTGCTCTGCACCAAGGTGATCGGTGTCGGGTCCTTGGCGTGCGCGGGCAGTGCCGCCGCCAGCAGCGTTAGAAGAGTCGCGAAAAGTCGTATGCGCATGATGCCCGTTTCCCTCGGCGGGCATCCTACCACCGAACGCCCCACTCTCGTCAGCCCCCACCGGTTCCGGTTAGGCTTCGTCCAACAGCAATCCTGGGAGCAAGCGCATGTCCAAATGGCGCATCGGCGACGTTACCATCACCAAGGTCATCGAGTTGGAGGCAACCGGCGGCAGCCGCTTCCTGCTGCCGCAGGCGACGCCCGACCTTATCAAGCCGATCGCCTGGCTACAGCCGCATTTCGCCGACGAAAACGGCCGCTTGCGCATGAGCATCCATACGTTCCTGGTGGAAACGCCCACGCACCGTATCGTGGTGGATACCTGCCTGGGGAACGACAAGGAAAACCGCCATATCCCGCATTGGAACAACATGCAGACGCGGTTCCTGGCGGATATCGCGGACGCGGGCTACCCGCGTGAATCCATCGATACCGTGCTGTGCACCCATTTGCACATCGATCATGTCGGCTGGAACACCATGAAGGTGGACGGCAAATGGGTCCCGACCTTTCCCAACGCAAGCTATCTGATGGGCCGGATGGAATACGAGCACTGGAGTACCAATCTGGCGCGCCAGGACATGCAGTACATCCTGGCGGACTCGGTGACGCCGGTGCTGGACGCGGGTCTGGCGACTCTGGTGGAGACCGATCATCGCGTCTGCGCGGAAATCAGCCTGATCCCAACCATCGGCCACACGCCAGGGCATGTGAGCGTGCGGATATCGTCGAAAGGCGAGGAAGCGCTGATTACCGGCGATTTCATGCACCATCCCTGCCAGATCGCGCACCCGGAATGGTCCACCAACGCCGACAGCGACCGCGACCAGGGCATCCGCACACGGTTGGATATGTTCGAAAAGCTCGCGGATACGCCGACTTTGGTCATCGGCACGCATTTCGCCGGCGCCACGGCCGGGCGGATCGTGCGGGACGGGGACAGCTATCGGCTGGATGTCTGACGAACAATCGCTGGCCGCGCCGGAAAAAACAATAAACGGGAGGTAATACCATGCTCAGCCGCCGCAATCTGATGCTGACGGCCGCCGCCGCCGCACCCTTGGCTCGCCCCGCGATCGGGGCCGAAGGCAAGGTGTTGCGGATCATGCCGCAGGCTGTGCTGAACACGATCGATCCGGTGTGGAGCAGCGCGCAGATCGTGCGCAACATGGGTTTCATGGTGTTCGAAACGCTGTACGGGCGCGACGAATTCATGAACCCCAAGCCGCAGATGCTGGAAGGCGGCCTGATGGAGGACGGCGGCAAGCGCTGGACCCTGAAGCTGCGGGAACACCAAATGTTCCACGACGGCACGCCGGTTCTGGCGCGCGACTGCATCGCGTCGTTGCGACGCTGGATGAAGCGCGATCCCTCGGCCGCCGCGCTGGAGGCCTGGACCGATGCGTTGTCGGCCCGCGACGACCGCACCATCGTCCTGCGGCTGAAATACCCGTTCGCCCATTTGCCGGAGCTGCTGTCGAAGTTCGTGTCTCCCGCCGTCATCATGCCGGAGCGGATCGCTCTGACCGATCCATTCAAGCAGATTTCCGAGGCCATCGGGTCGGGCCCATTCCGCTGGGTGGCGGACGAGCATGTCCTCGGCAGCAAGGCGGTGTTCGCGCGCAACGACAAGTACGTGCCGCGCGACGAGAAGCCGAGCTGGACCGCGGGCGGACGGCATGTCTACGTGGATCGGGTCGAATGGCACATGATCCCGGATGGCGGGACCGCGGTGAACGCATTGATGACCGGGGAAATCGACTGGATCGAAATTCCGCTGCCCGATCTGATGCCGATGTTGCGTAAGGCGCCGGGGATCGTGACCGGCAATCTGGACACTTACGGTCAAGTCATGGCCTTGCGGGTTAATCATCTGGCCTACCCCACCAGCGATTTGAACATCCGCAAAGCGATGATGGCGGCGATCGACCAGAAAGAGGCCATGGCCGCGATCATGGGCGGCGATCCCGACAACGCGAAAGCGCCGGTCGGGTATTTGGCTACGGGCAAGAAAGAGGTCGACGAGGCCGGTTTGGCCTTCGTACGCGCCAAGCGCTCGAAAGCCGAGGTCAAGGCGATGCTGGAAAAAGCCGGCTACAAAGGCGAACGTCTGGTTTTGCTGCACGCCACCGAACACACGTTCTTCAACCCCGCCAGCCTGGTCGTGGCGGAGCAGTTGAAAGACGTCGGCATGAACATCGACGATCAGGCGATGGACTGGGCGACGGTGCAGACCCGGCGGACGAACCGGCTACAGATCGATCAGGGTGGCTGGTCGATGTTCCCCACGGTCACGCCGGTGCCGGAATACACGTCGCCGCTGATCGCCAGTTTCATGCGTGGCAACGGCAAGGACGCGTTCTTCGGCTGGCCGACCGACCCGGAGGGGGAGCGCATCCACGACGAATGGGTGCTGGCCGCCGATCCGGCGGAACAGACGAAGCTGGAACGTGCTTACGAGTTACGGGCGTTCGAGACGGTTCCATACATTCCCATGGGACGTTACGTTCAGTCGTCGGCGTGGCGGTCGAACCTGACCGGGATATTGAAGGGGCCGACGATCGTGTTCTGGAACGTAAAAAAGGGGTAGGTGCGGTGTCCGATATCCTGGTCCAGGGGGATTGCATATGGTGGCTTTCCTACACTTTCCGTCATGGTCGGGCCTGACCCGACCATCTCACGCCAATGGGGCACCGTCCGAAAAACCTTGCCTTTTCAATGGTACGTAAAATCGCAGGAGATGGTCGGGTCACGCCCGACCATGACGAGCGGGGGCGCCAAAGGTCATATGCGATCTCCCTGTGTCCTGGCCCCTTCGCGGTTGCTTTTACTCAAGAGGTTCGGATAGATTGCGGAAATTTAACCCGTTCGCCAAGCATAGGTGCCCCATGCGTCAGTCGATCGTCGCTTTTTCTGCCGCCACGCTGCTCGGCCTGAGTTCGGCCCACGCCGCGGTGGTGTACGACACCAGCTTGGCCTCTCCCAACAGCAGCGCGGCCTCGGCGGGTCTTTCGTCGGCGGGCGGCAATGCCAGCTGGTTCGACGGATCGGGCAATCCGCAGGGCGGATTCACGGTCAACACCGCATCGGGTGTCGAGCTGGGGCTGCGGGCCAAAATACGGGGTTCGACCTCGGTCTATCATTCGCCCGACGGCACGTATGTGTTTTCGACCGGGACGTCCGGCGCGTTCGCGCTTTGGAATTTCGAATTCTCGATCGATCTGCGGCCGGGCGGCGTCGGCGCTTTGACCCTCGCCAGCCTGGCGGCGGCTAGCTTGACCATCACCGATAATGGGACAGGGGGCTCGATCTCCGTCAACCCGTTGACGGTTTGGGGCGACGATGCGGGCTACGGCAGCAGCGCCGGCAATACGATGACCGCCAAGCACACGCCGGAGAACGCGCTGGATTGGGCCGCGCAAAACTCCGAAAACCCGACGATTGCCGGGTCCGGCTTCAACCCGTGGATCGCGGACAGCTACACGTTCGTGCTGTCCGTGACCTTGCCCGGCAGCATCGTGGTTTCCGATACCATGACAGTGGACACGATCCCCGAACCGGCGACCATGGCCTTACTCGGCGTTGGTTGCGTCGCCTTGACGGCGATACGCCGGCGGCGCGCGGAGTAATCCGACTTCGGCAGAGGGCTGGGGTGGATTTCGGCGAGCACTCTTGTGCCAACGCCGTCCAAGGCGTTCATCTATCGGCGCTGTAGGAGACTGTCCGATGATCCGCCTGTCCGTTCTCGATCAATCCACTGTGGTCACCGGGCGCACGCCCGATGCCTCCATCCGGGAGAGCATCCGCTTGGCGCAGCATGCCGAGGCGCTGGGCTACAGCCGCTACTGGTGCGCCGAACATCATAACTCCGACAGCCAGGCCGGAACGGCGCCGGAGATTCTCATCGGTGCCATCGCCGCGACCACGCGAGCCATTCGGGTGGGATCGGCGGGGGTGATGTTGCCGCATTATTCGTCTTTGAAGGTGGCGGAGCAGTTCCGGGTGTTGGATGCGATCGCGCCGGGACGGATCGATCTGGGCCTGGGGCGGGCGCCGGGGTCGGATGGGCGCACGGCCTATGCGCTGAACCCGAATGCCGAAACCGCGTCGGACCATTTTCCGGCGGCGGTGCGCGACCTGATGCACTGGCTGGCGGGGGAAAAGCTCGTGGAGGGACACCCGTTCCGCGACATACGCGCACAGCCTCAAGGGCCGACCATGCCGGAGGTCTGGATTTTGGGCTCGTCCGACTACGGCGCGCAGGTCGCGGCGTATTTCGGGCTGCCGTTCTGCTTCGCGCAGTTCATCAGCGACGGGGCGGGCGTCGGGCAGGCGTTCTCGGTTTACCGGGAAAGCTATCGCCCCAGCGCGCTGCATCCGACGCCGCATGCGGCCGTGTGCGTGTGGGGGATGGCGGCGGAAACCGAGGAAGAAGCGGCGTGGCTGTTCAAATCCCGCGAAATGTCGCGGCTGCGGCGGGACCGGGGGGAGTTCTCGGCGTTGCCGTCGCCGGAGGAAGTGGCGTCCTACACCTACACGCCGGGCGAATTGGCGCGGGTGGAACGCTATCGCGCCCGCGCGTTCTACGGCACCGCGGCCGCCGTCGGCGCTCGGCTGCGCGCGCTGGCGGAGGAACATGCGTTGGAAGAAATCGCGGTGCTGACCACCGTGCATGACCCGGAGGCGCGGCGGCGGTCTTATACGCTGTTGGCGAAGGAGTTCGGCTTAACGCCGCGGGGGCCAGCGGAGGGTATAGGTATTGCCTGAGGCCACGCCGCGCCACACCTGAACGCGGAATGCGACATAGGCAACCAGTGCCGCCAGCAGCACGACCGGGATCAGGAACGCCAGCAGCCAGAGCGCGAACACCATGACGGCGCCCGCCACGGCGACGGCGGCGATGGCGGCGGCCCACACCATGACGCGCGCGCCGAACGGCGGCTTGGCGTTCGGGGGCGGATCGGCGAAATCGCCGTCGATGGTCATCTCGATGATGGTTGGATGCTGGGTCATGGGTTTCAGGTGGTTTCGGGTGGGGCGGCGTTCAAGGGACGGAGGACGCTAACACCCGCATCCTCCACCCCAAAGAACTTTATGATCCGGGTTAGCGCCGTCCGGTCGGCACCTTGTTGAACGGCATCCCCTTGTCCGCCCGAATATCCGGCGGCAGGCCCAGCACGCGTTCGGCGATGATGTTCCGCAGGATCTCATCCGATCCGCCCGCGATCCGCAGGCTGGGGGACGACAGCAGGGCGGATTGGAACATCGCGTGGGCCTCCACCAGGTCGTCGTCGATCGTCAGGCCCGCTTGCCCCATCAGGTCCAGGCCGAAGCGGGCGATGTCCTGCTGCTTGGACGCGTTCACCAGCTTGGCGATGGAGTTCTCCGGCCCGGGCGTCTCGCCGCGGGACAGCGCGGTCATGGTGCGGAAACGGGTGAATTTCAGGCCTTGGGAGCGGGCGTACCACTCCGCGATCCGCTCCCGCACCGCCGCGTTGCGGATCGCCGGTTCGGCGTCGAGGACGAGGGTGCGGCTGAGGGCAATCAGGTCCTCGACCTCCGGCCGGGGGACTTCGCCGACCGCGAGGCGTTCGTTCATCAGCGTCGTCAGCGACACTTTCCAGCCCTGGCCGACACCGCCGAGCCGCTGGGAGTCGGGGATGCGGACGTCGGTGAAGAAGACTTCGTTGAAATGGCGGGCGCCGGACATCTGGTGGATCGGGCGGATGTCGACTCCGGGGGATTTCATGTCGAGGAAGAAGAAGCTCAGGCCCTCATGCTTGGGGACGTTCGGATCGGTGCGGACGACGACGATGCCGAAATCGGACAGATGCGCGCCGGAGGTCCAGATTTTCTGGCCGTTGATCACCCAATCGTCGCCGTCGCGTTCCGCGCGTGTCCGCAGCGCCGCGAGGTCCGATCCGCCGGCGGGTTCGCTGAACAACTGGCACCAGACTTCCTCGCCGCGCAAAGCGGGGGCGACGTAGCGGTCGAGTTGTTCCGGTTTGGCGTAGGCCATCATGGTGGGGATGCACATGCCGAGCCCGATCTCGAACAGGCCGCGCGGGACGGAGAAGGCTTCTTCTTCCTGGTTGTAGATGACTTGCAGGATGGGCGATGCCTCCCGCCCGCCGAATTTCTTCGGCCAGGTCAGGCCGGCCATGCCGGCTTCGGCCTTTTTCGTCTGCCATTCCTTGCACCGGGCGACGCCGGCCGCGTCCAGGCCGCTGAGGCGCAAGGTGGGGCGGGAGCCGGCTTTCGGTTCCGCGTTGGCGGTCAGGAAGGCGCGGGCCTCGGCGCGGAACGCGGCTTCTTCGGGGGTGTCGTTGAAGTCCATGGCGTGAGTTCCTTCAGGCCGCGTTGCGGGATTCGAGCAGATCGACCAGCCGGTTCTTCCAGAACGGCGGTCCGCCCAAGGCCAGCGCGAGATTGGCGGAGCGACGGTAGAACAGGTGGCAATCCACCGCCCAGGTGAAGCCGATGCCGCCATGCGTCTGGATGTTTTCCTTCGACGCGAGCTGGAAGGCCTCGGTCGCGGAGACACGAAGCGTTGCCGCCGCGAGCGGAATATCGGCCGATTCCGCCGACAGCGCCCAGGCGCCGTAATAGGCGTTGGAACGGGCCAGTTCCAACGCGACATACATGTCCGCGAGCTTGTGCTTGATCGCCTGGAACGATCCGATCGGGCGGCCGAAGGCGTAACGTTCGTTGGCGTAGTCGCAGGCCATGCGCAGGCAGGCATCCGCGCCGCCCACCTGCTCGAACGCCAGCAGGATGGCGGCGCGGTCCAGCACGGTTTGCACGCTGGACCAGCCGGAGGCCGCGCCGAGGCGTTCGGCCTTCGCGCCGTCGAGGTCGAGGCGGACGTGATCGCGGGAGGGGTCGAGCGTGGTCAGCGTGCGCTTCGCGACCCCCGCGAGGTCCACCAGATACAGCGCGATGTCGCCGGTTTCACCGCGGGCGACGACGACCGCGATATGGGCGATGCCGCCGTCCGCGACGGGCCATTTCGTGCCGGTCAGGCGGCCGCCGGCGACGCGGGCTGCGATGTTGCGCGGATCGGGGTTGCCGGTGCCCTCCGACAGGGCGAAGCAGCCAATCAGCGAACCGTCGGCGAGGCGCGGCAGGAATTCCTGCTTTTGCGCTTCGGTGCCGGCGAGCAGGATCGCCTCGGCGGCCAGATAGGCACAGGAGGAGAACGGCACCGGGGCGACGGCGCGGCCGATTTCCTCGGCCAGGACGCACAGGCCTTCGTAGCCGAGGCCGGCGCCGCCGTATTCCTCGGGGATCGCGGCGCCGATCCAGCCCATGTCGGCCATTTCGCGCCAAAGGTCGGCGGCGAAGGTTTCCTGGCCGTCGAGGGAACGGCGGACGACGGACGGGGCGCATTGCTCTGCCAGGAAGCGGCGGGCCTGATCGCGGAGCTGTTTGAGGTCGTCGGAGAAATCGAAGTTCATGGGATGAAACTCTGCTTAACTGTTGCTGCCGGGGAAGCCGCGCGGAAACAAATTCGCCGCCATCTGGCCGCCGTCCACGTCCAGGGTCGTGCCGTTCACGTAGCTGGCCAAATCCGAGACCAGGAACAGCGCCGCCTTGCCGATATCCTCGGTCGTGCCGCGGCGGCGGGCGGGGAGCAGGCTGTTGGCGTAGCCTTCGGACCGTTGCGGGGTGTCGTACAGCCGCGGGGTGACGATGTGGCCGGGGGCGATGGCGTTGACGCGGATGTTGTGCGGCGCCCATTCGACCGCCATGGTCTGCACCAGGGAAATCAGACCGGCTTTGGCGGCGCCGTACGCGCCCCTCATCGGGCTGGCGCGTTGGCCGTCCACCGACGCGATGCCGACGATCCGGCCGGCGGTGCCGCGCGCGATCATGGATTTCGCCACCGCCTGACAGGTGAGGAAGAAGTAGCGCAGGTTCAGATGCAGCTGCTGGTCCCAGACCTCCGCCGTCGTGTCCAGCAGGCTGCCCCAGGCGGCGGCGCCGACGATCGAGACCATGGCGTCGATGCCGCCGAGCTTCCGATCGGCCTCGGCGACGATGCGGGAGATTTGCGCGTCGTCGAGGACATCGCCCACGACGGGAATGCCCCGGCGCCCGAGGCCCGTCACGACCGCCGCCACCGCTTCCGCCCGTTCGGCCACGATATCCACCAGTGCCACGTCGGCGCCGGCACGGGCGACGAAGCGGGCGGTGGCCTCGCCCATGCCCTGGCCGCCGCCGATAATCAGAACTTTGCGGCCGGTGAGGCCGAACAGGGATGTGTCGTCTTGCATGGGCAGGTTCCTCGTTTGTTGGCGGGAGAATAGGCGGGAAAAAGCCGTGTGGCGAGCAGGGCTATCGCATATGGGCTTTGGCGTCTCCGCTCGTCATGGTCGGGCAGCAGTTCTCATTCTGCCATTTTGTTCCGGATACCCGTCATGGTCGGGCTTGACCCGACCAACTCAGGCCAATGGGGTGTCGCCAAAAAAATTCGCAATTTCAACGCGCCTCAAATTGCCAGAGTTGGTCGGGTCAAGCCCGACCATGACGGGTATGCGGAACAAAATGGCAAAATGAGAACTGCTGGGTGGAAGGTGGACAGTTTGCCAGCGCCGCGCCACGGCGGCATGATCGCAGCGGACGAACGGGACCGATACGCGTGAGCGGCAGCAGGCAGAAGACACAATCCGGCTCGCCCCCGGTTCTGCGGGGGTTCATTTCCTATGCGCATAGGGATGACAAGCTCTACACGGAATTTCGGGACCATCTGAAAGCGCTCGAACGGGAATTCCAGTTCGGTTTCTTCGACGATCAGGGGCTGCGGCACGGGGACCGGTGGGACCCGGCGATCAAGCAACGGATCGCCGAGGCGGACATTATTGTCATGGTGCTCAGCCCGGCTTTTATGGCCAGCGATTATATCATGGACGAGGAAGTGCCGGCGATCCTGGCGCGGGAACGGCACAAGAATGTGCTGGTCGTGCCGGTGCTGTTGAAGCACTGCCGTTACACCCATGTCGTGGGGGAATTGCAGGTCGAGCCGCATCACGCTCGGCTATTGCGGGCGATCGATCTTTGGAAACCGAAAGCCGCCGGGCATTGTGCGGCGGCGGAGGCGATCGCGCAGGCCATCGAGACCGCGTTCCCGGGACGGGCGAAGACCCACGCATGGCTGGGGCCTTTGGTGGGGGAGCATCAGTATCGCGATGCCCTGTATTGGATCGCCGAGGCGGCGCAACTGACGGTGGCGCCGGGCGGGTCGGAGGGGGATGCGCGCGCGGCGCGCGATCCCTCGGTGCGGGCACGGCACGAGAAAATCAAGGCACTGGCGGCCCATTTGGCTCGGTGGGAGAAATCGGGGCGGCCGAGCAACCGGCCGATCCTGCCGTTTGCTTACAACGCGCTGGCGGATGCCGCCGCGGCATTCGTTGGGGCTGTGGCGCCGGACACCGAAGACATGGTGCGGGATATCGACGGTCTGGATGAGGCCTTCCGAGCGGTGGAGGATTTCCGGGCTTTTGTCGGGCCGGGGATGCTGCCGGACGAAACGGCGCGGGACCTGACGGCGTTGCTGGATGTGGCCGAACCGTGGATGCGGGAATTTCCGACGCTGCTGGAACGGCTGGAGGGGAACGTCGCCACGTTGCTGCGGCTCGGCGCGCCGGAGGGGCCGATGCTGGACGCGGCGGAGGGAATGGCCGGCCTCGCGTTCGATGTGTCGCTGATCCCGGCCGGGGCGCGGGACCGGCTGCTGCGGTCTGTCGCGGCGGCGCGGAAGGGCGGGCCGCAGGCGGACGCGGCGGCGCTGCATGCGATCAAGAGTGCCCGTAACCTGTTGATTAAAATGGGCAGCGTCGCGGCGGGGTTCATGCTCGGCGGGATCGTGGCGAAGTCGCGGGAGGCGCGGTTGCTGGACCGTATCCGCACGCTGCTGGCGCGGGAGGAGCCGCATATCGGGCATCTGTCGGCCGGGTTGACCCCGGCGATGCGACAGGCGCTCGGGCGGCTGCGGGAGGCTTCGGCGCTGGATGGGATCGGGGCGCCAGCGGTGGTCCGGGGTGAGCCGCCGAAGGTGATCCAGGAGGGGCCGGACCTGCCGGAGATGGTGCTGATCCCCAAGGGTCGCTTTGTCATGGGGGTGCCGAGGGCGGAGAGTGAGCGGGAGGGTTACGATGACGATGATGCCCGCCCGCGAAGGAAGATTGTCATCGCGGCGCCGTTCTACATGGCCCGGAACCCGGTCACGCGGGGCCAGTTCGCGGCGTTCGTGCGGGAGACCGGATACGACGCCGGACCCGATTGGCAGGCGCCGGGATTCGAGCAAACCGACGATCACCCGGTCGTTTGGGTCAGCTACGACGACGCGTTGGCCTATATCGGTTGGTTGAACACGCGGAAGACCCAGGGCGGCTACCGTCTGCCGAGCGAGGCGGAATGGGAATATGCCGCGCGGGCGGGGACGCGGACGGCGCGTTATTGGGGCGACGGTTTCGAGGACGCCGGGCGTTATGCCTGGACCAGCCAAAACGGCACGGCTCCGGTGGGGCAGCGGGAGGCCAACGGGTTTGGGCTGAATGACATGCTCGGCAATGTCTGGGAATGGTGCGCCGACCCGTGGCACGACAATTATACCGGCCGGCCGGGCGACGGTTCGGTTTGGGAATCAGGGGGCGACAGCGGCCGGAGCGTGCTCCGCGGCGGTTCCTGGGCCGGCTATCCAAGGGGTGTCCGCGCCGGCGTGCGCTACTACGACGACCGCGGCACCGGGGACAACAGCTTCGGTTTCCGTCTTTCCAGAACCCTTTTTCCTCCTGCGTCTTAGCCTCCTTACCTCCTGGGGAGGGTCCAGGGAGGGGTTTCCCCTCCCTGGCCGAAACGGGAGGCGGATTCCGGTTGGCGCGGATTTGCCGCCGGGATATCGAACAGGTTGGGGGCCGTGGCGCCCTCCCGCCCCAGTGGCGGATCGTGCGGGCGGTTTTCATGACATCGATGCGGTTCGGCTCCTCTCCCTTCAACCGGCACCCGGCCGTGTGTCATTGGAACCCCATACGCCGTGAGACCGGGCCTTCACTGGGCCTCTGGGTCTCTGGGACCTCTGGGTTGAACGGCGATGGGCGTGGCGGCACCGCCTTTCAACCCAGAGGTCCCAGAGACCCAGAGGCCCAG
>CAITUP010000043.1 GCA_903895595.1 uncultured Acetobacteraceae bacterium | reverse complement strand
TATGGCGGATTTCCGACACTTTCCGTCATGGTCGGGCCTGACCCGACCATCTCGCGCCAATGGTGCACCGTCCGAAAAACCCTGCCTTTTCAAGGGTGCATAAAATCGCAGGAGATGGTCGGGTCACGCCCGACCATGACGAGCGGGGGCGCCAAAGGTCATATGCGATAGCCCTGGACTTTCCCACGGTTATCAATGGTTCCTTAACCTATCGATGGTTTGATCGCTCCGGCTCTCGACAAAAGGTATCATATATGTTACCTGAAATAACGACGATCCTTGCGTAGTACGAGGGTGCGGTTACGTCCACGCCGGAGAAAAGCCCGATGCGCATGCTGTCCCCCGACGGCGTGCGTCTTGCCATCACCGTGGCCCGCTGAGCCTATTCGATGTCTTCCAGGCTGAACTGTTCCGCTTCCTCATCGTAGCTGAAAATTTCCGCGTAGCGGCCCCAGCCGATCACCGTTCGCAGCGTATCGTCCGCATAATCGGGGGACATATGGTCCTCCAACTCATCGCGGAACCGGACCGCCGAGGCACGATGGTTCCAGCGTTCGTCGAGCACCTGCCGGATCATCGTCACCAGCGGCACATGCGCCCGAAGCGCATCGGCGAACAGCGTTTTGCGCCCATCCGTGTCGGCATTGACGAACAAGCGGCCGCCATCGGTCAGCATGATGTCGCCTTCCTCCACGACCGCGAAGCGCAGCAGTTGCAGCGCTTCGCCCAGCGGCAGCAGATCGTCGACCTCATACTGCAAAGACCCCGCCAAAGCCGGCAAGTCCGCTCGGCCGTTGTAGGGTTCGGCGGCCATGGTCTCCATCAGACCGGACATCAGGTTGATGCCGACGCGTTGCAGCGGCATCGCCAGCGGGGAGACAGGGGCTTCCGCCGTCGCTTTTGGCACGGCGGCCGGTCGGCGGGTCATCAAGGCATAAATATCGTCCACCATCTGGCGGAACGCCGGGTCCAGGCGGTTGCGCGGGTGCGGGAACGGCACCGTCAGCTCGCTGGCAACGCGGCCGGGGTTGGAGGAAAACACGAGGATGCGATCGCACATCAGCACCGCTTCCTCGATGTTGTGAGTCACCATCAGCACGGACTTCACAGGGAGTTTGCCGTCGGACCACAAATCGATCAGGTCGGTGCGCAGGGTTTCCGCCGTCAGCACGTCCAGCGCCGAGAACGGTTCGTCCATCAGCAACAGGTCGGGATAGACAACCAGCGCTCGTGCCAGACCAACGCGCTGGCGCATGCCACCGGACAGTTCCTTGGGATAGGCGCTTTCGAATCCGCCGAGGCCGATCAGGTCGATCGCCGCCTCTGCTCGCTTTTCCCGCTCCGCCCGCGACAGGCCGCGCGCTTCCAGGCCGAGTTCGACGTTTTCCTGCACCGTAAGCCAGGGGAACAGGGCGAAGCTCTGGAACACCATCGCGACCCCATCTGCCGGGCCGCTCAGCACTTTGCCGCGCCACAGAACCTCCCCCGCCGTCGGTTTCAGCAGGCCGGAGACGATGCGCAGCAGCGTGGACTTGCCGGAGCCCGAACGTCCCAGCAGAGCGACGATCTCACCCTCGCGAAGCTTCAGTTCCACGTCTTCCAGGACGACCAGATCGGCACTGGCTTCCTTGTGATAAGCCTGACGGCAGCCCCGGACTTCCAGCAGGCAAGCATCCATGTCCATCGCTCTTACCCCAATGTCAGGCGCCGTTCGGCGAACGCGTATAGCGGACGCCACAACAACCGGTTGAACAGCACCACGAACCCGGACATCACCGCCACGCCCAGGACAACCCGAGCGATGTCGCCTTTATCGGTCGCGCCGGCGATGTAGGCGCCCAGCCCGTGTGCCACCAATTTCGTATCGCCCCAGGCTGCGACCTCCGCGACAATGGCGGCGTTCCACGACCCGCCCGAGGCGGTGATCGCCCCCGTGACGTAGTAGGTCAGAATCCCCGGCAGCATCACTTTCCGCCACCACAGAAAACCGCTGACCCTGAAATTCGCGGCCGCCTCCCGCAGATCGCCCGGAAAGGCAGCGGCGCCGGCGATCACGTTGAACAGGATGTACCACTGCGTCCCCAGCACCATCAGAGGGGTCAGCCAGATGTCGGCGCTCAGGTGGAAATGAACGATGAACAGCACGACTGGCGGGAACAGCAAATTCGCCGGAAACGCCGCCAAAAATTGTGCGACGGGCTGTGCTCGGCGGGCCCAAACCGGGCGCAGTCCGAGCCAAACGCCGATTGGAACCCAGATCAAGCTGGCCAGGACCATCAGCACCGCCACGCGCAACAGCGTGATCAGGCCCAGGCCCAACGCCTCCAGCAGGTCGCTCCAGGTCAATTGCGCCGCCGCGAAACTCACTACGATGTAGCCGATCCAGGCCAGCACACCGACGAGCAGCATCGCGAGCGCGACATCGACGACGCGCGACGGTTTGGCTTCGGCAACCCGTTGCGGACGGCGGTAGAACGAAATCCGCAATCCGCCGACCGCGGCGATGAACCGGCCTAACCGATCCCCTGCCAGCTGCAGCACACGGGTCCGGCGGAGAAGCCGCAACATCCAGGGGTCGTCGGCCGTCGCGCCCGCCGTGGTTTCGAACTTGAAGCGCGCGGACCACGCTACCAGCGGTCGGAACAGCAGCTGGTCGTACGCCAGGATCACCGCCAGCATCGCGCCGATTGCCCAGAGAACCGCGCCAATATCGCGCTGCTCCAAGGCCAGCGCGACGTAGGACCCGATGCCCGGCAGTTTCCAGGTGTTGTCGCCGACCGACACGGCTTCCGACGCGACGACGAAGAACCAGCCACCGGACATCGACATCATGGTGTTCCACACCAGACCGGGAATGGCGAAAGGGACCTCCAGCCGCCAGAAACGCTGCCATCCCGTCAGATGGAACGCGATGGTGGCTTCGTTCAGATCGGCGGGGACGGTTTTCAGCGACTGATACAGGCTGAACGCCATATTCCAGGCCTGGCTGGTGAAAATGGCGAAGATCGATGCCAACTCCAGCCCCAGCACTTGGCCCGGGAACAGATTCATGAAGAACACGACCGTGAAGGTCAGGAACCCGAGGATGGGGACCGATTGCAGGATGTCCAGGATGGGCACCAGCACCAGGCCTGCGCGGCGGGATTTGGCGGCAGCGGTGCCGTAGGTGAAGGTGAACAGTAGGGACGCGAGCAACGCGGCGAACATGCGCAACGTGGTGCGCACGGCGTATTCCGGCAGCCGCATGGGATCGAGGCTGATCTCCGTCGCGCCGGGGGCGTCGATCGGCACCATCGTGCCGCGCGCCACATGCGCCACGGCGATCAGCGCCCCGAAGACGCAGACCATCGCGGCGACATCCCACAGATTGGGGAGTCGCCGGCCGTTGGCCAGTGCGGCGGGAAGAGTGATGGACATGGGGCGGAGGGTCACTGAGCGCGTGTTGCGGTGGCGGGGTGTTAGCCCGCTGCGCCACGGGAGTCACGCACCGAAGATGTGTCCGTTGCGTGACACCACGCTGGTTTTTGGATGTGCGATCCGCGATGCCACGAACGGCTCGAAACAGGCGCCTAAGCCAAGCCGACGCGCCGCTTCAGCTCGCGCGGGCGCGGCAGCACCAGCAGACCGCCTTCTTTGACGACCAGGCCTTCGTCCTCCCACGCGCGCATCTGCTTGTTGACGCTTTCCCGAGACGAGGCCACCAGCCGGCTGAGGTCGTTCTGCGACAGCTTGATGCCGATACGAATCCCCTGCCCCAGCGGCCGCCCGTAATCGTCGGCCAGCTTGATCAGGGTACGGCCCAGACGCGCCGGCAGATCGAACATCACGAAATCGCCGAGGGTTTCGCTGGTTTGGCGCAGCCGCTCGCACAAAACCGCCAGCAGGCGCAGGGCGAGATCCTTATCGCCATCCAGATACGGCACGAAATGCCGCCGTTCGATCACCAGCAGATGCGAATCCTCGATGGCCGTGGCGTCGGCGCTTCGGGGTTTGCCGTCCAGCAGGGCGATTTCGCCGAACACCTCTCCGGCGTCGATCATGTTCAGGGTGATTTCCTTGCCTTCGAGGGAGATCGCACCGATCCGTACGCGCCCGGACAGCACCGCCATCATGTAGGAACCGGGATCGTCCTTCTGGAAAATCGTCTGCCCGCGGCGAAACCGCCGTTCGGTCGCCAGACGCAGAATGCCGTCCAGTTCCTCCGGCCGCATGGCTTGAAACAGGCTGCTGGACAGCAGCGCCTTGCGCCTGATGTCGCGCTCGTCCTCGGCCATCGCGGCCCCCTTCCCGGTTACGTTTCCCCAACCCCGCCACTATGCGCCCAACCGCGCCCGCGCCATAGTCCGGCGAACGCAATTTCGGGAAACGCCGCATGAAACTATCCCCCATCTGCCCGCCGCCGCATGGCGCGTCCTGGCCGGAAATCGGCGCGGACGTGGCCGGCATGAACTGGATGTGGCTGGAGGAAGGCGCCCGCTTCGCGACCGAGAACGAAACCCCGTGGCCGCGCGATCTGCGGCTGCATCTGGAAAGCGGTTTTTTCGAGCCGCCGCCGCATAACGAAATTTTGGGGCCGGTCCGCCCGCGCGGCGAACCGAACGGGATCGTCACGCGTCGTGGCTTCAAGATTGTCACCTGGGGCGACACCGAACAGGTGGATTTCACGTTCTCCGCGGCCAAAAGCTATCTGTCCATGTTGGCCGGGATCGCCGTCATGGACGGGCTGATTACCGACCTGGATGAGCGTGTGGCCGTCACGGTTGACGATGGCGGGTTCGAAGGGCCGCACAACGGCGCCATCGCATGGCGGCATCTGTTGCAGAATACGTCGGAGTGGGAGGGAGAACTGTTCGGCAAGTCCGACCTGATCGACCGCAACCGCAATCTGGCCGTCGAGGGCAAAGGCCGGAAGGGCGACCCTCGGCCGTTGCAGGCGCCTGGCACCCATTGGGAATACAACGACGTCCGCGTGAACCGGCTGTCGCTGGCGCTGCTGCGCCGCTTCAAGCGGCCGCTGCCGGAAGTGTTCGCGGAACGGATCATGCGGCCGATCGGCGCGTCCGACGACTGGTCCTGGCATGGCTACCGCACATCCACGGTCGACGTGGACGGCGTGCCCATGGAAAGCGTGGCCGGGGGGACGCATTGGGGCGGCGGGATGCTGATCCATGCGGAAGATCAGGCTCGCATCGGGCTGCTGATGCTGCGGCGCGGGGAATGGAACGGGCGGCGAATCCTGCCGGAAAGCTGGGTCGCGGAGTCGCTGAAGCCGTGCCCGTTGAACCCGAATTACGGCCTGCTGTGGTGGCTGAACACGAACCATGGCCGATACAAGAGCGCGCCGACGGGCAGCTTCTTCGCCTCCGGCGCGGGCGGCAATCTGACCTGGGTGCTGCCGGAATACGACCTTGTCGCGGTGATGCGTTGGCTGGACCCCAGCGCTGCCGATACGTTTACCCGGCTGATAATGCAGTCTCTGGCCTGACCTCCCGGCTACGGCGGAAAATGGAGAATATGTCCTGCCCGCCGCTCGGTCCGCGGATACGCGGCTTCGATCGCCTGGGCCACCGATGGCGTGAACAATCGATAGCTGCGTGCGATCACGAACGAAAAATCGCGATTTTCGATCATGGCGAGAATTCGATGTTCGTCCCACAGCCCCGCGATCGTGAGTTCCAGGAAGATCGCCGGTTCCATCGGCACGCCCTTGCCGGCTTTCATCGACAGGACCATGTCGTCGGAAAGAACGGGTTTGGGCGCATCCCGGATGAGATCGACCAGGCTGTTCAGCGTCCGAGCGTCCTCGGCATTGGCGCGTCCGTAGTCGAACGACGCCGGCATCAGCATGATCTGGCTACATAACGACACGAGAATTGCCACACGGGACACGTTGGAAAACGGATCGCCGGTTAGCCGATCGAGGATCGCGGCCACAAGCAGGCCGATCGTCACGCTCAGAACCGCCATCCATTCGACGAAGTAATTCAAACCGCCGCCCGACTTGCCCAGCGACAACAGCGAGCCTGTCGTCAACACCAGCCAGATCGTCAAAATCGACAAAGACTGGGCCGTTCGGTTCGCCCGCAAACGGTCGCGCCAAGCGGCCGGACCGGTCCATTCGGGCGCGGCGCACACACGCCGCCACAAGACAAAAACGGCGGCGAACGCCAGAAACACGAAGACGGCCTGCACTGCCTGTTCACGCAAGGCGCCGACCATCAAGCGGAATTCGAAGCGGTTCAGGTTATAAAGCGCGCCGCGGCGGTACTGATCGCGTGAGACGTTCCCCGGCGCATCGCGATCGGCGCCAGGGTTTGGTGCGATAACCCCGCGCGGAAGAAAATAAATCTTTTTTCCGCGCCGGTATTGCCTTTCAAAAGAAAAAACACCTCTTATCGGGCGTATTCACCGATACCCCCGGCCAGAGGACCCCACGCCATGATCGCACGACGAACCTTCTGGACGGGCGCCGCGACGCTCGCCTTCGGCACGGCACCGCGCGCCGCCGAGGCCAAAATCGTCCGCATCGGCACCCAGAAAGGCGGGCCCATCCTGATGGCCGAGCGCCAGCAGCGCGGCCTCGAAACCCTTCTCGCGCCCATGGGCGTCGAGGTGAAATGGGTCGAATTCCAGTTCGGCCCCCCGATCATGGAAGCGCTCCGCATCGGCGCCATCGATATCGGCTATGCCGGCGACGCGCCGCCCATCTTCGCGCAGGCGGCGAAAGGCGACCTCGTCTATCTCGCCGCCGTGCCCGCCAGCGCGGAGGGGATTCTTCTCCCGGCGGGCTCGACGTTGCAATCGCTGGCGGAGCTCAAAGGCAAACGAGTCGCCTTCGCCCGCGGCTCCAGCGCCCATAACCTGACCATCGCGGCCGTCGAAAAAGCAGGTTTGAATTTCGCCGACATCGTGCAAACCCCGCTTGCCCCCGCCGATGCCGCCGCCGCCTTCGAACGGGGCGCCGTCGATGCCTGGGTTGTCTGGGACCCCTATTACGCCCTTTATGAAACCCGGCCGAACGTGCGTGTGCTCGCGACCTCCGACGGCATCGCTCCACAAAATTCCTTCATTTTGGGTAGCCGCGCTTTCGCCGAGGCCAATCCCGGCCTGATTTCCAAAATTCTCGCCGACCTCGCCCGTATCAGCGATTGGGCGCTGACTAACAAACACGCCGTCGCCGAACTGGTTTCAACCGGAACCGGTGTGCCATACGAGCCCACGTTGCGTGCCCTTAACCGCTATCCATTCCGGGTGCTGCCGATCGGACCGGACCACATCGCCTCCCAACAGGATATCGCCGACCGATTCCACCGTTTGGGCGTCATTCCCTCCAAACTCGACATTTCCGCATGGACCTGGCACAAGCCGGCATGACCGGGGAGTTTCCGACATGAAACGTTTTCTGCCCTGGATCGTTCCGGGCCTCCTTATTCTGGTCTGGCAGGCCGCCGGGCAAACCGGCATGCTCCGCGCGCAAATCCTGCCGATGCCGACCGCCGTCGCCTCCGCCGCCTGGACACTGGCGCGCACCGGCGAGCTTTGGAGCCATGTCGAAATCAGCGCCTGGCGGGCGCTGACCGGCTTCGCCATCGGCGGCGGCATCGGCTTCGCGCTCGGCATGGCCAACGGCCTTTCCCGCCTCAGCGAGGCCGTGCTCGATTCCACCCTGCAAATGGTGCGCAACATCCCGCATCTCGCCTTGATCCCGCTGGTGATCCTGTGGTTCGGCGTCGATGAGCAAGCGAAAATCTTTCTCGTCGCGCTCGGTGTGTTTTTCCCGATATACGTGAACACATTGCACGGAGTTCGCTCCGTCGACCGGCACTTGCTGGAAATGGGCCGCGCCTACGGCATGACCGGACGCCAAATTTTTCTCCGGATCGTCCTGCCGGGCGCGCTCCCCTCGGTCTTCGTCGGCCTGCGCTACGGACTGGGCATCATGTGGCTGACGCTGATCGTGGCCGAAACGATCTCGGCCTCCTCGGGGATCGGTTACATGGCCATGAACGCGCGCGAGTTCATGCTCGTCGATGTCGTGGTCTTCGCCATTCTGATTTACGCCGCTTTGGGGAAACTCGCCGACAGCATCGCCAGATGGCTCGAACGCGTTTGCCTCGCCTGGAACCCCGTTTACGCGAAGGCCCGATAAGATGAACATGCACGTATCGGACGCCGCGCCGGATCCGGCGATCCGCGCCAGCACGCGCGGCGCGCGCGTCGTGCTCCGCGGCCTGGAAAAATCCTTCGGCGCGCATCGCGTGCTGCATGGCATAGATATCGATATTCCGGCGGGACAGTTCGTCGCCATCGTCGGGCGCAGCGGCTGCGGCAAAAGCACGCTGCTCCGCCTGATCGCCGGCCTCGACCAGCCGGCCGCCGGCACCGTCGATCCCGGCGGCGAAATCGTGCGCCTGATGTTTCAGGAACCGCGGCTGCTGCCCTGGCAGCGCGTTCTCGCCAATGTCGAGGTCGGGCTGGCCCATGCCGATCGCCAAACCCGGACCCGGCGGTCACAGGATGTGCTGGCCCAGGTGGGTTTGACGGGACGGGGAGGGGACTGGCCCGCGGTCCTGTCCGGCGGCCAGAAACAACGCGTCGCGCTGGCCCGCGCTCTGGTCGGCCAGCCCACGCTGCTCGCTCTCGACGAACCCTTGGGCGCGCTCGACGCCCTGACCCGCATCGAAATGCAGGAACTCATCGAAACGGTCTGGCGCGAGAAAGGCTTCACCGCGATCGTCGTGACCCACGATGTGACGGAGGCGGTGGCACTGGCCGACCGTATCCTGGTCGTCGAGGACGGGCGGATCGCGATGGATGTGCAAGTCGATGTTCCGCGCCCGCGCCGGCGGGGGGATGCGGCGGCGGCGGCGATCGAGGGACGGATTTTGGACCGGCTGCTGACCCGTCAGGCCACGTTTTCCGCCTGACCGGACGCGGCGGAGCGGAGAATCGCCTCGAACACCGCCACCCCGTGCCGGATTTCCGATAATGGCGTGGGGAACGGCGTGGTCGTCGCGATGGCGTTGGCGAAGGCCTCCATTTCCGCGGTCAGCATGTTGAATGCGCCGGTTTCGAACACCTCGGGCGCGGACGGCGTATGCGCCTCGCCCGGAATCGAGGATATTTGCCGGTAAATCCGCATCGGGTGGCCGAGAATTTCGGCGAAAACGAGATGGCGCAACACACCGCCGCCGGTCGCCCAGACCAGACACGCCAGCGGAACGCCACCCAGCACGAGACCGAAACCCAACAAACGGAGCGCCCGCCGCGGATCGACCGACGCGACGACGATCATCACCGACAACGGCGCGAGAATGCTGGTCTGCTTCGTGAACGCAGCGAGTACGAAGAATATCATCGCAACCCGCAGCGACCGCTCGGCGTCGGTGGACTCCAGCGCGCAGCGCATCCCTATAACGCTCAGGGCCAGCGCGAGCATGTCCACCCGCATCAACGGGGACACCGCTGCGACCGGATAGAAACAGAAGAACACCAAACCCGCCGTCAGCGCGCCGTAAATCCTCGGCCGCCCCATGGTGTCCCATCCGAACCGAAAGACGATCGCGCCGATCGCCACGCCGGCCGCAAGCGACGCACACACCGACAGGCCCCGTCCCGCGATCAGCGGATCGACCCCCAGCGCCGCCAAACCGCGAACGATTGAATGATACAGCGGGGGATAATGAAAAACGAGAAACGGGTACCGGTCGATATCGCCATACATCCGGGGACCGGGGATCAACATCGCCTGCTGCCAGATGATGCCCTCGGCGTCGAAAATCTCGAACGGATAGAAAACTTCGGAGAAGGCATACCGCAGATAAACCGCGAAATGAATCGCGAGAACAAGAAGCATGAGCGCGAACAGGATTGCGACCATGTTCCAGGTCCGGCGGGGTGTTACAGCGGGCAGTGTCACCGCCGTTCCGCCCCGGTCGCGGGGCGCGCACGGACCAGCATCTGCTTGCCGAACGGTTTGAATGGGAAGGCCAGATAGGCGCCGATGAGCCATGGCGAAACCGGCAGGCGGGATTTGACACTCAACGGCAGGAAGCGAGGAACCACGTCCAGGACCTCGTACCCGTTCGCTGTCAGGAAGTCCGTCAGGCCGATGTCGGACCAAGGTGTGATATGGGTGTAATCGTCCCAATACTCGCGGTAGGCATAACGATAGTTCGGCTGCAGGATGGTCAGGACCCCGTGGCCCGACAGCTTTGGCCGCAAACGATCCAGCACGCGGGCGAAATCGGGCCGCGTCATATGCTCGAACAGATTGCTCGCCAGGACGAAGTCCACACCGCCGTCGGGCAAAAAGTCCAGTTCGGCGACGTCGTCCACGAACGCCTCTACGCCCGGCGCCAAATGCGCCGGGAAACCGTGCCAATTGTCCACCGCGATTCGGCGGCGCGCGACGACATGGTTGATGAAGTTGCCGTATCCGCACCCCAGGTCGAGCACGCAATCGTCCACCGAAACGACCCGGCTGAAGTAGAACCGCCACAATGCCCGCCAAACGACGTCCCGCCGGTCGTCGGGCGTCAGCCGGGATGCGTGGTACGCGTCGCTCATGGTGCCGCTCCCCTGGCTGGCCACCCCGGAACAACGCCCCGGATCATACGGCACCCCACCTGAAACGCGCGCCCGTTGCTGGTGTTGCCGCCCTTGCTTTCTCCGACCCGAGGATGAAAGGCGATCGGACATTCGACCACGAAGTGGCCCTCCCGCATCGCCGTGTCCAGGAAATGCGCGTTGAATTCAAGATTGATCGCCGGATTCAATGCCGGAAGCAGGCGCCGCAGAGTATCGGCCCGGCACAGCTTGTAGGTCGTACCGACATCCGTGATCGTGCACGCGCCCAGATGTTTCGATTCCAGTAGTTTACCCACGAACAGATTCCCATAGTACATAAAAGTGCTGAGTTGCGTCGCGTATTGCCGCAGCCCCTCGACCGTACGTGTGCCATTGACGATATCGGCGTGCGGTACGTAAGCGACAAGCTTTTCGAGATCGTATGCCCGGAACGTCCGGCGCCCTCG
>CAITUP010000042.1 GCA_903895595.1 uncultured Acetobacteraceae bacterium | reverse complement strand
CGGCAACGTCAGCTTCACGGGTCTTGCCCCCGGCAGCTACGAGATCCAGGTTGTGACGCCGACGGGCGATGTGGTGACGCAGCAGACCAACCTGCTGACGCCAAACACATTGACCTCGGGCGACACCAAGAACGCGATCGAAGGCGTTTACGTTCCCGCGACCTTCAACGCCCATGTCTACGGCGACGTCGGGGGCGACGGGAGCCAAGGAGGCGGGGATCCGAATAAGGCCGGCATCACCGTCCAGTTGCTCGACGGATCCGGCAACCCGACCGGCCGGACCGCCGTCACCGATGCCAATGGCAATGTCAGCTTTGCTGGGCTGCCTCCTGGCACCTACGAAATCGCCATCGTTCCACCCAACGGATCGCTCACAACCCAGGCGACGAATGTCGGCTTCCCCATCACGTTGACGTCGGGCCAATCGACGACGGCGGTCGAGGGAGTGTTCGTGCCCGCGACGGTAAACGCCCACGTCTACAACGATGCGAACTCCGACGGCTCTCAAAACAACGGGGAGGCCAATCTGGGCGGTGTCAGGGTGCAGCTTCTCACCGGGGCAGGCGTCCCGACCGGCCGAACGGCCGTGACGGACGCGAATGGCAATGTCAGCTTTACCGGCCTGCCGCCCGGAACGTACCAGGTCGCGGTCCTCAAGCCGTCGGAGTCCAACGTGACGCAATCCGTCAACATCGGTGCGCCGATCACGCTCGCGGCTGGGGAAACCGGTGTCGCGATCGAGGGGTTGTCGGGATCGGCGGGGACCTATGTCACGCCGACGAAACCGAAACCCGAAGAACCCATCGGCGGCGATTCCAATCCGCTTGGCGATTACATTTCGTTGGACGGCATCGCGCAGGCGCGCCAGCTTTATATCGAAGCGCGAAACGCCGATGGCGGACCCATTCCGAACTGGCTGACGTTCGATGCGACGACCATGAGCTTCAGCGGTTCGCCGCCCGGGCCGCTGGCACGGCCTTTGGTCATGATCATCATCATTCGCGATTCGAAGGGGAATCAGACCTTCGTCAACGTGCCCGTTCTCACGGGACCGAGCGGCGACGTGACGGAATTCTATAACCAGATCACGAGCCAGAGACTGCGGCAACTTATTCGCCAAGTGCTCCATCGCCATGGCGGTCAGGCCGACATATCCACCCCCGAGCTGTTCTCACCAGAGCGGCTTGCGGAACATGTTCCGGCCGATCCCGGTAACAGAGCCTTCGACGGAACGTTCGAGGGCAGAGCCGCGTTCACGACTCAATTGCGGGCGGCGGGCCGAATGGGCCGTTTGGCCGAAGCACGGGCAATGCTCGATGTTTGGACAAAGCCGCAAAGCCGTGCGATTGTGAATTAACGCAATGAAGCTTCCGGCAAAGTACACCGCTCTAGAATGATGCCGCACCTGGACTCGTCCATTGGACGTAGCACGTACGCGATACATGGCCGATTGGTTCGCCTGTTGGCGAGCACATCCCTCGTCGCATGCATGCTCATGGGTTGTTCGATCAAACCGGATCCGATCACGCAAGCGGAACATGCCGATAGGGCGCAGAAGGATTACGCGAAAATCTATGAGGGCGTTGCCCCCGTGGATGGGCCGATCAGTCTGACGGATGCTGTCGCGCGGGCGCTGAAATACAATTACGAAGCCCGGCTGGCGCAGGAGCAGATCACGCTGCAAGAGCGTCAGATGGATGTCGCCATGGGCGCGTTATTGCCCCGTTTGGCATTGAACGCCGGCTATACCGCACGGTCCAACGATCCCGCGGCGCAGAGCATCAACGAGCGCACCAGACAGGTATCGCTCGATTATGCGTTTTCCGAGGAACAGCGGCATGTAACCGCCGGTCCGGAATTCACCTGGACCGTTCTCGATGCCGGTCTCAGCTTTTATCAGGCGAGACAGCAGGGCTACCAAAGCCTGGTCGCGCTCGAACGGCGCCGCAAAATCATCGGCGATATCGTCCGCAAGGTGCAGGACTCCTGCTGGCGCGCGGCCGTTGCGCGGGAAATCCTGCCGCGCCTCAAGCCGGTGCTGGCCCGGGCCGAACGCGTCCTGAACGCATCGCGGGAGACCGCACGCCGCAGACTCGCGCCCGATATGCCGATGCTGGAATTCCAGCGCGAGATGACCGACATCGTGGGGAAGCTGCGCCATATCGACGGCGATCTGAACGGCAGTTTGGCCCAGTTGGCGACCCTGATCAGCGTCCCCACCAACGCGCCGCTGACCTTAGCTGCCTCCGACGTCGACCTGACGAATCCCGTGAAGGTCGGCGACACGCACCGGCTGGAGGAAATCGGCCTCTTTTTGCGGCCGGAATTGCGGGAGGAAGCATACAAGGAGCGGATCGACCGGCAGGATGTCTATAAAGAGATCCTGAAAATGATGCCGGGCTTCGGTATCCTGGCCAATTTCAACTATGACTCGAACCGGTATTTGTACAACAATACCTGGGGTAGTGTCGGTGTGCAGGCCGGCTTCAACGTCGCGAATATCATCCGGGGGCCACGTGCGATCGCCGCGGCCAAGGAGGCCCTGGAGGTTTCGAAAGCGCGCCGGATGGCGTTGAGCGTGGCGGTTCTCAGCCAGATCAACCTTTCCTACGAGCTGTATATCAGTGCCATCGAGGATATGCGGACCAGCCGGGATGTGCTCGCCGTCGAACGGAAAATGGGCGCGGTCAGCCGTAACGCGTCGGCAGCCGATTCACTTTCCGATTCGGAAAATATCCGGCATGAGCTGGAGGAAATCGTCGCCGAGTTGAACCATTACCATAACGTGATTCAGGCCCGTTATGCGTTGGTCAATCTCTACATCTCCTGCGGTGTCGATCTGGTCTCGCCCACCGTCGAATTGGACGACCTCGGAAAGTTGACCCAGCAGATCGGCGACACTGTCGCCCCGTGGGTCAACGGCAAATTACCCGAGGTCGAAATCCCGGCGCCGCCGGCCGAGCCATCCTAAGCGCGGACGTAACAGGCTCCGCGGTGAGCATGCTCGCCAGAATCGGGTATGTCGCGTTTCTGTTGTGCGCGGCGCCAGCCGTGGCAGCAGCGCAGCCGCGCGATATCGGCTCGGGTCTGCCGGAAGTGACCGCGCCGCAGACCGACGCGACCGTGCGCGACGTGCGCGTGCAGGTCGTGACGGTTCTGAACACCACGATCGGAGCCCCCATGGCCGGGCGGCTGGAACGGTTTCCCCTGCTCGACGGCGAACGCTTCAAGGAGGGCGACGTGCTCGCGCGCTTCGCCTGCGGTGAACGCGAAGGCGCCCTGGCACACGCAAAGGCGGCGCACGAGCTGAAACGGCGGGTGCTGGCCAATAAGCAGCAACTGCGCAGCCTCGGCAATTCCACCGGTGTCGAGATCGACATCGCCGCCGCCGAGGTCGCTCAGGCGGCCGCTGACGTTACAGTCGCCCAAACCATGGTCGCGAGTTGTTTGGTCACCGCGCCATTTTCCGGCCGGGTCGCGGGTCTGTCGGTGCGGCCGTACCAGTTCGTCTCATTGGGTGCGGCCATGATCGACATCCTGTCGGACCACGATTTGGAAATCGAGACGATCATGCCGTCGCGGTGGCTGACATGGTTGAAAGCAGGCGTCGAATTCAACATCGTGATCGACGAAACGGCCCGCATTTATCCCGCGGCAATCGTCCGCATGTCGGGCAAGGTCGACCCGGTCAGCCGGTCCGTCAAAGTCTATGCGCGTGTCACCGGTCCGGCTGACGATCTGCTGCCGGGCATGAGCGGCCGAGCGCTTATATCTCCGCCAGGCGAGCCGCGATAAACTCGCTCCTATGAACGTCTCCCTGAACCATCAGCTGTTGCATCTGACCGGCTTGCTGCAACTGGAGCAGCGCGCGCGCCAGGTACGCGGCCGAGAACTGGCCTTCCTCATGGTCAATGAGACCACGGGGGTCGTGCCGTATCAGCAGGCGGCGCTCTGGCTTGCCGATAAATCCGCGAGGACGCGCCTTGTTCTGTCGGGCGTCGCGGCGCCGGACGCTGATTCGCCGTATCGCGATTGGATGGACAGGCTTGCTTCGCTGCTCGCGCGTGGCGACCAAGCGTCGGCGATACATGTCGTGGACACGAAATCTCTGCCGGCCGACATCGTGGCGTCCTGGGGCGAATGGTTTCCGGCCCATGCGCTGTGGTGTCCGCTGAAGCACCCGGATGGCCACCTGCTTGGCGGGTTGATCCTGGGGCGCGGGGACCCTTGGCATGCCGGGGATCAGCAAATCCTGGATCTCCTCGCGGGGCAGTACGGGCAATGTTTGGCTTTGGACGGCGCACGCCGGCAGCGGGTCTTCCGCATGCCGCGGGGGTCGCGGCGGCAATTGGCGATCGGTGTCGTGGCAATCTTGCTTCTGCTGGTCCTCGCGATGCCGGTACGCCGGTCTGTTGTCGCGCCAGCGGAAGTCGTTTCCATCTCCCCCGCGCCGGTCCGGGCACCGTTCGATGGCGTGGTGGGTGCGATCCATGTGGCGCCGAATGCGCTTGTGCGGGCAGGGGCCAAGCTGGTCTCGCTCGACCGGACGCAGCTCCAGACTCAACACGATGTCGCGGCGAAAGCGCTGGAGATCGCTCGGGCGGAGTACAACGTGACCTCGCAGCAGGCGATGAACGATCTACAGGCGAAAGCCAAACTGGCGCTGCTTGCTGGCAAGGTGGAGCAACGGGCCGCGGAACTTGCTTACGCCAAGGGGCTGCTGGATCGTTCCGAAGTGACGGCGCCCATCGACGGCGTCGCGGTTTTCGGGAACGCCGCCGAATGGATCGGCAAGCCGGTCACGATCGGGGAGCGCATCATGCAGGTGGCGTCCCCCACCCAAACCCAATTGGAGATCGAGGTCCCGGTGACCGACGCCGTGACGTTCGATATCGGCGCGGAGGTGTTGTTTTTCAGCAATGTCGCCCCCGATGCACCGGTTCGGGCGGTCCTGGAATATGCCAGCTACGGCACGTCGCCGTCGGCGGACGGTACTCAGGCCTACACATTCCGAGCACGTTTCGATGGGGAAGCGCGGGAGCGGCTGGGCGCGAAAGGTTCGGCGAAAATCTACGGCGATAAGCAAGCATTGGGGCTTTGGCTGCTGCGCCGGCCCCTCGCGGCGGCGCGGCAATGGCTGGCACTGTAGCGGCGGGGCCAGTTCGCTTGCCGCCATTGCGGGAGGATCTGCGCCTTCTGCCGGGGCCGACCAATCACGACGGCGCCCCGACCTGGACGCTGCACGACCCCGCCCGCAACCGGTTCTTTCGGATCGGATGGCTCCAATTCGAAATCCTCAGCCGTTGGGGCTTGGGGCAGGCCGATACGGTCGCGCAGTCGATCGGCGAAGAGACGACCATTCGGGCGCAAGAAGCGGATGTGACGTCGCTGATCCAATTCGTGGGCCGCGCCGGGCTGCTGGCGCCAGCGGGTGCGAACGGATCCCGCCGTTTGGTCGAAGAAGCGCGAAGAGCGCGTTTGTCGACCGCGATGTGGTTGTTGAAAAATTATTTGTTTTTGCGCATTCGCCTGCTGAACCCTGATCGCTTCCTTGCCTGGATGGCGCTGCATACGGGGTTCATCTACACGCGGGGTTTCGCGGTCGCGGTCGGGGCCCTGGCGCTGTTCGGGCTGCACATGGTGGGCCAGCAGTGGAATGCGTATTGGCACGAATTCCTGCATTTGTTCTCGCTGGAAGGCGCGCTTCTGGTGGGCGCCGCGCTTACGGGGGCCAAAATATTCCATGAGTTCGGGCATGGCCTGACCGCTCGGCATTTCGGCTGCCGGGTCCCGGCGATGGGTGTGGCACTGCTCGTGTTGTGGCCGGTGTGCTGGACCGACACGACCGACGCGTGGCGGTTGACGGATCGCCGATCTCGGCTGGCGATCGATGCGGCGGGTATGGGTGCCGAGGTTGTGCTCGCGGTATTCGCGACATTGGCGTGGACGGTGCTGCCGGACGGGCCGATCCGTACCGCGGCGTTCATGCTGTCCAGTTCGACCTGGGTCATCACGGTGCTGGTGAACATCAATCCGCTGATGCGCTTCGATGGTTATTATTTGCTGTCGGATTGGCTGGATGTGCCGAATCTGCAAGATCGTGGGTTCGCCCGCGCGCGATGGTGGATCCGGGAAACGCTGTTCGGGTTCGGCGACCCGCCCCCCGAACCAATGCCGGCCCATTTGGGGCGCGTCGTGTTGTGCTACGGATTGTCGACGCTGACGTACCGGTTCTTTCTGTTCCTCGGCATCGCGTTCCTGGTTTACCATATCGGGTTCAAGGCGCTGGGGCTGTTCCTGATGGGGGTCGAGCTTTGGTGGTTTATCGCGCGGCCGGCGGTGCATGAATTTCGGACCTGGGGACGCAGAATGCAGGGCGATTGGCTCAGGGGCCGAGTGTTGGCGACTTTCGGCGTATTCGGGATTTTGTGCGTCATCGCGATCATTCCATGGCGCACCGCGGTGCACGGTCCGGCCCTTTCGCGATCGGGGCATGAGGCCGTTCTTTATACCAACCAGCCCGGACGTTTGGTCTCACTGCCGGCCAATGGCACGCATGTGGCCGCGGGGTCGGTGCTGTTTCGGCTGGAATCCCCCACGTTGGACAATCGCCGGGAAGCGGTCGCTGCCAAGGTCGCCGCCTTGCGTACGCAGATCGAGGGACAGGCGTTCGATCCCGCGGGCGCGTTCGATATCGATGTCACCTGGCAGGAGCTGAGTCAGGCGCTCGCGGAAGTTCGCTCGCTCGACGCCCAGCGGGTCGCGCTGGACGTGCGGGCGCCGTTCGAAGGGGTTGTGACGGACGTCGTGTCCGCGCTGCGGCCGGGGCAATGGCTGCCGCAGCGGGAGGCGCTGGGGATGCTGATCGTGCCCGCCGATCGTTCGGTGGAAGCGTATATCGCCGAGACCGATCTGGCGCGTATCCATCGGGGGGCATCGGCCAAATTCCATCCGGCCAACGGCGAGGCGGTTCTCCCGCTCCGGGTGACGGAGCTGGGCGTGGATACGGTGCGGGTGCTGGACGACCGGCAGCTGGCGTCGGTGTTCGGCGGACCGGTGGAGGTGCGAAAGGACAGCACCGGGCGGTTGATCCCGGTGGAAGCCATTTACAAGATCGTGTTGGAGCCGTCGGCTGGATTGGACCCCATCGGCCGGCGGATGATCGGCACGATCGTCGTCGATGGCGATACCAGGAGCATCCTGGGCGGCATCGTTCGGCGTGCCATCGCGGTGGCGATGCGGGAGTCGGCGCTATAGAAAATCGCGCCCCGGCGGTGCCGGTGCGCGATGGGTTTTCTGTTCAAATAGCTGTCGTCGGTATGGAGAAGTCTGCCGCAGCTGACACGCGTTAGCGAGCAGCCTTCCGGCGCCGGATGGCACCGAGCGCAGCCAGTGCACCACCGAACAGAGCGAGGGACGCCGGCTCCGGCGTGTCGTAGGTGTATTCGACAGTCAGGGTCGCCAGGTCTGTTGTGTTTTGTATGATCGTCGGACTGCCGCCCGTGATATCAGCGGCCAACGTCGTGCTGGTCACCATCACAAAATTGACCAAACCGTTGCCGGTGAAGCCGTTCAAGTAGGTGGCGGCGGTCGATACGAACGCGACATCGCCCGCCCCAGCGGAATAGGTGTCGCCCGAGACGCCGGTCGCGTTCACGATATTGAAAACCTTCGCGTCAGTGTAGGTGACGTTGGACACGTTCACGACCTGAACGTCGGCGCCGGTAATCCCGCTGAAGATACAGGATGAGTATGTCAGCGAGCAGCCACCCAGGGGTTGGAACGGGTCGATGACCAATATCGAGGCTCTGCCATCCAACGAGTTTGCGATGATCGGGAAAGTGCCACCGATCGTAACCGAACCATTCACGGTTTCCGAGACGCTGACGGTTACGCTGGTCAGTTTGCCCAGCAGCGGATCGAACTGGTCGATGTTCACGGAGTTGGTGGACCCGGACCAATCGGTTGCGACCGCACCGTAGGTCGCGGTTTTGGTAACCAAGGCCGCATGAGCCGAGGTCGAAAGCACGGGGGCGGCAAAAACCACCGCGGATGTCGCAAGCAAAGCGGCTGCGTACTTCAACATTAGGGTTCTCCAACGCAATTCAAGCTACTACCATCGTTCTAGCAAATCGCATGCCAGTACATAGTTCGTTGATATAACGCCATTTAATGTGGAAACATGGTCGCGCTGCGGTGAAGGTGTAAAATTTCTTTACACTCCAATCGGAGGCACGCAGTCGGCAATTTGGGCGCAACCGCATGCCAACTCCAGTCGCGTGGACAAAGATGTCGATTACAACAGGATTTTTCACGATGAGCCTGCCGCATCGAGTTGCGCTGGGCATGTCGCCGATCCAGCAGTGGTAGGTTGCATGTGTAAAATTCTCCGACTCCGGCGTGTGGGGGCAGCCGGCAGAAGATTTGCCGCCGCCATCGGGTACTGCGAGCGGTGCGGTCGTGTCCCACAGCTCTTACGCCGACATGATCGTGGAGCTGTTTGCCCGTCTGGCCGATCCCGAATGGCATCGTGAGGCGATCGCCAGCCACCCACTGTTGCGGAGCGCGGCCGGAGCCAGTCCGATCATGACGGAATCAGAGTATTTGGCTCACTCCCGAGGCCCCGGGCAATCGCCGCGTATTCAGACGGCAGGGCAATCGCTTGAAGGTCCCCGGACCACTGCATTGGGGCATTGGCCTACCCAACCCGTCATCCCGGGCTTGTCCCGGGGACCAGGACAAGCACAAACTCGCGATTCCCTGCCCGTATTGGTCCCCGGGACAAGCT
>CAITUP010000041.1 GCA_903895595.1 uncultured Acetobacteraceae bacterium | reverse complement strand
TGGGGTACCGCCAAAAAAACCTCGCAATTTCAACGCGCCTCAAATCGCCAGAGTTGGTCGGGTCAAGCCCGACCATGACGATGAAGAGGTGACGACCGCCATAATGAGAACTGCTGGCCTTGGACATCGCCGGCGTTTCGCGCGGGGTTTTCTCAATCCCCGGCGGCCTCCGCGGCCTTCGCTTCCTTCGCGCACGCCGCGCGAAACAACGACGCCGCGACCGGCAAGGGCTCGTCCCTACTGCCGCAGCCCGAACGTCTTCGACCACTCCGCCAGCCAGGGGTTCCGCACCCGGTCCGACTCCGCCCGATCCGCGAACCAGATCTTCTGCACCGCCGGATCCAACCCCGGAGTAGCCACCGGCGGCACCTTCAGCGCTGTCAAATGACCGAGGTCGCGGATCAGCATGCCCTGCCCCTCCGCCGACAGGCACCAGTCCAGATACAGCTGCGCCGCCGCCGGCCGCTTCGCCGTCACCGGAATCCCCGCGGCGAACGTGAAGCTCGGCACGCCCTCCTTCGGGAACATGTAGTCCAGCGGCGCCCCGTCCCGCTTCTTCGGAAAAATCGCCGGGAACGAAACCGGGGCAATCGCGATCTCACCCCGCACCAGGGCGTCGGCCGTTACCGCGTTGGTGGGGTAAATGCGCGGTTTGATGGCCGCCTGCTTGGCCCAGTATTCTTCCCCGAGAACCTTGCGTTGGAACATGACCCAGACCCAGGTGGAGCCGCCGGTATAGCCGGAGGGCATCCCCACCTGCCCGGCATAGCGAGGGCTGGCGATATCCCACCAACCGCTCGGCCGGTCCTTGATAAGCTCGCTGTTCCAGCAGATGCAGGTCCCCGCCGTCAGACGCGGCCAGATGCGCGGGGAGGCAACGGCCTCTGGAATGTAATCGGCGGCGTTAGGGGGCGCATACGGACGAAAGGCGTTCTCGATCGCCACCAGCAGGCTCGGTTCGGAGTGATCGATGAGGTCGGCGACCAACTTGTTGGCGGCGATCTCGGCCTTGATCCGCTCGATCAGCTGCCCGCCGGGCAGATGCACGATCTCCACCTTCACGAAGGGGAACCGCTTGTTGAAGGCGGCGATGGTTTCGAGTTCGAGGTTTTCGATCTGGGCAGTATAGTTGACGAAGCCGCCGTCCTTTTTTGCGGCCTCGATCAACGCGGGAGAGGCCTCGAAGCGCGGGATATCGGCGTAAGCCGGCGCGGCGGCGGCCAGCGCAACCGATCCGGTCAAAACGTGCCGTCGTGTGATGGGCATCGTGCGGTCCTCCATTTTCCGGCATTGTAGCACGGATCGGACCGCCGCCCTACGCCTGAGAGAATTCCCCGGACTTTCCGCCGGCCTTGTGCACGACCCGCAGCCCCTCGATCCGCATGCCGCGATCGACCGCCTTGCACATGTCGTACACCGTCAGCGCGGCGACCGAGGCCGCGGTCAGTGCCTCCATCTCCACCCCGGTCTGGCCGGTGGTGCGGACGGTCGCCTCGATATCGACGCCGTTGCCGGCGACCGCCAAGTCCAGCGTCACGGCGGTGATCGGCAGCGGGTGGCACAAAGGGATCAAGTCGGAGGTGCGCTTGGCCCCCATGATCCCGGCCAGACGGGCGACACCCAGGACATCGCCCTTCTTGGCGCTGCCAGAGGCGATCATCGCCGCCGTCTCTGCCAGCATCTCCACCCGCACACGGGCGGTGGCGGTGCGATCGGTCGCCGGTTTGGCGCCGACGTCGACCATCACCGCGTTGCCGGTGGCGTCGAAATGGGTGAAGCCGCTCATCCGAGCAAAGTGCGCGTGGCGGCTTCCACGTCCGGCTGGCGCATCAGGCTTTCGCCCACCAGATAGGCACCGGCCCCCACGGCGGCGAGGCGCTTCAGATCGTCGTTATCGCGGATGCCGCTTTCCGCGACCAGAAACCGGTCCGGCGGCACGAGTTCGGCCAGCTTCTCCGTCGTCGCAAGATCGGTCTTCAACGTCTTGAGATTGCGGTTGTTAATGCCGATCAGAGATGTCTCCAGCCCAAGCGCGCGCTCCAGTTCCCGCTCGTCATGCACTTCCACCAGCACGTCCAGGTCCAACCCGCGCGCCAGCGCTTCCAGATCGCGCGCCTGGGAATCGGTCAGCGCCGCCATGATCAGCAGGATGCAGTCGGCCCCCATCGCCCGGGATTCGTAGATTTGCCAGGGGTCCAGCATGAAGTCCTTACGCAGTACCGGAAGATCCACCGCGCCCCGAGCGGCCATCAGATGGCCGGTCGTACCCTCGAAATAATGCCCATCCGTCAGCACCGACAGGCACGACGCCCCGCCGGCCTTGTACGCCCGAGCCAACGACGGCGGATCGAAATCGGGCCGAATCAGCCCACCGCTCGGAGAAGCCTTCTTGATCTCGGCGATCAGCGCGAACTTGTTGGCGCCGAAGGACGCCTTCAGAGCACGCCCGAAGCCGCGCGGGGCATCGTGCGCGGCGGCGATCTCCGACCGCAGGGCCTCGATGCTCCGCATGGTCTTGCGGCGCTCGACCTCCGCCCTTGTGTCGGCGCAGATGCGCGCCAGCACGTCGGGTGTGGCGTTGGCGTCGTTGGGCATCGTCGGTTCCCTTGGTCAGGCCGCGTTGGAGGCGCGGCGGAGAGTCTCGAGCGCGTTCAGCGCGGCGCCGGAGGCAATAGCGCCGGCCGCCTGCGCCACGCCATCCCGAAGATTGGTCGCCTTTCCGGCCACGATCAGCGCGGCGGCGGTATTCAGCAGCACAGTGTCGCGATAGGCGCCGGATGCGCCATTCAGCAGCGCCAGCAGCGCGGCGGCGTTGTGTTCGGCGTCGCCGCCCTTGATGGCCTCGATGGGCGCGCGCTTCAGGCCGGCGTCCTCGGGCGTGACGGTGAAATCGTGAATGATGCCATTGCCCAAAGCACTGACCCGGTTGTCCCCGGCGACCGTGAGTTCATCCAGGCCCATGCCATGCACGACCCAGGCGGCTTCATGCCCAAGCGCCTGCAACGCCTCCGCCATCGGGCGGGTCCATTCGGGGGAGAACACGCCAGTGAGCTGGCGCTTCACCCGCGCCGGATTGGCCAGCGGCCCCAGCAGATTGAAGATGGTGCGAGTCGCCAGTTCGACGCGCGGCCCAGCGGCATGGCGCATCGACGGATGGTGCCGCGGCGCGAACAGGAACACGCAGCCGGCCGCGTTCAGAATGGGAGACAACCGGTCCATCGGCGCGTCGATATCGATGCCCAGCGCCGTCAGTACGTCGGCGCCGCCGGTGCGGGAACTCAGGGCACGATTCCCGTGCTTTGCCACCGGCACGCCGCACGCCGCCACCACGAAGGTCGCGGCCGAGGACACGTTCAACGTTCCTGCCCCGTCGCCGCCGGTGCCGCAAACGTCGATCGCGCCCTCCGGCGCCTCGATGGAAGTCATGCGCGCCCGCATCGCTCGGACAGCCCCGGTGATCTCGGGCACGGTCTCGCCCCGCACCCGCATCGCCATCAGCAACGCGCCGATCTGCGCGGGCGTGGCTTCGCCGGACATGATGACGTCGAAGGCCGCTTCCGCGTCGGTATCCGTCAGTTTTTCCCCGGTCGCGAGGCGCGCCAGGAACGGTTTGAGGTCGCCGGCCATCGGTTACGCCGCCTGCGCGGGGGCGTTGGTGCCTCGGGCAATGGCGAGGAAATTTGCCAGAATTTCATGCCCGTATTCGCTGGCGATGCTCTCCGGGTGGAACTGTACGCCGAAGATCGGCAGCGTCCGGTGGTGCATCGCCATGACGATCCCGTCGGCGGTCCAGGCGGTGGGGACCAGCACATCCGGCATGGTGTCGCGGTCCACGATCAGGCTGTGATAGCGCGTGGCGGTGAACGGCGACGGCAAACCCTTCAGAATATCCGTCCCCGTATGCGTGATGGCGCTGGTCTTGCCATGCATCGGCTCCGGCGCCCGCACGACGTTGCCGCCGAACGCCTGTCCGATCGACTGGTGGCCGAGACACACGCCCATGATCGGAATCCGCCCGGCCGCCGCCGCGATCAGGTCGAGGCAGATCCCCGCCTCATTCGGCGTGCAGGGGCCGGGCGACAGCACGATCGCCTCCGGCTGGAGCGCGAGCGCCTGTTCCACGGTCAGCTTGTCGTTCCGCCACACCTCGCACTCGAACTTCCCCCCTTGGGCGCCAACGTCGCCCAGGAAGTGGTAGAGGTTGAAGGTGAAGCTGTCGTAGTTATCGATGAGAAGGATCATGGCGGCGGATATTTGCGCCGGCCGGCCGATGGGGTCAACGGGCGGTTCAAATCAGCCGGCTATCGTAGGCCCAATGCAGCAAAGCCTGACGCTGACGCGGCCGGCACATGAGGTTGCCCGGCTCGCAGTTGCGCTGGATTTGCTTGACGTGGCGCCGGATGGCCTTCCAACGCCCGATCTGGCGCGCGTCCTCCACCGGCAGGCGGCGCCCCCTGTAATACCGGCAATACCATTGGAACCAGCCGAGGGGGTCGTCGGGGTGAATCCAGCCTTTTTCGAGCCAGACGGAGCGCGGTTGGCTCGCGGACACCCCAAAAAAATTCAACGACGCTCGGCTTTCAGCCTTCGCGAGCTTGGCCTTGGCGAACCATGATGCCGGAAACTCGCCGCTGGACGGCTCGAGATACAGCCCCCCGAACACGCCGAGTTCCAGCATCTGCTGGGGCGTCAGGCCGGGCGTGAAGTCCGGGTGAAAATCCTGACCCTCCGGTGCGACGCAGTCGTAGCGGTAGCCGGTCTGCATGCTGTCGTTGACGATGACGATAGGGGCGTCCGCCATCATCCGACGACCACGGCCGACGACGCCTCGAACGACATTCCGACCGGCGTGCCGGACGCGACCATCCGTTCGGCGCCGCCCACCACGCGGACCACGGTATCCCCGACTTGCACATCGTAACGCACCGATCCGCCGAGGAAGCTGGTGGCGGTAACCTCGCCCCGCAGCAGCGCCCCTTCGGACACCAACGCAATGCTCTCGGGCCGGACGGATACCGTCGCCGCCTGCCCCGCCGTTCCGCCCGCCGGGAAAAGGCATCGGAACGTCGCGCCATCAGGCAGTCGCACCGCGCCCTCCGACCCCGGCGCGGCAGCTTCCGCGCACACGCCGGTCAGCAGATTGGCCGCGCCGATGAAGCTGGCGACGAACACGTTGGCCGGACGGAAATAGATTTCGCGCGGGTCGCCCATCTGCACGATGCGGCCCTTCTCCATCACCGCGATGCGGTCCGACATCGCCAGCGCCTCACTCTGGTCGTGGGTCACGTAGATCGTGGTAACGCCGATCTGCTGCTGCAAACGGCGGAGTTCGATCCGCATCTCCTCCCGCAAGGCCGCGTCGAGATTCGACAGCGGTTCGTCCAGCAACAGCAATTTCGGCCGATGCACGATGGCTCGGGCGAGCGCCACGCGCTGCTGCTGCCCGCCGGACAGGCGAGTCGCGGGGCGGTCGCCGTAGCCCGACAACCCAACAGTGGACAGAGCCTGTTCCACGTCGCGTTCGATGGCCTCGCGCGGCGGCGTGCGGCCTTTCGCGACGCGCAACGGGAAGGCGATATTCTCGAACACCGTCATGTGCGGCCAGATCGCGTAGGACTGGAACACCATGCCGATGCCGCGCTCGTTCAGCGGCACGGCGATGCGCTGAGATGCGTCGAACAGCACACGATCGCCCACCGCGATGACGCCCTGGTCCGGTCGCTCCAACCCCGCCACACAGCGCAAAGTCGTCGTCTTGCCGCAGCCGGATGGCCCGAGCAGGGTGAAGAACGTTCCATCGGGGAGGTCGAACGACGCCTCCCGCACGCCGCCGGCCTGGGTGTCGAAGCGGTTGGCGTAGATTTTCGTCAGGTCATGGACGGTCAGCATGGTTCAGTTCCCAAACACATCGGTGCCGCCCCGGCGACCCTGGACGAAGAACAGGCAGGCGATCGCGGTCATCAGCACGGTCCAGATCAGCCCGAACGCCGCCAACTCGCCGCCCTGCCCGTTCACCCACTGGTCGAAGATCGACACCGCGATGACCTGAGACCCCGGGCTGGCCAGCAAGACAGCGATGGCCAGTTCCTTGTTCGCCACCAGAAAGATGAACAGCCAGCCGGCAACGATGGCGGGCGACAGCAGCGGCGCCACGATCCGCCGCAGCGTGGTCAGGGACGAGGCTCCGGCGACGCCCGCCGCTTCTTCCAGCTCATGATGCAGTTGCAGCACGCCGGAATACACGTAGCGCATGCCGTAGGGCATGAAGCGGATGACGTAGGCGATGGCGATGATCCACAGCGAGCCATATATCGGCAGCGGCACCCGCAGATAAACCTCCATGACCGCCACGCCGAGGCATATCCCCGGAAACACCAGCGACAGCGTCGCCAACTGGTCCAACAACCAGCCGCCGGGGCCTCGGCGCGCGGCGATCCAGCCGGCAAGGGCGGTAATGGCCATGATGAAGGTAGCGGCGGCTGCGGCCACCAGAAGGCTGTTCGTCGCCAATTCCACGTAGCCGGGCGCGGTGAACACGGTGCGGAAATTCTTCAGCGACAGCATCGGCAACGCCGCGAGGCTAAAGCTTCGCAAGAACGGCAGCAGCGCCATCCACAGCAGCGTGATCATCGGCAACAGCAGCACGACGCAGAAATTCGCGACGATCATCGCGCCCGCGATCCAGCGGCCTTTGCCGAGGTCGAATGGCCTCGGGCGAAAACCCTTGCCGGTGACGGAATGGTATTTTTCCGCGTTCTTCGACAGCCGGCTGTAGAAATACAGCAGCACCGCGACGATCAGCACCATGACAACGGAAAATGCCGCCGCGTAGCCGAGGTCCGGGGGCACCACGATCGTCGCCTCGTACACGTCCGTTGTCAGAACGTAGATTCGGCCGGGCATGCCGACCAGCGCCGGAACCTCGAATCCGCCGATGGCGCGTATGAACACGAACAGCGCCAGCGCCAGGATCGCCGGCATCGCCAACGGCAACGACACGCGGCGGAGGGTTTGCAACACCGTCGCCCCGCTCATCCGCGCCGCTTCCTCCATATCCGCGTTGGCGGCGCGAAAGGTGCTGCCAAGCAGAAGGAATACGAGTGGCGACCAAAGAAACCCCTCGATAAGGATCATCCCGGCCATGGAATTGACGTTGAACAGGCTGTCCGTTCCGCCCGTGACCGAGCGGTAGATATCGTTCAGCGGCCCGACCTTCCCCAGCAGGAACAGCCAGGCGATCACGTGCAGAATGTAGGGCGTGCCGAGGGACACGATCGTGGCGAGATAGGCGAGGATTTTGAAAGGCGCGTTGGTGCGCTCGACCAGCCAGGCCAGGACGCCGCCGGCGACGAGCGATAAAACCGTGCTGCCGCCCGCGAACACCAGGCTGTTCCAGATGCTGCGGAGCGCGTCCTTGTCGGTGAACAATTTCGCGAAATGACCGGCGGTGAAGCCGGTGACGTCGCCGATGGCGTTCGTCGTGGTGACGCTATCCTGCAACAAAATCCACAGAGGCGGCAGCATCAGCACCGCGAGCACGATCCCGACCAACGCGGCGATGACGCGCCGCATGTCCTGGCGGACCCAGGTGAGGGCACCACTCACCGGAAAAACTCATGAAAAGTCGCCGTCCACTGCGCCAGGTGAGCCCGCACATCGTCCGTCGTCATGATCTTCACCGTGAAATGCCCCGCCTCCGGCTTCAATTCCGGAATACGCGCCTGAATAGTCGGTTTCGCCGGCATGTAGTTGTTCGCTGCCATCACCTTCTGCCCCTCGTCCGACAGCACGAACTCCACGAACAAACGCGCGGCATTCGGATGCGGCGAGTCCTTGACGATGGACATCGTATTCATCGTCTGAATCAACGGTTCCAGCTTCAACCATCCCACCGGCGCCCCCTGCTCGGCGCTGATCGCGGCGTGATAGTTGAATATCATCAGCCCGAGCGGATATTCCCCGGAAATGACCTTGTCCAGTACCACCCGCTGCGCTGCCGGAATGGTCACCGGCTGCTGCGCCGCGAAACGACGCAGGTAGTCGCGCCCCTTCTCTTCGCCCATAACGGAAAGAATATGGTTCACGAACCCCGGCGGCCCACCGCTGGACATGTCGTTGGTCCAGGCGATCTGACCTTTCCAGCGGGGATCGAGCAAATCCTCCCACGTCTTCGGCCGGTCCTCGGGTTTCACCAGATTGGTGTTGTACCCAACGGTCAGAAAAAACAAATTCGGCACCGTCCAGAGGCCGTCTTTGTCTCTCATCACCGCCGGATAGTCTTCCGCCTCCCGTGGCTTGTAGGACGCGACCAGCCCGGCTTCGATCAGCGGCACCAAAGTGCTGGAGCCATCGAAAATGTCCGCCGCGCCGCGCCGCGCCCGCGCCTCATTGATGATCTTCAACGCCGTGTCGGACCCGCTCGCTCGGGAATATTTCACCTCGATGCCGGGGTATTTCGCCTGGAATGCGTCCACCATCGGGCGGACGATCTGGTTAACGATCAGGGTGCTGTACCAAACGACGCTGCCCTCCTTACGGGCGGCATCGACCAAGGCGGGATCGGGCGAAGCGGCACGCGCGGATACCGAAAGCAGCAGCGCGAGAACCAGCAGAAATCTCACCGAAACACCTCATGGTAAATCGCGGTCCATTTCGCCAGCCCGTCGCGCGATATGTCCGGCGCAATGTAATTCGCCTGGAAATGCCCGGCATCGGGCCGCAGTTCCGGAATACGCGCGGGAACATCCGGGTCGGCCGGCAAATAGTCGTTATCCGCCATCACCTTTTGGCCCTCGTCCGACAGGATGAATTCCGTCAGCAGACGCGCGGCGTTGGGATGCGGCGCGTCCTTCATAATGGCCACGATACTGAACACGCCCACCAAAGGTTCGATATTCGCCATCTTGATCGGCGCGCCCTTGCCGATGCTGATGGCCGCATGGTGGTTGAACATCATCAACCCCAGCGCATGCTCCCCCGAAATGACCTGATCCAGCACGGCCCGCGGAGACGCGGCGATCCCGGCCGGAAGCTGCGCCGCGAGGCCGCGCAGATAGGCCATGCCTTTCTCCTCCCCCATCGTGGTCAGCACGTTGTAAATGAACCCCGGCGGTCCCTGCACCGCGAGCTCCGATGTCCAGGCCATCTTGCCCTTCCATTTCGAATCCAACAAATCGGCGAAACTCCGCGGCGGCTCCTTGACCAGGTTTGTATTATAGGCCACGGCTTCGAAGTACAAATTCGTCCCGGTCCAATATCCCGCGGGATCTTTCAGCACGGGGGGATAATGTTCCGCGACGCGCGGGCGGTACGCCGCCAGCAGCCCCGCCTCTACCAGCGAGTGAATGCCGCTGGTGACATCGATCACATCCGCCTGCACCCGCCGCGCCCGCCCCTCATTCAGCAACTTCACCGTGTTATCGGTATTGCTCGCTCGGGCGTAACGTACTTTGATCGCGGGAAACCGAGCCTCGAATGCCGTGGCCATCGGGCGGACGATCTGATCGACGATCAAGGATGTGTACCAAACGGCGCTGCCCTCCTTGGTGGCCGCTTCGATCAGAGCTGGATCGAACGTGGCCGCGCGGACCGATCCGGCCAACAGCAGCAGGAGCGCAACAAGCGCTTTCACCGGAACACCTCGCGATACACAGAAATCCATTTCGCCAGTCCTTCCTTCGCGATTTCCGGCGTCAGCGCGGTCACCGCGAAATGGCCGCCGTCCGGCTTCAGTTCGGGGATGCGCGCGGGGATGTTCGGATCGGCCGGGAGATAATCCTGCCGCTGCATCACCTGCTGGCCCTCATCCGACAATATATATTCCACCAACAGCTTGCCGGCATTCGGGTGCGGGCTGCCTTCGATGACACCGATAATGTTGAATAGCGCCACCAGCGGCTCCACACGCGCATTCGCCAAGGGCGCGCCGGCACCGATGCTGGCGGCGGCGTTGTGGTTGTACATCATCAACCCCATCCAGTGCTCGCCCGCGATCACCTGATCCAGCACCGCGCGCGGCGACACCGCGACAGAGACCGGCTGCTGCACCGCCAAACGCAGGAGGTAAGCACGCCCTTTCTCCTCCCCCATCGTCGTCAGCACGTTGAACACGAAACCGGGCGGACCCTGCGCCGCCAGTTCCGCCGTCCAGGCCATGTGTCCCTTCCAGCGGGGATCGAGCAGGTCGGCGAGGGTTTTCGGCGCCTCCTCGGGTTTCACCAGATTGGTGTTGTAGGCCACGCCGAGGAAATACAGGTTGCTGGCGGTCCACAGCCCGTCTTTGTGCTTCAGTGCGTCCGGGTAGTGCCGTGCCGCGGCCGGGCGGTAGGGCGCGAAAATCCCGGCATCCGTCAGCGCGAAATTGCCGCTGGTGACATCGGCGACATCGGCCTGCATGCGGTGCGCCCGTGCCTCGTTCAGCAATTTCACGGTCGTATCGGTGTTGCTGGCACGGGCGTATTGCAGCTTGATGCCGGGAAACCGAGCCTCGAAGGCGTCGGTCATGGGGCGGAGCAATTGGGCGACCACCAGGCCGGAATACCAAACGACGGTGCCCTCCTTCGTGGCCGCGGCCACCAGCGCCGGATCGAACGACGCCGCCCGCGCCTGGGCGGCCGCGAGCAGCAGCACGCCAACCATCGTCCACCGCCGCATTGTCGCCTCCCGTTGCCTTGCGCCTATTGTGGGGCGCACGGGCGGGTGCCTCAAGCCCCGGCCGCGACACCGGCGGAGGCTCCGATGGCACTGGGACGCGACATGCGCGGGGAATGGCGGCTCGACCCCGATTTTCTGACCGTGAACCACGGCTCGTTCGGGGCGACGCCGCTGTGCGTCCGCGCCGCGCAGGACGCGATTCGGGAGGAGATGGAGGCCCAACCGACCCGCTTCATGGCGAGCCTACCTGGTCGCCTTCGCGCCACCGCCGACCGGCTGGGCGCGTTCCTTGGGGCCGAGGGCAAGGATATCGCCTTCGTCGACAACGCCACCACCGGCTGCAACGCGGTGCTGCGGTCCATCGCTTTGTCCCAAGGCGACGAAATCCTGGTCCTCGGCCACGTCTACAACGCAGTGCGCAACACCGTCCGCTTCGTGACCGAGCGCGCCGGGGCCCGAATGGCGGTGGCGGAGATCCCCTTCCCCGGCACCACCGACGATGCCGTCGTGGCGGCGGTGACCGAGGCGCTGACGGCGCGGACCCGGATGGCGGTCATCGATCACATCGCCTCGGGCAGTGCGCTGATCCTGCCGGTCGCGCGGATCGCCGCCGTCTGCCACGCCGCCGGCGTCGCGGTGCTGGTGGATGGCGCGCATGCCCCGGGGCAGATCGATCTGGACGTCCCCGCGACCGGGGCCGACTGGTACACCGGCAATTGCCACAAATGGCTGTGCGCCCCGAAGGGCAGCGCGTTCCTGTGGACGCGGCCGGACCGGCAAGCCGCACTGCATCCGGTGACGATCTCGCACGGGCTGGATCAGGGGTACTTGCAGGAGTTCGATTGGACCGGGACGCGCGATCCCTCCGCTGTTCTGTCCATTCCGGCTGCGCTGGACTTTCATGAACGCCTCGGCGGCGCGGCCCTGCGCGCCCGTAACGCAGCCTTGGCCGCCGAGGGGGCCGCGCTGGTCGCCCAACGCCTGAACACCGAAGCCGTCGCGCCGGGTGGGGCCATGGCGTTGGTGCGTATACCCTGGGGCGGCGACGCCTTGGCGCTGCGGACACTGCTGCTGGCCGCTGGTACCGATACCCCGGTACACGCCATCGAGGGGGCGAATTGGCTGCGTCTATCAGCCTTCGCGTACAACGACCTGGACGATTACGCGCGACTGGCCGATCTTGTCGCGCGCATCCTGCGGGAGAACCCATCGTGACACCCGAATTCATCGGCATGATCCACCACCGGGAGGCCTCGGAAATCCATCCGCCCGGCCCCGTCGTCTTCGATCGCGGCTATATCCGCGATTTCGCCCAGGCCGCCGAGGCCGGCGGGTTCGACCGCGTCCTGGTCGGGTATTTCGCCGACGGGCCGGACGGGTTTTTGCTCGCCGCCACGGCCGCGCAGTTCACCGAACGGCTGGGGTTTCTGGTCGCGCACCGGCCGGGCTTCGTGGCGCCGACGCTCGCCGCCCGCAAATTCGCGACCTTGGACCAGATGACCGGCGGGCGCGCGGCGATGCATGTCATAACCGGCGGCGACGACGCCGACATGTTCCGCGACGGCGATGTGTCCACCAAGCATGAGCGGTACGCCCGCACCGACGAATACGTCGATATCCTCAAGCGCATCTGGACGGAACCCGGGGCGACGGTCGATCACGAGGGGCGGTTCTACCGGTTCAAAGGCGCCTCCACCGCCATTCGCTGCGTGCAGCAGCCGTGTATCCCGATCTTCTTCGGCGGTGCCTCCGATGCGGCGATTACTGTCAGCGCCAAACACGCCGACGTCTACGCGCTGTGGGGGGAGACGCACGCGCAGGTGAAGGAAATCACCGGCCGCATCGACGCCGAGGCCGCCGGTTTCGGCCGCAAAGTCCGCTTCAGCCTGTCGTTCCGCCCCATCCTGGCGGCCACCGAGGACGAGGCCTGGGACCGTGCCGACCGGATCAAGCAACGCATCCTGTCTCTGCGCGGCGGGCCGTCCACGGTGGCGCCTGTCAACGAGGGCTCCAAGCGGCTGCTGGAAGCCGCGGCCCAGGGCGAACGGCTGGATACCCGCTTGTGGACCGGCGCCGCGCTGGCGACCGGCGCGCGCGGCAACACCACCAGCTTGGTCGGCACGCCGGAACAGGTGGCCGAGGCCCTGGCGGATTATTGGGATCTGGGCGTGACGACATTCCTGATCCGCGGCTTCGACCCGCTGGCGGATAACGTCGAGTATGGGCGCTCGCTGCTGCCGATGACCCGGAAAATAATCGCGGAGCGGGCGGCGGCGGGGTGACAGTTATGGCGGAGGGCCGTTACCCTCCCGTCATGGTCGGGCTTGACCCGACCATCTCAGGCCAATGGGCCGACGACGACGTGCCCCCTCCGCTTTGACGTCCCCCCCGGTCGCAAGAATTTGTCGGGTCAGGCCCGACCATGACGGCTGGCATCAGCTCCCCGGCATCCCATAAGCCTCGGGGAAAAAATAATCCTTCCAGGATTTCGGCTTCACCTTGATCGTGCCAACCTCGGCCATGAAATCCGCGCCCTGCATCGTGCGGTTTGGCACCGTTGTATATTGCACGTCCTTACCGCTGCCGGCGGCGGCGACGAAATCGACAGTCAGCTTGGAATCGCTGTCCTCGATCCAGTATTTCGCGGCGGTGCGGATGTCCTGGGTCACGCGATCCGTCGCTTCGTTCAGCGCGTTGTAGACAGCCTGGAACAGTTTCGGATCGCGGTCGTGGAATTTCATCGACGTGTAGGCGAGCGTGTAGGTATTCGGCCCACCCATCAAATCGAACGAATTGGCGACGACGTGGATGTTGGAATGCTCCAGTTGCTGCTGCACGAAGGGCGGCAGCGCCAGAGTGCAATTGATCTCGCCCACGCCGCCGAGCAGCGCGACGGTCGCGTCGGCGGGCGACATGGTGACGGTGGCGGAGTCGAAGCGGGCGTAATCCTTGATCCCAAACTGCTTCGCCGCCGCCATCTGCACCGCGACGGCGGGAGACGACACGCGCACCGACGGCACCGGGATTTTCTTGCATTTGCCCAGGTCGGCGATCGTTTTGATATCAGGGTCGTTGCTGGTGATAAAGAACGGCAAAGTCACCAGCGCGGTGATCGCCCGCACTTCCTGCTTGGTGCCCTGCGTTTTCGCCCACAATGTAAACATCCCGTGCGGGCTGCCGCCGACGATATCGACAGAATCGGACAGCAGCGCGTCGTTCATCGCCGCCGGGCCGTTGAAGCGGAACGCCGAAACCTTCACCTCGGGGATGCCCAGCAACGCAGCGTGTTTCTGGATCAGCTTCTCGTGCTCGATCACATTGAACTGCAAATACCCCATCGAAAACTGCCGAGCGATGCGCACTTCGGGCACTTCCGCTCGGCTGGCGGTCGCTGTGGCGAGAGCAAGGGTGGCAAGCAGGAGCAGGCGCTTCATGGGGGTCCTCCGTCGGTCGGGGACGATCTGCCAGCCCGGCACCTGGCTTGCAACTGTTTTGCCTTATGCGGCCGTGTATCCGTAGACCGAAGCTGCTTCGACGGCGTCGATCGCGCCTTCCGCGACATCGCGCGCCACAGCCGCCGTATCCCGTTCGTCCGGCGGGCCGTAACCGCCCGAACCGCCGGTCACGACCTCGATCGTCTCGCCGGCCCGCAGGCGGCCGTTGCCGTGGTTGAACGGAACGGCGCCGCCGCCGGTGCGGATGTCCGCCTTGCTGCCCGGCAAGCCGCCGAACAATCCCCACGGCGGGGACAGCAACCGAGCACCATCGACGCGGACGCGGCATTCGTGGTTGGCGCGGTAGACGCGGCGGATCGCCATGCCGCCGCGGTGCCTGCCAGGGCCGCCGGAGCCGTCCACGAGTTCGTAACGCATCAGCGACAGGGGATATTCCAGCTCCAACGCCTCGACCGGCAGGTTGGAGGTGTTGGTCATGTGGACATGCACGCCATCGAGGCCGTCCTTCGTGGCACGCGCGCCGGAGCCTCCGCCGATCGTTTCCAAATACACCCAAAGACGATTGTCGTCGGGCTGGTGGCCGGCGAAGGTGATGGAGAAGCAGGCGCCGTTGCAGGCGGCGATGACGCGGTCCGGTAAGGCCTCGGCCAGGGCGCCGAGGATCAGGTCCACGACCCGCTGGCAGAGCGACAGGCGGCCATTAACGGCGGCGGGGTGGACGCAGTTGACGATCGTGCCCTCGGGCGCGCTGACGGATAACGGGCGCGCGAGGCCGGCATTGGGCAGAATGGTGGGATCGACGACCATTTTGACGGCGTAGTAGACCGTGGACAGCAGCGCCGTCATCGTCATATTCAGGCCGGCGCGGACCTGCGGCGGGGCGTCGAAATGCAGGTGCATCGAATCGCCGTCGACAGTAATTTCGCAGGACAGGTCCATCTCGCCGTCGATTTCCGGGCAGTCGTAACGGTCCTGGAAGCGGTATACCCCGTCCGGGATGGCGGCGATGCCGGCGCGCATTTTGCGTTCGGCGTAGTCCTGTAAGGCCGAACCGGCCGCCAGCACGGTTTCGCGGCCGTACTTCGCGCATAGGGCTTGCAACCGTTGCACGCCCAGGCGGTTGGATGCCATCTGCGCGCGGAAATCGGAAATTCGCTCCTTCGGGACCTGGCAGTTGAGCAGAATCAGTTCCTGGACGTCGGTCTGCAATTCGCCTGCTTTATACAGGCGGACCGGCGGGATACGCAGACCCTCCTGATAAATATGCGCGTGGCCCCGGTCGGCGAAATCGGCGTGATGCGCGAGGTTCACCGCCCAGGCGGTCATTTCGCCATCGACGAACACCGGTTCGGCCAGCACGATATCGGGCAGATGCGTGCCGCCGCCCTCATACGCGTCATTGCCGCAGAACACGTCGCCGGGGCGCATTTGTTCGCGCGGGTGCCGCTTCATGATGTGCGGGATCAGACCGAGGAAACTGCCGAGATGCATGGGGATGTGTTCGGCCTGACACAGCGTGTTGCCGTCGAGGTCGAACAGCGCCGTGGAACAATCCCGCCGTTCCTTGATATTGGTGGAATGGGAGGCTCGGATAAGCGCCTCGCCCATTTCCTCGACAATGGAGGACAGGGCGCTGCCGATGACTTCGACGGTGATGGGATCGATGGTGTTGGTCATGCAACCTCCAGCACGATATTCAAATAGGGTTCCACCGTCGCCGTCATGCCCGGCAGGACAACGGTCGTGGCATCCATTTGCTCGATAATCGCCGGGCCGGAGAACCGGTTGCCGGCGCGTAATCGTTCCCGAGCATAGACGGGGCAATCGGTGAAGCCTCCCGTCTCCGGCAGCCAGACCGGTCGGGTGCCTGTCAGGGCGGCGGAGGCGTCTGGACCGGCGTCCTCTCCAGCGGCGAAGGATGCTTTGGGCACAAGACCGGAGGCTTCGACGCGGAAGGTGACCATCTGCACGGGGTCCTCGGCCGCCGCGAAGCCGTACATGCGTTGATGGGCCTCGGCGAAACGTTCCGCCAAAACGTCCAACGTGCCGGCCGTTATGTCGCCGTCGGGCACCGGGATCGGCAGTTCGTAGTTTTGGCCGGCGTAGCGCATGTCGACGGTACGGGCGACTCGGCGGGATTCCGGGGGGATGGCTTCGGCGGCGAACCATTCTGCTGCCATCGCGTCCAGGTCTTGGAAGGCGGTTTCGACAATTGACAGGGCTGAAAGCGTGGATCCTCGGCCTTCGCCGAGGATGACAGGAGGCGAGGAGGTGTCCGGCGGGACAATCGTCGCCAACCGCGTCACCGCGAAGTCGGCGCGCAAATCCGTCAGCAGCAGCCCCATCGCGCACAGGATGCCGGGTGTCAGGGGCACCAGGACGCGGCCGATATCCAGTTCCCTCGCCAGACGCGCCGCGTGCAGCGGGCCGGCGCCGCCGAAGGCGATCAACGTATAGTCGCGGGGGTCGTAGCCGCGTTGCACCGAGATCACCCGGATCGCGCGCGCCATGTTCGCGGTGACGACCGACAAAATCCCCTGCGCCGTCGCCATCCGGTCCAGGCCCAGCGGCGCCGCCAGCCGATCGATGGCGGCGACGGCGAGGTCGTGCCGCACCTTCATCCGGCCGCCCAACAGGAACGACGGGTTCAGGGTACCGAGGACGACGTTGGCGTCGGTGACGGTCGCTTCCACGTTCCCCAACCCGTAGCAGACAGGGCCGGGATCGGCGCCGGCGCTGCGTGGCCCCACTTTCAGCAGGCCGCCGTTGTCGATGAAGGCGATCGATCCACCCCCTGCCCCGACCGTATGGATGTCCAGCATCGGGGCTTTGATGGGGTAGCCGTGCACCATCGCCTCCCCGGTCAGGCGGCAGTGGCCGGCTTCCAGCAGCGCGACGTCGGTGGAGGTGCCACCCATGTCGAACGTGATCAGGTCATTGAACCCGGTCAGCCGGCCGACCGCCTGGGCGCCGACAACCCCGGTGGAAGGCCCGGACAACACTGTGCGCACCGGCAGCCGCGCCGCTTGGTCGAAGCCGATGACGCCGCCATTGGACTGCGTCAGATGCGGCGTCGCTTTCACCCCCAGCCGTTTCAGGCGCTCGGCCAGGCGCGCGATGTAGCGGCGCATGACGGGGCCGAGATAGGCGTTGACGACGGTGGTCGAGAGACGCTCGAACTCCCGGAATTCCGGCGCGATCTGGTGGGAGATGCTGGCGAAGGCCTCTGGAAATTCCTCCGCCAGGATTCGCGCGGCGGTTTGTTCGTGTTCGGTTTGGATGAAGCCGTACAGGAAGCAGACGGCGACCGCGTCCACGCCCGCGGCGCGAAGAGTGCGGACGGCGGCGCGGAATGCTGCCTCGTCCAGCGGAAGTTCGACCGAACCGTCGTGGCGCATCCGCTCAGGCACTTCCAGGCGCAGGTCGCGGGATACCAAGGTCGGCGGCTTGTCCGCCTGCATGTCATACAGGTCCGGGCGCTTCTGCCGGCCGATTTCCAGCAGGTCGCGGAACCCGCCGGTCGTGATCAGGCCGGTGCGCGCGCCGCGGTGCTGGATCAGCGCGTTGGTGGCGACCGTGGTGCCGTGGCCGAAATAGCCGACGTCCGCGGTGCCCGCGCCTGTTTGCGCGAGGCCCTGTTCGACGCCGGACGCGATCCCCTCCGACGGGTCGGCGGGCGTGGACGGAACTTTCCAGACCGCGACGCGGCCGGTCGTGTCGTCGAACAGGCAGACATCGGTAAAAGTGCCGCCGGAGTCGACGCCGATACGCCAGGCCATGCGGGTAAGCTCCATTTGGTCGTGGACGAAAACCCGTTCTAACCTGACGGGGCGCAACAGGCCAACGAACCATGTCCCCTCCCGTCGATCGCGTCGCGTCCTCCCCTACCGTTCCCGCCCGCACCGACATCGTCGTCATCGGCGGCGGGATCATCGGCGTGTCCACCGCGCTGACGCTCGCCGAGAAAGGCCACGCGGTCGTGCTGTGCGAAAAAGGGCGCATCGGCGGCGAGCAATCCAGCCGCAACTGGGGCTGGTGCCGCACGATGGGCCGCGACATCGGGGAGGTGCCGCTGGCGCTGGAAAGCCTCCGGCTATGGCGCGGCATGAACGAACGCACCGGCCGCGAAACCGGCTTCCGCCAAGCCGGTATTATGTATTTGTGCGAAACCGAGCAGGAAGTGGCGGCGCAGGAAGCGTGGCTGGAGGAGGCGGGGCGGTATCAGGTGCAATCTCACCTTCTGCGCGGACAGGCGCTGGAGGACGCGATGCCCGGCACGTCGCACCGCTTCGCCGCTGGCTTGCACACGCCGACCGACGGCCGCGCCGAACCCGCGCACGCGGCGCCCGCCATCGCCGAGGCTGCTCGGGCGGCCGGGGCAGTAATTTTGACGGAATGCGCGGTGCGCGGCCTGGATTTGCAGGGCGGGCGCGTGGCGGGTGTGGTCACGGAAAAGGGCCGCATCGCCTGCGACGCCGTGGTGCTGGCGGGCGGGGCGTGGTCGCGGCTGTTCGCTGGAAACAGCGGGTTGGATTTGCCTCAGTTGAAGGTTCTGGGTTCGGTCTTCCGCACGGAACCGATTGCCGGAGGGCCGGAGATCACCGCCGCCGGTTCTGTTTGGGCGATCCGCAAGCGGCTGGACGGCGGCTATTCGATCGCGCGGCGCAATGCCAACACCGCCGACATCGTGCCCGACAGCTTCCGGCTTTTCGGCGATTTCCGCCAGAATCTGGTGGGCAACCGGCACGAGTTCCGCCTGCGTTTCGGGCAGCGGTTCTGGGAGGAATGGCGGACAAAACGCCGCTGGTCGCTGGACGAGGCCACGCCGTTCGAGGCGACTCGCGTGCTCGATCCGGCGCCGAACGAAGCCATTCTGGAGGAAGCGCGTGCCGAGCTGGGGCGGACTTTTCCGGCTATGGCGGGGATGAAGGTGGCGCAGAGCTGGGCCGGGTTGATGGATGTGACACCGGACGCAGTACCGGTGATCGATCAGGTCGCTCGGATTCCCGGGTTCTTTATCGCGACGGGGTTCTCGGGCCACGGGTTCGGGATCGGGCCTGGGGCTGGGCGATTGATGGCGGAGTTGGTGGTGGGGGATACGCCGGTTGTCGATCCCTCGCCTTACCGGCTGGCGCGGTTTGCCCGGGCGGGGTGAGAGGATAGAGTTCCCCCAACACCGTTGAGGGGAAACCAACCATGAGCACGACCCGCGCACCGCGCCAAAAAGCCCCGCCGGGCACCTGCGACTCGCATTTCCATATCTTCGGCCCCTACGACCGGTTTCCCCTGTCCGACTCCCGCCGTTACGACCCGCCGGCAGCGTTGGTGCCGGACTACCTCGCGATGGCCGAAACAGTCGGGATCGAGCGGATGGTGGTGGTGCAGGCCAGCGTCTCCGGCACCGATAACGCCGTGACCCTGGATGCCGTGCGGCAATTCGGGCTGCATCGCGCCCGCGGTGTGGCGGTGGTGGACGCGGCGTTCTCCGACGCCGCCTTCAAAACCATGCACGACCAGGGCATCCGCGGCATCCGCTTCAACATCGCGACCGGCGGCGGCACGCCCGAGGAACAACTCGCCGGCATCGCTCGCCGCATCGCCCCGCTCGGATGGCACATCCAGGTGTACGCCGACGGCGACAAGCTGGAGGAGATCGCGCCCGTGCTGGCCAAACTGCCGGTGCAAGTGGTGATCGACCATTGCGGCGGGGTGATGTCGGACCTCGGCACCGGTCATTCCCAGTTCCAGGCCCTGCTGCGCCTGCTGGACAGCGGCAATGCCTGGGTCAAGGTGTGCAGCTACCGGGTGTCGTCGAAGGGGCAGCCTTGGGACGACACCGGCGCCAACGTGCGCGCTCTGGTCGCCGCCGCGCCGGAGCGTTGCGTCTGGGGCACCGACTGGCCGCACCCGCAAATGGACCCGTGCCCGGAGGCCGGATTGCAGCTGGATTTGTTCCGCGACTGGATTACCGACACCGCCACCCGCCAGCGCGTTCTCGTGGATAACGCCGCCAAGCTTTATGGTTTTTAAGTTCATGCACGTCATGGTCGGGCCTGACCCGACCAACTCAGGCCAATTGACGGGAGGTGGTCGGGTCAAGCCCGACCATGACGCCTAGGGGCGCGCCACCCCGGCAGTGGGACCGCAACCTGCTCCTGGGCGAGGGCCTTCGGGATGCTGCTGGTTCTACCCTTCATATGGCGCACGCCGGAGAGCCTATATCACCTGCTGCTGTTCTGTATTTTTTTGGGAGTCCTCGGCGCCATCAGCCATTATACCAACCGAACTAACCACTGACGCACGGGAATTCGCCACATCGTCATGCTGACGCAGGTCAGCATCCACGACTTTCTTGGTCGCGGCCAGCAAATCGTGGATGCCGACCTGCGTCGGCATGACGATTTACCGCGCGCCGATGTGTCAATGGTTAGGTCCGCTGGTATTACTTCGTGGCGTCGGCGCTGGGTTTCGCGCCGGCCAACATCGTGACTCCGTTCACCTACGTTCAGATGCTCGGCTCGGCGCCGGGGTCGTCATCGCGTCGGGGTTATACGTGGGCTGGACGCAGACGCGGCGGCCCTGATCAGCAGCGGAACTGCCCCGGCGGACACTGCTGCCGCCCGCGATGTTCCTCCTGCCGAGCGGGGGGCGCTGTGTGCTGCACGGGTGGCGCGGCGACCGGAGCGGCATGTTGCGGCGGCGCGGCGAAGGACGGCTGCGTGTGCTGCACCGGCGGGGGAGCGTTGAAATGGGGCTGGGCTTGGCCACCGCCGTTGAAATGCGGGGGCTGGGCCTGGCCACCGCCGTTGAAATGCGGCGCGGCCTGACCGCCACCATTGAAGTGCGGCGGGGCGGCCTGTCCGCTGAATACGCGTGCACCGGACCCGCCCGGATGACGCGACTGCAGCTCGCGATAAACATGTTCCGGCGCCCGCCGGAAATGCCGCTCGCGGTCGTAATAGCCCCAGGCGCCGCCGAAGAAGATCAGCGGCAGGGTTACTCCTTCCTCGACGATGTAGGGCGCGCCGTCGTTGTAGGCGTAACCGGAATAGCCGGCATTCGGGTCGCCGTAGACCGGCGGCGCATAGCCTCCGCCCTGATACGGTTGCGGGTAACCGCCGTAGCCGTAGCCCGGCCCGCCCGGCGGGGGGACGCAGCCCGCCAACGGCAGCAGAATCATGGCGAAGATCGGTCCTCGGCGCATCGCACCCTCTCCTCGGGATGGCGATCATCCCATGGATTATGGATAGGGGGGGAGTGGGGCGGATTCAAGGCATGCTTGGCTCATAGGCGGCGCAACGCGATAAGACGTTTCACGAGAAGATCGGATCGACCATACCGTCCACCTCAGCCCCTTGACCAAATCCCCGCCCGCCAGCAAACCCCCACCACCCAAACGGAACCGAGCCCCATGACCAGCCTCACCGGCAAAACCGCCTTCGTCACCGCCGCCGCCCAGGGCATCGGCCGAGCGACCGCGCTGGCCTTCGCCGCCGCGGGTGCGCGCGTGATTGCCACCGACGTCAACGCTGCCAAGCTGGCTGACCTGAAGATGCCGAATATCGAGACGCGGGCGCTGAACGTCCTCGACCCCGCCGCCATCGCACAGGCTGCGCGGGATGGCGGCGGGGTCGACATCCTGTTCAACTGCGCCGGCTTCGTGCACCAGGGGACGCTACTGGAAGCGACGGAAGAGGAATGGGAGTTCGCCTTCGATCTCAATTGCCGGTCGATGTTTCGCACCATGCGCGCCTTCCTGCCGGGCATGCTGGAACGCCAGTACGGCGTCATCCTGAACATGGCGTCGGTATCGTCGAACCTGAAAGGCGTGCCGAACCGTTTCATCTACAGCGCCAGCAAAGCCGCCGTGATCGGCATGACCCGTTCGGTCGCGACCGACTACGTGACGCAGGGCATCCGCTGCAACTGCCTCTGCCCCGGCACCGTCCACACCCCGAGCCTGGACGAACGCATCGCGGCGAACGCGGGCACGGCGGGGTCGGTGGAAGCCGCGCATGAGGCCTTCGTCAAACGCCAGCCCATGGGCCGGCTCGGCACCGCCGAAGAAATCGCGGCCCTGGCTGTTTATCTGGCCTCGGATGCGGCACAATTCATCACCGGCCAAGCCATGGTCATCGATGGCGGGCTGACGTTGTAAAATCGAACACCAAAGGATTTGACAGGATTCGATTGACGATGTTATGAGTTGCGCCGGCTGCATGACGGTTGTGTGACGCAACACATCAGGATCGCCCACGCTCATGGACAATACCTACGACCCTTTCGAAGGCGACGCCGAACTTGCCGCGACATTTCAGGTCGCGGCGATGGTCGGTCGGGATCTTTTGGACCGGTATCTGTCCGTTAACGGTCTGACAGATCGGGACGTCGGGATGCATCTTGCCCGATTGGCCACCGACGTTACGGCGCTCCCCACCGCGACTGAGTTGCGGGCGCTGGGCTCAATGCTGGTGGAGACGATTGACCGGGTCGCCGAAGCATCGCCCGATATCGCCGCCAGCATCGATGCTGCGGCGGCGATCCACGAAAACGCACAGGAATTGCGCGGTTTCGTTGGAGATCTCGCTGGCCTGATTGGCGTAACGGCGTTGAGTATCGGGTTTCTTTTGCTGATAGCGAAGTCGGAACTGTCGTACCGAGATGAATCCGGCCGGCTCGTTGCTATCGTTCACAAGGGGATTCCCGCGAACTTCCAAACTCTCACAGATGGCATGGCGAAGATCGTCAATCTGGGTGCCGGAGGAAATCCCCAAACGGACCCCGACGAGAAGGCACCCGATAGCAAGCCATGAGCGAACCATCAGAAAATTCGACCAATACAGCCGCTGGGCCGGACGGCGATGCCGTCAACCGATCGGTTGCCAGCCCGGTAATAACCATGGGACATGTCCGTGCCGGCAATTATTCCATGGCGCTTGCCACGGCGTTGAGATCGGTTGAACGATCGGAAAATGGTCCGAAACCAGCAATCGTTACCCGAGTCTTCGGGCACGCCGTCCGCTACAATGCCGACGCCGAATACATGTTACCGCCTGCGGAGGCGCCGGCCATCCTGCATAATCTCGCCCCGGAATTTCTCGGTTATTCGGAGGCTTTGCAAGCAGCGGACTGGTTCTACAAGGCGCTGAATGAGCCGGACTTTGCAGCCCGTATTATGAAGATTCACGGCGAGGACACGTTCGTCGGACCGGATTGGAGCGAAGTCAAGAGCGACAATTTGACAGCGCAAGATCACACTTGGCGGCACCGCTGGTACCGCGACCACCCATTCGCATTCGCGGTAGGTCTGCGGCAACTCACCACGCCGCTGGACGGCGATCCGAAGTTTCGGTTGGCGATGCGGTTCCAATCGAATCGCCAGATCAGGCCGCGTGTACTGAGGACCATTCATGAAGACCTTCGTCTGGGAACGTCGATGCTGGTTTCCTGGCGATGGTCATCTCCGGTTGTGTTGCAAAGCCACCTCTCAGGGGACCCAACAGGATGGGTTGTTAAACCGAGCGGACAATTCGATATCGGCGCTCCGGCGAATATCAGTGAGGGCGCAGTCGGATCGCTGACCCTCCTTTTAAAGGAGAAGGGGCGTTACGTCGGATTGACGTCGGGACATACCATGAAAAACAGGGGTGAAGGGATCGTCGGGACGCCTGTGTACTCACCGCCGCGATCCGTCGGCGCCAACGGTCAGGAGATCGGCAAAATCCGAGAGGTTGAAGCCCTGCCTACGCTGCGACTTTCGCAGCATGGCCACGCTAACGGTTCCGAAATTTCGCCGATAACCCACGACTATGCCTTGATTGACGTGGGCGATTTCAATCTACCCCACGCAGAGCAACACCGTCGCATGGGCACCCACATGATCGATGGGCTGATCTATGACCGTAACCCGCTTCCAGGCCTGGGGATTCTGAAGTCCCCGGCACGAACAAGAGAAGCCACCGGCATAGTGACGGCCACGGACTTCCGGCTGGAAGCCTGGGATCCTATCCAGCACCGGACGGTCTATGCCGAAGGGCTGGTGGAGATGGAACTGAACCCGGGCTACCAAATTCTCGCTGGGGACAGTGGCGCCTTGATCGCAGCGTCGGTTGACGGCAAGGTGCAACCCTTCGCTCAATTGGTCGCCGGTGTCCGGTCTGCCAAACTTTCCGCTTTCAATGGCCGTAATCGGAGTGCCATATATGGGACTCCACTGACGGCTGTTAAGGCAATCAGCGGCATGGAGATCGCGTGACATGGCATCGTATGCCCAAGCTTTGGTGGCGAGAAAGGCAGCGTTCGACACGCTGTCGGACAAGCTCCACATGCGCCCCATTGGTGCCGGGCTGATCGAGGCCGATGACGGTAACTACAGCTTGAAGGTCATTCTCCCTGCGTCCCCCGCAATTCAGCCTCCCACCTCCCTCAACGGTGTCGCCGTTGAATACCATATCGCCGCAGCCCGCCCCGAGCTGCTTGGCACCCAACCCTCCGCGTGGCGCGCCAAGAGCCTCGCCCGCCGGCGCGGCTGAACCTCCCCCAACAAAAAATCCGCTCGCACCGCTGTTGCTTTGTCACCAGATGCGGCACAACTGCGACCAGACACTCTAACCAACCGGGGAAAACACCCATGAAACTGCTCCGTTACGGTCCGTCGGGCGCCGAAAAGCCCGCGATGCTGGATGCCAATGGCGGGATCCGCTGCCTCGCCGCCGTGGTCCGCGATATCGACGGGTTTGCGCTGTCGCCGGTGCAGATCGCCATGCTGAAGGGCATCGATCCGACATCCCTGCCGCTGGTTGGCGGCAATCCCCGCATCGGCCCCTGCGTCGTGCGCCCGATCAACTACATCTGCATCGGCCTGAACTACGCCGATCACGCGGCCGAGACCGGCATGCCGCTGCCGAAAGAACCCATCATCTTCGTCAAGGCCGGCGGCGCCTTCTGCGGCCCGAACGACGACGTGCTGCGCCCCCGCCACTCCCAGAAGTTGGACTGGGAAGTCGAGCTCGGCATCGTCATCGGCACCAAGGCCCGCTACGTGTCGGAAGCCGATTCCATGGATTACGTCGCCGGCTACTGCGTCTGCAACGACGTCAGCGAGCGCGAATTCCAGCTCGAACGCGGCCCGACCTGGGATAAGGGCAAGGGCGCCGACACGTTCGGCCCGACCGGCCCCTGGATGGTGACGAAAGACGAGGTCGCCGATCCGCAGCAGTTGAAACTGTGGACCGAGGTCAACGGCAAGATGATGCAGAACGGCAGCACCAAGACGATGGTGTTCGGCGTGAAGACTCTCGTCAGCTACGTCAGCCACTTCATCACTTTGCACCCCGGCGACGTCATCGCCACCGGCACGCCCCCCGGCGTCGCCGCCGGCATGAAGCCGCCGGCATGGTTACAGCCGGGCGACGTGATGCGCCTCGGTGTCGAGGGCCTGGGTATCCAGACCCAGCGTATCGTCCAAGCCTAAATGTCGCCCCCTGGCGGAGGGTTGAAGCGTCCGAAGCGCTGGCTTCGCAGCTTCCACAGCTCCGCCAGATCGGTCACGCCCGGCAACACCGCCGCGATGCCGCAATGCGGGCAGAGCGGGGTGTCGCCGTCGTCGATCCAATCCACGACCTCGACCGCCTCGAACGTCTCCAGGCAGCAAAAGCATCCGCACCACATGTCAGCCTCGTGTTTGCAGGCCGCATGATGCCGGATCGCGGCGGGTTCATGCAAAACCGGCTCTTGTGGCTGATCGCCGGCACGACGCTGGCGCGGTTGTGCTTTGCCGCGTCCACCGGATTGGGGGTGGACGAGAGCTACATGGTCGCGGCGGGGCGGGTGCTCAGCCTGGGGTATTTCGATCACCCCCCGGCGTCGTGGTGGCTGTCCTGGGGCGCCGCGCATCTGTTCGGCACCGAGGCGCCGATTGCCGTCCGCCTGCCGTTCATCCTTCTGTTCGCGCTGACAACATGGCTGATGGCGCGGCTCGGCGCCGAAGTCGCGGACGAGCGCAGCGGTTTCTGGGCGGCGGTGCTGCTGAACCTGTCACCGGTTTTCGGCGTGACCGGCGGAACCTGGGTGTTGCCGGACGGCCCGCTTCTGTGCGCGCTGACGGGCGCGGCGTTGTGTCTTGTGAAGGCGACAACCACCCCAACACGAGGAACGGGATGGTGGGTCCTGACCGGCCTCTGCGCGGGCTTGGCGCTATCCGCCAAATACTCCGCCGTCCTGACCATCGCCGGCGCCTTCCTGTTCCTGGCGTGCGACCGGCGTTGGCTCCGCCGCCCGGAACCCTACCTCGCCGCGCTGGTTGCCCTGCTGAGCTTCTCCCCGGTCATCGTCTGGAATGCGACCCACCACTGGGCATCCTTCGCGTTCCAGGGCCAACGCGCCACCGGCTTCCACTTCCGCCCCTTAGCCCCATTTATCGTCCTGCTTGGCGAGTCCCTGTTCGTCCTACCCTGGATTTGGGCCCCGATGCTGGCAGTCGCGTTCAGACCGAGGCCGCGCGAACGCCTGCTTGTCTGGCTCGCCGCCCCACCCATCGTCGCTTTCGCGCTGATTGCCGCGTGGTCCAGCCAGCGCATCCTGTTTCACTGGGCCGCGCCCGGATATCTCATGCTCTTCCCCCTGCTGGGCCGAGCGGTCGCGGAGCGGTTGCATGTTCCGGCGGTGCGGCGGGCGATCGGTGCCACCGCTGCTCTGATCGTCGGCGCCGCGGCCCTTATCGGCCTCCAAACCAGCACAGATTTCGCGGGAAGCCTGACCGCTTCCATGCGCAAGGACCCCACCATCGAGGGCATCGACTGGACGTCGGTCCGCTCCGACCTCACGGCCCGAGGCCTCCTGCCCCCAGGCACCATCGTCGGCGTCCCCAACTGGCGCGACGGCGGCAAAATCGCCTACGCACTCGGGCCGGATGCGACAGTGGTGTGCCTGAACGCCGATTCACGCCAGTTCGGGGTCGCCACCGAAGCCCATGCCGGGGACGACATGTTGCTGATCGGCTTGGCGCCGGTCACCGGCCCGTTCGAACGGATCGAACCCTTGGCGGCGACATCGGTCCGCCATCGCGGCCGCGTGCTGCAAGCGGTTTCCGTGTCCCTCGGCCGCCATTTAATCGCTTGGCCGCCGCCAAAATGACGCGTTAAGCTCAGCCTATGAGCGATATTTCCGACCGCGTCCTGACCTTCGCCGAACTCCGCGCCCTGCAAACCCGTTCCGACGTGGCAGGTGCCACTCGACTGGCGATCCACGTCGCGCTGCTGCTGACGACCGGCTACCTGGTCCACGTCTCCACCGGCTGGACCACCCTGCCCGCCATGTTCCTTCTCGGCCTTGTGCAGGTCGCGCTGTTCGCCCCGGCGCATGAGTGCATGCATCAGACCGCCTTCGCGTCGAAACGCGCCAACGCGATCGTGGGCTGGCTCGCCGCCTGCCCTTCTTTGCTGAACCTGCACTTCTACACCGCGTTCCATTGGTCGCATCACCGCAACACGCAAATTCCCGGCGAAGACCCCGAACTGATGGTTCAGGGAGCGACCACGTTCAAAACGTATTTGCTGCGCGTTTCCGGTATTTCGTTTTGGCGCCTGCGCCTGCAAGTCGTGTTCGACGCATGGCGCAACGACCTGAGCGGCTATCCCTACATCCCGAAATTCGCCGCGCCCAACATCGTCCGCAGTGTGCGGGTCATGAGCGGCTTCATGGCCGGCACCGCCATCCTGTCAGCGGTGTTGTTCGGCTGGAAAACGCCGTTCCTCTATTGGATTATTCCTCAACTGATCGGCCAACCGCCGCTGCGGGCCTATCTGCTTGCCGAACATACGGGCTGCACCGAGGACCGCAACGGGCTGACCAATACCCGCACCACCCTGACCAACCCGCTGATAAAACTGCTGATGTGGAATATGCCCTTCCATGCCGAACATCATCTGTATCCGACGATCCCGTTTCATCGCTTGCCGGATGCGCACAAATCGATCGGCGGCAAACTCGGCTGCGTGCAGAAAGGGTATGTCCGCTGGAACGCCGATTTGGTTCGCATGCTGACCGGACGATGACGGCCGGGGCAACTGCCCCGGCCGTTTCGCAGCAGATTAACTCGGCGCCACTTCGGATTTGATCACTTCCAGATCGGCGGTCATGACCATGCCCTTGGTTTCCGGCCCCAGGAACACGGCGACGATATACACCAACAGCGAACCGACCGTGGCGTAAAGCATCGGCTTGGCGAAACCCATGCCCTGGTTCACCGCGTAGTAGGTCAGGATCGGCGCGACGGCCGCGCCCCAAACCGCGCCCTGGTGATAGACGAACCCGGCCGCGGTGGCACGCACCTCGGTCGGGAAGCGTTCCGACAACCATGCGGGATTCAATGCGTCCTTGCCCGCGAAGAAGAGCATGAACAGCATGAAGAACACCAGGAACAGGGTGTGATCGGTCTGCATGATGTAAAGCGGGGCCAGTACTAAAGCCACGCACATCGGCAACATCAGTGCCCAACGTCGGCCGATCCGTTCCGATACCGCGCCCACACCGGCGCACGCGATGAAGGTGATGATATTGCCCCAGAACACCGGGACCGACACCTCGGCCGGAGTCCAGTGCAACTCATTCTTCAAGTAGGTGCCCAGCATGGCCCAGACCGCGTAATAGACGCAGAAATTCGCGGCCATCCACAGGCAGCCCGTGAGGGTGTTGACCAGATATTTGGGCTTGAAGATCGCGAACAGCGGCAGCGTGACCTGCGTTTGATTCGAATCCTGGAGCTTCTTGTTTTCGGTCCAGATTTCCGGCTCTTTCACATAGAACCGAATCCAAACGCAGACCAAGGCTGGCAGCACGCCCAGGATCAACATCCCGCGCCAGCCGTAGCCCGGATGCCATGCGTTCAGCGGCGCATAGAGCAAGCCATAGGCCGCCGCGGACAAGGCGAAGCCCAGCCCCCAGGAACCCTGCAAAACCCCGGACATCAGCCCGCGCGACCGTGCCGGCCAGGATTCCATCGCCAGTGCCACACCCGCCGGCCATTCCGCCCCCATGCCGATGCCCAGAAGTGCCCGGATCACGAACAGGAATGCAAAACTGGGCGACAATCCCGCCAGAAAATTGCAGATCGAATACCACAGAATGGAGATCATCAGCGGCGCTCGGCGCCCCATCCGATCAGCCAGCCAGCCGGACGCGGTCGCGCCGAACAGGCGCATGATCAACGTGACCGAGAAGACCGCGGTCACCTCGATGATCGGAACGCCGAATTCCTTCGCGATGTCCGCCATGATCAGCAGGAAGACGGTGAAGTCGAACGCATCGAGCGTCCAACCCAGCCACGCCGCGCAATAGGCGAACCATTGATCCTTGGTCGGCTCCTTCCACCAAGGCTTGTTTGCCGCAACTCCAGACATATACTTGAACTCCCCGATTATGGCCGATCCCATGCGAGTCGGCTCCTGGCTATGCAGTTAGCGCACAGCTGACCGGCGAATTCAAGCGTGAGGCTTTCAAGCCACCAGCAGCCCTCCGATGTCGTCCATGGTCGCGGCTTTCTCGCCCAAGACCCAGTCGGCGGCGGCGACTTCCCAATCTGCTTCGTCCGGCGCCAGCGGGTCTTGCGGCGACAGCTTATGAGCCAACACAAACCTGGCGATCAGCGCACGGCGGGCATCGGCGCCGGCGCGGGTGGATTCCCAGGCCATCAGAACGGCGCTGGATACGTCGTATAGCGCGGTCGCGGCCTGACGGGCCAGGGATTCACGGTCCACCACCCGCTCGGCCAGCGCGACCGCGCGATCCAGCGCGGAACCCAACGCATTGCGGAACGGCGCCGGCAGCGCGGTCGCGTCGGCGAGCCGGGAGCGCAACATCGCCTGCAACGCCAGATGCGCACCGGATTTCCCGACCGCTCGGCCGATCACATCCAGGGCGTTGATGTTGCTGGTGCCCTCCCACAACAATCCGATCGGGGCGTCGCGGACCAGACGCGGGTTGACCCAATCCTCGATGGCGCCGTTGCCGCCGCGTGCCTCCATGGCGCCGATGGCGACCGGTACGTTGTCGCGGCAGGCGCGGAGTTTCAGCAGGCCGGTCAGAATCCGCAGTTCCTGGCTGGCACCGCGCCCGAGCGCATCGGCGGTGCACATGGACATGGATAAAGCCTGTTCGGTGGGCACGATCATTTTCATCAATTGCCGACGCATCAGCGGAAATTCGATGACGTTCCGACCGAAAGCGGAACGGCCACGGGCGACGGCCAGGGATTCGTTGACGCAGCGGCGCATCATCGATGCCGCGCGCACGCCGTGCGACAGGCGCGACAGGTTCACCTGCTCCATCATTTGTTTCAGCCCGTTGCCGACATCGCCGACGAGGTAGGCTTCCGCGCCCTCCAGATTGATTTCGCCGCTGGCCATGGAGCGGGTGCCCATTTTGTCTTTCAGCCGTACGATCCGGTAGTTGTTGCGCTTGCCATCGCGGGTGCGGCGCGGGAGGGCGAACAGGGCCAGGCCTTTGGTGCCTTTCGGTGCGCCCTCGGGTCGCGCCAGCATCAACGCGACATCCGCATCGGCGTGGGAACAGAACCATTTGTCGCCATACAGCCGCCAGACTCCGTCTTTTTCCCGAGCGACGGTCTCGATCGCACCGACGTCGGAGCCGCCGGCTTTTTCCGTCATGAACTGCGTGCCCTTCCAGAAATTGCTCATGTCGGCGGAAAGCATTTTCGGCAGCAGATAATCCTGCAACGCGTTCGATCCGAATTTGCGGACGAGATGGATGGAGGTGTCGGTGACGGAGATCGGGCACATCAGGCCGAACTCGCCCTGCACGAACAGGTATTGGAAGGCGTATTTCGCAACGGGGGGCAGCGGCTTGTTGGTGCCCATGACGCCACCCCGGTGGCTCATGGCATGGAACTGGAAGTCGCCGAACGCGATTTGTTCCATTTCGCGGTAGGCGGGGTGGTATTCGATCCAGTCCTCGTCGCGGCCGGTGCGGTCTCGGGCATGCAGGACGGGGGTGTGGCGGTCGGCGATGCGGGCGAGTTCGTCCAACCGGCCGCCGGCGAGTTGTCCGAGACGCTGGAAATGCGGCTCGAAATGGGTGCGCACGTCGTCGGGAAGATAGATGCGCAGGAGGTCCTGCAAGGATCGGTCGATGGCATAGAAGTCCATGCCGGCGCAGTCGGGGGCGATCCAGTCGGAGCCTTTGCGGGTCATGCGGGTCCTGGGGGTTCAAGCATACGGGGACCGCACAATTATCAACATTTGCGGGGTCCGCCTATGATGAACACAAGCGATCGTGCCGGCGATACGGGGACGCGCAGCCGGAGATACGCGAATGACATCCCCGGTTCGGACGGTTTCGGTGCGGCTGCCTTCATCGCCGATGACGGCAATCGAGACGTTCGCCGCGGAGAACGGGACAGGCATGAGCCAGTTCCTCGCACGCGCCGCGGCGGAGAAGCTGACGGCATTGAAGTCCTCGGAATCATGGTTCGCGGAACGCCTGGGTCAGGGCGATCTCGACGCCGCGATTCGGTTTTTGCGGCGACCTGGGACCTCGGCGCCTTTGCCGGAGGATGCACTATAGCGGGATTTGACGCGGTTAGGGAATGACTCGGTTGCCAAGGGGAATCTTTGTACACGTGCCAAAGTCGTTTTGGATGGTAGGCGTGTAACCATGTATTCTTCGGACTATCCTACTGGTACGGCGATCCAGACTGAAGGTTAAGCGCTTCACTTCCTTTGGGTCCTTTCTGTCGATATGGAATTCCCAATAGACCTGCAAATCTGTTACGATAATTCCCTTAGCATCGACCAAATTTCCATCGCGCGTTGACACACCACGGCCTGTTGGCATAAACACCATCATGAACGCACGGTTGCTGATGCGAGAACGGTATCTGTTGGGCGACGATCGGTTCGCCGAGATTGTCATCTGGCAGGTCCCCAACCCGGTTCCAGGCAGTTCGCACCTTTACAAATACCGGCTCGCGTTCGTGGTTGACGATGTCTGCGTTCTGCGTTTCGACAACGAAGCCGGCAAAGGCGACCACCAGCATATCGGCGGGCGGGAAACAGCATACGCGTTTGAAAATCCAAAGCGCCTAGTGGCGGATTTCTGGGACAAAATCGAAACTTGGGGTGGCGGATGAACAGTGTGACGATCGGGATAGCCTCGGTGGCCGAGGTCCAAGCCAGAACGCTGCGCGCCTTCGAGGGCGAAGCGCAAGGGGCTTTTATCAGCTTTCCTTCGGTCGAACTGCTATGGAAAGTACTGACCCCCAAGCGTTGGGCGCTCTTGCGGACCATGACCGGCACCGGTCCGCTGGCGATCCGGGAGGTCGCGCGGCGGGTCGGGCGCGACGTGAAGTCGGTGCATGGCGATATCCAGGCGCTTCTGAAAGCCGGGGTATTGGACCGTGCCGAGGATGGGCGACCGGCGTTTCCCTACGACGCGATCCATGTGGATTTCATGGTCCAGGCGGCCTGATGCGCTGAGTCCTTCACTCCACCGCCCCCCGCAACGCCGCCCCCGCCGCCAGCGGACACAACGGTAACGCCGCCGCCAGCATCGCCGCCAGCAGCAGCAGATGCGGCCTCGCACTTAAGCCCCCGGACGCCGCATCTGCCGCCGCGACGCCAAAAATCAGCACTGGCATCGTCAACGGCAACACCAGCAGCGGCAGCAGCACCCCGCCCCGGCGCGCGCCCAGCACGATCGCGGCGCCAGCGGTACCCAATAGAGAAAGCAGCAACGTCCCCGGCAGCAGCCCGGCGAGCAGCGCCGGAATGGCCTCCAACGGCATCCGCAGCATGACCGCCAGCGGCGCGGCGGTAAGCACGAGGGGAAAACCGGTCACCACCCAATGCGCCACCACCTTGGCGGCGGCGATGGCCGATGCCGGCAGACCGCTTATCAGCAACTGATCCAGCGATCCGTCTTCCAGATCCGCGCCGAACTGTCGGTCCAGCGGCAGCAACGCCGCCAGCAGCGCGCAGACCCAGACGATGCCGGGGGCGATGCGGCCCAAGGTCTCGGGCGCGGGGCCGATGGCCAAAGGGAACAGCGACGCCGTCAGCACGAAGAATAGCAGCGCCGCGAGCGTGTCGGCGCCGTGCCGCAACGACAGGCGCAGTTCACGGACAAGAATGGCGCGCCACTGCTTCATGACAGGCGCACCTCGTCGGTGTCGGGCATCGGCAGCGGGACATGCGTGGCGGCGATGACCATCCCGCCGCGCGCTCGGTGATCGCGAAGAAGGACGCCGAATCGGTCTATGGCGGCGGCGTCCAGGCCCAAGGTGGGCTCGTCCAGCAGCCACAGCGGCGCGGTCGTCAGGGCCAGCCGAGACAAAGCCAATCGCCGCTTTTGGCCGGCGGAGAGCATGCGGGCCGGAAGGTCGGCGAGGTCGGTAAGAGCCAGGGCGGCGAGCGCACGCCCAATACCCTTCATGGTCGGGTTTGACCCGACTACCTCAGGCCCATGGGAAAGAGGTGGTCGGGTCAAGCCCGACCATGACGGGGTGGAGGAAAGCCCAGCATAAAACCCCAAATTCTCTGCCACCGTCAGCCCCGGCTTCACCGCGTCCTGATGCCCCACGAACGCCACCAACCCGGCTTGGTCCGCCAAATCCCCATCGCCCCACAACAAACGCCCCGCCTCCAACCGTCCCAGCCCTGCCAAAATCCGCAGCAGCGTCGACTTCCCCGACCCGTTTGCCCCGGCCAGCACCAACGCGCCGCCGGCAGGCACCAAGAAGGTCAAATCCCGGAAAACCAGCCGTTCGCCGCGGAATGCCGCCAACCCCTCAGCCCTCAGCACGCGCAATCCCCTGTTACGAGACGGCAGGTGGACGATCCGCCGCCGGATGGTTAAAAGCCCCGTTCGACATAGCACCCAGCAGACGGAACCGGGACATGACAGGCATCGGGCACGACACCCTCAAAACACGCCGCACCCTCATGGTCGAGGGCAAGGGCTACGATTACTACTCCCTTCCCGAAGCGGCGAAGACCCTGGGCGATTTTTCGCGCCTGCCGGTTAGCCTGAAAGTGCTGCTGGAAAACGCGCTGCGGTTCGAGGACGGCCGCAGCTACACCGTGAATGACGCCAAAGCCATCGTGGAATGGCTGGCGAAGGGGTCTTCGACCAAGGAAGTGCCATTCAAACCCGCCCGTATCCTGCTGCAGGACTTCACCGGCGTGCCGGCCGTGGTCGATCTGGCCGCCATGCGCGACGGCCTGACCAAGCTGGGCGGCAATCCGCAGAAGGTGAACCCACTGGTGCCCGTCGATCTCGTGATCGACCACTCCGTCATGATCGATGTGGCCGGCACCGCCGACGCGCTGCAAAAAAACGTCGATATCGAGTTCGAGCGGAACGAAGAACGCTACAAGTTCCTGCGCTGGGGCCAGGACGCGTTCGACAATTTCCGCGTCGTGCCCCCCGGCACCGGCATCTGCCATCAGGTGAACCTGGAATACCTCGGCCAGTGCGTCTGGACGTCGGTCAATGGCGGCACCACCTTCGCCTACCCGGACACGCTGTACGGCACCGATAGCCACACCACGATGGTCAACGGCCTGGGCATCCTCGGCTGGGGCGTCGGCGGCATCGAGGCCGAGGCCGCCATGCTGGGCCAGCCCATCGCCATGCTGATCCCCGACGTGATCGGCTTCCGCCTTACCGGCAAAACCAAGGAAGGCATCACCGCCACCGACGTCGTGCTGACCGTCACGCAGATGCTGCGGCGCAAGGGCGTTGTCGGCAAGTTCGTGGAATTTTACGGGCCGGGCCTGGACGATCTCGGCCTGCCGGATCGCGCCACCATCGGCAACATGGCCCCGGAATACGGCGCCACCTGCGGCTTCTTCCCCGTGGACAAGATCGCACTGGACTACCTGCGCCTTTCCGGCCGCGACACCCACCGCATCGCGCTGGTCGAAGCGTACCTCAAGGCGCAGGGCATGTTCCGCGAGCCCGGCCAGCCGGACCCGGTCTTCACCGACACGCTGGAACTCGATCTGTCCACGGTCGAGCCGAGCATGGCGGGGCCGAAGCGGCCGCAGGATCGCGTGGCGCTGAAGGATATTACGTCCAGCTTCAAGGCCGACCTGACCAAGGGCCTGGGCGTGCCGGCGAACGAAGCGGGGGTTTCCGTCAAGGTCGAGGGCAAGAACTACGAGCTGACGCATGGCGACATCGTCATCGCGGCAATCACGTCCTGCACCAACACGTCCAACCCGTCCGTGCTGGTCGCCGCCGGGCTGGTGGCGCGTAAGGCGCATGCGAAGGGTCTGCGGCCGAAGCCCTGGGTGAAGACGTCCTTGGCGCCGGGGTCGCAGGTTGTGACCGAATATCTGGATAAATCCGGCCTGACCGCCGACCTGGACGCCATCGGCTTCAACACCGTCGGCTATGGCTGCACCACCTGCATCGGCAACTCCGGCCCGCTGGACGATGCGATCGTGGATGCCATCGAGGACAACCGGCTTGTCGGCACGGCCGTGATCTCCGGCAACCGCAACTTCGAAGGCCGCGTCCATGCCAACGTGCGCGCCAACTATCTGGCGTCGCCGCCGCTGGTCGTTGCCTACGCCCTGCTCGGGAAGGTGACCGTGGACATCACGACCGAGTCGCTGGGCACCGGCAACGACGGCAACCCCGTCTACCTCCGCGATATCTGGCCGACGAACAAGGAAATCTCGGACATTATCGCGTCCAGCCTGTCGCGCGATCAGTTCCTGAAGCGCTACGGCGAGGTCAGCAAAGGCCCGAAGCAGTGGCAGGAAATCGAGATCGAGGCCGGTGCGGCAACCTATCGCTGGAACGACGGCTCCACCTACGTGAAGAACCCCCCGTATTTCGAGGGCATCACGATGGACCCGGCGCCCGTCGGCAACATCTCGGGCGCTCGCGTTCTGGCGGAGCTGGGCGACAGCATCACCACCGACCACATCAGCCCGGCCGGCAACATCCGCAAGGCGTCTCCGGCTGGCGAATATCTGGGTGAGCGGCAGGTGACGCAGGCCAACTTCAACAGCTACGGCGCGCGGCGCGGCAACCACGAAATCATGATGCGCGGCACCTTCGCCAACATCCGTATCCGTAACGAGATGCTGACGAACGTCGAAGGCGGCATGACCAAGCACATCCCGTCCGGTGAGACGATGCCGATCTACGACGCGGCGATGCGCTACAAGGCCGAGGGCACCCCGCTGGTGATCTTCGGCGGCAAGGAATACGGCACCGGCTCGTCCCGCGACTGGGCGGCCAAGGGCACGTTCCTGCTGGGCGTCAAGGCGGTGATCGTGGAAAGCTTCGAGCGTATCCATCGTTCGAATTTGGTGGGCATGGGCGTGCTGCCCTTGACGTTCAAGGAAGGCACGGACCGCAAGTCGCTGAACATCGTCGGCGATGAGGTCATCGACATCGAGGGCTTGGACAACATCACCGCGCGTATGGACCTGACCTTGGTCATCCATCGGTCCAACGGTGTTGTCGATCGGGTTCCGGTCACCTGCCGCATCGATACGGTGGATGAGGTCGGCTATTACCAGCACGGCGGCATCCTGCAGTACGTGCTGCGGCAGATGGCCGCGGCGGCTTAAGGAGCCTTCGGAACATGCGGGTCGGCATCCAATTCTTTCCCGATGTCGGCCCGGATGTCCAATCCGGCCGGGATTATTGGCAGAATGCGCTAAAGCTGGTCGGTCTGGTGGACCGTTACGGTTACGCGCATGTCCGTACAGTGGAGCATTATTTCCACCCGTACGGCGGCTACAGCCCCAATCCGGCGATTTTCCTCTCGGCCGCGGCGCAGATCACCAAGCATGCGCGTCTGGTGACCGGCGCGTTTTTGCCGGCGTTCAAGAACCCGCTGCAAATCGCCGCCGAACTGGCGATGCTCGACGCGTTGTGCGACGGCCGCCTGGATGCCGGGTTCGCTCGCGCGTTTCTACCGCACGAGTTCGAACGTTTCGGCGTTTCGATGGACGACAGCCGAGCGCGATTCGATGAGGGGGTCGAGCAGGTGAGACGGTTGCTGGAGGAGGAGAATGTTTCCTCTTCCGGGCGGTTTCATTCTTTCACGAACGTGACCTCCCTGCCCCGCCCGACTCAGCTGCCGCGTCCGCCGTTTTTCGTGGCGGCTTTGGCGACTCGGGAATCGTTCGAACGCGCGGGGGCTGCCGGCTACGGCATCATGGCGATCCCCATGGCGGGCGGCGCGATGAAAGATCTTCTCGATGCGTATCGAGAGGCTCGGGCGCGCGCCGGGCATGAAGGGCCGGGCACGGTCATGCTGGCGTTCCATATGCTGTGCCACGAAAATCAAGCGGCGGCGGAAGCCATCGCGCGCGAGCCTTTGAACCGGTATCTACGGTCGCTGGTGGAAGCGGCGTCGGATTGGACGTCGGGTGCGTCATCGGCGGATTACCCCGGCTACGACAAGGTGATCGAGGCTTTGTCGCGGGAGAATTTCGATACGCAGGTGGCGAAATGCGCGGCCTGGGTGGGGACGCCGGAACGGATTCTCGACACTATTTCCACCTACCGGCAACAGGTGGGCGATTTCGAGATCGCTTCGTTGCAGGTGAATTTCAACGATATTCCGCTGGAAGCCGCGATGGATTCGATGCGGTTGTTCGGGGAAAAGGTTTTGCCGCGGGTTTAGGCGGCAATCACGGCCGGGCTACGCCCGACCGTGACGATTTGTAATCAATAAGTCCCAGCAGCCACACCAGCGCGCGACGCCAAAGCCGCCGTCTTGCGCTTGTCGCCCTTGTTGGCCTCGGCGAGCATCGCGTGCATGCCCTCACCGTTCGCTTTCCACCAGCTATACAGGATGCGAACATCCCAGCCGATGCAGTAATGCTTCACGCCCATTTCCAGATACGGCGCGGCGTCCTTGATGTCCGCCAGCTCCACGCGCGGATGCAGGCCCATCTTCAACGACGTTTCGATCGTCTTGCGCTCGGCGTTCTTGATGTCCGGATGCGCGCGTTGGCCGGTGAGGCCCATGCTCATGGAATAATCGGACCCGCCGAACTGGATCATTTCGATCCCTTTGACGGACAGGATGTTTTCCAGGTCTTCGACGGCTTCCCGCTTCTCGATCATGACCGCGATCACGACGTCGTTCAGCGCGTTGACGTATGCGGGGGAGCCGCCTTCGAGCACCGTGCCGACATCGCGGCGCATGCCGACGCCGAGGCGCCCACGCGTGCCGGGGGTTTCCGCGCGCACCGCCGCCACGCAGGCTTCGGCGTCCGCGACGCTGCGCAGATCGGCGAACAGTACGCTTTGGAAGCCCGAGCCGATCGCGCGCATGGCTTGGTGGGTGTACTGCGTCTGCTCGATCTTGATCATGCCGGCCATGTTCTTCAGTTCCAGCGCTCGGCCCAGATTATCCAGGTCCGACATGGTGAAGGGCGCGTATTCGGCGGTGAATTCCACGTAGTCGTAGTGGCCGGCGTCGCCGATCAGCTCCACGAGGGTGGGCCAGGTGGACAGAATATGGGTGGAGATCGTCGGCTCGTTGGCATCGAGCGAGGCGCGCAGGCGGTTGGGACGCATTGGGGTTTCCTCTCGGGGTGGCGTTGGGGGGATAATGGCGCGGATCGGGGACGGTGAACAGGGAACCCGTTCAATCCACCTGCCCCGCCTTATGCGCCAGCAGCGCCATCAGCCGCCGGTCGCGCCATTCCTGCCGCACGGGCTGCATGTTCGCCGGCAGCTCCGCCCGCCGTGCCTCCTGTAGGCGCCCGACAAGGGCCGCATTCCATTCCAGCGGAGTCATCTGTTCCTGCATCTTCGCATACAGCGGCCCGTAGCGGTCGCAGTAATCCGCCAGCCCGCCGGGCGCGTTCAGGTCGATGGTTTCGAGCGGTCCCATGAAGCTCCAGCGCAGACCCAACCCGTGCTTCACCAGCGCGTCCAGATCGGCCGGAGAGATCGCGTCGTCGGCGATCAGGCGGAAGGCCTCGGCCAGCAGCGCGCCTTGCAGGCGATTGAGCGCGAAACCGTCCATTTCCTTTTTCACCGTCGCCGGGACCTGTCCCGCGGCGATTTGCAAAGCACGGGTGCGGGCGATCGTCGCCTCATCGGTCCAGGGCGCCGGGCAGATTTCCACCAGGGGGATCAGATAAGGCGGGTTCACGGGATGCGCGACCAAACATCGGTGCCGCCCCTTCAAGTCTTCCGTGAAAGCGCTGGCGGGGATGCCGCTGGTCGAGCTCGCAAGCACCGCGTCCGGCCGAGCAAAACGATCCAACTCGGTGAACAACGCGATTTTCACCGGCACGCGCTCGGGGCCATTTTCCTGGATGTATTCAGCATCGCGCACCGCATCGGCGAGGTCCGCGACCGGCCGAATGCGCGCCATCACCGCGGCGGGCTCATCCTTCAGCAGGCCGTTTTCCTTCAGCTCCGGCAGGCGTTCGGCGATGAAATCCAGCGCCGCCGGCACCGCCTGCGGGAACTGGTCCCAGAGCACGACGTCGAACCCGGCGCGGGCGTAAACGATGGACCAGGCGCGGCCGATCAGGCCGGCACCGATAACGGCGACTTGGGTCATAGGGTGCTCCCGCTGTGTTGGGCGCCTTATAGCCTCCCTGCTTGCGCGCGCGCCAACCCGGCGGCACTTTGCGGGCCTCGCATAAGGGGAAGGACCCATCCATGAGCAACAAATCCAAAGTCGCCGTCCTGGACGATTGGCAGGGCGTGGCGCGCGGCGCCGCCGACTGGACCGCGCTGGACGCCCGCGCCGACGTTACCATCTTCCAGGAAGCGTTCGCGGACGAGGACGACGCGGTGGCCAAGCTGGCCGATTTCGACATCGTGCTGTCGATGCGCGAACGGACCCCGCTGCCGGCGTCGCTGATCAACCGGCTGCCGAAGCTGCGGATGATGGGCATGACCGGCGCCCGCAACGCATCGTTGGACACGCCCGCTTGCACCGCGCGCGGCATCCCCGTGTGCCGGACCGAGGGCGGCGGATACGCCGACTCGGCGACGGCGGAGTTGTCGCTGGGCCTGCTGCTGGCGGCGGCGCGCGGTATTCCCCGGGGCGACGCGAACATGCGCGGCGGCACCTTCCAGATGGGCGTGCCGGTTGGAATCGGGTTGGCCGGCAAAACGATGGGTGTGATGGGGTTGGGCCGGCTCGGCGGCTACATGGCCACCTACTGCAAGGCGCTACGCATGAATGTCATCGCGTGGAGCCAGAACCTGACGGCGGAACGCTGCGCCGAGGTCGGTGCGACGTTGGTTTCCAAGGATGAGCTGATGGCGCAGTCGGATGCGATTTCCGTGCATCTGGTGCTGTCGCCGCGGTCCCGAGGCCTGATCGGCGCGGCCGATATTGCTCGTATGAAACAGGGCGCGATCCTGATCAACACGTCGCGCGGGCCGATCATCGATGAGGCGGCCATGATCGCGGCGGCGAATGCCGGCAAGATCGTGCCGGCGCTGGATGTCTACGACCGCGAACCGCTGCCGGCGGGGCACCCGTTGCGATCGGTGTCGAACGCCGTGCTGATGCCGCATATGGGGTACGGGGTGAAGGAGACGTGGGACGGGTTCTATCCGCAAATGATCGAGAACGCGCTGGCGTTTCTGGATGGGAAGCCAATTCGGGTAACGAATCCGGAGGTTTTGAAGGGCTGACGTAAACAGTGCGCCTCCGGCATCGGCCGGAGGCGCCTGCCGATTGTTACTCCGGCAGCTTCGTCGACTGCCACGTCACCATACGCCAGGTCCCGCCCTGGTTCTGGTAGACATCCGTGAACCGCACCCCGAAGGAGTTCGGCTTGCCGCCCGACATCACGGAAATCCGCGCGACGCCGGTCAGCACGACCGCCTCGCCCAGGTCCTGCGCCACGACATCCGACGGCACGACCGATGTATAAACGGTCGAGCCGTTTTCCATGTTCGCGATCAGGCTGTCCTTGGTGTCCATCCGAGCGGACGAATGGGTGTAGATCAGGCCTTTGCAGAGATGGGAGCGCAGAAAGGGAATATTTTTCTCGGCCATCGCGGTCATGCGTGCGCGGTCGAGGTCGATGATCATCTGTCCGTTGCCGGCCATGGGTTCCTCCTTCGGTTAAAGACGCGCCACGTTACCCCGTGGCGCGTCGTGAGTCACATCCGCCTCAGGCGGTTTTCGCGACCGCTTCCTTTGGATGGTCGATACACATAATCGCGAAGGCCGCGATGTTGCAGACGACAGCGATATGCAGCAGGCCGCTGTCGTAGTTGCCGGTCAGATCCCTCAACCAGCCCATGATGAACGGCCCGACAAAGCCCGCGATGTTGGCGATGGAGTTGATATACGCCACCCCCGCCGCCGCGGCAGCACCGGACAGGAACGCCGTCGGCATCGACCAGAACACCGGCAGGACCGAGAACGCGCCGAACGCCGCGAAGCTCAGGAACAGCAGGCGTAGATACGGGTTGGGGGTTAGCCCTACCAGCATCAGCCCGACGGCGGTAATCAGGAATGTCACTGCCGTGTGGCTGCGCCGTTCCAGCACCCGGTCGGATTTCTTGCCGTACCAGATCATCCCGATCGCGCCGACGCCGAACGGAATCATCGACACCAGACCGGTCTGCATGTTGGTCAGGCCGAACGCCTTCACGATCTGCGGCAGGAAGTAGAACAGCCCGTAAATCTCGTTGGCGATGCCGTAACCGGCGATACCGAACGCGATCACCTTCGGATTAAGCAACGTCTGCCACACCGACATATCGTGCGCCGCTCGGCGCAACCGCAGTTCCTCCGCCTGCGTATCGACCAGCCACTGCCGTTCGTCCGGCGCCAGCCACTTCGCCTCCGCCGGGCTTTCGGTCATGTAGTACCAGGTCACGACGGACAGAATCAGCGCGGGTGCGGCCTCGCTGAGGAAGACCCATTGCCAGCCGCGGAAGCCGAGCCAGCCGTCGAGATAGAGGATGGAGGTCGAAAGCGGGGCACCGATCACCGCCGACACCGGAATCGCGACCATGTACATCGCGACCATGCGGGCGCGATATTTGGCCGGAAAGAACAGGGTCAAATAATACAGGATACCGGGGAAGAATCCCGCTTCCGCCGCGCCGAACAGGAAGCGGATGATATAGAAGCTGGTTTCCGAATGTACGAACGCCATCGCGCCCGACAGGATCCCCCAGGTGAACATGATGCGCGCGATCCAGCGCCGCGCGCCCATTTTGAGCATGATCAGGTTGGACGGCGTTTCCAGCAGGAAATAACTCAGGAAGAAAATGCCCGCGCCCAGACCGTAGACGGTGGAGGAGAAATGCAGGTCCTTGTTCATCTCCAGCGACGCGAAACTCAGGTTCACGCGGTCCAGATAGGCGACGAAATAGCAGATGATGACAAAGGGTATCAGGCGTTTCGATACCTTCGCCATCGTACGTGATTCAAGGGCGTCCAAGTCGTTATCCTCCCGGGGTTGGTTATCGGTGCGGGCGATCCTTCTGGCGCCCTCCGCTAGCTGGACCGAATTTTGGTTCATCGTCAAGATAGGCGGCACCGACAACGACGGAGGAATCCCCATGCTCGCGCGCCTTACCGCGCTGGCGGAATCAGGTTTTACCAGCGTACAAGCGTGTTCCGCCCGGGGTGGTGCCAAGGAGTTTGTACAAATCCCACTCGTGCTTGCTTTCCGAGGGCTTTTTTACCTCGAACAGAAAAACCGGGGGGATTTTCCGGCCGTCCTCGCGCATACGCCCCGGCCCGAAGCAATCGTCGTCCGTTGGCATCGCCTTCATGCGCGCCACCGTCGCCGCGGCGCCCATGTCCCGGACCGTTTTCAAATAATGCAGCGTGCGGGAATAATTCCCCGCCTGCGACATGTTCGGCCACAGTTTCACCTTCGGCTAAATACGATTTTGGAACGACTGTGTGGGGTCGTTCAGGTCCCAATAATAGCTCTCCGACAGGCGAAGCCCGGCGGCGGTTTCCAGACCGAGGGAATGGATATCCGTCGAATAGGCCATCAGCGCTGCGACAGGGGGATCGCATATGGCGGATTTCCGACACTTTCGGTCGTGGTCGGGCCTGACCCGACCATCTAGCGCCAATGGGGCACCGTTCGAAAAACCCTGCCTTTTCAATGGTGTGTAAAATCGCAGGAGATGGTCGGGTCAGGCCCGACCATGACGGAAAGGGGACGCCAAAGGTCATATGCGATAGCCCTGAGCGCCGCGAGGCTCATGGTTGTCTGCACACCGAATTCGTGCGCCTGTTTGACGATGTCGATCAGGTCGCTGCCCGCGCCGGAGGTGCCCATGACCTTGCCGCCGGCAGCCTCGACGAATTTGGTGGTGTCGCGCTGAAAGGCGATCCTTGCGGCATAATTCGGCGTGCAGGCCGATCCCGTCAGGTCGGATGTCGCGGTGCCGGTCGGAACGAACACCTTGTTTTTCTCCCGGCAGATCGCGCCGATCGCCAACGCCGCCGCCGAGGATGCGTCGTCCTGGATGGCTGGCTTCATGCAGGCAATGCTGGACGCCCCGGTACGGGCCGGACTGGTCGTCGATGACCCCGATCTTCACCACCGGCCTGCCCTGTGCCCGACCGGAGCGGCTGGAAACAACGGCAGCCGGAACGGCCGCCAGCATCGTGCGGCGGGTCAGATTCACTGTCTCGGCCTCCCTGGACGGACGAATGCTGCGCCTCGTGTCGATTTCCACCGAGGCTTCGCCGAACCCGTCCGCGGTTCAACCGACGCCTTCCACCGCAAAAACCCCTTGCGCCCGTTCGCCGGTCCCCACATGACGGGGACACCATGATCGACCCTCAGGCCACCCGTCCGCTGCTCGTCCGCCTTTGGCGGGAGCAAGTCTCCCACTACAAAGCCCGCTTGGCGCTGGTGCTGGTGCTCAGCGCCGCGATGGCGGGGGCGACGGCTCTGTATCCGCTGGTGCTGCAATATGCCGGCATTCTGTTTACCAAACAGGATGCGACCATTGCCTGGGTGATCCCGCTGCTGGTTGTGCTGGTCACCACGTTAAAGGCGGTAACCCAGTATTTTCAGAACGTGCAATCGCAGCAGCTGGTGCTGCTGGTCATCCGCGACCTGCAAGAACGGATGTTCGCGCATCTGACGCGCACCGATCTGGCTCGTGTCGAGCGGGAGGCACCAGCCCAGCTCGCGACCCGCTTCACCACAGACGCCACCGCCATCGGCGGCGCCCTGTCGCGGACCGTCAGCGGCGTCGCCGATGTGGTGACGGTCATCGGGCTGGTGGGGTCGATGATCTACATGGATTGGCTGCTGTCGCTGCTGTCCGCTTTGCTCTATCCGCTCGCCGCCGTGCCGATTCAGCGCATCGGCAAGCGGGTCCGCCGCGCGTCCGGCGGCATGCAGGAGAAAATGGGTGAAACCGCCGCGCTGCTGAACGAGAGTTTCGCCCAAGCCCGGACGGTCCGAGCCTACCGGCTGGAAAAAGCCGAAACCGGCCGCGCCGACGCCGCGTTCAACTCGCTCTACAAAACCCTGCTCGGCATCACCAAAAGCCGATCCCGGGTCGAACCGGTGCTGGAAGTCCTGGGCGGCATCGCCGTCGCCGGGGTCATCGCCTTCGAGGCTTGGCGCGCCACCGTGTCCGACCACACGCTCGGCGATTTCTCCGCCTTCGTGGGGGCATTGCTGCTGGCGGCGCGGCCGTTGCGGGCGCTGGGGTCGCTGAACTCGGCGTTGCAGGAAGGCTTGGCCGGTCTGGTCCGGGTGTTCGCGGTGGTGGACGAGAAACCCCGCATCCTCGACAACCCCGGCGCCAAGGCACTGCCCGCCGGCAAGGGCCACGTCGTGTTCGACGATGTCGGATTCGTCTACCCGGATGGCCGCACGGGTCTGGCGGGGTTGAGCTTCGAGGCCCTTCCCGGCCAGACCATTGCCCTGGTCGGCCCGTCGGGCGGCGGCAAATCCACCGCGCTGGCGCTGATCCCCCGCCTGCACGACGCCACCACCGGTTCCGTTACCATCGATGGGATGGACGTGCGGCAGGCGACGCTGGCGAGCCTGCGCGACAGCATCGCCTATGTCGGCCAGGACGCGCTGCTGTTCGACGATACCGTCGCCGCCAACATCGCCATGGGCCACCCCGGCGCCAGCAAAGCCGCCATCGAAGCGGCGGCGGAGGCCGCGCATGCGGCGGGGTTCATCGCGGCCTTACCGCTGGGCTACGAAACCCGCGTCGGTCCCGGCGGTCAGCGTCTGTCCGGCGGGCAGCGGCAGCGTGTGGCTTTGGCCCGAGCGCTGCTGCGAGACCCGCGGGTGTTGTTGTTGGACGAAGCGACCTCGGCGCTGGACGCCGAAAGCGAGGCCGCGGTGCAAGACGCTCTGGCGCGTCTGCGAGCGGGACGGACCACCATCGTGATCGCGCACCGTCTGTCCACGGTGCGGGACGCCGATGTTGTGGTGGCGCTGTCGGCGGGCAAGGCGATGGAGGTCGGCACGCATGCTGGGCTGATGGCGCAGGACGGGCTTTATGCGCGTCTGGTCCGCACGCAATCTCTGGCCGCCGCCTGATGCGGGTTCTGCTGTTCGGCAAAACCAACAACATCGCTCGTCTGGTGGAAGACCCGGCCGAGGATTTGCGGCTGGCCGGGCACGTTGTTTCTGTCTTCCCCTATCGCGCCAACAAGCTGACGAAAACGCTGGAGCCGTGGCTGCTGTCGTCTCGGCTGGGCGTGCCGCTGGCGGTGCTGCTGGAGCGGCGGGTGCGGTCCTTCCGGCCGGATTTGATCGTGGCGTTCGGGCCGTTTCACTGGCTGCCGCCCGCGGTGTTCGGGCCGTTGGCTGCAATGCCGGGGCGGCCCCCGATGGTGGCCTGGATCGGCGATTTGTTCGGGGCGGAGATGGCCAATGTCGCGGCGTTGTTCGACGCTGTGGCCTATACCGACAGCGGAATGCTGGAGCGTCACCGGCAGTTCGGATTTTCATCCATGGGCGCATTCGTCCCTTTGGCCGCGACGCGCGGGGCGGTCGCTCAGATCGCCGACCGAAAACCGCATTTGGCGTTTGTCGCCTCGGCCACCGGTCACCGGCGGGCGTTGTTGGCGCAGGTCGCGGAACCCGTCGCGCTGTTCGGGCCGGATTGGCCCAAGGCGCCGGAACTGGCGCACCATATCCGCGACGGGCGGAAAATCGGCGGGCGGGAACTGGCATCGATCTATGCGTCGCATATTGGGGCGCTGAATATTCGGCATGAGCACAACGTCATCAACGGGCTGAACCAGCGCCATTTCGCGCCCTATATCGTCGGGACGCCGGTGATCGCGGACTCGCAGGGCGATCTTCCCTCGTGCTTCGATCCTGGGACGGAAATTCTGGTGTACCGGGGCGCGGACGGGTTGAACGCGTCGATTGCCATGCTGCGCGCCGATCCGCAGCTAGCCGCGGCGATCGGGTCGGCGGGCCAACGGCGCGTGTTGGCCCATCACACCTACGCGCACCGGATCGAGGCGATGGCCGCGTTGGTGCGAGGTTAGGCACGTCGGGGAGGCGTGGGTCCCAAGGTGATCGCATATGGCGGTTTCCCGCGTTTCCCGTCATGGTCGGGTCAAGCCCGACCATGACGGGAATGCGGCTTCGACGCATCATATGCGATAGCCCTGGCGTGGGTCCCCGGCCTGCGCCGAGGATGACACGATAGGAGAAATCTGCCGTTTACGGCGCTACCTTACCAACGATCCCACGCCCTCGGTCACGGCATCCCAATCGTCCACGTTCCGGTCGTTCGGCGCGATCAGCAGATGCTGCACACCCACTGCCTTATAGCTGTCCACCAGCGCGTGCAGCACGCCACGATCGCGTCCGTCCCACTGCACCCGCATCGAGATCGTGAAATCCGGCCCCGGCCGCGCCGCGCGCAACCGAGCGATAATGGGCGCGGCTTGGGCGGCGGTGTGGCCGCTGCCGTGCCAGGCATCGCCGATGCGGATCGTGCGCTTCAACGCCGGTTCGGCACTGCCGCCGAACCAGAGGGGAATCGGGCTGATGGGCTGCGGGGTCATCGTCATGCCCTCGATCACCGCGGGGATGTATTTGCTTTGGAACGTCACGGGGTCCTGCGACCAGACGGCGCGCATCATGGCGATGCCTTCGTCCAGGCGGCGGCCACGTTCCTCGAACGGCACGCCAAGAGCCGCGAACTCTTCCCGCAGCCAGCCCGAACCGGCGCCCAGGATCAGCCTTCCTTCGGAGAAGTTGTGCAGTGTGGAAAGCTCCTTCGCCAGCGGCAGCGGGTGGCGCATCGGCAGGACCAGGACCGTGGTGCCGAGCTTCACCCGCTTCGTCACGGCCGCGGCCCAGGTCAGGCTGAGCACCGGGTCGAAGAACAAAGGCGAGCGCGGAAATTTGTCGCGGGGCACGATGATGTGCTCGCTGACCCAGACGTCTTCCAAACCGAGGTCTTCCGCGCGTTCGGCGTGGCGGCGGATCAGTTGAGGGGTTGCCTGGTCGCCGGCGTGGGGGAGGTGGATGCCGTATTTCATCGGTTCGTTCCTTGATGCTGCCCAAGCTTAGGGCCGGCATGCGGTGACGCCAAATGCGGGGCTGCCGCCGCCGGCTCACCCCGGCTATAACCTCCGGCAACAGCCACGAGTCATCCCCATGCCCCCTTCCCCCCTTCGCATTGGCGTCGCCGGCGCCGGCCATTTCGGGCGCTACCACGCGCTGAAGGTTGCCGCCGCCGAACGCGCCGTCCTTGCCGGTATTCACGACCGGGACGAGGAACGCGCCCAGACCATCGGCTGGGAAACCGGCGCCGCGCACATGGATTTCGAGACGCTGTTAAGCCAGTGCGACGCGCTGATCGTGGCCACACCGGCCGACACGCATCACGCGGTCGCCTCCGCCGCGCTACGCGCCGGCAAGCATGTGCTGGTGGAAAAGCCCATCGCCTCAACGCTGGCGCAAGCCGACGATCTGGCCGCGCTCGCCGCCGAACGCGGTCTGGTGTTACAGGTCGGGCATCTGGAGCGGTTCTCCGCCGCCTATCAGGCCGTCGCCAAGCGCACCGGGCCGCCGTTGTATATCGAGGCCACGCGTATCGCCCCGTTCAAACCGCGCGGGACGGATGTGTCCGTCATTCTGGACCTGATGATCCACGACCTCGATCTGATCCTGGCGCTGGTGGACAGTCCGATCGACAGCGTCGATGCGATCGGCGCGGCGGTTGCCAGCGCGCATGAGGATATCGCCAACGCCCGCATCCGCTTCGCCAGCGGCGCGGTCGCGACCATCACGGCATCGCGCATTTCGGCCCGCACCGAACGGCGGATGCGGATTTTCGCGCAGGACAGTTACCTGGGCGTCGATTTCGCGGCCCGTAAGCTTACCGTGATCGGCCGCGGTCCTGGCCAAAAGCTGCCGGGGGTCGAGGGTTTCGCCAGCGAGGAAATCGCGTGGGACGATCACGATTCCCTGACGCATGAGCATCTGGCCTTCGTCGCCTCGGTGCTGGACGGCGCCCCGGTGCTGGTGGACGCCGCGGCCGGCCGGCGGGCGCTGGAAGCCGCGCTCGCGGTTGCTCGTGGGATGAGGGAATCGCGAGACAAAATGGCGGCATCCGGGTTGATCCGGACTTAGCCCTTGCGGGCGGCGGAACGCTTTCATACCCTGGTTTCGAAACAGCTGGATAACCGGTGCCGTCCGAAGGAGCAGACATATGCCTCGCCTGAATCGCCGATCCGCCCTGAAACTGGGTGCCGCCGCGACCGCCTTGCCGTTGGTTCATATTCGTAGCGGCCGAGCGGCCGGGAAAGTCTCGATCGCGTTCTGGGACCATTGGGTGCCCGACGCGAATGAGGTCATGAAGAAGCAGTGCGAGGCATTCGGCAAACAGCATCAGGTCGAAGTGCAGGCCGACTTCATCACCTCGGTCGGGAGCAAGAATATTCTCACGATCGCCGCCGAAGCCCAGGCCAAGGTCGGCCACGACGTGCAGCAGTTCCCCGGCTGGGAAGCGCCGAACGCGGCGGAAAGCCTGGAGCCGATGGATGACGTCATGAAGCACCTGTCGGACCAGTACGGCCCGGTGCAAACGGCGAGCGAGTATCTGTTCCACCTGAACGGCCACTGGATTTCGGTGCCGTGCAGCGCCGGCAACCAGATGAAAGGCCCGTGCGGGCGCATTTCAGTGCTGAAGGAAGCCGCCGGCCTCGATGTGTTGAAGATGTATCCAGCCGGCGCCGATCCGTCGGCCGACGCGGAGAACTGGACCTATGAGGCGATGCTCAAGGCCGCCGAGGCCTGCCACAAGGTCAACATGACTTTCGGGATCGGCTTGGGCACCACAGCCGACTCGGTCGACACCGCGGGTGCGATGTTCGCCGCCTACGGCGCGGAATTGATCAATGCCAAGGGCGAAATCGTCGTGAAGTCGGACGCCGTGCGGCAGGTGCTGGAATACGCGCAGCGGCTGGTGAAATTCCTGCCGGCCGACGCCGTCAGCTACGACGACGCGTCGAACAACCGCGCTTTGATCTCCGGCAAGAGCGCGCTGATCTGGAATCCGCCCTCGGCTTGGGCCGTAGCGCGCCGCGACGCACCGAAGGTCGCCGAGGACTGCTGGACCTTCCCGGCGCCGAAAGGTCCGAAAGGCCGGTTCATGCCGATGGGCGCGTTCTCCTGGGGTGTTTGGAAGTTCGCGCAGAACAAGTCCGCCGCGAAGGAACTGATCACCTTCCTGTCGCAGCGCGAAAACGTCGAGGCCCGTTGCAACGCGTCTCTCGGCTATGACGTGCCGCCGTTCATCAGCATGTCGGACTTCAAGGTGTGGGAAGAAGTCGGGCCGCCGAAGGGCACCGTCTACCACTACCCCGTGCGCAAATCGCACAACGAGAAGACCCATATCGCGCTGTCGCCGGCGCCTCCGGGTGTCGCGGTGCAGGTCTACAATCGTGGTACCATGCCGACGATGCTGGCCAAGCTGCAAAGCGGCCAGACCATCCCGCAAGTGCTGGATTGGGCGCAAGACGAGTTGGAAGGCTTTACCCGCTAATACCCGGTTGCGGCCGGGCGGGCGCATCCTATAGGGTGCGCCCACGCCGCAGGGATAGGGACCGACCTTTCCAAGAACCAGGCGCTGCTACAGGGAAGGCTTACCGTGCAAAAAACACCCAAAATCAATCGCCGCTCCGCGTTGAAACTCGCAGCCGCCAGTGCGGCGCTGCCGCTGGTGCATATCCGCACCGCCGGCGCGGCGGGCAAGCTCAGCATCGGGTTCTGGGACCATTGGGTGCCCGGCTCCAACGACGTGATGAAGAAGCACGTCGATGCCTGGGCCGAAAAGAACAAGGTCGAAGTCACCGCCGACTTCATCACCAGCTCGGGCAACAAGTTGGCGTTGACCCCGGCCGCGGAAACGCAGGCCAAGGCCGGTCACGACATCATGACCCTGGTGAACTGGGACGCGCAGAACTACGCGGAATACCTGGAACCGATCGACGACCTGATCAAGCATGTCACCGACATGCACGGCGCACCGACCCGGACGGCCGAATATCTCGGCAAGTTCAAAGGGCATTGGACCGGTCTGCCGTCCAGCAGCGGCACCCAGACCAAACCGGCCTGCGCGCGGATCAGCTGGTTCAAGAAGCACGGCCTCGATCTGCAGGCGATGTATCCCACGAAGGACGAGACCAACGCGTTGCAGGACGCCTGGACGTGGGACGCTTTCCTGAAATACGCCGAACTGGCGGCCAAGGATAACCTGACCTTCGCCCTCGGCCTGGGCGGCGGGCAGTTGAACTCCGACGCCACCGACCTGCATGGCGCCATTTTCGCGTCGTTCGGCGCCGGCATCGTGGATGCCAACGGCAAGTCGCTGCTGAAGTCCGACGGCACCATGGCGGTGCTGGAATACATGCAGAAACTGCTGAAATTCTACCCGGCCGACGCGGTCAGCTACGACGACGCGTCGAACAACCGAGCGTTGATTTCCGGCAAGTCGGCGCTGATCTTCAATCCGCCGTCGGCGTGGGCGGTGGCGAAGCGCGACAATATCGACGTCGCGTCCGATTGCTGGACGTTCCCGGCGCCGAAAGGCCCGAAGGGCCGCTATGTGCCGACCCAGACCTTCTTCTGGGGCACCTATAATTTTAGCAAGAATAAATCGGCGGCGAAGGAACTGCTGGCATTCTTGATGGAACGCAAGAATATCGAAGAGCGGGACATCTCGTCGTCCGGGTACGATCTGCCGCCCTATGCCAAGCTGACCGACTTCAAGGTTTGGGAAGAGGTCGGACCGCCGGTTGGCACCGTCTACAACTACCCGATTCGCAAAGCCGCGGGCCAGATCCCGTCGCTGACCGCGTCCGAAGCGCCGCCGGAAGTCGCCGTGCAGATTTACAACCGCGGCGTCCACAACCAGATGCTGGCACGTCTGCGCGATGGTCAAACCATCCCGCAGGTCATCGCCTGGGCGCAAGATGAGATCGAGGGCTACACCCGCTGACCATCGTGCGGCGGCGAAGCGATAACTTCGTCGCCGCACGATGAAAATGCGGCGTCAATAGGGTGGAGTAGGCCGCATCGAGCGTGTAGAAGCGCAAAGCGGTCATCCGCGGTGGAATCACCCCGAAAGAGTGGGAGGCCGAGAACCGGGCATGCACCCGGAGAAGGCGAACCCGTCACGGGTTGGGAGGTTTGGCATGGCAGACAGTTCGAGCATGACGGCGACGATGGCCTCCGGAAGCGCGCAGCGCGCCGGCAGCATGAAGCGCTTCGCCCAGCGCAAATCCACGATGGGCTTCCTTCTGTGCCTGCCGCTGATCCTGCTGATCGCCTGTTTCGTGGTCTATCCGGCATTCTATGCCATCTACCTCAGCATGTTGAACAAAAAGATGACGGCCTTCGTCGGGCTGGGCAATTTCGCATTCCTGCTGAAACGCCACACCTTCCAGCTGGTGATCTTTCAAAGCTGCCTGTTCGCGGTGACCTCGGTCGTGCTGAAGGCGCTTTTGGGCTTCATCCTCGCGCATCTGATGCACAACATCCCGGATGGCACGAACCAGAAGATCTGGCGCGGGCTGCTGCTGGTGCCCTGGGTTATTCCGCTGGCGCTGTCCACGCTGACGTGGTGGTGGATGTTCGACCCGTCCTATTCGGCGTTCAACTGGGTGCTGAACCAGTTCGGGTTCGACAACGTGCCCTGGCTGGGCGTCGGCTGGATCGCGCGCGTCTGCACGATCGCCGTCAATGTTTGGTACGGCACGCCGTTCTTCATGATCATGTATCTGGCAGCACTGAAATCGGTGCCTGAGCAGCTTTACGAGGCCGCAGCGATCGACGGTGCCAGCACGGTGCAGAAGCTGTTCTTCGTGACGCTGCCGATGATGCGCAACATCATCTCCATCACCGTGCTGTTCAGCCTGATCGTGACCTTCGCCGACTTCGATATCGTCCGCATCCTGACCGCCGGCGGGCCGCAGGACCTGACGCATGTGTTCGCGACCTACGCCTTCCAGGTCGGCATCCAGTCCGGCGACATTCCGCTGGGCGCGGCCGACAGCCTGTTCATGTTCCCGATCCTGGCCTGCGCCGCGTTCTTCGTGCTGCGCGGCGTCACGCAACGTACCAAGGAGATCGCGACATGAGCGCGACGACGGCCGACCACGCCCGCACCAAGGCGAAAACCCGCAAGAACAGCCTGCACAAGCAGCGCCTTTGGGCGCTGTGGGGCAGCTACGCCGCTTTGTCCGTGTTCGTGGTGATCTTCCTGGTGCCGCCGTTCTACACCCTGATGACCAGCCTCAAGTCATCGGCGGAGATTTCGGCGCAGACCGGAAGCCCGTGGATGGTGAACCACCCGTCGCTGGACAATTTCTGGTACCTGATCACCTACCCGAATTTCCAGACGTATTACATTAACTCAGTCCTGGTGACGATTGTGACCGTTGCCGTCAGCATGGTTATTTCCGTGCTGGCCGCGTTCAGCCTGGCGCGCATGGGATTTTGGGGCAGCCAGACGCTGTCGACCGGGGTGTTCCTGACCTATCTGGTCCCCCCTTCCCTGCTGTTCATCCCGCTGTTTCAGATCGTCGGCATGCTGGGGCTGATCAACAACCTCTGGTGCCTGATCCTGCTGTATCCGACGCTGGCGGTGCCGTTCTGCACCTGGATCATGATCGGCTATTTCAGCTCCATACCCAAGGAACTGGACGAGGCCGCACTGATCGACGGGGCCAGCTACATGCAGATTCTGACGAAGATCTTCATCCCGGTGGCCATGCCCGGCATCATCGCGGCGACGATCTTCGCGTTCACCGTGTCTTGGGGTGCCTTCCTGTATCCGCTGGCGTATCTCTACACGTCCAACCAGATGGTGCTGACGGTCGGCATCATCTCCGACCTGATCCGGGGCGACGTGTTCCAGTGGGGCAAGATCATGGCCGCGTGTTTGCTGGCGTCTTTGCCGCCCATCGTCATCTACGCGTTCCTGATGGACTACTACGTTGCCGGCCTGACCGCCGGTGCCACCAAAGGCTGACCTTTCCGCAATCGAGAAACCGAGGGAACAGAACGACCATGGCTGAAGTGTCCTGCCGCAAAGTCGTCAAAGAGTACGACGGGGGTGTGCAAGCGGTGAAGGGGATCGACCTCGATATCGCCGATCATGAATTCGTCGTGCTGGTCGGCCCGTCCGGCTGCGGCAAGTCCACCACGCTGCGGATGATCGCCGGGCTGGAGGAAATCACAGGCGGCGAAATCTGGATCGGCGGCGACGTGGTCAACGACGTGCCCCCGCGCGACCGCGACATCGCGATGGTGTTCCAGAACTACGCGCTGTATCCGCACATGAGCGTGTTCGACAACATGGCGTTCGGCCTGAAGCTGCGGAAGTTCCCGAAGGACGAGATCAAGCGCCGGGTGGACGAAGCGGCCCGCATTCTGGATATCGGGATGCTGCTGGACCGCAAACCGCGCGCTTTGTCCGGCGGTCAGCGCCAGCGCGTCGCCATGGGCCGCGCCATCGTACGCAACCCCAAGGTGTTCCTGTTCGACGAACCGCTGTCCAACCTGGACGCCAAGCTGCGCGTGCAGATGCGCACCGAAATCAAGAAAGTCCATCAAACCGTGAAAACCACCACGGTCTACGTGACTCACGATCAGGTGGAGGCCATGACGCTGGCCGACCGCGTGGTGGTCATGAACCACGGCATTATCGAGCAGGTCGGCACCCCGCAGGAGCTGTATCACCGCCCGACCAGCCGCTTCGTCGCGGGCTTCATCGGCTCCCCGGCCATGAACTTTCTGCCGTGCCGGATCGATGAAGCCGGCGGTGGCGGACTGTCCGTGCGCGTCAACAACGCCGTGCAGATCCCCATTCCGGCCGCTCGGACGTCCCGTTATGCACCGTTCAAGGGCAAGGAGATGGTGTTCGGCATTCGGCCGGAGCATCTGACTCAGCGCCGCGAAGAGGGCCGCCCGGGCTTCGAACCGGTCGAACTGCTGGTGGACGTGCTGGAGCCGATGGGCATGGAAACCATGGCGCATTTCTTCGTCGACGGAGCGCCGGTTTGCGCCCGTCTGGACCCGGCGACCGAGGCAGCGCCGGATGTGATGCTGGCGCTGACGGCGGATATGAACCAGATGCATTTGATGGAGAAGGACAGCGGCAAGGTTGTCTGAGGCGAGCGGTCGGTTATTTCGCGCGCGGGTCGGGAACACCGGCGTTCGCGCGAAGCCGGCGAACCGTCGATTTCCGCCGCCGCGTTAACCTTTTCTTAACCATCCGCATGATAGGCCAGTGGCCGTCATGCGAAATGCCAGCCTTCTTCTGACAACGGTCTTCCTCCTGGTCGCGGTCGCCGCGAAGGCGGGGCCGGTGGGCTTCGCGCTGAGCATTGCCACCGCCTATGCGCTGGCCGATCCCTTCCCGAACCGAATCGACGGCGCCTTCACCGAACCCGACACCGGCTACCTGGAAATCGCCAACACGGGGGATTCCACCTTTACCGGCGACCTCGGCACCATCGCCGTATCCGCCTTCGCCGGGGATTTGTCGTTCACTTTCAACGGGATCGTCCTGGCGCCGGGGGATCGCGTTTCCATCGCCATCCCCGACGACGCCAGCGATGTCGGCGGCTTCAACGGCCCCGCCTATCAGGCACGACCGGGGGTGGAGATCTGGCTCAGGGGTGTCGTGTCGCTGAGTTCGGCGCGGGAGGCCGTCGATCTGCTGGTCGCCGATGCCGACATCCATTCCGGCGTGTATCGCGTCGATCCGCGCGGCCTGATCACCGATAGTTATGTCCTACAGGGCGGCGATCCCTGGGGGTTCGACGTCGGCGACAGGTTCGAACTTAGCCAGGCTCGGGGCGGGTTCGTCTTCCATGAAACGGTGCCCGAACCTTCCAGTGTCGCCCTGCTGGCCGTGCCTCTGGTCGCCCTCCGGTTTCGGCGCGCCCTTCGCGGCGCCGTGTGACACCGCTCGCCGCATGGTGGGACGCGGAGGCCGAGCGTGTGCCGCTTTGGCTGCCCGTCTTCATGGGTGTGGGAGTGCTGGCATACTATATGCCCCGTTTCGAACCACCGGTTTGGACCGGCGGAGCGGCGGCGATTCTCGTCTTCACGGTGTCCTGGTTCGTCCCACGCGGTCGCCTGTTCACCATCCCATTCTTCATGGCCGCGCTGGGCTTCGCATCGGCGCAGCTCGCGACCGCACGCGCACCGCCGCTGGAGGCCGATCTGCCGACCCACGCCACCGTCGTGTCCGGCACCGTCCGCGCGGTCGAACATCTGCCGGAAGGTCGGCGCGTCACCTTCGAATCCGCCCGGCTGAACCAGGACGGTCCGCCGCTCCGCCGCACCATCCGCGTGCGCCTCCGCAAAACCGACCGAGGCCCGCTCGCCACCGGAGACACGGCCCAACTACGAGCGCTGGTGCGCCCCCCTGCCCCACCCAGCTACCCCGGCGGTTGGGACCTGCAACGCGACGCGTTCTACGCGGGGCTCGGCGGCTCCGGTTACGCGCTGGGACCAGTGGAGCGGCTGACGGAAGCCACACCGTCCGGCGTCGCACGCTGGATGCAGGGCCTCCGCGAAACCATCGCCGCTCGTATTACCGCCGTGGTGCCAGGCGCGGCCGGAGCAGTCTGCGTCACGCTGCTGACCGGTGGACAGACCAGTATCCCGGAGGCCGAACATCAGGCGTTCCGCGACTCAGGCTTGGCGCATCTGCTGGCGGTGGCGGGGCTGCATATCGGCATCGTCATGGGCTTCGCGATGGCGGTCGCACGCCTGGGTTTCGCCTGTTCGGAGCGTGCCAGCCTGTTCTGGCCGACCAAGACGCTGGCGGCGCTGGTCGCTCTGGCCGTGGGCGGGTTCTACATGGTGCTGACCGGGATGCATGTGCCGATCGTGCGCAGCTTCTCGATGGCGTGCCTGTTCACGTTGGGCGCGGTGACGCACCGGCGGGTGGTCTCGTTGCGCGGGTTGGGGCTGGCGGGCGTGGTGCTGATGTTGCTGGAACCGCAGGAAGTGCCCGGCGTGTCGTTTCAGATGAGTTTTTCCGCGGTGCTGGCCCTGATCGCGGGGTACGAGGCGCTGCGCCCCTGGTTGCGCCAACTGCACGGCCATAGCTGGCACCGCCGGCTGGCATCGCACATCGTTGCTCTGGCGTTGACCAGTGCGCTGGCCGGCACCGCCTCGGCCCCGTATGGCGCGTATCATTTCGGGCATGTGCAGGTTTACTTCGTCGTCGCGAACATGGTCGCGGTGCCGATGACGGCGATGTGGACGATGCCGCTGGGCCTGATCGCGCTGGCGCTGATGCCGCTGGGGCTGGAATGGTTGGCACTGATCCCAATGGGTTGGGGGTCGGAGGCGATTGTCTGGGTCGCCATGACCACCGCGTCCTGGCCGGCCGCGACGTTCCCGGTGCCGCATATTCCTGCCTGGGGGCTGGCGATGTTCTCCCTCGGGCTGGCGTGGCTGGGGATTTGGCGCACGCGTTTGCGACTGTTCGGGGTGCTGCCGATGCTGGTGGGGCTGCTGTCCCCGGTCACCGAACGTGCGCCGGACGTGCTGGTTTCCGCCGATGCGCGCTTGATCGGGGCACGTATTGGGGGCGAGGTGTTCATTCAGCAAGCCCAGGGCGGATCGGCCTTCGTCCGCGATGCCTGGTTGCAGTTATGGATGCGTCCAACGGCGCGCCCGTTTCCCACCGAAAGCGACGGCATCGCCTGCGCCAAGGATTCCTGCCTGCTGCATCCGCGTCCGGAGGCAAAGGGCGTGCTGCTGATGCGTGGCCCCTCGCGTCCGACTCAATGCAAGGACGCCGTCGCGATCGTGTCCGCCGAACCGGCACGTGGCCTTTGCCCAAGACCATGGCCGCAGCTGGTCGACCGCTTCACCGTCTGGCGGCAGGGGGCGGCCGCGATCTGGCTGACGCCGGAGGGCGCGATGGTGCTGACCGACCGAATGGCACGCGGCGACCGCCCTTGGGTGCCGCCGCCGCCCACGCCCAGACCAAGGCCTGTGCCGATCCTGCCGCCGGCTGCCCTCGATCCCGGCGGATCAGTACTTCCGCAGTAGCCCGACCAGTTTGCCCTGCACCTTGACGCGATCAGCCGAGAAAATCTGCGGCTTCAGGCGCGCATTGCAGGGTTCCAGCGCGATGGAGTTGCCGCGCCGCCGCAGCCGTTTCAGCGTCACTTCGTTTTCGTCCACGAGAGCGACGACGATCTGACCGGTTTCCGCGACTTCACCCTTGCGAATCAGCACGGTGTCGCCGTCGAGAATGCCGGCCTCGATCATCGAGTCGCCCGCCACTTCAAGCGCGTAATGTTCGCCGCCGCCCAGCAGGGCCATGGGAACATCGACCATGGTGCCGCTGTCGCGCAGCGCCTCGATCGGCAGACCGGCGGCGATCCGGCCATACAGCGGCAGTTGCACCGCCGCCGAATCGGCAGCGGCTCGCACGCCCGGCAAACGGCTGGAGAAATCGCCCTGGATCACGTTCGGGGCAAAAGCCGCCGCGCTTTCGGCGGGGGCAACAGCCGCTGTTTCCATATTGTCCGGCAGCCGCAGCACTTCCAGCGCGCGGGCGCGATGGTGGCGCCGGCCGATGTGACCGCGTTCCTCCAAGGCCGAAATCAACCGGTGAATCCCCGATTTCGACTTCAGATTCAGCGCATCTTTCATCTCATCGAAGCTCGGGGAGAACCCGGTCTGCTTCAGATGCTTGTCGATATAAACCAGCAGTTCGTACTGCTTGCGCGTGAGCATGGCGGGGTTTCCCCATAGAGCGGTTCGGAACAAACCGACAACCCCGGTGTTCTATGTTAGTTCCCCTCGCCCCGTCAAGCGCAACCTGTGGAAAACCTGCGCAACCGCTTCAAAGGCCGAGCGAATCGAGGCGGACGATGGGTACTTCGGCGCCGGTGGGGAGGGCTGGGGCATGCGATGGGCGCAGGATCAGCGCATCGGCGGTGGCCAGACGGCGTAGCATCGCCGAATCCTGAACGGGGAACGGCGTGACCACCAGCCGGCCCTGTGCGTCGGTCCCGACGGTGGCGCGCAGGTGATCGGCGCGCTGGTCGTTCTGGCGCACGGGGGCACCCAACAACGCGGTCGTGGCGGGCGGCGGCGCGGCAGGCAGACCGGACAGGCGCGCCAGAGCCGGGACCAGGAACAGAATGGCGCATACCATGGCTGAAACGGGGTTGCCGGGCAGACCCAGCACCGGCACAGCGCCCAGGTTCCCGAACAGCAGCGGTTTGCCGGGGCGCATCGCGATTTGCCAGAAATCCACCACCAACCCCCGCGTTTGCAGACCGGAGATCACCAGATCGTGGTCGCCGACCGAGGCGCCGCCGGTCGTCACCAGCAAATCCAGGCCCAGAACCGAGTCCGCGACCGCCGCCACGGCTTCCTTGGTGTCGGCGGCAATCGGCAGCACCACCGGCTCCCCGCCCGAGGCCCTTACCAAAGCGGCCAGCGCGTGGGAGTTGGAGCTGACGATGCCGCCGGTGGGAATCGGCTCACCGGGCATCGCGATCTCGTCGCCGGTGGCCAGGATGCCGACGCGCGGGCGTCGGTGCACGGACAGCCAGGGATGGTTGGCGGCGGCGGCGAGGCCGACGTCGCGCGCGGTCAGCTTGCGTCCCGCTGGGATCACGGCATCCCCTTGCGCGAAATCCTGGCCCGCGCGGCGGATGTGGCGGCCGGCGGCGACGGCTTCGTTCACGGTGATGCGGTCGCCGTCTTTGGTCGCGTCTTCCTGCAACAGGATGGCGTCGGCGCCGTCGGGGACGACACTGCCGGTGAACAGGCGGACGATCTGGCCGGCGCCGACGGTGCCCGCGAAGGGATGCCCGGCGGGCGCCGCGCCGATCTGCGTCAACGTGGCGCCGAGCGTGCCGTCGGCGGCGCGAAGGGCGTAGCCGTCCATGGCGGAGACGTCTGCCGGCGGCTGCGTCAGGCGCGCGACGACGGATGCGGCGGTGACGCGGTTCCAGGCATTGGCGAGGGCGACGATTTCGGCCGGCGTGGGGCGGAGATCGGCCAGGATACGGGTGCGGGCTTCGTCGACGCTGATCATGGTCGTGGTGTCCTGGGGTGGTCTGTGGCGGTGCAATGTGGGCCAGGGGAGGCGGCACGGGCAAGCGGGCGCGGCAGGACCTCCGCCGGCCGCTATAATGTTTGCCCACACAATCGTTTATCGGATCGGTTTTCGATTTATATGGTTGTCGTTATAAGTGCGTCTGGTGTAACCGGTGGCGGGCCGGCGATACACGGTCGCCAGAACCTATGGGGACGAATATGGCATTCGAAATGAACGTGAAGATGATACCGACCAGCCCGCTGATCCGGCCGGGTTACGTGCCGCCGGGTCCGGCGATCAATCCGTTGGGTGCGCTCGCCGATTTGCCGGGGAAATGGGTTGGACCGGGCTTCAACCAGATTTGGCGGCCATTCTTCCCGGTGGCGACGTCGGACCGCTTCCTGGAACTGAACCTGACGAAGGAAACGCTGGAATTCTCCGCCAGCATCGGCAGCATCCCGAACCGCGGCCTGCTGCAGCCGGATATCGAACTGTTCGGGATCCATTACCTGCAACAGGTGTCCGACGCGCTGACCGGCGGCGGCATCCACGTCGAACCGGGCTTTTGGGTCACCGTTCCCGCGACAACCAATCCGGCCGAACCGGCGACCGTCGTGCGGATGGCGTCCATCCCGCACGGCACCACGGTGAACGCACAGGGTCAGGCTTTTACCGTCGCCGGCGGGCCGGTCATCAATCCGGTCAGCATCCGTCCGTTCCCGATCGGCACGCAACCGCCGGCCGTGACTTCTGTGGCGTTTCCGCCGTTCAACGAAGCCAATCTGTCGCTGCCCAGCACCTTCCGCTCCCCCAATCCGGTTCCGCCGAGCATCACGCAGGCGATGGTGAATAATCCGAACTCGGTGCTGACGGCGGCGCTCGCGGGGCAGACGATCGCCCAGACGACCGTGCTGGAGGTCAGCACCACCGTGCCGTTGCCGCCGAACAAGCAACCGCCGCAGCCGCCGGCATCGCAAGTGCCGACCGCACCGAATGTCGGGGGCGGCACGGACAACATTGCTTTCCTGCAAGGCGGACCCGCCGGCCCGAACGCCAACGCGGCGCAGATGACGGCGGTGTTCTGGATCGAGCACGTCGCGGCGGGCCCGCAAGGCTCGGCGTTCCTGCAACTTCAGTACACCCAGACGGTGTTCTTGAACTTCAACGGCATGACCTGGCCGCATGTCTCGGTCGCGACGCTGCGCAAGCAGTCATGACCGCCACGGCGTGTATACGGGTTACCCCGTATACACGTTCGTGCATCAACCCGCCAAGCGCATCCCCAAATCGGCGGCTTGCCGGGTTTCGTATGCCCGGCGCGCGTCGTCGTACACGTGCCCCTTGATCCCGCCGCGCACCGTCGCGGCCTCAACCGCCCGATACGCGGGGCGCCACGATTCCGGCAGCGTCGGCCAATTCGGCGGGGCCAGCCACAGGCGGAACAGGCACCGTTTCAAGGCGGGATCGTCATGATCCTCGAACTCGGTGCGGGAATGTAAGGTGACGTGATTGTTCAGCACCTGCATGTCGCCGGGGCGCAGATACATCGCGTGCATGACGTCGGGGCGGCGGAGAATGTTGTCCAGCAAATCCAACGCCTCCTGCTGCTGCGCCGTCAGCGTGGGCACGCCGTCCAAAGCCTGCGCCGAACGGACGCGGTTACGATTCCATTTGCTGCACAGGACGCCCTCGGACACATCGTAGATGGGGTTCGGGTAGAACGGCGCCTCATCCGGCGCTTCTTCCTGCTGGCGGCTGAAATGGAAGGGTCGGTGCAGCAGTTCGGCCAGATCGGGCCGTTCGATGGCCAGAATATTGTGCGCGGTGACGGAGCTGGACACCATGCTCATACCCCCCGAACGGGCGACGTTGTAGCAGGTCAGCAGGACAATATCGGCGCTGTCGGTGTGGAAATCCAGATCGGCGTTCGACGAGTATCCACGCCCCTTCCCGGACCGGTAGACGACGCCGGCATCGCGCACGGCGGACAGGTACTGGCTGGCTTTCCCCTGCGGACGCGCGACGCCGGTGTGCAGGCCGATGGCCCAGGTCAGAAGTTCGAACTCCTCTGCCGTCAGACCTTCGCGGGGCAGGCCGCGCAGGATGGCGAAGCCGGTGCCGTCCTTGATCTCCTTCAACGCGCCGGCGAACACGGGCCAAGCGGAACCGAGGTCGAACTCGTCCCGCCTATAGTCGAACAGCGTCCTGTCGGGGTCACGGACCGATTTGACGGCCTGCGTCAGGTCGCGGCGGGCGCGGTCGTCCAGCTCGTAAATCCACGAGGGATTGGCGTTCAGGCTGGCGGCGGTCCAGGCCGAACGGGCAGTGGCGTTGATGGGCTGCATCGCGTTTTCCCCGGTCCTCATGCGAACGATGCGACAGGTATAAGCCCGCATGGCTCAGACGGAAGACCCGATTCGCGGGATCGCGTTGCACAGCGGCGCGACCGTGCTGTTCGCGATCGCCGACACCACCGCCAAATACCTCAGCGCGACGCTGCCGGTGATCGAGATGGCGTGGATCCGCTACGTCCTGTTCTTCGGTTTCGCGGCCATGCTGGCGCGCGGGATGTCATGGCGGGCGCTGCGGCCCAACAACCCCCGGTTCCAGCTTTTGCGCGGGTTGTGCGTCACCGGCTCGTCGGTCCTGTTCGTGTTCGGGGTGCGCCAGATGCCCATCGCCGAGGCGACCACGATCAGCTTTTTGTCGCCTCTGCTCATCACGATCCTGTCCATTCCGCTGCTGGGGGAGGTCGTGGGCATCCGCCGCTGGGCCGCCGTTATGGTCGGGATGGCCGGCGTATTGATCGTGGTGCGACCGGGTTCGTCCGGGTTTCAGCCGGCGGCGTTCTGGGGGATCGCATCGTCGTTCTGTTGGGCGACGGCGCTGATTGTCACGCGCAAGATCGCGACAACCGACCATCCGAACACGACGCTGCTGTGTTCGTCCGGCATTGGGGTCATCGCTCTGACAATCGCGATGCCGTTCGACTGCGTCTGGCCGTCGCCCAAACAACTGGGGTTGGCGCTGTTCCTGGGGGTTCTGTCGTCGCTGGGTCAGTGGATGGTGGTCCTGGCGCACCGCCATACCGCGGCCTCGACGCTCGCGCCGTTCACCTACAGCCAACTGATCTGGGCGAGCATCGCGGGGTTCGCGGTGTTCGGCGCCCTGCCCGACCATTGGACGCTCGTCGGTGCCGCGATCATCGCCGCCAGTGGCCTATATACCGCGCACCGGGAGCGTGTGCGGCGATCACGATGACGGCGCGTTGCCCGAGGACTGCGCACCCGCCGAGGCGACCAAAGCAGCCCGCTGTGCGACCAAAACGCGTGCGGCTTCCAGTTCCTCGCCCTCGGTGACGAAAGGGGCGCAGCAATCGGCGCCTGACCGGTTGGCGCCAAAGACAGGGAACAATGTCGTGAACTGGCCTTCTGCCAGAAAATCGGTGCGGTCGCCGGTGTCGAGGAAGGTCTCGGCCGGCATGCCCTCGGCCATGATGACCTCGTGGCGGGGCAGTTCCACGTGCCAATAGGCGATGGCGGGCAGCTGGATCTGGCGGATGGTGGTGCCATTGATCAGCAGACCCACCGGGATCAGCACGTCGCCGACGTAAACGGCGTGGTGCGGCGACAGCCACAGATCGCGGCCGGGCTGGCAGGGGCCGAACGCATGGGCGGACACACGGACAGGCCAGACCAGCTCTTTCCGGGGATGGCGGGTGCAATCGACGACACGCTTGCCGATCCAGACCACCGGCTCCCACCGGCCGGTCAGCACGGCGCGCACGCGGTCGCCGACGCGCAGAGACTGCACGGGCACCTCCCCGCTTTCGGTGGCGAGGCGCGTGCCCGCAACGAAGCAGGCGATGGGAGAGGTCGGGGTCCTTGGCATGCGGAGGACGTTACCGTGAGTTGGGGTTCGGCGGCAACGCGGGACGCGCATGACCTTGGGTGGCGTCGGCGTTTCGCTCGGAGAACTCGGAGGAAGCGAAAGCCGCGACCGGCACAGACCCTAAACCCGCAAATCCCTCACCGCCCGCACCACCGTCTCCGGCGCCTCATGCGGCAGGAAGTGGCCGGCCACCGGGATGACGCGGCGTTCGTAGCGGTTGGTGAAGTGCTTGTGGGCGCCCGCCGACTGAGCCGCCGGGCCGACGCCGTCAGCCTCCCCATGCAGCACGATCGTCGGCACCGTAATCGCCGGTTGCGCCGCCAGCGCGGCTTCGATCGGGGCCAGAGCCGGGTCTCCAGGCGCGTTGCGATGCCGGTGACGGTAGGACTGGATGACCACGTCCACGAAATCCGGATTGTCGAAGCTCACGCCGGTCGCCGCGTATTTGGCGTCATCGAAGTGCCAGTTCGGCGACCAAAGCTTCCACAGCAGCTTACAAAGCTCGTGCCGGTTCGCAGCCAAACCTGCCCGGCCGCGTTCGGTGTTGAAATACCACTGATACCAATGCCGCATCTCCTGTTCGGCGTCCGCCGGCACCCCCGATGTCGCGATGTTTTGAATGTTATAGCCGTTGATACTGACCAGCCCGATCGCCCTCTCCGGCCACAGCGCGGACACCACACAGGCCGCTCGTCCGCCCCAGTCGTAGCCACCCAGGATCGCCTTTTCGATGCCGAGCGAGTCCATGAAATCGCGGAGGTCGGAACCCAACGCGGCCTGTTCCCCCAACCGCGGCGTCGCGGCGTCGAGGAAACTTGTCTGCCCGTAGCCTCGCAGATACGGCACCAGTACCCGACATCCATCCGCCGCCAGCGGCCCGACGCAGCCGTCGTAGGCGCGGGCGTCGTCGGGAAAACCGTGCAGCAGGATGACCGGCGTGCCGCCCGCCGGCCCATGCGCCTCGTAAGCGATATTCAGCGTGGGCGTGCGGGCGAACTGGATCATGGCGTCTACTTCACCAGATTGTTGGTCACGGCACCGCCGGTCGCGGTACGGCCGCCATCGACGACGTACTGCGCCCCGGTGATGTTCCCCGCGAGGCTGGACGACAGGAAGATGACAAGGTTCGCCACTTCCTCCGGCGTGCCGTAGCGGCCGATGGGGATGTTCTGCTGGTAGCGGGCGCCGACGGCGTTGGGGTCGTCGGGGTTCAGCATGGATTCCAGCGCGTGGATCATGCGGGTGTCGATCGGCCCCGGGCATATGCAGTTGACGCGCACACCGGCGCGCCCGACCTCCCCGGCCGCGGTCTTGGTCAGGCCGATCACCGCGTGCTTGGACGCGACATAGGCCGGCATCCCCGGCGAGGCGACCAGACCGGCGACGGATGCCGTGTTCACCACCGACCCGAAGCCCTGCGCGATCATCACCGGCAACACATGCCGCATGCCGAGGAACACGCCTTTGACGTTCACCGCGATGACGCGATCGAACATGTCTTCGTCGTATTCGGCGGTCGTGGCGACCGATCCTTCGATGCCGGCATTGTTGTAGAAGCAGTCGATCTTGCCGTAGGCGTCGACGGTGGCCTTTACATAGGCCTGCACGTCGGCCGATTTGGTCACGTCGGCGGCGGTGAACATGGCCTTGCCGCCCTGCTGGCGGATGATGGCGGCGGTGGCCTCCCCGGCTGCTTTGTCGTGATCGACGACCACGACCGTCGCGCCGCGAGTCGCGAATCCCAGCGATGTCGCTCGGCCGATGCCGTTGCCGGCGCCTGTGATGAGGACGATTTTACCGGTGAAGTCCATTGTTCCCTCCGTTTACGTGCGCATTGTTTAGCGCGGGTTGCGGCGGGATTGCCAGCGGCGGCAGTCGATGCGTGCCCAGTCGAGGGCAGGTTCGGAGCGTCGGACGGTTAACAATCTGCTCGACCGGCACCGGGACCGCTGCTAGAGCAGTTGCGACTGTTTGAATTCCGATAAGCTTCCGGCCGAAGTCAGCCCGCGGCGGGACCGACCAGTCATAAAGCGACTGGTGGGGATCGAGCGATGGCGACGTATAGCGGCAATTATTCGTCCACGTTGGTGGTCGCGGCACCGAAGGCCACCCTGGCGGGAACGGTGTCGGTCGGTTCGGGCGTGGCGCTCGACGCAACGAATCCGCCGCAGACGATCGTGACCACGGCCGATGCCTATATCGGCAATGGCGGTTCGGCCGGTGGCGATATCGGCGTCAACCTCCAGACGGGCGATGTCCTGCTCAACGCGGCCCGCATCCGCGGCGGCGGCACGGTGGTCGAGATCGCGGGCGGCGGTTACGTATCGAACGCCGCGACCGGCTACATCGATGGCAATACCTCCAATTACGGGCTGCTGATCACCGGCGGCCAGGGCACGCTGGTCAACGCGGGGCGAGTCGTCGCCACGGGTAACTACGGCGTGGATTTCACGGCCGGCGGCAGCGTCACCGATGTGGCGTCGTCGGAGGCCGTCGGACACCGCGTCGGCATCCGCATCGTCGGCGCAACCGGCTCGGTCACCAACGCGGGCATCGTGCAGGGAACGGTTGCCGGCATCGTTTTGCTCAACGGCACCGTCACCAATCAGGCGGGCGGCACGATATCCTCTTTCCCCCAAACACCCGCTGCCGCCACTGGGTATGGGGTTCAGATCGCGGGCGCCGGTTCGGTCGATAATACCGGTGTGATCGGCCACCTGGGGAACTACACCAGCGTCCGTACTAGGGGTGTAGCAGTCGGCGGCATCGGCAATGTGACCAACCACGTTGGCGGCACGATCGCCGGCGACGCGTTCGGCGTTTCGATCGCCGGTAGTGGCATCGTCAACAACCAGGGCAGCATGACCGGCGCGGTGTTGCTTCCCGGGTCGGGTGCGTTCTTCAATACGGCCGGCGCCCATTTGACGGCCGGCAACGTGAACGGCGTGCCGCCGGCCAACAACATCGCGGTGTCCATCGGTGCCGGCGCCGCCGCCCAGGTCGACAATTACGGCCAGATTTCCAACGGCTTGGTGACAGTCACCGGCGGTGCGGTCGTGAGCGGCACCACCGTCACCGGCTATGTCTTCAACCGCACCGGCGGCCTGATCCACGGCAACGATCTGGCCGTCGCGGTCACCAATGGCGGGGTGAACAACGGCGGCACCATTATCGCCGTCGGCCTGAGCGGGCACGGCGACGGCGTGCATATCTCGGGCGACGGCGGCCGTCTGATCAACGTCTCCGGCGGCACCCACGCTTTGATCTCGGCGGTCAGTACGGCCGTCGCGATGTCCGGCGTCAATCTGGCCATCCAGAACGCCGGAACGATCCACGGCGGTGTCGCGGGCATGTCCCTGTCCGGCGGCGGCTACCTGACCAACCAGTCCGGCGGCTATATTTCGGGCGGGAGCTACCTGGGGCTTGTTCTGGCACCGGGCACCGCGGGGACCGCCAATTTCACTATCCGTAACGACGGCACGATCCGCAGCGGCATCACCGTGGCGGTGGGCAGCGGCAGCATCGTCAGCATCTACAATAACTCGGGGGGGCTGCTGACCGGGTCTCCGGCGGTTTCCGCGGCGGCACAGGCGACCGTGCATAACGCCGGCAGCATGACCGGCGACGCGACCCTGGCGGGCGGCGGCTTCTTTTCCAACACCGGCACGGTGAAGTTCGGCAACGTCAACGGCGTTGTCATGGGGGCCGCGGGCGTCGTCTCCAACGGTGGCCTGATCAGCGGCAACGCGCATGGCGTCATGCTGACGGCCGGCGGGTATCTGGTGAACGGTGCCGGCGCCATCGTGTACGGCACCACGGCGGTTTCCGCCGCCGGGACGAACGCGACCGTCACCAATCGGGGCACAATCCAGGACGCGTCCGGCGGCCCCGGAGTCCTGGCAACCGGCACCGGTTTCACTCTGAGCAACACCGGCGTGGTCAGCGGCCTCGTCAAACTCCAGGCCGGTGGGACGGTCGTCAATGCCGTGCCGGGCGGCGGACTGACCGGCGGCACCATCGACGGCGGCGTGACGGTCTCGGGCAACGCGGGCACCGTCCTCAACAGCGGCACGATCGGTACGGAGTTCGGCGCCACCACATACGGGGTTCTGCTCCAGGCGGGCGGACGTGTCGTCAACGGCGTCGGCGGAACCATTGCCGGCCATGTCGGCGTCACGATTTCCAGCGACAACACAACCCTGCAGAACTACGGCCTGATCGACGGATCGTTCGGCACCGCGGTGCAGGCCTCCGGCGCGAACGACGTGGTGCAGTTGGCGCCGGCCTACCATTTCACCGGCACGGTGACCGGCAACAGCACAGGCACGCTGGAGCTGCAATCGTTCGCGGCGGCGGGCACCGTCGGCGGCATATCCACCGAATTCGTGGGCTTCGGCACGGTGCAGGTCGATACCGGTGCGCATTGGCAGTTGACCGGCAGCAACACGCTCACAAGCGGCCAGCAGCTTTTGATCCAATCCGGCGCCACGCTGTCGATCACCGGGTCCGGCGGCGTCTTCCAGGCCGGCAGCACGCTGACCAATGTCGGGTTGCTCAGTCTGATATCGGTCAACGTGAACGACTCGGGCGTCGTGGTGAACAACGGCACCATCATCGTCGACCCGAGCACGCTGACGGTCGGGGCGCTGACGGGCACCGGGACGTTGGACATCGACACCGGCAGTTCGGTCACGACCACCGGTTCGGTTTCCAGCGGACAGACGATTGCGTTCATCGGCACCAGCGGACAGTTGCAAATCAACGATCTCGCGGATTTCGGTGGGACCATTAAGGGGTTCGGCCAGGGCGAGACGATCGCGTTCGGCGGCGGCACCACGGTATCCTCCGGGTCCATCGTATCCGGTCATACGCTGCATCTGAGCCTCAGCGGCGGCGGCAGCATCGATCTGCAGCTCGATCCCGCGGTCGATTATTCGGGCACCACGCTGGATTTCACGGGCGGTGTGGCCTCGGCCCTGTGCTTCTGCATCGACACGTTCATCGCGACCCCGGGGGGACAGGTTAAGGTTCAGGACCTCGCGGTCGGCGACATGGTAATCACCGCGAGCGGCACGGTGCGCCCGATTGCCTGGATCGGCACCGGTCAGGTGCTGGCCACACGGGGCAAGCGCGGGGCGGCGACGCCGGTGATCGTGCGCAGAGGGGCGTTGGGCCCGAACGTGCCTTACCAGGATCTGCGGGTGACCAAGGGGCACGCATTCCACATCGTCGATGCGCTGATCCCAGTCGAATTCCTGGTCAATCACCGCACCATCGAATGGGACGACCGCGCGCAGGAAGTGAAGCTGTTCCATATCGAGCTGGAGACGCACGACGTGCTGGTCGCCAATGGCGCTCCGGCCGAGAGCTACCGCGACGACGGCAACCGGTGGCTGTTCCACAACGCGAATTCCGGTTGGGACCAGCCGGCGAAGGAACCCTGCGCACCGGTTCTGACCGGCGGCCCGGCGGTGGACGCGGCGTGGCGCCGGCTGCTGGATCGGGCGGGACCGCGTCGGCGGGCGCCGATGACCGAGGACGCCGATCTGCATCTGATCGCCGATGGTGTGCGGCTGGATGCCGTGAGCCACGCTGGCGACAGCTTCGTCTTCCGCTTGCCCGCGATCCCCGAAAGCCTGCGCATCGCCAGCCGTTCGGCTGTGCCGCAGGAACTCGGTCTGGCTCGGGATGCTCGTTTGCTGGGGGTCGCCGTGCGGCAGATCGCGGCGCGGAAGGGGACGCGGTTCCGGACCATGGCGGCGCGGGACACGGCCCTGTCGCCCGGATTCCATGACTTCGAGGCGGATAACGGTTTCCGCTGGACCGACGGCGATGCCGCGGTGCCGCCGTCGCTGTTGTCCGGGTTTGGCGGTTCGGTGGAGGTTGTCGTGCAGATTGCCATGACGACGGTCTACTGGGACGACGGTCAGGCTTGCCGGGTCGTCGCGTAGCCGGGGTTATTCCGCGGTTTCTTGCAGGCATTGCCAGACGTAGGGGGCGAGGGAACGGGCGACCTCGATGTGGAACGTGTCGGCGGCGGTGCGCCACAGGACGATTTCGACCTTGCCGAACAGGGTGCGAGTACACATGCCCACAGGGAACGTGTGCGGTGCGAGGTCCAGGGCGCAGAACCCGTTCAGGCTCCACGCGGCACGCGGGCCGGATACTTCGATGCCGATGAAGCGGTCGGACACATCCACGACGCTGGCATCCTTGGCCGCCGCTATCGCTCGGTCCGTCAGGCCGGTGTCGGTGGTGGGGGCGATCGCCAACCATTCGTCGGGGCCGAGCCAGAGGGCGGCGCGGTCGCGGCCTCGGACGGTTCGGTTGGGGACGGAGCCGAGGAGGACGGATAGGGCCAGGCCGATGGCTGTGGTGGCGGTCGGCGTGGCGCGGATGTTGAGGCGGGTGGTGGGGTCGGTCCAGCGCGTCATGGTCTGGCTGGACCGGACAATCTTTTCCCCATTGGCGTGAGTTGGTCGGGTCAAGCCCGACCATGACGGGGATGACGGGGATGGCGGGGATGACGGGGGTGGCGGGGATGACGGGGGTGGTGGGGGTGGTGGGGCTGACGGGGGTGGTGCTTGGTGCACTCCTAACCGCGCCCCCTCGGGGTCGTAGAATCGTGGATCGACGACCGTGACACCGATCGACGCGCCCGGCATTGGTACGGACAGTTTCTCGCCCATCCGCCCCCGCCCGTCGGAAACCAGCGCCAGCGCGATGGAACGGCCGAGGGTGGTGCTCCAGTAGGCAGAGGTGACGTAGCCCGGTACGTTGGCGATCTGCGCCCCTTCCTCCAGCACAACATTCGGATCGTCGGTCAGCAGGCCGACGAGCTGTTTCCGGTCCTCGCGTAGCATATCCGGGCGGGTCAGCGACCGCTTGCCGACGAAATCCCTCTTACGCGCACCGCTGGGCAGGCCGAGATCGGCGGGGATGACGGTGCCGTCGGTCTCCTGCCCGATCATGAAGAACCCTTTTTCGGCGCGGAGGACGTGCATCGCCTCGGTGCCGTAGGGGGTGACGTGGCCGGTGGCGACCAGCGTATCCCAGAGCGTCGCGGCTTGGGATGCGGGAACGGCGATTTCGAACCCGGCCTCTCCGGTGAAGCTGACGCGGAACAGGCGGGCCGGGATGCCGGCGACGCGGCAGACGCGCACGCTCATATGCGGCATCGCATCCAGGTCCGTGCCCTCGACCAGCGGCGCCAGCACCGCTCGGCTTGTCGGCCCCTGCACCGCGATGGTGGCCCAGTGTTCGGTGGTGGAGGTCAGCCAAGCCCGCAGATCGGTGAATTCCGTTTGGAGATAATCCTCCATCAAATGCAGGACGCCTGCGGCACCGGAGGTGGTGGTGGTGACGTGGAACCGGTCTTCGGTAAGGCGGGCGACGATGCCGTCGTCGCGGACGAACCCGTCCTCGCCCAACAGCACGGCGTAGCGGCAGCGGCCGACGCCTAGGGACGCGATATCGTTTATGTACATGCGGTTAAGGAATTCAGATGAGTCCGGTCCGGTGACCTCGATCTTGCCCAAAGTGCTGCCGTCGAAGATGCCGCAGCCGGTGCGGACCGCGCGGCACTCGCGGGACACGGCGTCGCGCATGGTCTCGCCGGGACGGGGGAAATAACGGGCGCGCTTCCAGGTGCCGACGTCCTCGAACACCGCGCCTTGTGCGGTGGCCCAGTCGTGCAGCGGGGCGTGGCGGGTCGGATCGAACAGAGCACCGCGCGCCGGGCCGGCCAAGGCGCCGAAGGTCACAGGGGTGAAGGGCGGGCGGAAAGTCGTTAGGCCGACCTCCGGCATCGTGCGGCCCAGCAACCCGGAAACGGCGGATAAAACATTGATGTTGGAGGTTTTTCCCTGATCGGTCGCCATTCCCGCGGTGGTGTAGCGCTTGACATGCTCGATCGACCGAAAACCCTCCTGGGTCGCGATGGACAGGTCTTTCGTCGTCACGTCGTTCTGGAAATCGACAAACGCGCGCTTATGGGGCGCGGGAGACAGCGGCGCGGCGGCATCGACCTCCCCAGCACAGGCACCGACGGCGCGCACCGAAGCCGCGATGTCGCCGGGGACGTAGGCGCCGATGGCCGCATCGAACCGCAACCGCCCGCGCGCCTGGGAGAACAGATGCACGCTCGGCGTCCAGCCGCCGGACATCAGCAGGGCATCGCATTGTATGCTCCCCTGCCCGTCCGCCAGCTTCACCGATGTTACGCGCTGGCCGCCCGTGGTGCCGGCGATCTGCGCGCCGGTTTTGATTGGAATGCCGGCGGCGCGAACGGCCTCGACGGCATCGCCCTCCGGCTGTGGCCGCCGATCGAGCACAGCGGCGACAGCGACGCCGGCACGATGCAGGTCCAGCGCGGCGCGGTAGGCACTGTCGTTGTTGGTCGCCACGACGACCGACCGGCCGACGGCGACGCCCCAGCGGGCGGCGAAGGTGCGGGCGGCGTCGGCCAGCATGATGCCGGGGCGGTCGTTGTTCGGAAACGGCAGCGGACGCTCGATGGCGCCGGTCGCCAGCACGATTTCGCGGGCGCGCACCTGCCAGAGGCGTTCGCGCGGGGCCGCCGGATCGGGTGACGCGCGGTGATCGGTCAGCCGCTCGGCCAGCCCCACCAGATTGTCGGGATACCAGCCAAAGGCGGTGGTGCGAGGCAGCAGGGTAACCTTGCCCTCCAACCGCGCGAGCGCCGCTTTCAGGCCGGCAGCGTCGGGGTCGGAGAGCCAGGAGCCGCCGAGTTCCGCCTGCTCATCGCAGAGCATGACGCGGACGCCGGTCTTGGCGGCTTCCTCGGCGGCCGCGATCCCGGCAGGGCCGGCGCCGACGACCAGGACCTCGCAATGGGTGTACTGGTGGACGTAGCGGTCGGGGTCCGGGGCGGACGGGGCGCGGCCGAGGCCGGCGGCGGATCGGATCGCGGGTTCGTAGAAGCGCTTCCAGAATGACGCCGGCCAGAGGAAAGTTTTATAATAAAATCCAGCCGATAGAAGCGGACTCGCGAAGCCGGCGGCAGCGCCGAGGTCGAATTGCAGCGACGGGAAGCGGTTCTGGCTGGTGGCGGTGAGGCCTTCGTAGATTTCGATCTGAGTGGCGCGGAGGTTGGGCGCGGTCCGGCCGTTGCCTCGGTCGACGGTGACGAGGGCGTTGGGTTCCTCGGACCCGGCGGCGAGGAAGCCGCGGGGGCGGTGGTATTTGAAGGAACGGCCGACCAGATGGACGCCGTTCGCGAGCAGGGCCGAGGCGAGGGTATCGCCCTCGTATCCCACGTAGGTGAGGCCGTCGAAGCGGAATCCGACCTCCAGGCCGCGTGCGATGCGGCCGCCGTCTTCCAGGCGGTAGGGCTGGGTCATGGGGGCGGCCCCCACCCGTCATGGCCGAGCCTGACCCGACCGTCTCTTTCCCATGGGCCTGAGGTGGCGGGGTCAAGCCCGACCATGACGGGGGTTGGGGGGCTCACGGCTTGCTCGTCCCGGCGATCCGATCCGTCACCGTATCGCGAACAGCGTTGAAGAACCGGCCGCAGCCGTATTGGTGGCGCCAGCGTTCGCGGTGGGTGCCTTTCGGGTTCGAGCGAGAGTACAGAAAATCCCCCCACGCGGCGTCGTCCACTGCCCCCGGATCCAGCGGACGCGCGATATGAGCCTCCCCGCCGTAGTGGAATTCGTTCTCGGGGCGCACACCGCACCAGGGGCAATTAATCTGTAGCATCAGTGGGATACCGCCGCCGCCGCGGCCTCATCGATCAATCGCCCCGTCCGGAATCGGTCGAGGCTGAAGGGCGCGGCGATGGGATGCGGCTCTCCGCGCGCGACGGTCGCGGCGAAGACATGGCCGGAGCCTGGGGTGGCCTTGAACCCGCCGGTGCCCCAGCCGCAGTTCACGAACAGGCCGGGCACCGGGGTCAGGCCGATAATGGGGGAGCGATCGGGGGTCACGTCCACGATGCCGCCCCAATTGCGCAGCATGCGCAGGCGGCGAAAGGACGGAAACAGCTCGCAAATCGCCTCCAGCGTGTGCGACGCGATGTGCAGCCCGCCGGCCTGACTGTAGGACGTGTAGGCGTCGGTGCCGGCGCCGATCACCAGCTCCCCTTTGTCGGACTGGGAGATGTAGGCATGCACGGTGTTCGACATCACCACGCAGGGCATCACCGGTTTGACGGGTTCGCTGACCAGCGCCTGTAAAGGGAACGATTCCAGCGGCATGCGCACCCCGGCCATCGCCATCAGCACGCTGGTGTGGCCAGCGGCGACGACCGCCACCTTACCGGCCTTAATCGCGCCTCGGGAGGTTTCGACGCCGGTCACGGCGCCGTCGGGGCCTCGGGAAATCCCGGTAACCTCGCAATTTTGCACGATATCCACGCCCATCGCGCTGGCGGCGCGGGCGTAGCCCCAGGCCACCGCATCGTGACGAGCGACACCGCCCCGGCGCTGTAGCGCGGCGCCGAGGACGGGGTAGCGCGCGTCCCCCCCGATATGCAGCGGCGGGCAGAAGGCCTTCGCCTGTTCGGCTGTCAGCCATTCGTTGTCGATGCCCTGCTGCCGGTTCGCGTGGACATGGCGCTTGAACACCCTGATATCGTGCTCGTTATGCGCCAGCATCATGACGCCGCGCGGGCTGTACATGACGTTGTAGTTCAGTGTCTGGGACAGATTTTCCCACAATTTCAACGCGTGTTCGTAGATCGCCGCGCTCTCGTCCTGGAGATAGTTGGACCGGATGATCGTCGTGTTGCGCCCGGTGTTGCCGCCGCCCAGCCAGCCCTTGTCCAGCACGGCGATGTCGCGGATGCCGTGTTCGCGCGCGAGGTAGTACGCCGTGGCCAGCCCATGGCCGCCGGCGCCGACCACCACCACCGTATACGCGGGTTTCGGCGTCGCGTCCCGCCATTGCTCGGGCCACGCCGATCCGGTCAGCGCGAGGCGCGCGAGCGTGCCGAAGGAAAATTTCATCGCCGGGAGTTTCGCCGCCACGCGCGGGGGATGCAAGCATGTCAGCAGTTCTCATTTTGCCATTTTGTTCCGCATACCCGTCATGGTCGGGCTTGACCCGACCAACGCAGGCCAATGGGGTACCGCCAAAAAAACTCGCAATTTCAACGCGCCTCAAATCGCCAGAGTTGGTCGGGTCAAGCCCAACCATGACGATGAAGAGGTGACGACCGCCATAATGAGAACTGCTGCAAGCATGTCGGATTTGTGGACATGCAATCGTTCGTCGTGCTTAAACATACCTCCCTTCACAATTTACCTAAAATCATACAATTGTCTAAAATTAGTACATATCCTCCTGTCGAACTCTGGCCACGGTCGATCGTCGATGCGTTCGCCCAGGTCTGTGCCGCCGCACCCAACGCCGCGGCTCTGCGCGCCGATGGCATAACCGTGACCTACGCGGCGTTGGATCGTGCCTCGGACCGGCTCGCCCGAGCGATCGAGCGCGTGGCGACACGGTCCATGCCGACAATCGGCGTCGGACTGCCTCGTTCCCCCGATATGGCGATCGCGATGCTGGCTGTCTTGAAGGCGGGCGGGACCTATGTGCCGCTCGACCCCTCGCATCCGCCGGAACGCTTGCGGGCGATGCTGGTGGACGGCAACGCCGAGCTGACGATCGCGCGGGCGGATTTTCCGGCTTCGGGCCTGCCGGACATTCCGCGGCTCGATCCGGACGCGATGGCCGGGGATGGCGTCCCGCGTCACGTGCCGGGGTCAGGGCCAAGGCCGGAGCCGGGGCCGGATACCCTGGCGTATGCGATGTTCACCTCCGGCTCCACCGGCCGCCCCAAGGCGGTGGGGATCACGCATGCGAATGTGCTGGCCCTGGCCCTGCGCCCGTCGTTCGTCGATATCGCGCCCGGCAGCCGCGTGCTGCATGGGTCGTCACCCTTGTTCGACGCCACGACGTTCGAGATTTGGGGCACACTTTTAAACGGCGCGTGCGTCGTCATTGCCCCGCCCGGCCCCCCCGACCCTGCGAAGTTGGAGGCGCTGATCGCCTCCGAACGCGTCGATACCATGTGGCTGACGGCCGGTCTGTTTCAGCATTTGGCAGCGGGGCGACCGTCGCTGTTTCGAACGGTCAAGACGGTTCTGTCGGGTGGCGATGTCGTTTCCCCCGCGGCCGTGCGCGCGGCCTGGGCCGCCGCGCCGGACCTTCGGGTCATCAACGCGTACGGCCCGACCGAAACCACGACCCTGGTGACGGCCCATGTTGTCACCGAAGCGGACGTAATGCGGGAGCGTTTGCCGATCGGCCGGCCGATTCGGGGGACGTCCGTCCATATCCTGGCTTCCGACGGGCAGCCCGTTCCCACCGGAGAGGCTGGAGAGATCTGTATCTCGGGTGCCAGCGTCGGGGCCGGGTATCTGGGGCAACCCGCCCTGACAGCCCAGCGCTTCCCAATCGGTTTGGGTGGGGAGCGCATGTACCGCACCGGGGACCTGGGACGTTATCTGCCATCCGGGGAGATCGACTTCCTCGGCCGGTTGGACCGGCAAATCAAATTGCGCGGCTACCGGATCGAACCCGGGGAGATCGAGACCGCGTTGTTGCGCCAACCGGACCTCGCACAAGCGTACATCGCCGTTCGCGACATCGGGACCGACCGGCAACTGGTTGCTTATGTCGTGCCGAAGCCGGGCAGCGCGGCAACGGACAGTGCCGCGATCGCCGCGGCGTTGGCCAATGCGCTGCCCGACTACATGATCCCCAGCGTGATCGTGTCCCTGCCTGCCCTGCCGCTGACCGAAAACGGCAAGGTCGATTCGGCGGCCCTGCCGATGCCATCGCGCACAACCCGCCAGGGCGAACCGCCGCGAGACGGCACGGAAGCGCTGCTATGCCGGCTGTTCGGCGAAGCGACCGATACGGCGGCCGTCGCGCGCGACGACGATTTCTTCGGCCTCGGCGGCAGTTCGCTTAGCGCCCTCTGTTTGGCCGCCGGCTACGTGGCGGCGACCGGGGACGAACTGCCGTTGGACCTGGTGTACCGGAACCCTACTCCCGCTGGGTTAGCACAGGCGTTGGGCGTGGACGGCCAGGGCATTGCCTCGTCGTTGCTGCCGCTGCGGCGAACCGGGACCCGCCCCCCGCTGTTTTGCATCCATCCGGCCAGCGGCATGGCCATCAACTACAAACCTTTGGCCGAGGCACTCGCATCCGAGCCGGATCAGGACCGGCCGGTCTGGGGGCTGCAAAGCCCGCCGCTGGACGGCCCGAACCCACCGCCGGCCTCCATCGCGGAAATGGCCACCCGCTACTGCGCCGCCGTTCGCACCGTCCAACCGCACGGTCCCTACGCCCTGCTCGGCTGGTCGCTCGGCGGGATCGTGGCGCAGGAAATGGCGTGCCAGTTCGAGGAACAGGGGGAGACAGTCGCGATCCTGGCGCTATTGGACACCGACCCGCCGGATCGCGCGGCCGAAGACAGAGGTGGGCACGCCGGCTTCGCACGGAACGCACTGGTTCGCATGAGCCAAAAAGATACCGCGGGGCAGACCAGGCGCGCGCAGATGATGGTCGCGCAAGCCGCGGCGCGCGACCTGATACCCGCCGATACGCCGGTATCCTGGGCCATCGAAATATTGCGTCAGGTCGCATGGTCGACTGGCCTGCTGGGATCGCACACACCCCGCGTTTGCCATTGCCGGGTATTATCGGCCGAAGCGGAGTACGGATTGGTCGCCACCGGCAGCACGCGCGCCTGGGCGCGGCATTGTCTGGGCTCCATCGACACCGTTCGCCTGCCGACGACCCACCAGTCCGTCCTTTCACCCCAGGCACTCCCCATTATCGTGGAGGCGTTGTACCGGTTGCTGCCATGATCCCGACCGAACCCGAAATCGCCGCGACTGTCTGCGCGATCCTGAGCGACTTGTGCGGCCTGCCCCCCACGACCTGGGAACCCAGTACGCGTTTCGCGACCCTGCCGGACTGGGACAGCTTCAAGCAGGTGGAGGTCATCGTCGCGACCGAGGAAGCCTGGGGCGTCACCATGGATACTCGGGACATGGACCGGATCGACACGATCGCGGACCTGATCGGCGCGATCCTGCGGGTTAAGCGATGCTGAACGACGCCCGCGACGACGCCGCGACCGCAACCCTGAAGGCCCTGCTGCTCGATCACGTCAGCCTTGGGGTCAACTGCGAATTCGGTATGGTGCAGCGCTATTGCCGGGTGGAACCGCTCGATCTGTTACGGTTCGCCTTGACCCCGCTGGACGGATTGGTCGGACAGCTCCGCACCGGTTTCGCCGCCTTCGCCGACAGCGGCAACCTCAGCTTCGAACCCGACGACACCGGCTGGGAGTATATCGCCCGCGAACGGGTCTCCGGTATCGGGCTTCACACCAACATCCTTGTCCGCGATCGACCGATCGCTGACCTGCCCCCGCGCGAAGGGCAACGCATCGGCCGGCTGACCCGCAAGCTGCTCACGGAGTTATCTGTCGGCCGGCGGACGGCCGTCTTCAGCGCCCGCGGTCTGACGGACGCCGATATCGAGCAGTTGCACGAGGCATTGCGGGCACACGGTCCCGTCCGCCTGTTGGCGGTAACCGGCACGCCATCGCCGTCCCTGACGGGTTCGGTGGTCAAACTGCGCGACGGCTTGGCGATCGGCTATATCGACCGGGTGACACCGACAGGCTACGCGGCCGATCCGTCGCTCGATCTTTGGCTGGCGATCGTGCGGCTTTCGGCCCGCATGCTCGCCGATCCCGCGTCACCGTGCGGCATCCAAGCAACGCCGGAGCCCGGCGACCTCGCGCTTCCCGCCGATGTCGTCAAACCGCTACTCTGGGAAGCCCGAGCGGCGCGGCGATATCGACAGCGCCCTGTCGGCGTACCGCGGTCATGTGCGCGCCTTTCCCGACGATCGGGTCGCCACAAGCGAGTGGGGCGCCCTGCGCCTTATCGATCGCGCACCGGCGAACGGCGGTTGATCCTGCCCGCGGCCTGATGCGCCATTGCGTCGGGCTCGGCTTCCAGCGAAAAAAAGGGGCGGTCCGGGGGTACCCGGACCGCCCCAAGTTGTGGCGAACCGTGTCGGTCGCCATCGGGGAGGAAACAGAACCGGCGGGGACCGGCTCCGTGGGAAGCAATGTAATCCGGGAATGGTTAATAAAAGGTTAACAGGATCACATTTTTTTGGCCATTCTGAAATTTTTTTTGGGTCCAGCAAACCGGAGACACAACCTATGATAGCCAATCGCCACGGCCCGCTCGTCGGACTCAAGGTGCTCGAAATCGGCCATTACATCGCCGCGCCCTTCTGTACCCGCATTCTGGCGGATCTCGGGGCGGAGGTGATCAAGCTGGAACCGCCGGGCGGAGACCCGGTCCGCGGCTGGGGGGCGGCCATCGACGGCAACTCCGTCTGGTTCAGCATCCATGGCAGGAACAAGCTGTCGATCGAGTTGGATCTGAAGCGCGACCGCGACACGGTGCTGAAGCTGGTAGAGCGGGCCGATGTGCTGGTGGAAAACCTGCGCGCCGGCCAGTTGGAGCGTCTGAAGCTAGGGCCGGACGTGCTGCACGGGGTTAATCCTCGGCTGACGATCGCACGAATTTCGGGCTACGGGCAGGACGGGCCGTACCGCGACAAGCCGGCGTTCGGGGCGATCGGGGAGGCCATCGGCGGATTGCGGCATTTGACCGGGCATCCGTCCGGCACCACCGAACTGCCGCCGCCGCGCTGCGGGATTTCGATCAGCGACGACCTCGCGGGGATGTATGCCGCAATCGGGTTGCTGTCGGCGCTGTGGCAGCGCGATGCCGGGCCGGACGGCCAGGGTACCGGGCGCGGGCGGATCGTCGATGTCAATCTGGTGGACAGCGTGTTCAGTCTGATGGAGGGCATGCTGCCGGAATACGCGATGGACGGGCGGGTGCGCCAACCCGTCGGCGCGGCCATCGAGACGGCGGCACCGACCAACACCTACCCCTGCGCCGATGGGCGCTGGCTGTGCGTGGCGGGGAACTCGGACCTGATTTTCGCGCGGTTGATGACGGCGATCGGACGGCCGGAGCTGGCGACGGAACCTCGGTTCGCGACCAACGGGCTGCGCTGCGCGGCGCGGGCGGAACTGGACGCCGTCATCGCGGCGTGGACGAAGACGCTGCCCGCTCGGGAGGCCGAGGCGGTGCTGGAAGGCGCCGAAGTCCCCTGCTCCCGCCTGTTCGACATCGCCGATTGCGCCGCCGACCCGCATTTTCTCGCGCGCAAGTCGGTGCAGACGGTGGACGATCCGTTGATCGGGAAAACGCTGCATCCGGGTCCGGCGATCCGGTTGGATGGGGACCGGCCGGAAGACGTCGTCGCCTGGACCGGACCGGCTGTGGGGGCGCACACGCGGTATGTGCTGGATACGTTGTTGGGTGGGGGGTAGGCCAGCGCGGGAACGCCGCGCCCCGTTATGCCAGAATCGCGGGCATCGCGGTGGCCGAACCCGTCGCGCCGTAGGCCTGCATGGCACGCATCGCGTCGGTGGCGGAGGTGCTCCCGGAATGGGAGACGCCGTTTGCCATCTGCGAACCGCTGACGCCGAGCGCTTGGCCGGTCGCGGCTGTCAGTTGGCTGGAGGCGCCTTGCGGGGAACCGTACCCGCCTTCGCTCGGGTGACGATGGCGATGATGGGTGCCGGACATCGGTTGGTTAGCGGCGGTTTGACCGGCGGCGCCCTCCGGCGCGGCCTTCCCGCCTCCCTGCCTCAGCATTGCCTGCAAATCGGCCGAGAAGGATTGAAAGAACGACGCCATGTTGCCGGCGGTGACCGAACCGGTGTTGGCGATGCTGTCGGTGGCGGAGCGTGCCGCCGCGGTGCCCGGCGAAGCCGGGAGATGCCAATGCGCGATATTCTGGTTGCTCGTGACGGCGCCGATGGTCATGGGTTGCCTCCTGTTGCACGCGGGCGTCTCCGCATACGCCGTGCCAACAGGGTAACACTTTGACAATGCAAGGAAAGGTCCGGGAAGGCCACCCGGCAGGAAGTGCCGGTTACCGGGGCGCGTCCGGCACGATCAGCCGTACCGACACCGGGCAGTGATCGGACAGACGTTCCTTCCATTCCGGTCCGGTTTCCCGGTAGCGCATGACCATCAGCGTCTCCGGGCGCATCCACGCCCGAGCGGAGCCGCCGGCGAGGATGTGGTCGATGAAGGTTTCGGCGCCCCAGCACGGGCTGCTGCGGCCTTCGGTCGCTCGGCTCAGTGGCGCTGCCTGTTGGAGGGCGGCGAGGAACTGGTCCCGCCCGTCCATCCAGCGGTTGAAATCGCCGAGGACCAGGAACGCCTCGCCCGCCGCCGCCCGTTCGGCGACCCAGGCTTTGATAGGGTCGATCTGGGTGCGAAGCTCGACGCAGGACCGGCGGGTGCTGTTGGTCAAAGGTGCGGCCTGACATCCCTGCTTCAGGTGCACGGCCAGCAGCCGGAGCGTGCCGGCGCCGAGATGCAAGGTGATGTCGGCGCCGCTGCGCAGCCGCAGATGGGGATCGCCGGCAATGGCGGTGACGTCGGGGTTGATGTCGTATTTCAGGCCGCGCCGGACGACCAGACCGGTGCGTTGGGTCACCCGATCGCGGGTCATATGGATGGAATAGCGATCGGGCGGGAAGACTTTCGCGGCGGCGTCGCGGCCGTCGACTTCCTCCACGGCGATGACATCCGCGTTCAGCTCCTGGGCGTATTGGCGGAGCTTGTCGAAGTCCTCGGGCGCGCGGGACTTCACGTCCTCCGGCATGCCGGGGGAGCCGGTCGGGCGCAGTGTCAACCAGTTGAGGTTCCAGGTGGCGATTTTCAGCTCTTCCGCGCGCGCGGGGATCGCGAGCAGCAGAAGCAGCATCAGCGCGCGGATCATGCGGCGGCGAACCATTGACGGACGCGTTCGCGCGCCCCCTGCCCGGCGGTCAGGTCGGTGCAGTTGACGATCGCGACCCGGAAGCCGCCGGGCGGGTTGGAATGATGCGCGGGTTCGCGGTCTTCGTGAAAGGATATCTGCACGCTGGTGACCCCCGGAAGGCCTCGGACCTCCTCCACCAGCGCGGCGGGAGGATGCCGGTAGCGCGGCCCATGCGGCATGAACAGCACGACGCTGTAGCCGTCGCGCCGGTCGGCATCCGGGAAACTCCAGACGCCCTCGGCGTAAAGGCGGATCAGCGCGGCGACCCAACCGGGGCCGTTCAGGTCGGGCCATTGGTCGGCGAATCGCAAATGCGCCTCGATGATGCCGCCGCCGATGGTTTCCAGATTTACCATCCCGGTGTAGCCGCGAAGATGTTCGCGAAGCCAGGGGCCGCAGTGGGATTCGATGTCATGGTCGGGCGCGGCGTGCACGTGCCAATGGTCGAAGGTGCCGCCCTCGGTCGCCGCGCCGGTGCTGTGCCGCCACCAGACCGGATCGCCGTCGACCAGCGCCACATCGGACGACACGTGTCGCCCGGTGAGCAACTGGCACCAAAAATGACCGGCGGTCTGGGTGGCGAAGTAGTCCGCGGCCGTTTCGATCGTGCGGCTGCCGGCGCCCATGCTGCGGAGGTTGACGATCGGCTTGGAGAACACAGGGAACGACGGCGGCACGACGCCGTGCGGCGCGGCTGGCAGCCCCTGCGACAGCGCCACGGTCAGCTTGTCGTAGATCCAGCGCTGCGCGGGATACCACGCCCAGGCGTCCGGGTCCTTCGTGGGAATGCGGACATCCTGGGGACACGGGTCGTTGGCGAAGAACTGGAGGCGCCAAGGGTCGGGTTCGTGGATCGGCATGGGTCGGCCCCCAGGGCTTTTCGCTTCGTCATCCTCGGGCTTCGCCGAGGATGACAGGGGTGGCGCGCAGTCGTTTCTACCCGTTCACCTTGTGCATCAGCTCGGCGATCTTATCGATGGCCGGGATGCCTTCGGCGGCGGGGACGGATTCCACGTTGAACACGACCCGTTCCACGCCCAGGTCCTGATAACGCTTCATCAGATCGGCGTCCTGGCGCGGGAACCACACGGTGATGGCGATGCTCGCCGGGTCGCGCCCTGCCTCCTGACACATTTTGCGGAATTCCGGAATCATGTCGGCGATGTCCTTGTAGCCGCCGCGCGCCGCCTGCGGGATCCAGCCGTCGCCGTAGCGGATCGCGCGACGTGCGGAGTACGGAAACGCGCCGCCGACAATCACCGGGGGGTGCGGCTTCTGCACCGGCTTCGGCCAGGTCATCATCGGGTCGAAATTCACGAATTCGCCGTGATACTCGGCCTTGGACTTGGTCCAAATTTCCTTCATCGCCTCGATGTTTTCACGCGCGCGCTTGTGGCGGGATTTAAATTCCGTGCCGTGATCTTCCATCTCGTCCTGGTTCCAGCCGTTGCCGACACCGAACAGGAATCGCCCGCCGGTGACGGTGTCGATCGAGGCCACGAGTTTCGCCGTCTGGATCGGGTCGCGCTGCTGAATCAGGCAAATGCCGGTGCCAACCATGAGAGTCTTGGTTGCCATCGCCGCCGCCGTCAGGGTCACGAACGGGTCCATGCAGTCGTAATATTTCTTCGGCAGATCGCCGCCGCCGGGGAACGGCGATTTCCGCGACACCGGAATATGGGAGTGTTCGGGCGCCCAGACCGACTCGTAGCCGCGGCTCTCCAACGCCTGCCCCAGCTCGCCGGGCGCCATGGAATAGTCGGTGAAGAACATCGATACGCCGAATTTCAGCATGGTCGCCTCCCGTTGGTTGTCTTGGATGGCGCATCATGCCCGATCCCGGGTTTGGCGTCACGCCCCGCGACCGCTACCTTGGCGGGGCCACATGGGAGTCGTTCATGGTCGCCGGAAAACCCCAGCACGCATGGGCGGCCATCGCCGCCGTGACGGTACTGAACCTGCCCTTGGGCTCGATCTACGCCTTCAGCGTCTTCTTGAAACCCATCGAGGCGGAGCTGGGCATCCACCGGTCGGAGATGTCGCTGGTGTTCGGGCTGGCTTCGGTCGGGTTCACCGTGGGCATGCTGCTGGCGCCCACTCTGTTCGGCCGGATCCCGATCGGGCGGCTGATCGCGGTGTGCGGCGCGGCGGCGGTCGTGGGGATCGGGCTGTCGGCGCTGGCAAACGGGCTGCTGGGCCTGCTGCTTGGCTACAGCGTGCTGTTCGGGCTGGGCGGCGGGGCGGCCTACATCGTCGCGCAACAGAGCGTGAACATGCTGGTCACCCGCAACAAAGGGCTGGTGAACGGATACATCGTCGGGCTGTATCCGGCGGGGGCCATGATTTCCGCGCCGCTGTTCGGCTGGGCCAATGCCGCGTTCGGGTACCGCACGACGTTAACGGCGCTGTCGGGCGTGCTGCTGGTCAGCACCGTCGCGGCCATCGGGCTGCTGACGCATGCCGGTGCGGCGCTGCCGCCGCCGGGGACGGTCTCGGCCTCCGCGAAGGGGCGGACGGCGATCTTTATCCGCATGTGGACGGTGTTCTTCGTCGCCGCCGCGGCCGGGCTGACGGTCCTAAGCCAGGCGGCCGGCATCATCGCGGCCTATGGCGGCAACACCGCTTTGGCGCTGGCTGCGACCACGGGAATCACCGGCGCCATCGCCGTGGCGCGCCTGTCGGGGGGATGGCTGACGGATCGCTTTCCCGTCCCCTACGTGGCTGCGTTCGCACAGAGTTTCGCTCTGGTGGGCGCCGTCGCTTTGACTTTGTTCCCCTCCCCCATGGTCGCCGCGTTGGCGCTGGGGATGGTGGGGATGGGCTACGGGTTCATCTCCGGGGCCACGGCCGGAGGGATCGCCGCGTACTGGCCGCCCGAGATCTACGGCCGCATCGCCAGCCGATTGTATATCGCGTGGTGTCTGGCGGCGGTGACGCTGCCGATCCTGGCGGGGCACTTGTACGATCTGACTCAGGGTTACGGCACGACCGTCATCATCGCCGGCTGCGGCAACCTGATCGGGGTGGTCGTGGCGCTCGGGTTGCCGCGGTCGCGGGCGTGAACGCGACGGGGCCTGGACCGAGAAACCGGCCCGGCCGTGGCCGCGCCAATGCCCTCGTCAGCCCGGGATATAGAGGCTCCACTGCACCCAAAGGCCCATCATATACGAACCGTTGGTCTTGTTGTCGGTGCCCAACGCACCACCCGAATCGCAGTCCCAGTAGCCGACGAGATGATAGTTGTTGGACGCGCCGCCCGGCGGCAGCACCGGAAACGAGTCGTTACAGGCGGTCGTGTAAATGTCGCTGATGTACATCTGAAACGGCGCGATGCCCGTGGTCTCCCGGATATACAATCCTGCCACGCCGGAGCCCCTTGATCCGTTGGTACCGACAGCTCCGCCGCCATCGACATCCCAAAAGCCCCGGAAATGATACGATGGCTGACCGGCTGGCGCGGACGGCGCAAGCGGTGTCGTGGTGTTGGACGCGGTCAGGAGAATTTCGCCGATATGGGGTGACGTCGGGAGTTCGGAAACATCCAGGAAAGACGCATACAGGCCCATCATACTGGTGCCTGTCGTGGCGGAACTCCCTTGGCTGCCATCGCCCGAGACATCCCACGAGCCAACCAGTTTATAATCGAGCAGTGCGGGCTTGGACGCCGACTTGTTACTCGCGACGAGATGGATGTCGTGCAGGAACCGAGCCATTGTAACGTAACCTCCGATTGGGAGAAGGGTTGGGTCAGGTGGCAGTCGTGTCGTCAGAACAATGCTACCGGTCCGTGCAACCTACATGCGATTTCGCGGGAAATCCAGGCACTGTCTGGCAATGCCGCTAAGAATTCATACCAGCGGACCTAACCATTGACACATCGGCGTATGGTAAACCGTCATGCTGACGAAGGTCAGCATCCACGACTTTCTTGGTAGTGGCCAGTAAGTCGTGGATGCCGACCTGCGTCGGCATGACGATGTGGCGAATTCCGGTGGGTCATTGGTTAGTTCGATTGGTATCACACCGCGTACGGGATTCCGACACAAGGAAGACACGGATGCACATCGGACCCGTAAACATGCGTGGCAGGGGTGCGCCTTATACCAGCGGACCTAGCCATTGACACATCGGCGCGTGGTAAATCGTCATGCCGACGCAGGTCAGCATGACGATGTAGCGAATTCCGGTGCGTCAGTGGTTAGTTCGGGTGGTATTACACCTCGCTATCCACCCCCATCACGGTCGCAACATCACCTTCGACGCCGCCCGTTGCCGAGCGAGTTCGAAACCGCGAAGCCCGTCTGCCAGCGGCAGGCGGTGGGTGATCATCGGGCGGAAACTGTCGGGTTCGCGGGCGAGGATGGTCAAAACCTTGTCCCAGGTCGGGCGCTCGCAGCCGTGGGTGGCGCGCAGTTGGTGCCGGTTGCGGACGAAATCCGTCAGCGGCAGGGTCAGCGGCCCCGGATGGATGCCGGCCACCACCAGCACGCCCCCTTTCCGCAGCACGCCCAATCCATCCGTCACGCTTGGCGGGTAGCCCGTGGCCTCGATGACGACATCGACTTTGATGCCATCGAGCAGTTCCGGCAGCGGTGCCTCCGCCACGTCCAGGATGTCGTTGAAACCCAGGGCCCGCAGCACGTCGAAACGTGGCCCGTCGGCCTTGCCGGCGATGAACACTCTCCCCGCCCCGGCCGCGCGGGCGAACAGCGCGATGGCCTGACCGATCGTGCCGGGTCCCATCACCAGCACCGTGTCGCCGAGGCCGACTTCGCCGGTCAGCACCGCCTCCGCCCCCACGCACAGGGGTTCGGTCAGGGCGCCGAGTTCCGTGTCCACGCTTGCCGGCAGTGGCAGGCAGTTGGCGGCGGGCACCGTCACGTAGCGGGCGAAGCCGCCGTTGCGCGTCAGGCCGATGGCGGACCGACTCAAACAGTTGCGGGCATTGCCGCGGCGGCAGTTGGCGCAGACGCCGCAATCGACGCCGGGCATGATTGTGACTCGCGTGCCCTCGGGCAACACCGATCCCGCGCCGGCCTTGACGATGTGGCCGGCAAATTCGTGCCCCATGACGATGGGCAGATGCGGGACCATGAAGCCGTAGCCGTCGGTCCACTCATACGCGTGCACGTCGGAGCCGCAGATGCCGGCGGATTCCACCCGGATGGTGACATCGGCAGCCGAGGGATCGGGGGCGTCGGTGCCCTCGAACAAATCGAGGCCGAAGCCGGGCTTGGTTTTGCGAAGGGTGAGCATGGGGAAAATCCTAAACCGGCACGTAAATCCGCCCGTCGAACAGCCGCCGCGCGGTACGGTAGAACGCGCCGCTATGCGCCACCCAGGCGCCGGAGGCATCGCGCCCGACATCGGCGTCCACGGTCAGAATGCCCGAGGGCATGCCGATGCGGATCGATCCCGCCGCGTCCGGCCCGAGCGCCTGGTTGGTGACGGTGCCGTCGATACGGGCGGCGACGGCGGTGCAGAGGGAGGCGGTCAGCGGCAACGCGCGGTGCGGCTGGCCGTTGGACAGGAAGCGCGCGGTCAGATCGACCTGCGATGCCTGGATCGTCTCGCCGGACAGCGTGGGCGAATCCATCGGCGGCGCGACGAAGCCGATGATCGGCACGCCGGCGATTGTCCGCGCCTCTTCCTCGTTCTTGGCGATGCCCATGGCGACCGAAGCGGCGCGGCGAATGTTTTGCAGCGTCGCCAGCAATTCCAGGTTTGCGTCCAAAGCCTCCGGCAATTCGCGGCCGGTCAAACCCAGATCGCGGGCGCGGACGAACACGCAGGCATTGGCGGCATCGATCAGAGAGACCTCGATCCGCCCCAACCCCTGCACATCCAGCCAATCGGTCGCGTGGCCGGTGGGCAGCAGCTTGCCGGTGGTGGCACCGCCGGGCGTCAGGAAATCCAGCTTCACGGGGGCGCCGAACCCGGCGACTCCCGGGATCGCCATCGTCCCGTCGGTGGCGGCGCGGCCGTCGATCAGCGGGAAGGTGGAGCGGATGATCTTCTTCGTGTTGGTATTGAAGATGCGCACGATCGCGGTTTCGCCGTTCGGGCGGACAATGCCTTCGTCTACCGCGAAGGGGCCGACGGCGGAGCTCATGTTGCCGCAGTTGGACCGGTAATCGACCGCCGCTTCCTTGATCTGCACCTGCGCGAATGTGTAGTCCACATCGGCATCTTCCCGCGAAGACGGGGCCAGAACGCAGACCTTGGACAGAGACGAAATACCGCCGCCCATGCCGTTCAACTGCCGCCCGTTGGGGTCGGGCGTGCCCATGGCCGCCATGAACAACGGATCCCACGCCGCCCGTTCCGGCAAATCCTTCGCGTGAAACATCACGGCTCGGCTGGTGCCGCCGCGCATGAAGACGGCGGGAAGAGCGAGAAGCGGCATGGCGGACCCCCTAATGCGATTGGTTCCAAGGTGGAAGCGGTCGCGCTTGGGGTCAACCCGGGCGTCCCAAGCCGCAACCGATGTGCCCCTTCCCCCAACCGCCAACCCGCTCTATCCAGGCCCCATCGCGATAAACGGAGCGTCCCACCCATGCCGACTTTCACCGCCCACGGCCTGCAGACCCTGACCCACCTCATCGCCACCCGCATGGGCAGCGAGAAGATCGAGGCCGATGAGGTCGCCGATCATCTGGTCCGAGCGAACCTCGCCGGTCATGACAGCCACGGCGTCGGGATGCTGCCGACCTATGTCCGCCTGCTCGGCGACGGGCTGCTGGTGCCGAACCAGACGTCGGAGACGGTGCTCGATGCCGGTGCCCTGCTGGTGATCGACGCCAAGCGCGGCTACGGCCAGCGCGCCGCCGGAGACGCCGTGCGCCGCGCGATCGCCAAAGCCAAGGAAAACGGTGCCTGCGTGCTGGCGTTCCGCAATGCGTCGCACATCGGGCGCATCGGCACCTACGGCGAAATGGTCGCCAACGCCGGCTGCGCCTTCACCGCGTTCGTGAACGTGGCCGATCACCGCGACATTCAGGCGACCTGGGGCGCCGCGCAGCCGCGCCTCGGCACCAACCCGTTCTGCGTCGCGGTGCCGGGGGCCGACGGGCCGTCCGTGATGCTCGACATGGCGACCACCACCATCGCCGCCGGCAAGGCCCGCGTCGCGCATAACAAGGGCATTCCAGTCGCCGACAACTGCCTGATCGACGCCGACGGCAACCCGACCAACGACCCCGGCATCTTCATCCGCGACAAGCTGGGCGCGCTGAAGAGCTTCGGGACCCATAAAGGCTCCGGCCTCGCGATCATGTGCGAGATCATGGCCGCCGCCGTCGCCGGCGGTTACGGCGCGTTCGAGCCGCCGCGCGGCGGCACCCTGAACTCCATGCTCGCGATCGTCATCGACTTGGCGCAGCTCGGCGGCGCGGAGGAAACGCAGACGCGGATCGAGGCTACCAAAGCCTACGTCAAATCCGCCCGTCCTGCCCCCGGGTTCAAGGAAGTGCTGGTCCCCGGGGAGCCGGAAAAGGCCTACACCGCCGCCCGCCGCGCCAACGGGATCGAGGTCGACGACACCACCTGGCAGGAAATCCAGGACTCGGCCGCCAAGCTCGGCATCACCCCGGCGGAGATCGCAACGGCGATCGGCGCCAACGCTTGAGGGTTACGGCTGCCCGCACTAAACTGCGGGCCGCAACGGACGGGTGGCCGAGCGGTTTAAGGCAGCGGTCTTGAAAACCGCCGTGCGTGTAAGCGTACCGTGGGTTCGAATCCCACCCCGTCCGCCAACTCCCCCCCGTTTTCTGCGGTTTTTTCGAGCGTTTCGCCTTTCTCCCCTAGTCTATCCCCTAAAAAGGACGCGGATAGTGGCGAAGCCCGTTGTCGGGCAAATAGATTTGCACCTGCGGCAGCGGCGCCAAGCCTCGCCCGGTCAGTCGGTAAACCGTCGCTAGCGCGGCCGAGAGTTCGGCCTGTTCCTCTGGCGGCAGGTGCGCGAAGTCGGCCACGTCCGCTGCGCCATCGTCGGGCGGCCCTTCCTTTGCGCGCCCCAAGCCACGATCCAACACGGCGCCGGCCGCCACGATGCGCACTCGGGCATCTTCGGCGGGGTCCATCATCCTTTCGGTCAGCACCGCCACGGCGTCAGGACTGGCAAGGCGCGCCAGCCGGTGCGCCTCCCGCCTCGCTGCGGACATGCCGGCGGGGTTGCCGGACTGGCCAGGCTGCCAAGGGCGAAGGCTTCCACCTCGCCCGCCGGGGATCACAGGTCCATCACTGTTTGGGGCGTCGTCGTCGGTCATCTCGCTATGCCTCCGGGGTTGCTGTTTCAGTCTGACCACCGCGCGCGCGCGGCCACGGGCGATCATCGGCCGGTGCCCTTTGCATGAACGGCCATTGCGCTGGCGTGCCGCTCAAAGCCCAGCAGCAACCCCCGCACCATGGGGTCATCGGTCAAGGTCAGCCGGCGGCGGGCCTCGGCACGGAAATAGGACATCGCCCGCTCCCGGCCAGTGATTCGGTGCGCCGGGTTCGCTGCCATCGCCTCGGCCAGCGCCTCCACAATGTCGGGAGCGGCTATGGCGGCAGGCAGCACGGCCGGCATCGTGTCGTTCGCCGGTTCGGCTCGCCCATCCTCGCCAACATCATCAAAACTAGGGGTTCCAGGGGTTCCAGGGGTTCCGCGCCCATGAACCCCGCAGACTTCTGCCGTTTTTCCAGGCTCCGCACTGGAACCCCTTGGTTGCGGGCAAGGGGTTCCAGGGGTTCCCGGATGCGGAAGGGTCGGAAATTGGCCGATTGCCTCGGTTTTCGCCTCGCTCTTTGCGGAACCCATGGAACCCGGAACCCATGGAGCCCCTTCGATTGCCGCAGGTGCCGCAGCGTAGGTGCTCGCGAACGCCCGCAGATCAGCGAGCGCCATCGGTGCCGCCCTCCGCAGGTTCGTCACCCAGGATCGCGCCCGACACGCGATAGACGCGCCGCTTGCCCTCACCAGGGATCGTCACCAGCCCCGCCCGGTGCCGCTCCGTTCCGCCCACCATCAGGCCGCGCCCGGCCAAAAGTTCCGCCGTGCGCCTCGCGTCCAGCCCCTTGCACACCTCCGCTTTCCACGTCTCAGGCAGGATCAGGTATTCCCACCGCTCGCCGTCGCCGCTCCCGGCCGGGCGTCGGAACCCGGCCCGGTTGATCGTGCGCGCAACGTCAGGGGATGACGGCTCCGCACCTATGGTCGGCGGCAACAGCACCGTGAACCGGCTTTCGCCGTGCGTCTCAAGGAACGCACGAACCTGCGCCAGCGCCGCCGCATCCTCGCCGGAACCCGTGCCGCCACGTTCCGCCAGCCAAGCCGCGAAGCAAGCGCCGGCCGCGCGCATCGCCTCGCCCGCCGGCCAGGGCAACACGCCGTAGTCCCGCGCCAGTTCGCCGGCCGCACCAATCAGGGCGAACCGGCCCGACACGCTGCGAACCTGCGGCGCCGCGTCGGCAGGAACGTGGGCATCTCGGAACCCCGCCCGCAGAGCGTCCAGGGTCGCCCGCAGGTCGGCGCCGTGCGCGGCCCGGTCCTGTGCCAGCCGGGCGAGGAACAGCCGCGACGCGGTGCCGTGGTGCTTCCGTGCGGCGTCCCTAAGTTCCTCGGCCAGCGCCGCCGGGTCGGGCCTGCCGTGGATGGTCTGGAACACACCCAACCCCGCGCCCGCGTCCGCCGGCAGGTTCACCATGCGAACCTCAAGCCCGGCCATCACCTTCTTGCCGGCCTCGCCCATCTTCTGCGCCAGCGTGATTTCGCCCGTGCTTAGGAACAGCACCCGCCATGACTGGCGGCGCCGGGCCGTGCCGGTGCGCGACGCGCGTTGCTTACCGGCCTCGTTGGCGAGCATGTAAACCACGTCGCCCACCTCGCGCCCGTCCGCCTGCCCCATTTCGTCCAAGATCAGCAGCGCGTCGGCAGTCTCGGCCGCCGTGCCCTCAAGCCCGTTCGCCGTGCCGCGCCATTGCCGCATTTGCGCATCAGCGGTCGGCCTTCCCCACACACTCGCGGCCAGCACCGCCGCCGTGCTCTTGCCGGTGCGTGAATTGCCTACCAGATGCACGCCGCCGGACGGCTCGCCCAACACGTCCAGCAACGGCCCTGCGAACGCTGCGGCGAGGAACAGCGCCAGCCGGTCATTGCCAACTGCCAGCGCCGCAACATCGGCCTGCCAGCGCGCCAGCGTGCCTGCGGCACGGTATGCCGCATCGGTGCCGGCATGGTCGGCCTGCAAGATCGTGTCGGCCGATCCACGCCCGAACGCGTCGCCGCCCGGCAGCACGAACACGTGCGCCCCTTCCGACTGGTGCCAGCCTGTGCGCGTCACGCACCGCAGCAGCCGCGCCACCTTCACCCCGCCCACGAATCTTTTTAGCAGGTCATGCGCCCGCGCGTCGGGACCGCACGATAGCCCCGCATGTTCCAGTTCCTCGGCAATCTCGTTGCCCGGCCGATGGATCAGCCGGCGCGGGATCGCCCATTGGTGCGCCCGCCCTTCACGGTCGCGCCAGCGCAGCAACAGCCCCCAACCCTCGCCAACATCGCTGCGAGTTTCACCTACCCTCCGGAACGGTGCTGCAATGAAGATGGGCGCCGGGTCTTGGTTCTTCTCGGTCGGCGCCGGATCGAACAAGAGGCCGCGAATCGTCATGCGGTAGCCTCCCGGCATCTCAGGCGCCGCGCCGTCCGGCGCATCGTCCAGCAGTTCCCGCAGCCGGTCCTGCACCACGCCTTCCGGCAGCGCGTCGGCAAGGTCCCATCCCTTCGGCCAAGCGGTCGGCACCTCTACCGTGCGCACCGAAGCCGCGCCGGCCGCCTTCAACAGCCCCGCCACCGTCGCGGCATAGGCGGCGCCGGGTTCGTCCTGATCTGGCCAGATGGTGGCGGCGCGGCCTTGCGTCGGCGTCCAGTCGGAATTGCCAGGCGCCTTCGATCCGCCTTGCGACGTGACTCCGACATAATCGGGAAACAGCACCTCGGCAGCGTCGGCGGCCTTCTCGCCCTCGCACACCATCACCGGAGCTTCAGGTCGCGCGGCCAGCCGGTCCCGGCCATAGAGCGGGCGCGGAGTAGGCGGCGCCTTGCAATGCCATCCAATGCGGTCCTGCGGGTTCCCGTTGCGGTCGATCCACACCCGCCGGCCATAGGTCCAAGGAATCACGTCCTTGGCGGGCGCCCCGTCCAGGCCGGTGAAGTCGTAGCGCGCGGTCACCATCACCGGGTCGCCCTCGGCCGTGCGATATACCCACACGCGCGACGGCTCGCCCCGCACCCAATGCCTAAAGCGGTGCGCGGGCGGGTTCTGTTCCGGGCAGGGCAACAGCGCCACGGCGTCGGCAGCATCGTCCGTCCTACCGCCGATCCCGCTCGGGATAACCGCAGCGGGATCGGCGGTGTCGGACCCCGGCAGCCGGGCGAACGGGTCTGCATCCATGCCCGCCATTGCGCCGAACGTCGTGGCTGGCGGTATCGCAACGGTCCCTACCATCGTCACGACACCCCCAGCATGTCGGCCAGTCGCCGCGCGGCCTCGATCTGGGACAGGCCGAACAGAAAGGCGGCAAGGCTGACGGGATCGCCGCCCCGGTCGCCCGTGGCGAAGTCAGCCCAACGGCCGGTGCGCATGTTCACGCGGAACGATCCCACGCGGCGGTCGACACGGCGCGGGTTGCGGGCCTCGTATTCCCGCCCGTTCGCCCTCCCGTCTGGCAGCCACCGTGCCAGCAGCGCCGGCAGTTCGCGCAGAGCAGCGGCGTTCACCGAAGCGAAGTTTAGGCTGGAACCCATGGAACCCCTTGAACCAAAGCAAGGGGTTCCGGGGTTCCCTGCCTCAGAGTGGCGGATTTCCGCCACCTTTTCGGACGCGGAACCCGTGGAACCCGTGGAACCCG
>CAITUP010000040.1 GCA_903895595.1 uncultured Acetobacteraceae bacterium | reverse complement strand
TAGAGCTTGTCCCCGGGACCAATACGGGCAGGGAATCGCGAGTTTGTGCTTGTCCTGGTCCCCGGGACAAGCCCGGGATGACGGGTTGGGTAGGCCAATGCCCCAATGCAGTGGTCCGGGGACCTTCAAGCGATTGCCCTGACCTCGCGGCCGCCACGCCTTGAATCCGCCGCCTCACCGCATGCACTATCCCCGCCTTGCAATCCCAGCGGGGTGGGACTATCTAACCCCTCTACCTCATTCTCCGCTGGCTAAAGGGGGGTGGCCTTCGCCGGCCGCCTTTTTTTGTTTTTGGACCCCAAACCGTTGTCCGACACCGAACCCAACCATACGAGCCTGGAAGCTCGCCTGATCGCCATCTTCGCGCCCACGCTCGAATTCATGGGCTACGAAGTCGTGCGCGTCGCCGTGCTCGGGCGGCAGAACCCGACGGTGCAGATCATGATCGATCGCGCCGACGGTGCGCCGATCGCGGTCGAAGATTGCGAGACCGTCAGCTACCAGGTCAGCACCATGTTGCAGGTCGACGACCCGATGCCCGGCCCCTGGACGCTGGAAGTCAGCTCCCCCGGCATCGACCGGCCGCTGACACGGGCGAAGGACTGGGTCCGCTACGTCGGGCATCTGGCGCGGGCGGAAACCGTGTTCCCGGTCGACGGCCGCAAGCGTTTCTCCGGCATCGTCCTCGGTGCCGACGACACCGCCGCCCGGTTGCGTCTGGACGACGGGAAAGAAGTTAGCCTTCCTCTGGCCGATATCAGGCGCGCCAAGCTGGTGCTGACCGACGCCCTGATCGATGCCACCGCCCAATCACCGCTGCCTAACTAAGAACCGAACCCAAGAGGCCGACCATGGATACCGCCATCGCACGCCCCGAACTGCTGCTGGTCGCCGACGCTGTCGCGCGGGAGAAGAATATCGAGCGCGAGGAAGTGCTCGAAGCCATGGAGCAGGCCATCCAAAAGGCCGGCAAGGCGAAGTACGGCCACGAGAAAGACATCCGAGCGACCATCGACCGCAAAACCGGCGACGTGCGCCTGTCGCGCTGGACGGAAATCGTCGATACCGTCGAAAACGAAGAAACCCAGATGGGTAGTGCCGACGCGCGCAAGCTGTTTCCGGATAAATCCGTGGGCGAGTTCGTCGTCGACCCGCTGCCGCCGATCGATTTCGGCCGCATCGCCGCGCAGACCGCCAAGCAGGTCATCGTGCAGCGCGTTCGCGAATACGAACGCAAGAAGCAGTACGACGAATTCAAGGACCGCGTGGGCGAAATCGTCAACGGCACTGTCAAACGCACCGAATACGGTAACCTGATGGTCGAAATCGGCAAGGCCGAGGCTCTGCTGCGCCGCGACGAGCTGATCCCCCGCGAAAGTTTCCGCAACGGCGATCGCGTCCGCGCCTTCATCCACGATGTGCGGGAAGAACCCCGCGGTCCGCAGATTTTCCTGTCCCGCACGCATCCGGGGTTTCTGGCGAAACTCTTCGCGCAGGAAGTGCCGGAAATTTACGACGGCATCATCGAGATCAAGGCGGTGTCCCGCGATCCCGGCTCGCGCGCCAAAATGGCGGTGATTAGCCGCGACAGCTCCATCGACCCCGTCGGCGCCTGCGTCGGTATGCGCGGTTCGCGCGTGCAGGCGGTGGTGCAGGAACTGCAGGGCGAAAAGATCGACATCATCCCTTGGTCGCCGCAGGCCGCGACCTTCGTGGTGAACGCGTTGGCGCCGGCCGAGGTGACCAAGGTCGTGCTCGACGAAGAAGCTGGCCGAGTCGAAGTCGTGGTGCCGGACGAACAGCTGTCGCTGGCCATTGGCCGTCGCGGCCAGAATGTGCGTCTGGCGTCCCAGCTCACCCGGTGGGATATCGACATTCTGACGGAAGCCGAAGAATCCGAACGCCGCCAGGAAGAATTCCGCCGCCGGTCGGGCCTGTTCGTCGAAGCTTTGGACGTGGACGATGTGATCGCCGCGCTGCTGGTGACGGAAGGCTTCAACACCGTTGAAGAATTGGCCTACACACCGGTCGAGGAAGTGGCAGCCATCGAAGGCTTCGACGACTCGGTCGCCGAAGAGCTGATCCGCCGGGCCGAGGCGTTCCTGACGCAGCGCGACAACGAACTTCATGACAAGCGCATCGAATTGGGCGTGACCGACGATGTTGCGTCGTTCGAGCTGTTTACCCCGCAGATGCTCGTGCAGTTGGGCGAAAAGGGCGTGAAAACCCTGGACGATCTGGCCGATCTGGCGTCGGACGAATTGCAGGAGATCGTGGGCGCCGAGGCCATCGATGAGGATACCGCCAACGCGGTAATCATGGCGGCCCGTGCCCACTGGTTTGGCGAAGAAGAGACTGTGGAAGAAGAAGCTGCCGAGGAGACGGGCCACGACTGAGCTCGATCTGCCGGAACCCGACGCGCTGGATGAGGAACCGGAAACGGGTCCGCATCGGCGCTGCGTCCTGACCCGCGAAGTACACCCCAAGGAGCGGATGATTCGCTTTGTTGTCGGCCCCGACCGTGCGGTGGTCCCCGACCTCGCCGCAAGGCTGCCCGGCAGGGGAATATGGTTGAGCGCTCGCGGGGATGTGTTAGAACCCGGCCGCGCCGAGGCGGATAGTCATCGCCAACTCGTGCGTGCGTTTGCCAGGGCCGCGCGTGGATCGGTCACCGTGCCTCCGAACCTTTCCTCCTTGTTGGAGGAAGCGTTGGTCCGGCGGGTTACGGAGCTTTTGGGTTTGGCCCGCCGAGCGGGTCAGGCCATGGCGGGGTTCGAAAAGGCACGCGAATGGTTGCGTGCGGATCGGGCCCGTGTGGTGTTACAGGCCTCGGACGGCAGCGCGGCGGAACGAGCCCGGTTTTTATCCGGTGTATCGTCGGCGGTGACGATTGTAGACCCTCTGCCCGGTGCGGCCATGGGCCGGCTGTTTGGCAGGGATTTCGTGGTGCATGTCGCGATCGCACCGGGAAAACTAGGTGAGTCTCTCGCTATCGAAGCGGGCAGGCTGGCCGGACTGAGACAAAAAACGATCGCGGTCGCGGGGCGGACAACCGCCGGACTGAACGCAGAAGTGGGTGCCAACGGATAACATGAGCGAAGGCAACGATCAGGAAGGCGGAAAAGGCAGGCTCTCTCTGCGTCCCTCGGGACAGCTGGGATTGGGCCGCACCGTCGACGCGGGCTCCGTGCGGCAAAGCTTCAGCCACGGACGTTCGAAAGTTGTACAGGTGGAGGTGCGTAAGAAGCGCGCGCCGCTGCCAAACCCGGCCGCCGCCGCCGGTGCGCCGCCGCCACGGCCGATGGGCGCTCCGCCCGCGCCGCGTCCGCCGATGCCTTCCGCGCGCCCCGCGCCTGGGGCCGGTCGCGCGCTGACCGACGCGGAACTCGCTGCCCGCCAAAAGGCGGTCGCCGAACAGCAGCGCGAAGCCGCGCGCCGGGAGGCCGAACGGCGGGAGCAGGAGAAGATTTCCATCCTGTCGCAGGCGGAAGAAAATCGCCGCCGCGAAGAGGAAGCCCGGAAGGCCGCGGAAGAAGAAGCCCGCCGCCTGAAGGAAGACGAAGAGCGTGCTCGGATCGAGGCGGAAGCCAAGCGCATCGCCGATGCGCGTGCTGCCGCCGCGGCTGCCGCTGCCGCCGCCGCGAACCCCGCGCCGAAGGCGGACGACGAAGCGCCAGCGCCGGCATCTCAGCCGGTGGTTGCTCGTGCGCCCGCCGAAGCTCCGCCAGCGGCGCCACCCGCGCCGGCTGTCAAGCCTGCCGCCGCGCCCGCCGGGCGTGGTCCCGCGCAACCGGCGACACCCGCGACCACGGCCGCTGCCGCGGCGGAAACGCTGCGTCTGCGCCCCGGCGTGCGTGCCGAGGAAGAAGACGAAGCCCGCCCCGTGCGCCGTGCCGGTCCTGGCGGCGCCCCTGTGCGCCGTCCCCCCGTCGCGGCACCGAAGGGCGGTACCAACGATCGCCGCCGTGCCGGCCGCATCGACGTGCAGGCCGCGATCGAAGGTGAGGACGACCGCGTCCGCTCGCTCGCATCCGTCCGCCGTCAGCGCGAACGCGAACGCCGTCAGGCGGAGCTGGAGCGTCTACGCGCCGATCAGGTGAAGGTCGTGCGCGACGTCATCCTGCCGGATGCGATCACGGTGCAGGAACTCGCGGCCCGTATGGCCACGCGTGCCCCGGACGTGATCAAGGCGTTGATGCGCATGGGCGTGATGGCGACCATCACCCAGTCGCTGGATGCCGACACCGCCGAACTGGTCGTGCAGGAATTCGGCCACCGCGCGCGTCGCGTGTCGGAATCGGACGTCGAAACCGGTCTGGAAGGCGCGGTCGATTCCGAGGCCGAACTGCTGACCCGCCCGCCGGTCGTCACGATCATGGGCCATGTCGATCACGGCAAAACGTCGCTGCTCGACGCGCTGCGGTCCACCGACGTGGCTGGCGGCGAGGCTGGGGGTATTACCCAGCACATCGGCGCCTATCAGGTCGAAACCAAAGCCGGCAACCGCATCACCTTTATCGATACGCCGGGCCATGAAGCGTTCACGGCCATGCGGTCTCGTGGCGCCTCGGTCACCGACATCGTGGTGCTGGTGGTTGCGTCCGACGACGGCGTGATGCCGCAGACGATCGAGGCCATCCGACATGCGCAGGCGGCCAATGCGCCGCTGATTATCGCCATCAACAAGATGGACAAGCCCGATGCCAACCCGGCGCGCGTGCGGCAGGAACTGCTGCAATACGACGTCGTGGTCGAGGAAATGGGCGGCGAAACGCAGGATGTCGAAGTCTCCGCGTTGAAGAAAACCGGCCTTGAGGCGCTGGAAGAAGCCATCATGCTCCAGGCGGAAATCCTGGATCTGCGGGCCAATCCGGACCGCACGGCCGAGGGTTCGGTGATCGAAAGCCGGCTGGATCGCGGTCGCGGCCCGGTGGCGACGATCCTCGTCCAGAAAGGTACGCTGAACCAAGGCGAAATCGTGGTCGCAGGCGGCGAATGGGGCCGGGTGCGCGCGATGCTCGACGACAAGGGCCGCAATCTGAAGGAAGCCGGACCGTCCAGCCCGGTGGAAATCCTCGGCCTGAGTGGCGTGCCCAGCGCGGGCGAGCCGTTCGTGGTCGTGGAAAACGAAAGCCGAGCGCGGGAAATTACGGAATTCCGGCAGCGGCGGCAGCGGGATAAGGTCGCTGGTGCGAACACGCTGGCACGTGGCACGCTGGATCAGATGCTGGCGCGCATTCAGGCTGGCGAGCAGAAGGAAGTCGCGGTCCTTATTAAGGCCGATGTGCAGGGCAGTTCCGAAGCCATCCAGGCCACGGTGCTGAAACTGGCGCACGAGGAAGTGCGGGTGCGGGTGCTTTTGGCTGGCGTCGGTCAGATCACGGAAAGCGACGTGCAACTCGCCAAGGCTTCGGGTGCGGTCATCGTGGCGTTCAACGTGCGTGCCACTTCGCAAGCCCGCGAAATGGCGCAGCGGGACAGCGTCGATATCCGCTACTTCTCCATCATCTACGATGTCGCCGACGACATCGAGAAGATGGTCCGTGGCAAGGTCGCACCGAAAGCGCGAGAAAAATTCCTGGGCTATGCGGAAATCCGTCAGGTCTTCAACATCACCAAGACCGGCAAGGTCGCGGGCTGCATGATCACCGACGGCCTCGTGAAGCGCGGCACCGGCGTGCGGCTGCTGCGCGACAACGTGGTCATCCATACCGGGGAACTCACCCAGCTCAAGCGCTTCAAGGACGATGTCCGCGAAGTGGCGCGCGGCTACGAATGCGGCCTGTCCTTCGCCAACTTCCAGGACCTGCAGGTCGGCGACGTGGTCGAGTGCTTCGAAGTGGAGATGATCCCGGGTTGAAGAAGCCAGTAGTCGGGCCCAGCCAACGCCAATTGCGCGTGGCGGAGGAAATCCGTCACGTGTTATCCGGGGTGTTCGCCCGTCAGGAATTCCGCGACCCCATGCTCGCGACGGCGGATATCACCGTCACGGAAGTCCGCATCGGGCCGGACCTGAAGCGCGCGACGGCGTTTATCGCGCGTCTGGGGCGGTCGGACGTGGCCGAACTGATCCCGGCGCTGAAGCGGGCGACGCCGTATCTGCGCGGGCAGATGGCGAAGGCGATGAAGCTGCGGATTGTGCCGGATCTGTCGTTCCAGCCGGATACGACGCTGGATTATGCAATGGAAATCAACAAGCTTATGCATAATCCCGTGGTGGCTCGGGATTTGACCAAAGTGGTTGAGGACGAAAATCCCGAGACATAGTGCGCCGGGACGCATCCAATTCATAAAGCCTCGCGTATACAGGGTGTACTCGACGAGGCGACCATGCCCGATCCCGACGATACCGCCACTCTGCTGCACCGCTGCGCCAATGGCGACCGCGCGGCCTTTCGTGCGCTTTACGATCGCTGGTCCGCCCGTATGCATGGCATCGCTCTGCGGATCGTGCGTCAGCCCTCCCTCGCCGCCGATGCCACGCACGATGCCTTCGTACAGGTTTGGCAGCAGGCACATCGGTTCGATCCGGAACGTGGCAGCGCGGAAGCATTCCTGGTCAGTCTTGTGCGATATCGCGCCCTGGATATCGTGCGTCGCACGGCCCGCGAAACACCCGGTTATGAGGCGGAGGAGCAGGAAGATGAAAGCCCCGACGCGCTGTCCATAATGGTCGCCACATCCGAAGGCGCCGCGCTGCAACGCTGTCTCTCGCGGTTGGAGGCGGATCGCCGGCGCCTGATCGTCATGGCGTTCGTGGACGGATTGTCGCACGGCGAGCTCGCGGAAAAGCTGTTGATACCGCTGGGCACGGTGAAGTCCTGGATCCGCCGAAGCCTGCTGTCGCTACGGGAGTGCCTGGCATCGTGAGCGACCATGACGACTTCGAACCCCTCGCCGCCGAATACGCGCTGGGTTGCCTCGAAGGCGACGACCTGCGGGAGGCCGAACGCATGATGGCCAATAACCCCGCTTTCTCGCGGGCGGTTGCCGCGTGGCAGACTCGTCTGACGCCGTTGACGGCCCTGGTTCCCCCCGCCCCACCGCCCGACGCGTTGTGGGACCGGATCGCCGCCTCGACAGCACCTGTGCCGGATAATGTCGTGCCGCTGCGGCGTGTAAGATTCTGGCAGGCCAGTACCGCCGGCGCGTTGGCGATCGCCGCCTCGCTCGCGGCTTTCATGATCCTCCGGCCGGCACCGCGCGCGCAGATCGCGGTTCTGGCGCAAATGGCCGGCGGCACACCGATATTTTTGGCAACGGCGGAACCCGATGGCCGACTGACCATTCGCCCCAACGGTGCCATCGGCGTGCCAAGTGGCCGGGATTTGGAGTTATGGGCGCTGGCGAAGGGGGATACGAAGCCGCACTCGTTGGGCGTGCTACCGGTCGCTGGGCGCCAGATGGCGGCTGGACTGGCGCCTGATACGCAGTTGCTGGTGAGCCTGGAGCCGCTGGGCGGTTCGCCAACTGGCCAACCGACGGGGCCGGTAGTGTTCGGCGGCACCCTGACGCAGGTGAATTAGACCCGCGGACAACGCACAAAGGGCGACACCGCCGGGGAAGCGGTGCCGCCCTTTCGCATATCGGTGGGGCGACCACGGGGAGGGGGGAGATCGCCCGAACCGACGTACGGCCTCAGCCAGGCAACAGCACGCGATCGACGACCTGGATCACGCCGTTGGACTGATGCACGTCGGCGATGACGATATCGGCGACGTCGCCCTTTTCATCCTTCACCGCGATGTTGGCGGAACCGTTCATCATCAACCAAAGCTTGCCACCCGCCACGGTTGTCAGCTGCGCGGTGCCGTGTCCGGCCAGGATCATCGAGCGCAACGTGCTTGTGTCGTAGTCGCCCGCGACAACGTGATAGGTGAGGATTTTCGTCAGCGTGGCCTTGTTTTCCGGCTTCACCAGAGATTCGACGGTCCCGGCCGGCAGCATGCCGAACGCCGCGTTGGTTGGCGCGAAGACGGTGAACGGGCCTTTGCTGTTGAGTGTATCGACCAGACCGGCGGCCTTCACCGCGGCCACCAGCGTGGTGTGATCGGCGGAATTAACCGCGTTCGCGACGATGGTCTTCGACGGAAACATCGCCTGCCCGCCGACACGGACGGTGGCCTCATTATCGGCGGCGAAGGCGGGAATCGACGCCACAAGGAATGCGGCGATCAAAGCGGTGCGTTTCATGGGGTGTGCTCCTCTCGGGTTGGGCGGCGATCGTGCGCCGCTGTCCTCTTTCGTCGGGAGGGGCCCGATTGGATGCAGCCGGGGCCAATTTTATTTTCGGAAAAGCACGCCCCTCCTTCGTAACGCAACGGCGTGGATGAAAATCGGAAATCCATCCCGTCCATGCCGCCGCCGCCGCGCGGGTCGCATGCAGCGCGTCGTCGACGCAGTCCTTGAAATCCCCTCGTTCGTAACTTATAGTTCACGGATGATCGAGGTTCGGCAGACGCCCATTTTCAGGCAATGGCTCGATGGCCTTGTGGATCGACGGGCGGTGGAGCGCATCGCCATGCGGATCGTGCGCTTGCAGTCCGGGCTGATAGGCGACGCAAAGCCAGTGGGCGGCGGCGTCTCGGAACTGCGGGTCGATTATGGGCCTGGGTACAGGGTTTACTTCGTGCAGCGCGGGGCGGTGCTGATCGTTCTGCTCTGCGGCGGGGACAAGCGATCGCAAGCGCGGGACATCGCCAGGGCGGTCGCCCTGGCGAAAGAACTGGAGGATGACCGATGCTAAAGACCGAACCATTCGACGCGGCTCAGTACCTAACCTCGGCTGAGTCGCAGGAAGAATTGCTCAACGACGCGCTCGCCAGCGGCGATGCGGGCTATTTCAGCCATGCTTTGGGCGTGATCGCGCGTGCTCGGGGCATGACGGAGGTTGCGCGCGAGGCGGGGGTGACGCGGGAAGCCCTGTACAAATCTTTAAGCCAGAACGGCGATCCGCGTTTGACGACACTCCTTGGCGTTGCCCGAGCGCTTGGGGTGACTCTGACGGCGCGTGTGGGTGCGGCGCGATAGCTTGGGACCGGGGGTGGCGGCTGAGACGTTCTCGGCCGCACCGTCCGGGCAGCACAACTTTTTGAAATATCGAGGGAGAAGAGCGTAACCGAAAAATCTTGAATTTCGGAACGCCCACACAAAAAAAGGGGCGGACCCAACGGCCCGCCCCTCCTTCGTAACGCAACGGCGTGGATGGAAAATCAGAAATCCATCCCGTCCATGCCGCCCATGCCGCCGCCGCCCGGCATCCCGCCGCCGGCAGCACCCTTCTTCTCCGGCTTCTCGGCGACCATGGCTTCGGTCGTCACCAGCAAGCCGGCGATGGAGGCCGCGTCCTGCAGAGCAGTGCGCACGACCTTCGTCGGGTCGATGATGCCGGACTTCACCATGTCCTTGAACTCACCGGACTGGGCGTCGTAGCCGTAGTTGTATTCGCCGTTCTCCAGCGTCTTGCCGGCGATTACCGCGCCGTCTTCGCCGGCGTTCTCGGCGATCTGGCGCAGCGGCGCCTGGATCGCCTTGCGGACGATGTCGATGCCGACGCGCTCGTCGTCGTTGGCACCCTTCAGCTTCGCCAGGATCAAGGACGCACGAGCCAGAGCGACGCCGCCGCCGGGCACGATGCCTTCCTCAACCGCCGCGCGGGTCGCATGCAGCGCGTCGTCGACGCGGTCCTTGCGCTCCTTCACTTCCACTTCGGTGCTGCCACCGACACGGATGACGGC
>CAITUP010000039.1 GCA_903895595.1 uncultured Acetobacteraceae bacterium | reverse complement strand
GACATGATCGCCACCGGCACGTCCATGCGGATTTTTCCGGGACGCGCGCGCCGCGCAGACGATCGGGAATTCGTTCGCGGGATGTGTGAATCCGGTAGGGACAAGCCCTTGGATGACGGATGGGGCGAATGACGGCGTTCAAGCGATTGCTCTGGCGGTGAGCGCAACGGTTCTTGCGCGCGCTCTCGCGGGGCGATAGACAAGCAACGAATCTATGCGCGTCCCTGGAGTAGCATCCGATGAAGTTGACCCTGACTCGCGACCCCGCGCGTTCGAATGCGAACGGTACGTTCGGCGCAATGGATATCGACGGCGTCGCGTTTTGCCAGACGGCGGAACAACCCTGGGCCAACAACGTCAACGACCACAGTTGTGTCCCGTTGGGCGATTACGAGTTGATCCCCTACGACAGCCCGTCGCACGGCAAAACGGTCGTGCTGCACAATCCCGACCTGCAGGTCTATGGTCCGAATATGGGGCCGCCGGCCGGTCAGCACGGCCGGACGTTCTGCGAAATTCACGTGGCGAATTGGCCCAGCGAGCTGAAAGGCTGCATCGCGGTCGGCGCGGCCTACAACGCGAACCTCGCACCGCACGGCCCCGCGGTAACCGGCAGCGGCCCAACCTTCGCCAAGCTGCAAGCAGCATGGGGCAATCGCGAGGGGTTGACGCTCAGCATCGTAGGGTCCCCCGGGTAGAATACCGGGGCGGCATCGCGCCGCCCCAGCGTTCGCATCACTTCGTGGGGAAGTGGCACTTGTCGTTGACAGGATGCAACACGCCCGACGGCGGGGTGGTGGTGACCAGCTTATACAAGTCCCAGTCGCCCTTGCTCTCGGCCTTGGTCTTGATCTGGAACAGATAGGCCGGGAATTCCCCACGCCCGTCTTCCCGCACGCGACCGGGACCGAACGCGTCGTCGTCCGTCGGGATCGACTTCATCCGCGCGATCGTCGCTCGGCCGCTTTTCTTGGCTTCCGCGCCGCCCATGGCTTGCGCCGTTTTCAGGAAATGGGTGGTGATGCCGTAGCTGCTGGCATGCGCCTGATTCGGATAGTTCTTGGGGGATTTGACCAGCAACCGCTTCGTGAAGGCGCGGGTGCGATCGTTCAGATCCCAATAGAACGTCTCGGTCGTGGTCAGGCCAGCGCAGGTTTCCAGACCCAGCGAGTGCACGTCGGTGATGAACAGCAGCAGCGGTGCGATCTTCATCGTCCGGTTCAGGCCGAATTCCGCCGCCTGCTTGATGCAGTTCTGCGTGTCCAACCCGGCGTTCGCCAGACCGAGGACCTTCGCGCCGCTGGCCTGCGCCTGGGTCAGATAGGACGAGAAATCGGTCGTGTCCGGGAACGGGTAGCGCAGATCGCCCTTCACCTGTCCGCCGCCCTTCAGGACGACTTCCTTGGTCAGGTCGGCGAGCGACTGCCCAAAGGCGTAGTTCGCGGTGATAAAGAACCAGGAGGTATTGCCCGCGGCCATCAGCGCGCCACCGGTGGAGTGCGCGTTCTCGTACGTGTCGAAGCTCCACACGATGGAGTTCGGGCTGCACTGCGCATCCGTCAACGCCGCCACGGTGGCCGACGCGTTGAGCATCATCTTGTCCTTTTCCTTCGCCACTTCGGCCACCGCCAAAGCAACCGAGGATGTCGGCACGTCGATCACCGCGTCCACGCCCTGATCGAACCACTGCCGCGCCAGCGACGCCGCGACGTCCGGCTTGTTCTGATGATCGGCGCTGATGATTTCCACATCGAAGCCGAGATGCGTCTGCATTTCTTCCAACGCCAGACGCGCCGCCGCGACCGAGGTCGGGCCGGTATTGTCGCGGTACGTGCCGGACAGATCGGTCAGCACGCCGAGCTTGATGGATGGCTTCGCCTGGGCGCGGGCGTGCAGGATGGGCGTGGCGGACAGGGCGGCGGCGGTGCCGATAAGGCCCCGGCGGGAGATGGACATGCGTGATAGCTCCGGTTGAAGGTGCCGGGTTCTACGCGCGCGGGAGCGGGGGCCGTCAAGGGGTGGGTCGCAGACGGACAGGGCAATCGCTTGAAGGTCCCCGGACCACTGCATTGGGGCATTGGCCTACCCAACCCGTCATCCCGGGCTTGTCCCGGGGACCAGGACAAGCACAAACTCGCGATTCCCTGCCCGTATTGGTCCCCGGGACAAGCTCT
>CAITUP010000038.1 GCA_903895595.1 uncultured Acetobacteraceae bacterium | reverse complement strand
TAGAGCTTGTCCCGGGGACCAATACGGGCAGGGACTCGCGAGTTTGTGCTTGTCCTGGTCCCCGGGACAAGCCCGGGATGACGGGTTGGGTAGGCCAATGCCCCAATGCAGTGGTCCGGGGACCTTCAAGCGATTGCCCTGCGCTCACCGCTTTGTCGCGCACGAATATTTTATCGTATCCGCACCGACGCGCTGGCCCGCCGTCCCGCGGCATCGACCACGGTCACCCTCGCGAACCCCGGCCCGTCCGGCTGCCACGACGGTGTCCCGGCCCAGCGCGGGGCCGGCACCGGCATGCCGTTCACCGACCAACGATAGGGCGGAGTGCCGCTGTTCGCCTCCAACCGCAACGGGCCGCGCTGCCCGTCTTCCCGCATGAGATCGAGTTGCGACCCGTCCGGCGGGAACTGAATCCGAGGCGGCACGGCATTGCCGGGCATGCGGCTGCTGTCGCGCTCCGTGAACCGGCGCAGCCCCAGAGGCACCGGAGCCGAGACGGCGGTGTCCAGCCCATCTGCCGCCGGTGCCAGCGGGTCGGGTTCGGTCTCCGCCGGCAGACGGTCGAACACCGCATAGAGCACCGGCGCCGCCATGTTCCGCCCGTAATACCCCGGCCGCGGCGTCCCGTCCGCCCGGCCGCTCCACACCCCCACCGTCCAGCTCGGCGAGTATCCCACCGCCCAGGCGTCGCGGAATCCGTAGGACGTGCCGGTCTTGTAGGCGATCGGCCGGGGATCGCGGATCACGCCGGTCGCGACACGGCCGTCGGGCGGGGGAGACGCGCGCAGAATATCGGTTATCATCCGCGCTGCCCGCTGCGTCATTAAGGTGCCGGCACCGTGGGTCGCGGTCTCCTGAATATGCGGCGCCGCGCTGCGCCCGTCATGCGCCAAAGCGGCATACAGGCGCGTCAGGTCCAGCAGGCTGATCCCCACGCCGCCCAGCGCCAGCGGCAATGCGGGTGCGGCCTCGGCGTTCGGGAAACTCAGCCGTGCCCCCGCATCCCGCAGCGTCGCCGCCATCCGGCCGGGGCCGACGCGGTCGAGCAGCACGATCGCCGGCACGTTCAGCGACTGTTGCAGGGCAAAACGCGCGGTGACCTGGCCGTGAAAGCCACGGTCGAAGTTTTCCGGGGCATAGTCGCCGATGCGGATCGGCCGGTCCTCGATCAAGCTGTCCGGCAATAAAGCGAGGTCGTCGAAGGCCAGGCCGTAGATGAACGGCTTCAGCGCCGAACCCGGCGAGCGCCGCCGCCGCACCAGATCGAGCGCGCTGCGCACGCCGCCCACCCAGGCGCGCACCGACAAATCGCGATTGTCGATCACCAGGATCGCGAGGTCGCCGCCATCGGTCATGCGTCCCGCCACCTCGGCCGCCAGACGCTCCGTCGCGGTCTGGATGCGGGCGTCCAGAGTGGTGCGGATCGGCTGCGCGCCGTTGCCGGCGAAACGATGCGCGACGTGTTCGGCGAAGCGCGGGAAGGCCCGACGAGCGGCGATGGCGGGCGGCGGGGTTTCCAGATCGGCGGTGGGGATGCGCCCGGCATCGGCCAAGCGACGCAGAATACGTGCTGCCGCGGCGTTCGACGCCTGGGGATGGCGATCCGGCCGCAGCGCCGTGGGACGTTGCGGCAGGGCGACCAGGATCGCGGCCTCGCCGGGCGTCAGGCGGTCCGGCTCATGTCCGAACCACGCCAGCGAGGCGGCGCGCACGCCTTCGACGTTGCCGCCGAACGGCGCCAGCGTCAGATACATCGCCAGGATTTCGTCTTTATCGAACCGCAGCTCCAACTGCACGGCCCGCACGGCGTCGTGCAGCTTGCCGAGGACGGATCGCTTGTGCGGCTCCAGCAGGCGCGCGACCTGCATGGTCAGAGTGGACCCACCGGACACGATCCGGCCGTTGGCCGCGAGTTGCCACGCGGCGCGCATCGCGGCCAGCGGATCGACGCCGGGGTGATCGCGGAACCGGTGGTCCTCGGTCGCCATCAGCATCGCGCGGTAGTGCGGATCGACCGCGGCCGGGCGGGTGGCAAGCCGCCACATGCCGTCCTTGGTGGTGGCGACGTTCAACACCGACCCGTCGGCCGCGAGGACCACGTTCGACAGGTTCGCCCAGCGGGTCAGGTCCGGCGGGCACAGCCGATCCAAGGCGACGGCACCGCAGGCCAGGATCGCCACGCCAACGGCGATCCGGCGCCACCGGGATACGCCGGCCGCCATTACGGCTCCGTCACACGTGCTCGGCCCGACACGGTGCGGGCCATGACGCCGGGGCGATACATGTCCTCCACGACCGCTTCCGGCAGGGTGAACGAACCCGGGGTGACCGCGCGGGCGACGTAGGCGACGGTGAACCGGCCCTGTTTGGCCTCGCTGTCGCCTTCCTTGTCCTCATCGGTCACCCAGTCGCGGTACCAGTAGGCGGCTTCGCCCAGGTCGAAGGCCATCACAAGCCGGTCGTCCCGCGCCTCCTTCACCCGGGGACGGGTGAGTTGCGGCAGGAACGCCGGGGCCTGATCCGGTTTGACGATGCCCTCGATCTCCCACCCGGCGGGCAGCAGATCGACCAACGCCACGCGGTGTACCGACCGGTCGTCCGCCGCGCCGCGCAGCACGACCAGGAAACGCTTGTTCTGCGGGATATTGGCGGGATCGAGCGGCTTGCCGTCGGTGGCGAGGAACTGCTTGGTCAGCGTCAGCCCGTGCGACAGGGCCGGGCCGGATTCCTTGGGCGCGCCGTTGACGACCACGGTGCGCCACAGGTCCTGACCGGTGGGCGCGACGGTGAAGCCGGCGGCGATGTCGGCCGCGCCGGGATGCAGGACTGCCTGCCCCCGTTGGCCCTCCACCGGTTTGCCGTTCACGGTGAGGCCGAGCGGCTTGTCGCCGACGGTGACGGCGTGGGCGGCGACGAGGAGCCAGGCTTTTTCCTGCGTGGTCAGCATGTTCGGCGTTTTGCTCATGGATTGCAGCCGAGGCAGGATCGAGCGGACGGACGGCAATTGATCGCTTTCCGCCGCGACGGCCAGGATGCCGGCGGCGTCGCGGACGCGGGACCAATAGCCGGTACTTTCCCACCATTGCGCGACGAACGGACGCTCCACCGCGCCGGTGGCGAGGTTGAGGGCGTTCGCGCCGCGCGACCGGTCGCCCAGGATGGCAAGGGCACCGCCGAACTGCGCCAACGCCATGGAATCGGCGGCAGTTCTCAGGTCTTTGGAGGCGTCCCACGCCACCACCGTTGGGAAGACCTGCATCGCATCGTGCATCTGCCGCAGGCGCCCGAGATCGACCCGATGCACCGGCGCCAGCAGCCACGCGGCATAGGCGGCGGTATCGCCCTTGCTGCCGGGGATCGCCGTGGATTCGTTATTGCCCCGGAAGACCGCCTCGGCGTTGGCGTAGCCGCGCTCGATGGTGGTATCCGGCACGTCGTAGCCGGCGGATTTGGCGTGCAGCAGGAAATCCAGCGCGTAGAGATTGAGCCAGTTGCTGGCCAATCCGTCGCCGGCACGCCAGAGGCCGAAGGTGCCCTCGGGGTCTTGGCGGTCGACGATGCGATCGATGGCGTCCTGCACCCGCTTATGCACCGCCGCCTTGTCGCCGGCCGCGCTGCTCAAGGCGGGATCGTCATAATAGGTCAGAGGGAACGCCGTCGAACTGAGCTGTTCGGTGCAGCCGTAGGGGTAGCGCCAGAGGGATTGCAGCAGGCCGGCGACATCGATGCCGGCCAGACGCGAATAGCTGACCTGCACGGTCGCGCTGCCGGGGACGAAGGCGTCGGTCAGCACCGGGTCGAGCTTGAAGGGGTCGTTCTGCTTCTGCAGCACCACCGATTCCAGGGTGATCGGGAAATGCGCGCCACGGACCGCGATCGACCAGGAGCGAACGATTTGCAGGTTCTTCGGGCCGGTCAAGGTTACCGTCACGGTCGCGATACCTTCGGCGGTGCCGGCGATCGGGAATGTTACGACCTGACGTTCCTTGGTTTTTAGGCTCGCGGTCCAGGGCTTGTAACCCGGCATCGTCGCCGCACCGGTAATCGCGAGGTCGGTTTTGTAAGCGCCGGCCTCGCCGTCGATATTATCGACCAGCAGCGTCATTTTGGCCTCGTCGCCGGGGGCGAGGAAGCGCGGCATCGCGAGGTCGGGGACCACGGGATCGCGCACCGTTAGCGGGCCTTCCGCCTTGCCGATGGCGGCGTGGCTGAAGGCGATGGCCATGACCCGCAATTCACCCTCGAAATCGGGGATGTCGATGGGAACGGTCGCTTTGCCGTCCGGCCCGACTTTCACCGGCCCCTCGAACAGCGCGACCGAACGGGTCGGCACGACGGGCAGGCCCTTGCCGCCGAACGCGTCGCCACCGGCCCGCAATTTACCGGCCTCGCCTTGGGTGCCGTCGAGCAGATGGCCGTAATCGTCCCGTATTTCGAGCGCGAGGCGGCGCTGCCCGAAGTAGTATTTCTCGGGATCGGGGGTCTTGAAGCGGGTGAGCTGGAGAATGCCCTCATCCACCGCGGCGAGGGTCAGATAGACCTGTTCCCCCGGCACACCGCCGACGATCGTCACCGGCAGATCGATCTTCTGGCGCGGCGTTACTTTCGGCGGTATTGCCACCGACACGTTGAACAGATGCGAGCCCGGATCGACGCCGACCCAGGCCAGCCCGATGGCGCGTATCGGCATGTGCCCGCGCCCGCCGTCCGCCGGGCGATAAAGCGACGCGAGCATGTAGGCGCCGCTGCCCCAATCGGCACTCGACGCGATATCCACCGTCGCGCCTTCCTTGGGCACGTCGAGTTCGCGCACTTCGAACACCTTGTCGCGCGCGACCATCAGGCGAACCTTGCCGGCGAACGGCGGCACGATCCGCACACGCGCGGACTCGCCCAGTTTGACGCGGTCGTGCTCGACGGTGACTTCCACCTTGTCGGGCGTTTCGGCGGTGCCATCGGTTTCGGCCCATCCGGACCTGAAGGCGAAGTTGGCGAGGGCGCCGTCGGCCCCTTCGACCACCAGACGGTAATCGCCCCAATCGAATTTGCGCACGATCGTGCCGGGACGTTCCGCCACCGCGTCGATGTCGCCGGAATCGAGCGCCTTTTCGGTATCCGATTTGTGGTACGTCCAGCGTCCGCCGGACAGGTACCAATCGTAATGATGGATCTGGCGGATCAGCGTCCAATGCAGCCGCCCCGCCAGCGGTTTGCCGTTGTTGTCGACCGCGAGGAGTTCGAACCCGGTTTCCTCGCCTTCGGCCACCTGCGCGTTCTTGAAGCGCGGGCGGATGCCGATCATCGATTTGCCGGTGCGCACCGGCAAAGCGACGGTATCCGAGGTCACGCGCCCGCCCGGCTCCTGCAAGCCGGCGACGATCGTGGCTTTCAGGGCGACATTGGGCGGTGCGGTTAATTCGAGCTTGCCGGTCACGACGGTGTGGCCCTGGTCGTCGCTGGCTTCGCCGGTCAGGTCGGCCTCGACCGGCTTGAAGTCCTTGCCGTCCCGTCCGAACACGAATCCTTGCGCCGATTGCGGGAAGGGCGCCGGATCGACCGCCACGTTCATGTGGCCCTCGGCGCCGAGACCGCCGGCTGGGGCGCCGTACAGGAAACGCCCGTCGAGCGCGACCGTCACGGCATCGCCGGGCCGTACGGTCGTGGCGTCGGTCCGCGCGGTTATTTTGATGCGTTGGGGGACGAAATCCTGCACCTCGACGGCGGTTTCGCCGATGGTTTTATCGTCCGCGTCGGTCGCGACAACGTGCCACACGCCGCGGCTGGCGGTGTCCGGCAGGGTGTAATCCATGCGGAAACCGCCAGCCGGTTGCGGCGTGAGGACCGAACGCTTGAACACGACACCGTTCGGGCGCTTGAGCAACAGGATCAGGCCGCCGTCATCGACCGAGGTGCCGACGCGGTCGCGCAACAGCGCCATCGCGTGAATTTGCTCGCCGGGCCGGTAAATTCCTCGTTCGGTGTAGACGAACGCATCCAACGGCCCTTGCACGTCGCGGCCGGTCACGCCGCGATCGGACAGGTCGAAGGCGGCTTGAGTCACATCCAGGATCGCGAAATCCTGGTTCGGGCCGTAGGCGACGACCGTGTTCGCGCTCGCCGCGCCGGTGCCGCGCAGCAGGCCGGGCGGCAACACCGCGTGGCCGCCGGCATCGGTGGTTGCTTTGCCCAGTGTCTGACTGTCGCGCGCCAGCAGTTGCACCTCGATCCCGCCGACCGGTGCGGCACTGCCGAGGGAGCGGGTGAAAATGTGGAGGCCGTCGGCGGCGGTGACGGTGGTCAGGGCGATATCGGTCTGAACGACCACCTGCGCGGCGAATTGGCTGGAATCGCTGCGCTGCCAGAGGACCTGCTTGTCCTTGTCCCGCGCTTTCAGGTCGGCGGTGTTGGCGGCGACAACCACGTAAACGCCGGGCTGACGGTTCGCATCCACGACCTGGCTCAACGCGAAAGCGGTATGCACGACCTCATTGCGCGGCCCTTTGGTTTCCATGGTGCCGGACCAGACAAGGCGGGCGGATTGATCCACCAGATCGGTCAGCGCGGACTCGTATGCGGGGGTGTCCGTTCGCAACGATTTGAGCATCGTGGGCGACAGCCGGTCACCCACGCGCAGTACTTCGATCGTGACACTTTCGACGTTGACGGTGTCGATTGTCAGGCCGGCCGAGGCGGTCTCTCGGCTTAAAATATAGCCGGTGCTGCCGAAGCCGACCATTTTCGGCCGGTCGCCGAAATCGAGGTTCGCCGTCGCCGCCTCGGCCAATTTGCTGCCGTCGCGCGCCGGCAGGCCGGCGGCGATGTCGATCCTGTATTTTCGCGCGAGGGCCAACCCCTCCACACACAGGGACTTGTCCTGCACCCGGAACTGCGCATCCGGCGGCGGCGCGATTTTAACGTAGTCCTGGTAGTGGATGTCGGCGCGCGGATCGAGTTCCCGGGTGAAATTCAGGCACGCGCCCGGGCGGGCATGCGTGAGATCGGCAACCACGCGGATAAACCCGAAGGGGACGACGACCGGGGCCGGGGAGGCGGCTGGCGTGGGGGCTGGCGTGGGGGCTGGAATTGGCGCCGGCACTGGAGCGGACGCGGTTACCGCCGGTGCGTCCGGATGGTCTCCGCGACGGGCCTGCCAAGCGACAACAGACACCGCGATGACGATCAGCAGCGCCGCGGCGATTATACCGTGCAGACGTTTCATGGGGGCACTCTTGGTCCGGGGGCGTTTCGCTCCCGGACCTTAGCGCGTTACCCACGCCCAATCATAGCGCCCCGAGCGGCGGGAGCGATCACGAGCGGACGATCGTGCCGACGCTTTCGCCGGCCAGCGCCTTGGTGAGGTTGCCGGGTACCAGGCCGTTGATGATCCGGATGGATTTCACCAGCTTCGACCGGGTCAGCAGTTCCAGCACCACCGGTTCGACCGGCAGGGTTTCCAGCCGCATCGCCATCAGGTCCGCGGCCTTGATGTCCGGGATGAACGTCGCATCCGGATGGGTCTTCGGATCGGCCGTGTAGACGCCATCGACATCCTTGATGAGGATAACATTGCGGGCACCGAACACTTCGCCCACCAGATACGACCCGGCGTCGCTGCCGTGCGGCGGCAGTTTGCCGAGGGCCGGCGGATGTTCCCACAGATCGTAGGGCGGGATGCCGTTGAACACCGCGCCTCGGGCAGCGGCGAGCATGGCGGGCAGCAGTTGCACGATGAACGGGGCTTCCAGATAGACGAACCCTTTGCTCGCCAGCAGGCAGGACACCATGTAGGCGTTCTGGGCCGAGGATTTGGCGGACAAAGTCGCCAGCGCGCCCGTGGGCAGGCCGAGGTCGAGGCCCACCGACAAAATATGGCGGGAGCGCACGCCGGGGCCGACGCCGATCACCTGGGTGTGTTCGGCCTGATTGGCCACGATCTCATCCAACAGCGGCATCACGGCCGATTGCCCGCGATCCATGATCGACAGGCCGCCGATCTGCACGACATTCAGATGCGGCAGGATATGCCGGACGGCGGATTCGGTGCGGGCGAGGACTCCCCGATCCATCAACGATTCCCGCATCAGCGCGGAAACCACATGCTGCGCCCCGGCGCTCGGCGTCAGGCTCATATCACTTGTCCCCGGTTGGCGGCGGCGTTGTAGATGACGGTTCCCACGGGTTCGCCGTTCAGGGCGGCGGTGAGCTGGCCGGGCTTCAGACCGTTGACGAATTGGATCTCGTGGATCTGGCGGGCGTTGACCATCATTTCCAGAACGGCACGCTCGACAACCAGATCGTTGAGGTCCTTTTCCAGCAGTTCCTGCACGCTGATGCGGGGGATGAACGTTGCGTTCTTGTCCTTCTTGGGATCGGCGGTGAACAACCCGTCTTCGTCCTTCACGTAGATCATTTTGCGGGCGCCGTAGGCCTCCGCGATCAGGAAGCAGCCGGTGTCGGTGCGCTGGGGCGGGATGCGGCCGATATCGGGATTTTGTTCCCATAATTTATAGGGCGGCACGCCCTGGCAGATCACCGCGCCGCGCTCCATCAGATAATGGGTCAGCATCGGGAAGCCTTCTGGCTCCAGAAACGCGATGCCGTGGCGGGCGAGCAGGTATTGCAGCATCTGCGCGTTCTGCCAGGCGACGGCGGTGCCGAGCACGGTCAGAACGCCGACCGGCAGGCCGAGATCGATGGCGAGGCTGTAAATGTGGCGCGCTCGGGTGCCGGCGCCGGTGCCGAGGATCATTTTGTGTTTGGGCAGGTTGGCGACGATTTCATCGACCACCGGCATCAGGGCGGCGCGGCCGCGATCCATGATGCTCTGGCCGCCGATTTTCACGACGTTGGCCCAGGGCAGGATGGCGAAATTCGGCGTGTCGCCGGTCGCGCGCATCAGCGCTTCGTCGCTGAGGGATCCGCTGACCAGGCGTTTGCCCAGCTCCGTCAGCATGGAATTTGTTACGGCGTTGGACATGAAGAGGGGTTGATCCTTCAGTTTTTGCGATAGATCGAGAGTTCGAACCGGTGTTCCTCCGGTTCGCCGGCGTCGAGACCGCCGTAGCGTTCGTTTGCCCAGGCTTCAAGGCGAGCCATGGCCATCTTTCCGGTTTCCGAGGCAATTTTGGAAAACCGGGCCCCGGAGCCGTGGCGTTCGCTGAAGGCGCGGGGGGTGCGTTCGGCGGTGGTCCAGCGAGCGATCGTGTGGACCGAATTTGCCGGCAGATGGAGGCCGAGCCACCCCATCGCATCGTCGCGCGGTTTGTCACGGTAGGGGAATGTTTCGAGGCTGGCCAGGATATCGGCGAGCTTGGCTTTCAAGACGGCGTCAACACCGTCGTCCGGGGAGACAACCCGGCCGACCGCGATAATACCGGCGGGCGCGATCGTGCGGACGATTTCCGGCAAGGCGCGCCGCCAGCCGTGGAGGCCGCTGAGAACCTGGACCAGCAGTACGATGTCGAACGCCGCGTCGGGAAATGGCAGTACGGTTGCGTCGGCCTGGATCAGACGGGCCGACTCATGTTGGCGTTGGAAAGCTCCGAGCATGCCCATTGATAGGTCGGCGGCGGTGTAGTCGTCGCCTGCGTTCAGGAATGGGCCGGCGACGCGTCCCGAGCCGGCGCCGAGGTCGAGGACACGCGGCGCCTTCGTGTGCGCGGAAGCGAAGACGGTGTCCCGGATTTTCTCCGGGACACCGCTGGGGAGCGGGCGGCGCCGGTTGAAGGCCGGCGCCATGGAGTCGTAGGCGTTCAAACCCCGGTCAGTGGTGGGTCGCGTGCTGCGACTTGGATGGGACGCAAACGCCGTTGGGGCAGTTCGCTGTCACTTCCACGCTCATCATCATGCCGCGATCCTCATGCGCCAGGATGTGGCAGTGGAGCACGAACTCCCCTTTGTAATCGACGAAATTGCTGGCCATGGTGAAATAGCCGGCAACGATCTCGCCGTTGACCGCTTTACCGGCCGGCGTCGGGAACACATCCCACCAGATGTTGGTCCCGGCCGATTTGGTGGGCGCCGGCGGCGTTGCCGTCACGGGCGTCCCGGCCGCCGGCGCATCGCATTGCACCCAGCTCGGGTTCCAGGCCGGCGGTGTCCAGCCGGTGGGACCTTTCGGTGCTGGCCCGGGCATCGAACCGGCGACCGGCGTCGGGTCGATGTAGCACTGCCCGCTATATGTCGTGCCGGCCTTAACCCAGAACGCACTGCGGGGTGTTTTGTTTGCACCCGTATAGACCCAGGGCTTCTGTGTCGCCGGGTCGGTCTTCGAGACGCTGTAAAGCGCCGTCCCTGTCGCCTGGCCGTTCGCGGTCAGGCTGGCGTTGGGATCGAACACCGACGTCACCTGGAATGGGTTGATATGGATGTGGAACGGATGCGCCACCTGCCCGCCGGCCGTGGTTGTGTTGACGATCAGCCATTCCTCGGTCTTGCCGAGTTGGACGGTTTCCTGGGGTTTGGCGGGGTCGAATTTGGCGCCGTTGATGGTGTGCGTGCTGTTTCCGATGTTCACGGTATTGAACACCAAGGACCGATTGACCTTCAGCTTGGACGTGTCGATGTCCGCGAGGAACTGCGGCCGAGCCGCCAGATGTGCCGGCAGCGCCATCCCGGAAACGGCTATCCCGGCCACATTGACCGCGAACAGCGGAATGGTCTGCTTGGCCGCGGCGCCCAAGGCATTGGGAACCGACTTGCCGTAAATCACGTTGAAGGGGGCCGTGACGGCGGTCTGCGGCGCTTGCACCAGCAGATCGATTCGGTTGCCCGGGGCAATGAAGACGGCGTGCCCGGCTCGCGACTGGAAGTTTCCGTCGTCGAACTGCACGCCGTCCTGCGCGGTCTGCTGCCACTTGAAACCCGCCGGCAGAGAGGCCGCGTTGATATAGATTCCCATGATCGGCGAGGCATTGACGATGCGCCAAAGCTTCACCTCTCCTGGTTGCATGGTCATCGTGGCATTCGGCATACCGTTGACCGAGAACGGCAGCAGAGGTCCGGCGCCGCCGTTCTCGAGCGGCGGCGTGCCGCCGAATTCGTTAACGATCAAAATCGGCTGCTGGTTGGACCAGGTTTTCGCGGTGCTGAGCCCCAGTTGCGAACGGAACCCATTATAGCCGGCGAAATTCACGCCGGCGACCTTACCGCCGTTGTTGAAGTAGTAGTCGTAGCCAGGTGCGCCGTTCGGACCGGACGCAGGCTGATTATCCTCGACGATGAACGCCCCGGACATGCCATTGAACAGATCGATCGCGGTCGAGCCGTGCTTATGCGCGTGATACCAATGGGTGCCCGGCGACTGACCCATTTTCAGGTTGGGCGTGGTCGTCGGATTGTAGCGCGGAAGTACCAAACAATAGGGGTACGAGCCAGCGTAATAGGGCGGCCATTGCCCGGCGTTCAACGCCTGCGTATCGAGCGAGACGAGATTGGCGTTCGGCCAGTTCGCGTCCACCGTGGTCAGGAGCGCCAGCTGCTTCCCCCAAAATTGATCCGGCTTCGAGGGCCAGGGGCCGAGCGCGGTCGGCAACTGGGGATACTGCAACAACGGATTGGCGTGCAGCGTCTGCGCGCAGGTGTTGTAAAAGGAGGTGTAGTCGAACGTCGCGGCGGTGACCAAGGGCGCACCGTTGGCACGCGGCGACGGCACGACCCCGACAAAGACATTGTCGGCGGAGGTCGTGGGGCTGGTGTGCGTCCCGTGGAAATGAAGATTGGCCGTGGTGCTGCCATGGAAGCAGTTGGGGTAACTGTCCGTGAGAGCCTTCCCGTCCGGCGCCTTATTCGGATAGCCCGTCGAACTGCTGTCGCACTGCCCGGTTTTTTCCCCGGAATCGATCGATTGCCCGTAATCCAGAGGATCGATTTGATTCAAAAATGTCAATTGTACGACATCGCCCAAGGAGGCGCGGATTGTCGGTCCCAACTGCGGCGACGGTGCGATGGTCCCGGCAGGGGTAGGCGGTATCGGGCCGGTGCCAAAATACCGCAACAATTGCGCAGCGCATGTGGCCGTTCCGGCTGCGGTGGTAGTGCCGGGCAATGCACGGAAATCGTCGCGCAGGACGATTTGGCCCGCGGTCAGACCTGTGCCGTTGCTGGCGATTTCCGGCATCACGTTGCTGTTGAGATCGGTCGGCGCGGGACACGGCCCGGACTGCTGAGCGTAACTCAGCGATACCGCGAAGAACATGCATACGAGCGAGGCGAAAGCCCGCCGCAGGATTACCGTCGGTTCGAATTTCGGCATGGCTATGCCTCCTGGTGCGAGGTTTTGATGACCGATCAGATCGCGGGGACGACGAGGATTGTGCCCTGTTGGGACACCGGACCGATCGTCCCACCGTTTACGAAGGCATAAAACAGCGGGATCGTCGCTTGGCCAGCGCCTGCGATCGCCGCGGTGAATGCCGCATAGCTGGTCGCCGCCCCCGTGAAGACGCTGGTCGTCCCGAAACAGCTCGTTACGACGGCTGCTGCCGCGGGAACGACGAACTGTGGCTGCGACGACGCGTTCGGTGCCATCGGTGCGGTAATGGTCGGCCCAGCCGTCAGGCTGCCGCCAGATGTGGTAACGGACACCACGGTGACCGCGTTCGCACCGGTTCCAACGACCGTGCTGGTCGTCGCGACTGTGCCGCCGTTCAGCAGTGCGTAGCCGATTTGGCACTGGACCGTGCCAGCGTTCCCCCAGGTCACGATATCTGCCGGCTGGGCTCGTAATGTTTGCCCGGGCTGCCCGTTCGGAATCCGCGGCGTGAAGGCCGCACCAGGTGTGCTCGCCGTGGTGTTCGCGATCCTGATGGCCCAATCGTAGGTGTTGTTAGCGGGCGTCGCGGTGCCAGACATTTCTTCCTCCCACAGATGAACGCATATATTCAGCCAAGGCTGCATCGGTGACCGATAGCCGGAGCCGTTGTTGCCAATTGGATACCGCGCCAGCCCGGCGCCCGAGAGTATCGATATTACGTGGCTCCGAGCGGGGTAAGGCCATCGCGGCCACTCCCCGAAAGCATCGCCATCCTTCTATCTCGTAACAGCGTTGCACGGCTTTTGGGTCTTTGCAAGACCGAATGGCGACTTTCACGCAAACGCCGCAACACCTCCCCTCGCCCGCAACCCGCCGCCGCGCTATGATCCCCCCATGCGCTACATCTCCACTCGCGGGCAGGCGCCCGCACGCGGTTTCGCCGATGTCCTGCTCGCCGGTCTCGCCGAGGACGGCGGGCTGTTCGTGCCGGAAACCTGGCCTCATTTCACCCCCGCCGACTGGCGCGCCATGCGCGGCCTGCCGTACCACGAGCTCGCCGCGCGGGTCATGCAGCCGTTTGTCGGCGACGCGATCCCCTTCGCCACGCTGCAAACCATCTGCCGCGACGCCTATGCCGGTTTCGGGCACCCGGCCGTCGCGCCGCTGATCCAGCTGGAAACCCACCTGTTCACGCAGGAACTGTTCCACGGCCCCACCCTCGCGTTCAAAGACATGGCCATGCAGGTGCTCGGGCGCCTGTTCGATCATGTGCTGACCGAGCGGGATGGGCGCGTGACGATCGTGGGGGCGACGTCCGGCGACACCGGATCGGCGGCGATCGAGGCCTGCGCCGGGCGGGAACGCGTCGATATCATGATCCTGCACCCGCATGAGCGCACCAGCATGGTGCAGCGGCGGCAAATGACCACCGTGCACGCGCCGAATGTCGGCAACATCGCGCTGGAGGGCACGTTCGACGACTGCCAGGACATGGTGAAGGCGCTGTTCGCCGACGCGCCTTTCCGCAACGAGGTGCATCTGTCGGCGGTCAATTCCATCAACTGGGCGCGGATCGCCGCGCAAATTCCCTACTATGTCGCAGCGGCTTTGGCGCTGGGCGCGCCGGATCGGGAGGTCGCTTTCAGCGTGCCCACCGGCAATTTCGGCAACGTCCTCGCGGCCTGGGCCGCGCGGCGCATGGGGCTGCCGGTGGCGCGCCTGATCGTTGGGTCGAATCGCAACGATATTTTGCACCGGTTCCTCGAAGCTAACGACATGTCGATGCGGCCGGTGGAGCCGTCGCTGTCGCCGAGCATGGATATTCAGGTGAGTTCGAATTTCGAACGGTTGTTGTTCGAGCTGCTGGAGCGTGATCCGGTGGCACTGACCAAGACCATGGGGGCGTTCCGGAGCAGCGGCCATATGCCGGTGCCCGACGCGGTGTGGCACCGCGCTCGTGGGGTGCTGCACGGGTTCCGGCTGGACGACGACGGGACCGAGGCGGAGATTCGGCGTTTGCACGCGGCCTGCGGTTACCTCGCCGATCCGCATACGATCATCGGGATCGCGGCGGCGCGGGCGCATGCACCGGGGCATGGGATACCGACGGTGGCCGAGGCGACGGCGCATCCGGCGAAATTCCCTGACGCGATGGAACGTGCCACGGGGATACGGCCCGCATTACCGGCGCGGATGGCGGATTTGTTCGAGCGGGAGGAACGGTTCGAGGTGCTGCCGAACGATCTGGCCGCGGTGCAGGCGCGGGTCCGGGCTTTGGTGAGGCGGAATCGGTAAACCCACAGGCGTTGCAATATCTGAGCGAGGACTACCAAAACCCGTCATCCCCGCGACAAGCCCTACCGGATTCACACATCCCGCGAACGAATTCCCGATCGTCTGCGCGGCGCGCGCGTCCCGTGAAAATCCGCATGGACGTGCCGGTGGCGATCATGTCTTCAACCCAGAGGCCCCAGAGACCCAGAGACCCAGGGGCTCAGGGTTCATGAACTCTGAGCCTCTGGGTCTCTGGGACCTCTGGGTTAAACGCGGTGCTGGATCCGTTACCAACACCCAAATATAGGCCGATCGGGCATCGCAACCGCGGATGAGCGGGGTTGCCCGGGCATTTGCCCCACCTGATGGGTTTTCGTCCTTGCAAAAGGCAAACGCCGGAAGGTCGTTCCCATGATGTGTGAATCTGGTAGGGACAAGCCCGGGGATGACAGGTTTTCAGCGTCGGCGCCCTCTACCCCGCGATATACGTCACCAAATCGTCCGTCCCGCCACCCAGCGGACGCTCGAACATACCGTCTTCGCGCTCCGCGAAACCCATGCGCGGGTAGACATCCGCCACCACGTCGTTCTTCGGGGTGGCCTTGTATTCGCCGACCAGTTTCTTGGCGCCCATACCTTCCGCGATATCGATCAGGCCGCGCAGGATGTATTGTTCGGCGGAACGGGAGAATACACGGCAGCTCATGAGCCAGCTGTCGATGCGCATGGTGTCGTCCTCGTGGAACGCCACCAACGTGGACGTCAGGCCGTGATCGCCGAAGCGGTCGGCCAGTTTGAACGCCAGCACGACGGCGTCGTTGCGTTCCATGAATCCGCGGATTTGCGCTTCGGAGTAGCGGCGCGTGGTAACGTTGAACTGGTTGGTTTTCTGCTCAAGCTGCGCGACGCGGGCGATGTCGGCTTCCTCGGGGCGGTATAACCGACCTTTCATATCCAAACCGGCGAGGTAGCCGCCGATGTCGGTGGCCTCGGCCTGTTCCGCCAAGGCGGCAGCGCGGGCGGAATAGGCAGCGGCTCGGCCGAGGTCTTCGTTCGTATAGGCCTGCATGTCGAACCAGTGACCGGCATCGAACAGGTCGATGAAGGCTGCCGGGTCGGTGCCCATGTGGACGACGCCGATTTCCGGGTGTTCCTGGCGCACCAACTCGCACTCGGCGGGGTTGTCGTCGCAGAACACGAAGCTGTCGATGCCGACGTTTAGGGTCTGGGCGATGCGCTTCATGCCGCCGGCCTTGTCGGACCAGGAGCATTCGAAGGCCGCGAAATCCGACCGCTTCAGGACGGAGTTGGGGTGCGTGAAGCCGGTCTCGGCGATTTCCGGCGCATTCTTGGAGCAGACGGCCAGAATGACGCCGCGATCGCCGAGCGCCTTGATGTAGCGCTGCCAGTCCTCGAACGCCTCACCGGCGGGGGACGCGGCGCCGAGCTTGATGCCTTCGACGCCGTCGTCGCCGATGACGCCGCCCCAGAGCGTGTTATCGAGATCGAGCACCAGCACCTTCTTGCCGCGCGCATTGGCGGCGCGCCACGCGGCCTGGAACGGGGGCAGATAGTCAGGCAGGTACCGCTGATCGAAATCCAGCTTGGCGGAATAGTAGAATTTGGCGGGAGCGAAGCGGCCGGTGCCGGTTTTCGACGCCAGCCCCTCCATATCGATCCAGGTCACCAAGCCGTTGCCGGCCGCCAGCAGCTTGTCGTTCAGGCGGCGAATTTGGTTGGCGGGGGCGGCGGGGGCCAGACGTTCGGCGATTCCACGGAACCGCTGCTGCGGCGGCACTGCCAGATGCTGGACGATTTTCGCGCCCGAGCCGATCAGCCGGCTCCAGATACCGCGGAACAGTCCGACTTTCGCGTCCACGGCCGCATCCACGTCGGCTTCGGTGCAGCCGATCGGCATGTCGGTGACCAGATCGCGCCAATGCGTCGCGATCACCACCAGTTCCGGCTTGAAGGCGTGCAGCGGGGAGCCGGGGTCCAGGACTTCCTGCACGTAGGAGCCGAAGGGGGCCTGGTACAGGATCGGGAACACGCCTTCGCGCAGCACGCCGCAGGCCACGGCACGGCGCAGGTAGTCGATGGTGACGGCCCCGAGTACCGCGATGCGTTGGGTTGGGGTGCCGGCGGGGATAAGATCGGTGCCGGTTTCCTCGATTCGGTCGCCGGTTTGGAAAATGGTGGGCAGGGTGGGCGCCTTGCCGCCGAAGCCTTGCAGCAGGTCGGCCAGGAAGGCGGCCGGGGTGAGGGGGCGGTCGAGCATGCGTCTGATCCCTTCCAGCAGTTCGTCCCTCTCATATAACCGATCGGGGCGATGGCGCTACCGCGTTGTCCCCCGGGGGTGCGAGGGGCTATAGAAGCACGATGCGGCGCAGCGCCGTTTAGGAACCTGCCCCCCGCCATGAACGATGCGCCCGACACCTCCGCGACATCTCCTGTCAACGATCGCGACCTGGTTCTGAATTTCGAAAGCCTGGGCGACAACTGCGAGTTCGGCCTGGTGCAGCGAAAGGTCGGGGCGGAGCCGCTGGGTCTGTTCCGTTTCACCGGCGCGGCGCTACGGGATGTGGTGCGGGCGATGCACGCCCGCTTCGCGGGGCTGGCCGAGCCCGAGCAGGTACAGGTGCTCGCCGAAAACGGCGAGTACATGATCAAGCTGGACAAGTACGGCTTCCTCTATCACGCAGACGTGAAAGTCGGAGACGCGGACCCCGAGGTACTGCACCGGCAACACACCCGCACCGCGCGGTTTCTGATGGACAAGCTCATCGCCGATTTGGAAAACCCCGAGAAAATCATGGTTTTCCGGCAGAATGAGCCACTTTTGGCGTCCGATCTGGTCGATCTGCGCGCCGCGCTGCGGCGCTTCGGCCCCACGACCCTGCTGTGGGTATTGCCGGCCTGCCCCGGACATCCGCCCGGCAGCGTGGATGTCATCGACCCGAATTTCATGGTCGGCTACGTCCGACGCTTGGCATCGCGCGAAACCGTTCCCGACCTGGATGTGGACTCATGGCTGACGGTGCTGCGCCGCGCCTATGCGCTTTGGCCGGCACGCGTGTCCCCCGGGGCGCAGCCGTTGCTGGCCGCACAGCCGGCGGCTCCCCCCGCTCGGGTCGATGCCGTTTTCGGTGCCGCGGGTAACGCGACGGATATGATGGGATTCGGATGGTCGAAGCCGGAGAATGGCTACACTTGGTCGATTGAGACGCGCAGCCTGCTGACGCTGCAACCGCCCCCGAAGCCAGCGACTATTGGCTGGAAATGGACGTCACCCCGTATGTCGTACCGTCGGCGGTGCCGCATCAAATTCTGACCGTGTCGGTGAATGGGACCGAGGTACATCGTTTCGATCCCCTGGTACGCGGGATGGTCGGTTGTACCGTACCGGGGGACCTGGTTCGCGGACGCGATACGGTCGAACTCCTGCTTGGGCATCCCAACGCCATCAGCCCCCTTGCAGCCGCCGGAGAGCCGGACGACCGTCCGCTTGCCATAGCCTTCAGGACATTATCGCTGGTCTGCGCCCAAACCGGCTAACCCGCCTGGCTAACCGACGCCATGCCCGCGCAGGATGTCCCGAATCTTCGCGACCGAATTGGCGGCGGTCATTTCGTCGTCCGTCAGTTCGATGCCGAAGCTGGTTTCCAGTTCGGTCATCAGCATGACCTGACGCAGGCTGTCCCATTTGCGGGTGTTGGTCATGTCGGACGCTTCGGTCACTTCCGCCGGGGGGATGCCCAGCGTGCCGGCGATCAGGGTTAACAGGTCGGTATCGGCCACGCTCATCTCCGTTTGCTCTCGGGATGGGGTTATGCGTGGGACCGGCGGGTTAGTCCAGATAGGGCGCCCAGCGGATGTAGCGGAGGATGTATTCCTTGAACGTCCATTCGTGGCCGTGCCAGCGGTACAGCGCGTCAGGGTCGTACCAGGTCAGGCCGAGCCGTTCGGCGACCAGGGGGTGGATCGGCACGCACTCGAAGTCCTGGCCCTGGTGGTGGCGCAGCAGCGCGTCGGTTTCCGCCATGGCCAAGCCGGCTCTACCCCGGTCGATTACCTGGGTTCGTTGCAGCAACTGTTTGAACATCGGGCCGGAGGCCGCGGCGGTAATGTGGCCGGAGGTGTGGAACAGCTTGGTGGTGCGGAAATTGCCCTCGATCCAATCGGCGACTTTGACATCCGCCATTTCGTCGGTCTGGCGCCAGCGCGCGGCATCCAGGCGCAGGCGGCGGTCGAGGTCGGGCATGCGGGCGGCGGTCAGCTCCATGTATTTATCGAACAGCGCGTCGTCGCCCAGCCGCTCGGTGGACAGCACAGCCGCCATCGAATCCGGCCAGGGGTAACGGTTCGGATCCACCGCGATGCGCGGATCGTTGCCCGAGAACGGCCACAGGAACAGCGCCGTCAGAGGCGAAAATTTCACGACTTCGCAACCAGGCGGCAGCCGTTCGTACAAGGCCGTGCGGTGCGCGGAGACCTGCCCGCCCTCCACCTGTTCCCACAGCACGACGACATCGCGCATGAACTCGGGGCCGTACAGCGTATCCCAGTCCCCGGCGGCGACCTTGTGCGCGGGGATCCATTTGAAGGTCAGATCGCCCGCGAGGCTGGGCACGAACTGGCCGTTGAGCATCAGCTCTTCGCCCTGGCAGTTCGCATAGATCAGAATGGAACGCGTCATGGCCGCCACGCCGCCCAGCGCATGTAATCCAGCATATAGTCCTTGAATCCCAGGCGATTGCCGAACCAGCGGTAGGTCTGATTTTCGGTCCACCAGGACAGCTGGAAATGACGGGCGACGCGGGGATCGAGTGGCAGTTCCTCCCGCCGGCCGACATAGCCCCGCATCAGTTCATCCAACTCCAGAAGCAGGTCGGCGTGAGACACGACGGCGCGGATCGCGGGTGTGTCCAGCAGACGTTCCGTCAATATGCGCAGCAGCGGGGGGCCGGGGATCGTTGGCGCTTTAAACGGCCGTTCCCGCCGTACCATCGCTTCAAGGGCAGAGGCGATTTTCACGTCGCAGCGCGAATCCAGCCGCTTCCAGCTCATGATGTCGACCGCCAGCAGGGCGTTCAGGTCCGGCATCTCTTTTTCGGCGAGGCCTTCGTAGATCATGAACAGCAGGTCGTCGGCCATCGTGTGATTCGGCAAACTCATGGCGATACGGTCGCCGAACCGGTAGCGCGCCGGGACGTAGCGGTCGGGCTCCCGCACCGCCCGCGGATCGGCACCCAGGAACGGCCAGAACGCGTGCATCTCGGGGATACCGAACCGCTGGACCGGGCAACCGGCCGGCAGCGCCGCCCGCAGCGCCTGCGTCGTGGAGGCCCGGCCGGTGCAGAGTTGCAGCCAGCAGAAGGCGGCTGACGACACCGCATCGGCCGAACGCGTGTGGGCGGTTTCTTCGAGATGCGGATGCGTGTCGGTATACTGAATTTTGAATTTACCGCGCAGGGACGGCAGCGCCGAGGCGATACGCGCCAGTTGCAGCGCGTTGAAATTGCCGGCGACGATCCCGACGGGCAGGTCGGCTTCGGCCTCGGACGCCGCCTCGGGCAGGTCCTGAATCAGCCCAGCGGAGTGGAAGCAGATCGTCAACGGGCGCGTGTCGGTGCTGTCCAGAAAATCGGACGGACGCAGCGCATCGGGATGCAGCAGCGTCAGCACGATTTGCTCCTGCCCCGCGGTCAATTCGGGGGGCAAGGTCAGTTCCACCGTCGTCCGTTCGGACACCGCGAACTTGCCCAGTGCCACGTCGCCCGCTTTGACGATCAGCCGCTGCGCGTCCCGGACGCCGGGATTGGTCAGGCCGTGCACGGTGAAATGGGCACGGTAGGACTGGTCGTCGGCCGGTAAGGGGAGCGTGAGGAAGCTTTCGTAGCCCACCGCCCAGGCATAGGTGTCCTCTACCGACCATCCTGTCCCCAGGCACCCGGTCAGGTTACCGACTTGGCCGAATATAAAGGCGGATTCCAAACGTCGAAGCCTTTCGGGCGTGGGCCATCGTTCAAATTGCTGGAAAGCAAATAACCGGCCGCAACCGGAACCGCAAGCCTTCGTAACAGAGTGTGTACACGGGTTGAATTTTGACACAGGCCGGCCCCTGTCCAAAGGTGCCGCCGGATTTGGAGATCATACGGCATGCCCACCTCAATCGAAACCATCGGATTCATCGGCCTCGGCGTGATGGGGGAGCCGATGTGCGGCCACCTCGCGCGACGTTCCGGCAAAACGGTGCTGGCCTACGACCTTCATCCCGCGCCGCTGGGGCGGCTGGCGGAGCATGGGGTGAAGGCCGCGACCCCGGCCGAGTTGGCGGCACAGTGCCAGGTGATTTTGTTCTCCTTGCCGGATGGGAAAGCGATGCAGGCCGTGGTGGCGCAGCTGGAGCCGCATTTGCGGGCGGGGCAGTGCATCGTGGACACCAGCACATCGTCCGTCGCGGCGACTCGGGAAATCGGGGCGCGGTTGGAAGCCAAGGGCGTTCTGTTCGCCGACGCGCCGGTTGCACGGACTCGGGAAGCGGCGGCGAAGGGCGATCTGAGCATCATGGTCGGGGCGTCGGGCAGCACGTTTGCCTACGTGAAGCCGATTCTGGAGACGATGGGGTCGGACGTCACCCATTGCGGGCCGATCGGATGCGGGCAGGTGGTGAAGATTCTGAACAATATGCTGGTGTTCCAGCATACGGCGGCTCTGGCGGAGGCGATCGCCATCGGGCGGCGCAACGGGGTGCCGCCGGAGGTTCTGCTGCCGACCATGGCCGTGGGGTCGGGCGACAGTTTCGTGCTGCGCAACCATGGGATGAAGGCGATGGTGCCGCGGGTGTTCCCCGAGCGGGCGTTTTCCGTGCGGTATTCGATGAAGGATTTGTCGTATGCGCTGGAGATGGCGGATGCGGCGGGGATGGATTTGAAGGGCGCCAAGCTGACGATGGAGCGCTTGAAACAGGCGGAGGCCGCGGGGCATGGCGACCAGTACCATCCCGTCGTGCTGGAGGTGATCGACCCGCTATGAACAGTTTTCCGAACGCCGCCGCTTGGCGGGAGGCCTGCGCGGGCGATGCCGTGCTGGCGACGTATGCCGGTCCTTGGAACGCCTGCTTCTCGGTCGAGAGCGATGGGGTGGCGACCGTGTTTTCGTTGGTGGACGGGCGCGTCGTGGGGGGCGAGGGCGAGCCGGCCTTCGCGCTGTCCGGGCCGGGGGCCATCTGGGCGAAGTTTTTGGAGCCTGTTCCGCCTCGGCATCATCATGGGATTTTCGCCATGATGTACCGGCTGCCGGAATTTTCCATTCGCGGCGACCAGTTGGCTTTCATGCAGCATGCCCATGTCGCGCGTCGGGTGCTGGAGGTGGGCAAGTGGCTGGCGCTGGGGAACGCGTTGCCGGTGCCGGTGTCGTTGAACCCTCGGGAGGGGGCGCGGGCGGTGCCTTCGGTGACGGGTCGTTATGTTCCGGTGACGGTAAGGGGCGTGACGTATCAGATTTACAGCGAATCCGCCGGGACGGGGCGGGAGGTGCTGTGCATGCACACCGCCGGGGCGGATGGGCGGCAGTTCCATGGGCTGATGGCCGATCCTCGGATTACGGCCGATCACCGGCTGGTGTCGTTCGATCTGCCCTGGCACGGCAAGTCGCCGCCGCCGGAGGGGGCGATCCAGGGATCGTGGCGGTTGAATACCGATCTTTATGTCGAATTGATCATGGGTTTCGTCGCGGCGGCGGGATTGGACAAGCCGATCGCGCTGGGCGCCTCCATGTCCGGGGAAATCTGTCTGGAATTGGCGTATCGCCACCCCGAGGCGTTCACCGGCATCGTCGCGTGCGAGGCCTGCGACAAGATCAACCAGCGCCAGACGGTTTGGGCCGCGCATCCGCATGTCAACCAAGCGCAGTTCGTGCCCGAATGGATACGAGCGCTGAGTGCGCCGCAGAGCCCGGCGGAATACGTGGAACAAATCGCCTGGCATTACGGCCAAGGCGGTCCGCAGGTGTTTTTCGGCGATATCGCGTTTTACTCGGGCGACTGGGATGCGCGAGAACGGGTGGGGCGGATCGACACCAATCGTTGCCGGTTGTTCATGTTGACGGGGGAATACGATTATTCCTGCACCGTCGAGTTGTCGGAAGCGACGGCGGCGAAAATCCCCGGGGTGCGGTTCCAGGAAATGAAGGGCATCGGGCATTTTCCGTTCGCGGAAAACCCGAAGCTGTTCGCCGAGTACCTGCTGCCTGTTTTGCGGGAGTTGCAAGGGTAACGCGCCGGCTGTAACCGGGGCGCTTGTTTGGGTTTTGCGAGGATAGAGCGATGATCGACGACAAGACGGTGGGCACGGGCGATCTGGCGGAGGCCGGGCAGACGGTGTCGGTGCATTACACGGGCTGGCTGCACGACCCGGCCGCGGCGGACAACAAGGGCCGGAAATTCGACAGCTCGCGGGACCGGGGGCAGCCGTTTCAGTTTCCGCTCGGCGCTGGGCATGTGATCCAGGGGTGGGATGTCGGCGTGGCCGGGATGAAGGTCGGCGGGCATCGGACGCTGACGATTCCGCCGGAGATGGGGTACGGGGCGCGCGGGGCGGGTGGGGTTATTCCGCCGAACGCGACGCTGGTGTTCGATGTGGAGTTGATCGCGGTCGGGTGAGGGGTTCGGGTGCGTCGAGGGGGTGGGTTTTTCACCACTGAGGACACTGAGGGCCACGGAGAATGCACTGAGGTCTTGCGACCTTGGTGCATTCTTTGTTTGTGGGGGCGAGGATGGCGATCCGGATTGAGGATGCTGGGTGGACTGTCCGGGGTACCGGTGGCGGCTGGTCGATTATCGTTGGAGGAGGGTGCATGGCCGATAGCGAATTCAGTCCTGTATCGCCGGGGGAAATACTGAAAGAGGAATTTCTCGCGGCGTACAAGCTCACGCAAGCCGATCTGGCCCGGGCGACAGCGCAATCGCTTGAAGGTACCCGGAGCACTGTATTGGGGAATTGGGGAATTGGGGAATTGGGGAATTGGCCGATCCAATCCGTCATCCTCGGCCTCGTGCAGAGGACCAATACGGGCACAAATTCGCGATTTTCTGCCCGGATTGGTCCCGGGGACAAGCCCTACCAGGTTCACACACAGGGGGATCGCATATGGCGGATTTCCGATACTTTCCGTCATGGTCGGGCCTAGCCCCCGACCATCTCACGCCAATTGGGCATCGTTCGAAAAACCCTGCCTTTTCAATGGTGCGAAAAATCGCAGGAGATGGTCGAGTCACGCCCGACCATGGCGAGCGGGGACGCCAAAGGTCATATGCGATAGCCCTG
>CAITUP010000037.1 GCA_903895595.1 uncultured Acetobacteraceae bacterium | reverse complement strand
GAACGGCAGGAGGGTATCTTCGGTGTCGGCAGGCATGGCAGATTCTGTCCGGGCATCGGGTATGGCGTCGAGAACCAAACCTTATGCGATTCCAGACGGGTGTGCCGTGCCTGCCAGCGAATCCCTGCTATGCGGTGAATAAGAGGGGTTAGCATGGCAGAGGTATCGACCCCGCTGTCCTGAATCGCCGCGATCGCGTCCAACGCCGCTTGTTCGTCAGCCGTCGACTTCCTAAAGCGCGCCATCTCCAGAAGCCCGTCGACCTACCCCGGCAACGCGTCCCCCTCCCGCGGCGGTTCGCCCCCAACGCGTCTCAGCAAACGGATCGCCGCCGCCTTATCGCCGCGGCCTTTTCGTTCGGCGAAGAATGCGTCGGTGGCCTGCATTGCCCCCAGCTTCTCGGCCGTGGCCATGACCAGAAACTGGTTCATCGTCGTACCATGCGCCATCGCCAGCTTCTCCACCGCTGCCTTCAGCGAGACCGGAAGATCCAGCGAAACCGTCGTAACCTCTGTCGTCATGGCCTAACCCTCCTCAAAGCATCGCCGGGACTGAGAACCTCGATACCGAACTGCGATGGTGCCGCGCCGTAGTCCCGGCGATTGAACGTCACGATGGCATCGGCCCGGCCGTTCACCGCTGCCTCCAGGACCAACTCGTCCCCGGCATCCCGCAATTGCGGCCGCCAGAGATAATCCACCAGGACCGGTTCCGCGACATCGGCGATTACATCCATCAAATTGCCTACCTCGGCTTCGCTGACCTTCGCCGCCAAGCGGTGTTCAGGCCGCGAGCAGGTAGCTTCGTACTCGAAAGCCAGGGCAACACTCAAGAGCATCGTGCCTCGCCCGGCCAGCACCAGCGAGAGCAGTGCCGCCGAGGCTCCGGATGGGCTGCGAATGCCAGCCACGATCACATCGGTATCGAGAACCAGTCTCATACCCCGAAGGTATCACATTATGTGCCGGGAAAGCGCCAATAATCGGCGGTTCCTGTTCGGAGGGACGGTCCAGCCGTCACGCTCGGTTGCCGAACACCCCGATCCATGGTTATCAGGCTTCATTCTGGCGACGATGGCGAGGCTCCCAATGGATGACGCGGAAATCTACGAAAAGCTGACTGCCATTTTTCGCGCCTCGCTGGGCGACGATACCATCGTTCTCAAGCCGGAGACGACGTCGCACGATATCCCCAAATGGGACTCCTTCCGTTACGTCGACATCATCCTGTCGGTCGAAGAGGCCATGAACGTCCGCATCCGCGCGCGGGAAGCCAACAAGGTGCAGAATATCGGTGAGATCGTCGCGCTGATCCGCGCCAAACAGGCCGCCTGACCGGACGCACGGTCATGAATCCTCCCCAAGATCAGGCTTTCTACCAGGGCTTCGAAAGCCTGGGCGCGAACTGCGAGTTCGGCTTGGTGCAGCGCTACCACGGCGCCGAACCGCTGGGCTTGCTGCGTTGGCCAGCGATCGCGGTCGAGGGGCTGATCGCCAGCCTCGAGAACGAATTCGCCGAAATACAGGACATCGCGAACCTGTATCTGATTCCCGGCCCGAACCAGGACTGGGACGTGCAGACGCCCAACTTCTCCCTGCACCTCTACGCGAAGATCGGTTCGGTCGACACGGAAGAACTCCTGAAAACCGCCCATAAGCGCATCCAGTTCCTGCGCCGAAGCCTGTTGGAAACGCTGGAGGACGCCGAGAAAATCCTGGTGTTCAAGGAATGGCAGTTCCGCATGACGGACGCCGACATCGCGCGCATGGGTGCCTGCGTAAAGAAGTACAACCCCGCCAACCGTCTGATCGCGGTGCGCCTCTCCAGTCCCGGTTGCGAGCCGGGAACGGTCACCGAGGTCGAACCCGGCCTCTGGAGCGGCTACGTCGAGTGGGACGCGAAAGTCTCCGCCGCGGACAATGTGCCCATTGCAAGCTGGGAGAAGATTTGCCGGACAGTCGCGAACGGCGGCTAGCGATGCATGTCCCGGACAATCGGCAGCATGGCCAGTAACGGGTCTTCGGACTCGGCCTCGAACAAGGTAGCGGTCTGATCCGTTGGCAGGCGTGGTAGGCGGCGCACCACGATACGACGCCATTTCTCGAACTTTGCCATGTCGGCGCACAGAAGCTCGCCCGCGGCCTTGGCCATGGCATACTCGGTCATGTTCGCGGGCCGGTCCTCCACCGCGGTGGAGGATGGGTAGAAGACCGCGATGTCCTTGCCGCCTTGACGGGCCAGCCCTTGGCACAGCGCGCTGAAACCGGTGACATAGAAGCGGAAGAAATCCTGGAACTTGGCGTCTGAATAGGCAATGCCCGCCCGCCGGAAGATCGCGGGCGTAGCCATGTAGTATACAGCGGTGGGAACCAATTGCAGGGCCGACAGCTGCTCCGCGCCTTCGCGGACATCGTAGCGCAGGATGTCGCATTGCCCCCCGAACGCCACGATCTCATCCCGCACGCGCGCCGCATCGGCGATGCCGACGGCATAGGTCAGCGTGACGCGCGCGCCACCGACCGCGAGCGCCTTGGCCACCACTTCCCCCAGCCCGCGGGACCCGCCGACCACCAGCGCATGGACGTCAGCGAACTCGCCGGCGGCGACATGTTGGGCGATCTTGGCCATATCGGCCTGAGCGGCGGGCGCGGGGCGTGCATTGCAATCGATATCGCCCGCCAGACCACCGCCCGCGACGCCAAGGCGGAGGAAGCGGTAATCCTCATCGGCATGCCGAACCCGAAAGCGCAGCCCGTCGCCGGCACCTTCCGGCGTCAGCGTCAGGTTGAGGCCGCGATAGATGGAGTGCAGGCCCGGACATACCATCCCGACCAAATAGGACGTCGAAACCAGCGTGCCCACGCGTTCGGCCCCGAGGACGCCGGTCAAAGACGGAAACGCGGCGACGATCCGCGCCAGACTCGGCGGCGGCGGGACGCGGCCTCTTGCGTCTTCCATCTCCTCGAACGTGAGGTCCAAGGGTTCGGCCGGCGACAGAAGCGGTCCGTCCGGGATCGTCCGAGCCTCGGGCACGGAATCGCCAAACGTCAGGTCGCAGGAGAGCGCGACGACATCCTCGACCTGAACCTCCAGTCGCAGACGGGCCGGATCGTGACCGATCGTCACAGCGCGGACGCTGTCGCCGACATAGACCATCTTCTCGAACCCGACCTTGATCGCGTTCGGCAACGGAAAGTCGGGTTGGGTTTTGAACAGGCTGTCCAACGCCCATAGCAGCATGTGGATTCCATGCACGACCGGATATCCCGCCATGGTGCGGCGGGCGGCCAGCGCATCCATGTGCATCGGATTGCAGTCGCCGGAGACGGCGGCGAACCACGTCTGGTCCGCTTCCGCGAAAATCCTGTCGGACAGTGTCATGGGTTCCATCGCCTCGATCCCTGTCGGTCCACGCCGCGGCCTTGCCTCACCGGTCACCGCAACGCCTTCTCGGCCGCCGCCCGCCGGGCCGAATCCGGTGCCCGGTCCCGCGCCAGCGTTAGCCACGCCCGTGCACGGTCCTTATCGCCTTGCGCCGCCGCGCTCATCCCGGCCCGCAGATATAGTTCCGACGCCCGCCCCGCATCCGCCGTGAATTGCGCCGCCAGGGCAATCGTCCGCGCCATGCCGCGATAATCCAGCACGTCCCGCCGAGCGTCTGCGGACTTCAAGGCCAGGGCCGCGTCGGCGGTGAGACGTGCGCGCAATTCGGCGATGTCGGCCGCGTCGGCGCGCGGCGACAAGGAAGCCGCCGCTCGTTCCAACCCGGCGCGGTCGCCGCGTGCATCGGCGATCATGCCGCGTAAAAACCAAGCAGCATCAGCGACATCGGCGGCCTTTCCCGCCGTCAGAACCGAGGCAATCGCATCGGCATTGGCCAAATCGTTCAAGCGGAATAACGCTGTTGCCGTCACCAGATCCAACGCCGGATCGGACCGCCCGTACCAAGCCAGCTCCCCCCGCAACTCGGCGACCGTATCGATCGCCTCCTGAGGCTTGCCCGCCCGCAGCTGCGACGCCGCGAGATTGAACCCCGCATCGGCAATCGCCGCCGCATCGTCGCGCGCTCGGGCACGCGCCAGTGCCAAGTTGTAATGCCCGATCGCTTCCTCCGGGTGTTCCAGCGCGTAGGCATTGTCTCCGGCATGGGCGAAGCGGGACAACGTCGCGTCCTCCGGCGGGCCTTTGGGTGGCGAGCCACATCCCGCGACCACCGCCAGCAACAGCACGACCGCCCTTTTCATGGCTTCACATCCCCCGGCGGCAGTCGCCTGGACTCCGGTGCCGCCGCGCCCGACAGCGGCCATGTGTGGCGTAGCTGGGTCGCCAATTTTTCCAGTTCCACCAACGTCTGTTGCGTCTGGGTCAGCAAGGCCGGCAGATTGGCGGTGCCGCCGGCAACATTGCGCGCAATCGTCGGGGCGTGCGGTGTCGTTTCCGCCAAGTCGTGCGCCGCTTTCTGGACCGAGGCCATGGTCGCATCGATCCGCTTCAGCAATGCCGGCACGCCGTCGGGCCGGGTGACCTTATCCGTCAGGCCCCGGATCGCGGCGAGTTCGGCCTTCAGCTCATCGGACATGATTTTCACGTTGGCCACGATCTCCTCGGTTTTCACCGCGATCGCGTCGTCCTTCAGCAGGCGGCCGACATTACCCTCGCCGCGGTTGATCCGTTCCACGATCTCCGCCGCCGCCTTGATCGTGCGGCCGAGGTCGTCGAGTGCCGGGTAGACCTTCTTTTTCACCTCATCGATCATCGCCCCGATATTCTCGGTCGGGGCCCGTTCCGCTGTCGCCTCGATCACCGCATGATGCCAATCCATTTCGGCACCGCTGCCACGAGATATATCCAGCAACGCCGCGCCTACGATGCCGAAGCTTTTCTTGATCACCGCGGTGCTGTCTCGGCGGACGAAGCCTTTCGCCTGTTCCTCCAGTTCCGCATCGGCATAAATCTTTTGGTTCGCGCCGACGACGATCCGCTTCACGGAGCCGACTTTCGTGCCCAGCACCTCGATATCCGAACCCGCCGCGAGACCCTGGCCGCCGCCTTCCGGGAGCACCACCTGTAGCTTGACGACCGGGCGAAACCAGCCGCTGAGGCCGCCGATATGCAGCGCGGCGGCGACGAACAGCACGACGCTGACAACCACCAGCAGCCCGACCCATTCGTCGGTGTTTCGCAGGATCTTCATATCCGAACCCCCTGGTCCACCAGCCTGCCGGGACGAATCGGCGCCAGTTCCGCATCGCTCAGCCGCAGGCGCAGCGTCGGCATGACCGACCGGTCGCGCAAGACCGGACCCGGCATCGTCAGCCAGATCACGCCGGCGCCCCGGCTGCGCGCGGCCGCGCCCTCGCTCAGCACTGCGTCCAACAACGTGTCCTCCTGCGTCGCGGAGGGTATTTCCAGCACGACGAGTCGCGGCTCGCCCAGAAATGCCCTGACGCAGGCCGCCCGCAGCAAATCCGTTTCGGACAGCAACCTCGCGGGACCCGTGGGCAGACCGGGAAGGCCGAACCGTTGGGCCAAAGCGGTCGCCTCGGCCCGCAGCACGTCGTCCGGGATGCGTGTGTGGAACGTTTGCGCCAACAGGACACGCGCGGCGACATCCGGCGTGTCTTCGCGCAGAGGCTGCTGGAACAGGCGTCCGATGCGGCCCCGCAGCGCGTTGGCCAGCCGGTACGGCGTCGTCTGCCAGTCGCGGCCGAGGAATCGGACACAGCCGGCGTCGATGGGCACCAGACCCGCGCAGAGATCGGCGAACACGCTGCCGTTGCGCGGCTCCTGGATTTCGATCAGCACGAAATCGCCATCGGATACGGTCAAGTTCAACGCCGCGTAGGGCAGCAGCGCGCTGACCGCCCGTGCTCCGGTCAGATCGAGGATCGGTATCGCGCTCACAGCAGCACGCTCAACACAAGCGTGATCGCCAGCACCGCGGTGATGCCCCGGGTGAAGCCGCGCGGCAGCAGGTCGGCCCCGGTATCGGCCTCATCGGCACCCAGGCCGGTGGCGCAGCAGACCACGGCGATCAGCAGACCGATTAGAAGCAGTTTGGCGGGAAAGACGATCAGGTCCGATACCGTCGCCGCGCGCAGCACATCGTCCAGAAATACCAGAACCGATGTGTGGACCGAGCCCGTCAAGCTGCCCGTCACGAAGCCCGAGACCAACGCGGTCACGACAAACATCGTGCCCAATGCGAAGCCGCCGAACGCGAACGCAAAGGCGCGCGGCAGCACGAGGTATTGGAAGATATCGATGCCCTCGGCGCGCAGCACCGCGACTTCTCCCTCGGTCGCCAGTTCCCCCAATTCCGAGATGGCGGCCATGCCGCCGCGGCCCAGCAGGATGATGCCGATCAGCAGCGGAGTCAGTTCGCGGATCAGTACGGCGACCAGAACACGGCCGATCTGCGCCTCCTGCCCAAGGTTCCGCAGCCAGTATATCGTTTCGAATACCAATCCGACACCGACGATTAACCCCGTCACCACGACCGTGCCGAGGGACCCCGCCACGGAGCGGGTCAGGCTGATCCGGCAGCGCCGCCGCACCGAACGCCGCCAGGTGCTGGGATGCGCGCCTTCCCGCAGCACGCCCCAGGCCATGGCGATCGTTTGCAGAACGAATCCGACCCGCGCCTTGGCCGGCCGGCCGATCGCCGCGAGGATGCCGCGCGGACTCATACCCGGCCGGCCAGCACATAGAGCGGGGATTCACCGATATCCGGACGGAAGAAGCGGCCGCGCGGGCGAAACAGGAAGTCCTGTCGCAGCAACCCGTACGCGCTGTCGCTGGCCTGAATCGCGCCTTCGGGGGCGGAGGCCGCCAAGGCCTCGGCGCCGCGCACCGCTTCGCCCCACAGGTTAAAGATGCCGGGATCGGCGCCCACCATCCCGCCCAGCGCCAAGCCAACATCCAGGCCCATGGCGAAAGCCGCCGGGTCCTCCACATCCTCCAGCAGCGCTTCGCAGCGCTCCCGCAGCGCGACCGCCATATCCGCCAGACGCGCGGCAGCCGTGGCGGCTCCGTCTTCGATCCCGGCCGCCGCCACAATCTGCGAACCGAGCATTTTGACATATCCGATGCCGTGCGTCGCGGCGGCGTCCTGAGCGGCGGCGGCGATCGTGTGCGCCAATGTCTCGGGCGGTCCCTGCCCCGGGTTCGGCGCGGCCAACGCGATGGCGGTTTCCGGCAAGCGCAGCACCAGCACCGCCACCATCGGATAAGACCGCGCCGCGAAACCGGCATTGGTCAGACGATAAACCGTCAAAGCCGGGTCGAATTCCCGTTCCTGTTCGGCTGTTACGACCGCTGCAACCGGCTGTGGGCGCGGCCGAGCATCCGGTTCGGCGGCGAGCGTCGCCGACATCGGGGTACGCAACGCGATCAGCGTCGCGCAGGCTCGGGCGATATCGCGCGCGGCGGGGTCTCGGCGGGCATCTTCCAGAAACACGGCGCCAACCGCGATCCGTTCGCCTGGGTTCAACCCCGCATGCATCACCGGGACGACGAACAATGCGGTGCTGCCGAGATGCTTCATCAGCATCGCGTGCAGCGGTGCGGTACGCCGGTCCGCCCGCGCATCGGGCACGTCGATTTCCATTCCGGCGGACAAAGCCTCCATCAACGCGGGGACTTCCTGACGCGCCAGTTCCAGACCGCCGACATGGCCGCTGGTCGCGGGCTCGTAACTGTCCTCGCACCGCAGGATGCGGTCGCCCTCCACCATCCGCCAGAATCCCGCGCGGCGGGCGCCCGTGGCCTCGGCCAGCGTTTCCGTCAGGGCTTCGGGCGGCGAGCCGGCGGCATCGAACATCTCCGCTTCCGTCGTCATGCGCGCGAAGGCCGCACTTTGCAGTCGCACTGCTTCCGACCGTTCCGCCACCGCGCGATCCGCTCGGTCGGCGCGCAGCCCCTGACGCACCAGCAGCACGCCCAACCCGATCGCGAGCGCCACCACGACCAGCGACAGTAACGCCGCGGTCTGGGAGTTGGCGGTGACGAAGCCGCTGAACTCGGCCTCCGGCACAGTGATCAGCAAGAGCCAGCCTTTGGCATCGTTCGCCGCGCCAGTCAGCGGCACGACGATGGATATCAGGCGGCGGCCGTTGGATTCGATGATTCGGGTCCCCTGCCCGCTCACGCGGAAATGATCCCAGCCCGCGATCAGATCGGTATCGCCGACGTCGTCGATATGCGCCGGAACCGGTTTACCGTCGCGCTGGCGCATGATTTTGGCGGGATCGGGGCCGGCGATCATTTCGCCGGTCTCGGCCACGATATAAGCACGGCCAGTGCGGCCAATGGCGAGGCCGCCGAGGAACCGCGACAGCGCGTCCAGCCGTATGTCCACCCCGACGATGTCCGGTTCCGGGTCCGGGCCGCGCACCGCGGCGGTGATCCCCGGCGCGCGTTCTGAGAAGAAGATGTACGGCTCGGTCCAGAACACGTCGTCGGATTCGCGCGCGCCGGTGAACCAGCCGCGAGTCCTGGCATCGTAAGCGTCCTCGGGATCCTCGCGATGGGCGACCACGGCCCCCGCTCGGTCGCGTGTCGTCCATTCGACGACACGGTGCCCGGCCGTCACGCCGATATGTTTGATTTCGATGCCGCCCTTCGTGGTTTCGGGCGCACGGCGGACGAGCATGAAATTGCCGGCGGCGTCGGCGAACAACACGTTGGCGATCTGCGGCGTTTCATGAAGGACCGATGTCGCCAGAACACGCGCTTCCTCGGCCCGGTCGGTGGCGCCGCCCCGGCCGACGATGCTCTGCGCCAGCAGAATCGCGTGGGACGCGGGTTCGAGATAGGACGAAACCTGGGACGCGATCCGGTCCCGCAGGCTGGACAACAATGTCTCCGACAGTCCGAGCACCCCGGCGCGGTTGGCGCTGTCGGCGTAAACAGCGATGCCGAGCAGGAAGCCGACGATCAAACCGACACCGCCGAGCGGGAGCGCGATGCGCAGCAGGGTCCGTCGCCGCCGCGATTGTTCGGCGAGGGGATCCAGATCCAGCGGTACGACCTCCATCCGGTCGGGCAAGAGAACCGTCCTTCCTGGCGTGACGCGACAACCCGGGTTTCGGGCTGCCTGCTTGCTATATCACACCCGTGGCCCGCCGTCGTCAGGCTGACCTGGTAACGAATTCGTCACATGCCGGTTTATGGGCAAATATACCCGGTCCCACCGGGTGCCTTGAAGCAGCCGACCGATTCCGGGAACACGTGCTTCGGCAACCACAGCACCACCTCCGGCACGAAGATCGTGAAGGCGATGGCGGCGAAGAAGATGATGTAGATCGGCAAGCTGGCTTTTAGGGCCGACGAGAACCGGACATCGAGGAACTTCGACGCCATCAGCAGCGCCAACCCGTACGGCGGCGTGATCAGGCCGAACGCCAGGGTGACGATCAGCACCACGCCCATGTGCACGGCGTTGATCGAGGCCTGATCGGTCAACTGGTTCACCACCGGCATGAAGATGATGATCGCGGGCACAGGTTCGATAAAGTCGCCGACGATGACGAATACCAGGACCAGCGCGAACATGATCATATGGGCGTCGTCGCCCGCGAAGCCGCTGATCCAGCCGGCGACCACGATGGGCCCGCGCAGATAGGCCAGCAGCCAGCCGAAGGCGGAGGCTGCGGCGATGGTGATCATCGGGAGCGAATAGATCATCCCGGCATGGATGAAGTCGTTCGGCACGTTCTTCAGATGGCCGGGATTCAGAAACGGGATGACGATCAGCAAGATGTATGCGATGGCGATAACGCCGGCCTCGGTCGGGGTGAACCAGCCGCTCAGGATGCCGCCCAGCAGGATGACCGGGATCATCATCGGCAGCGCGGCGGCTTTGCCGGCGGTCGCCAGCTGGCCGAAGGTGGAGCGCGGGCGTCGGAAACCCGCGGGGCCGAAGAAGTAGCAATACAGCATCAGCCCGATGGCGATGAAGAACCCTGGCACGATGCCGGCCAGGAACAGCCCGGCGATCGATACGTTGCCGATGGCGCCATAGACCACCGCCATGATCGACGGCGGCACCAAGGCGGCGATGGTGGACGCGGCAGCGATCAGCGCGGCGGTGAACTCGGGCCGGTAGCCCTCGCGCGCCATCGGCTTGGCCATGGTGCGGGACAGGACCGCGACGTCGGCGGATGACGAACCGGACATGCCGGAGAAGAACATGGAAAAGACGGTGGTGACCTGCGCGAGTCCGCCCCGGACATGGCCGACCAAAGCCTGCGACAGGTCGGCAATGCGGATGACGACGTTGGCGGACGTCATCAGTTCGCCCACCAGCAGGAAGAACGGGATCGCCATCAGGGCTTCGGAATCGATGCCGTTGAACAGCTGGGCGATCATCGATTGCAGGGTGATCGGCGTGAAGATCGTGCCCACCAACACGCCCGCGATCAGCGCGAAGGCGACGGGCACGCCGAGGTAGCCGAGTGTCAGGAACAGAATCGTCATGACGGCGAGCAGGACGGAGTTGGAGAGGGTCATACGCCCACTTCCCGCCCGTGTTCCGCGTCATCCGCGCCCTGGAACCCGTTTTTCAAACCGTTCACGATCTGCTCCAGCGAAAACAGCGCCACCAGCGCACCGCACAACGGAATGGCAACATAAAGATACGACATCGGCATCATCGACGGCATGCGGAAGCTGCCGAAGCCGGTCGCGAAATTCTGCCAGCCGAACACGAACATCCCGACGCCCACCAGCAAAACCACCATCCGGTTGAAAACCTCGAAAAACCGGCGAGGGGCGCCGGACATTTTCTCGGTCAGCGCCGACAGGAACAAATGATCGTTCCGGCGTGTCGCGACCGAACTGCCGATGAAAATGCCGTAGGTGAAGAACGCGGAAGTGATTTCCTGCAGCCACAGCAGCGCGTGCCCGCTTTCGCGCGTCACGACATCGACGAAGGTCGAGAGCGTGAACACCGTCAGGCACACGCCGCACAGGATCATCAGGACCCGTTCGAGCGGGTCCAGGGCCGGCCATTTCAAATGCCGGCCCGTCTGTTGAACGATGGGAACAGACATCGGACTATTTAATGGATCGGCAGATTTCCAGGATTTTGGTCGCCGACGCGCCGAGGCCGGCGGCGATTTTATCCTGCAACGGGGTCGCGGCGGCGATGAAGCCGGCCTTGTCCACGTCCTTGACGAATTTCACGCCCAGCTTTTCCAGCTTGGCGAGGGATTTATGCTCCAGCCCGACGGCGGCGGTCGGTTCTTTCAAGGCGATCTCGTCAGCCGCGGCCTGGACCCATTTCTTCTGGTCGGCGCTGAGAGTCTGCCACAGTTTGTCGCTGATCCAGACGACGTTGTTGTTCGCCTCATGCTCCGTCAGGGACATGACGGGTGCGACTTCGTAATGCTTGTTGGAATCGAAGACGTTGATGCCGTTCTCGGCCATGTCGACGACGCCGGTTTGCAGGCTGGTGTAGACGCTGCCGAACGGCATGTGGATGGTCTGCGCGCCATAGGCCGGGAACATCGCGTCCTCGGTCGGCGTTGCCTGCACGCGGACCTTGGCGTTTTTCAGGTCGGCGATGCTGTGAACCTCTTTTTTGCTGTAGATGTTACGCAAGCCCATCGTGGCCAGCGTCAGCACATGCGCGTCCTTCACCGTTTCGGCGAACATGTCGCGCACGGCAGCCACCAGCCGGGGATCGGCGATGGCACGCACCAGATGTTCTTCCGAACGGAAGATGTAATGGATCGACAGCACGCCGGATTGCGGCGACACGGTCGCGGCGTTGGCGGTGGACGAAATCATGAAATCGATGTCGCCGGTGCGCACCTTTTGCAGCATCTGCGGTTCCTGGCCCAACTGACCGCCAGGAAACTGGTCGATCGTCATGGTGTTGCCGGACACTTCGCGCAGCTTGGCATCGAACAGGTCGGCCGCGACGCCATAGGCGGTGGTGTGCGGCTGGTCGTAGCCGAAACTGTAATGTTTCGCATCGGCGGCGAGCGCCGACAGCGCGGTGGTGGCGAGCAACACGGCCGCGAGGGCCGCGGATTTCAGGGTTTTCATGGCGTTTCCTTTACGACCGGTACGAACCGTTGATGTCGATATAGCCGTGCGTCAGGTCGCAGGTCCATACGGTTCCTTTGCCGTTGCCCAGACCGATGTCGATGGCGATATCGATCTCCTTGCCTTTCATGTGCGCGACAACAGGAGTTTCGTCGTAGCCCGGCACAACGCCGCCGTCCTTGGCCATCCAGGTGCCGCCGACGCCAATAGACAGCTTGTCGCGATCCGCCGGTTCGCCGGCCTTGCCGACGGCCATGACGATACGGCCCCAGTTCGCGTCCTCGCCGGCGATGGCAGTCTTCACCAGCGGGGAGTTGGCCACCGCCATGGCGATGCGCTTGGCGGATTTCGCGGTCTTCGCACCCGTGACGTCGATGCGGACCAGCTTCTGCGCGCCCTCGCCGTCGCGCACGACCTGCAACGCGAGGTCGAGCAGCAGCTCATTCAGCGCCTTGGCGAAATCGGACAGGATGCGCCCGCCTTCGGCCGGCACGCGCGGGTGCTTGGCTTGGCCGGTCGCGATCAGCATGACGGTGTCGGACGTGGAGGTGTCGCTGTCCACCGTCGTACAGTTGAACGTGGCGTCCACGCCCTTTTTCAGTAGGGATTGCAGCACGGGCGCGGGAATTTTCGCATCCGTGAAGATGAAACACAGCATCGTCGCCATGTCCGGCGCGATCATGCCGCTGCCCTTGGCGATACCGGTAATCCGAACCTCGGCGTCCCCGATTTTCACCGTGCGGGTGCAGGCTTTCGGAAACGTGTCGGTGGTCATGATGCCACGCGCCGCGGCTTCCCAGTTGTCTTCCGACAACGTTTCATACAAGGCCGGCAGCGCGGCGGTGAGCTTCTCGTGCGGCAAAATCTCGCCGATGACGCCGGTGGAGGCGACCATCACCTGCTTCGCGGGGCAGCCCACCAGCTTGGACGCGGCGGCGGCGGTCGCGGCGCAGGCCTCGGTGCCGGCCTTGCCGGTGAAGACGTTGGCGTTGCCGGCGTTCACCACGACCAGACGCGCCTTGCCGCCCTTCAAGGCGGTGCGGCACCAATCGACGGGGGCGCCGGGGCACTTGTTGGTGGTGAACACCCCGGCGGCGGTGCTGCCCGAGGGGACTTCGATCATCACCAGATCCGTTCGCCCTTTATAGCGAATGCCGGCGGCGGCGGCACCCAGGCGAACGCCGGCGAGCGGCGGCAGCGCGGGCAAAGCAACGGCGAGCGGGGAAACGGCAGTGGTCATCTCGGTCTTCCTCGGTAGGGTTTTGGTTACTTCGCGGGCGGGGGTTCGGCGAGATCGGTCGCCTTGCGCGCCGAACCGTCCATGTTGAATTTCTCCACCGCCACGCCGACGCGGGCCTTGGCAACCGCGGCCTGGACGGTTTCCTGCACCACCTTCTGGCGCAACTCGTCGCGCGATTCCTCGAAGGACGGCGGCGCCGCCACGCGGCGTTCGATGCGCTGGATGATATGATAACCGAACTGCGTCTTGACCGGCGCGTCGGTGATCTGGCCGTCCTTCAACGCGAAGGCGGCGACAGAGAACTCCGGCACCATGTCGCCCTTCTTAAAGAAGCCGAGGTCGCCGCCCTGCGCGGACGCGCCGGGGTCCTTGCTGTATTGCTTGGACAGAGCCGCGAAATCGCCGCCTTTCTTGAGCTCGGCGGTGACCTTCTTCGCGGTCGCCTCGTCTTCCACCAGGATGTGGCGGGCGTGTACTTCTTCCTCGCCCACTTTGCCGGCGTTGTCCTTGTCGAAGCGCGCCTTGAGCGCGGCGTCGGTCAGCAGCGGGTCGATTTCGCGGTGCAGAATGGCGGTCTGCAGAACCCGTTCGGACGCCGCGGCCATCTGGCGCTGTACAGCCGGGTCCTTGTCCAGACCGGCCTTGCGGGCGGCCTGCACCAGGATACGGGCATCGACGATCTGATCCAGCACATAGGGGAAGACGGTTTGCGGCGGCATTTGCTGCGCCTGCGCCGGCAAACCGGCCATGGCGTCGCGCACGTCCGACAGACGGATCGGCTCGCCGGCTACGGTCGCGACCACGGGGTCGGCCGGTGCGGTTTGTGCCCACGTCTGAGCACCGATCGGCAGAGCGGCCAACGCCACGATAAGCGCGCGGGCAAGTGCCCCAGCCGTCGGTTTCTGGGAGTGGATCATCATGGCCCCGATTAGGTGAGGGCCCGATCATGCCGGAGTCGGCGGTTCGCCACAAGAATGGGGAGCGTCATTCCATCTGCCGGCTTCCTCTCACGGGTTGCCCGCCTCAGCTTGTCGCGATGCGTCAGGTCCAACCCCCCCCCGCGCCGTGAGCGGCTGGCGCGCGGCCCCGTCCGCGACGATAGTCTGTCTCCCACCGTCCCAACCAACGCGAGAAAAAATCCATGTTGATCGCCGATGCGCAAATCCACCTCTGGGCCAAGGGGAACCCGTCCCCGCAGCACCGTCAGACGCCCTACCTCATGGACGAAGCCCTGCGCGACATGGACGCGGCGGGCATAAGCCGAGCGGTGGTGCATCCGGTGATGTGGGATCCGGATTCGAATGAGTTGGCGGTCGAGGCCGCCGCCGCGCATCCGGACCGGTTCGGGATCATGGGCTGGGTCTATCTGGACCAGCCGGAGGAGCGGGCGAAGCTGGAGACATGGAAGCAGCGGCCGGGGATGAAGGGGCTACGATTCTATTTCTCCGATCCTCGGTCGCGGTCGTGGCCGGCGGATGGGACTCTGGACTGGCTCTGGCCGGTGGCGGAGCGGTTGGGGCTGCCGGTGTCGCTCGCCGCCGGGGCGTTCCTGCCGAAAGTGGGAGAGATCGCGGCGCGGCATCCCGGCCTGCGGTTGAGCGTGGATCACATGGGCGTGCCGCCGGGGACGGACGGGGCCGAGAGTGCCTACCGCAATCTGGACCAACTGCTGGCGCTGGCGCAGCACCCGAACATCGCGGTGAAGGCGACGGGGCAGCCGGGCTACGTGCGCGATCCCTACCCGTTCCCTAGCATCCACGACGCGCTGCATCGGGTGTTCGACGCGTTCGGGCCGAGAAGGATGTTCTGGGGGACGGATATCACCCGGATGCATTGCTCGTGGCGGCAGTGCGTGACTTTGTTCACCGAGGAACTGCCCTGGCTGAAGGGCGCCGATCTGGACCTCGTGATGGGCAGGGCGTTTTGCGACTGGATTGGGTGGGCGGTTTAGGCCGGCGCCACCGGCCGTTCGGTGCGGACGCTGACGCTGCGGAGGGTGACGACGAGCGCGCCGCCGGCGTCGCGGAACTCGGTGATGCGGTCGGAGAACAGCAGCTTGCCGGCGCGTTTGCTCTGGCGTTCCCAGGTGGTGCCGGGGCGGGTTTCGGCGGTCAGGACTTCCCCGGGGCGGACGGCTCGAAAATATTCGAAGTGCTGTTCGGCGTTCAGCCGGCCGGCGGAGGCGGCTTTGCCCTCCACCCCGCTGGGGGTCTTGCCCGAACCGAACCAGGGCTGGCCCTGGCGGGGGCGGGCGCCATCGGGGTCGAATTGCGCGACGGAGGTCAGGAAGGTCGGGGGCGCGATCAGGCCGCCGACCTCGGTCATCTGGGCCTTTTCGGCGTCGTGATAGACCGGGTTCTCATCGCCGATGGAGCGGGCGAACATCATGATGTGCGTGGCTTCGACGGGCACGGTTATTTTGGCCATGGGACGTCCTCCGGGGCGTTCGGCGATCTTGGCGGGAAGCCTACACCCAGGGGAAGCGGCTTGGCTATTCGTCGTCCTCGGCGAACAGGATGCGGTTGGCGGCGCCGTCCAGATCCTCGAACTGGCCGGCGCGGAGGGACCAGAGGAACAGGGCCAAGCCGCCGCCGCCCAGGACGAGGCTGGCAGCCAGGAGGTAGAGGATAACGGTCATTGCGGCCGCCCGATGCGGAAACTGTTGGCCATCACCAGCAGGGACGATCCTGACATCGCCGCCGCCGCCAGCCAGGGCGTGACCCAGCCGACGACGGCAAGAGGCACCATGAGCAGGTTGTATCCCAGGGCGAGGGCCAGATTGCCGCGCATGGTGCGGCGGGCGCGGCGGGCGGTTTCGACGATGGCGGCGACGGGGGCGAGGTTGGTGCCCTGGAAGACGACGTCCGCGACGGTCTGACTGACATCGGCCGCCGTGGCCGGGGAGGCGGATACGTGGGCGGCGGCGAGGCTGGGGCCGTCGTTCAGGCCGTCCCCGACCATGAGGACGCGGTGGCCCTGGCCCCGCATGGCTTCGATCGTGCGGACCTTTTCGACCGGGGAGCAGCCGGCGTCCCATTGCTCGATCCCAAGGGCGGCGGCGATTTTCGCCACGGCGGCGGGGTGGTCGCCCGACACGATCCGCACCGACAGCCCCATCTTCCGTAGCCGGGCGATGGTGGGGACGGCGTCGGAACGCGCCTGTTCGGTGAACGCGAATCGCACCGGAGGCGCGCCCGGACGGGTGAACCAGAGTTCGGGTTGGTCGGTGGAGATGAGGGAGGACACACCGCAGAAGGCGGCGCTGCCGAGGCGGGTGTCGCGCGATCGCAGGCCCTGCCCCGGCGTCTCGGTCACGTCGCCCGCCGCCACGACCGGGCCGGAGGCGATGAGGAGCGCGCGTGCCAGAGGGTGGCGGCTGCTGGCGGCCAAAGCGGCGGCCTCGGTCAAGTCGGATTTGGATACGCCGTCCATGTCCAGTTTCAGCGAGGGCTCGGTCAAGGTGCCGGTCTTGTCGAAGACGACTGTATCGACCTCCGCCAGCCGCTCCAGCGCGGTGCCGGATTTCAGCAGGATGCCTTGGCGGAACAGGCGGGACGTGGCGATGACCTGCACCACCGGCACCGCCAGCGCCAAAGCGCAGGGGCAGGTGACGATCAGCACCGAACAGGCGATCAGCAGGGACTCGCCCAGCGGTGTGGCCCAGGCGAGATACCAGCAGAGGAAGGTCAGCAGGGCCGTCAGATGCACGGCGGGGGCGTAGAAGCGGGCGACGCGGTCCGCGAGGATGACGAAACGGGACCGGCGGGCCTCGGCGGCCTCGATCAGACGGACGCAGTCGGCCAGCAGGGTGGCGTCGCCGGTCGCGGTGGCCCGCACTGTCAGCGGCGCGCCCAGGTTGAGCGTGCCGGCGAAGACGGCGGTTCCGGGCGCGGCCATGACGGGCCGGCTCTCGCCGGTGACGAGGCTGGTGTCGAGGGGCGCCGATCCGCGCTCCACCACGCCATCGACGCCGATCCGCTCACCCATGCCGGCGATCACGCGGTCGCCACGCATCACGGCCTGTTGCGGACGCCGGACGGTGGTGCCGTCGGGGCAGAGCACCGCCACATCCGCCGCTCGGAGGGTCAGCAGTTGTTCGGCGGTGGCGCGAGCTTGGCCGCGGGCGCGATGATCCAGAACGCGGCCGGCCAGCAGGAAGAACAGCAGCGCGACGGCGGAGTCGTAGTAGGTGTCGCGGCCATGGGCAAAAGTCTGGATCAGACTCATGGTCGTGATCAGGACGACGCCGACGCTGATGGGGACGTCCATGTTGGTGCGCCCGTGGCGCAACGCGGCGGCGGCGGAGGCGAAGAACGGCCGGCCGGCATAGGCGATGGCGGGCAGCGCGATCAGGGCGGAGGCCCAGTGCAACAGGTCCCGCGTCGCCGGCCCCATGCCCGCGAGCCAGCCGGCGGCGTCTCCGGCCCAGAGGCCGATGGAGATCAGCATGACGTTGCCGGCGGCGAACCCGGCGACCGCCAGGGCTCGCAGCAGTTTCTGGCCGGCGATGTCGCGCGCGCCGGCAAGCGCCTGGGCGTCGAAAGGGACCAGTCGGTAGCCGAGTTGGCTGACCAGTCCGACCAGTTTTGCGCCGTCCTCGGCGGGGCCGCTCCACGTCAGTTTGAGCTGGCGGCTGGTCATGTTGACGCGGGCGGCGGTGACGGCGGGGTCTCTCGCCAGGACGGTTTCGATGAGCCAGACGCAGGCACCGCATTGCAACCCGTCCACGGCGAGGGACAGGGTATGGGTGCCGTCCGGGTTCGCCACGGTGTAGCGCGTCAGGTCGAGATCGGTGTCGTGTTCGGGGCGAGGCGCGCGCGCGGCAGGGTCGAGCAACCGCTGGCGGTAGTAGCGGCCAAGGCCAAGCCGCTCGATGGTGTCGAAGGCGACGGCGCAGCCTGGGCAGCAGAAGCGTTCACCGGTTGGGGCGGTTTGGCCGCAATGGACGCAGGCGATTGTCGCCGGGAAAAGACCCTCCCCTCCCCTCGCGAGAGGGACGGCAGAGAAAGTGGGGCCGCTCACTTAACCAAGATCCGCCGCGTCGCCGTCAGGTCATGACCTCCGGCACTGGCGGTGAACATCAGGTCCCATTGGCCGCGCTCCGGGAGCGTCGTGTCGGCGGCGTACAAGCCTGGGGTCGTCTCCCGAAACGCGATTACGGTGGTGCGCGGGTCGCCGACGGGGCGTTCCGCGGTCGCGACGATACGCGCGGCTGCCAAAGGCCGGTTCTCCGCATCGCGCAAGGTCAGCACGGGGCGTGCGCCTTGATCGGCCTGTGCCACCGCGGTCCACCCCAGGGCATTCTCCGCCTGCACCCGAACGATCAGCGCGTTGTACCGGTTGGAAAGATCGAACCCCTCCCCGCCCGTGGCTTTGCCGGGGAAGGTATGCAGCGCTGCCGTGACCATGCCCACATTCACCGCGATCACCACCGCCATGCCGGCGGCGATCGTCCAGGGGAAAAAGCGCCAGAGGGATGTTTGCGTCATGGCTTGGCTCCGTTGGTAGGGCTCATGAAAACCGAGTGGTAGACGGTCTGCTCCCCGGTCGCGGTGTTGCGCAGATGGAAATCGACGGGTTGAGAGCCGTCGGTCGCCCCCGCCGGCTGCCCGGTGACGAAGACGCGGAAGGTGCCGACAGAGTCTGCCTCCACGACCAGTTCCAACTGGCTGGCCGCTGTCTGGGTACGTTCCGCCTCGGTCAGCGCCGCGCGGGCCAGACCGGGCGTGGTCAGCACGAAATTCGCGGGGGTCCAGGCTTTGTTCACAATCTTAACCGTGTAGCCGTTCCGCAAATCGCCGTTTGCCAGCCGCACGAACAGCGGGGCACGATCGTGCTGCACCGACAGACCGATGCCGGGCCGCAACGCCAGCGCCGTCGTCATGACTCCCGCGGCCACGATCAGCGCCGTCAGATAGATAATGGTGCGCGGCCGCAGGAAACGGAACGGCGTATGCGTGCCCGCGGCTTTGGACGCCTGATCCGCCAGGGTATCCCAGGTAATCAGCCAACCCGGCCGCCCGGTGCGCGCCATCACATGGTTGCAGGCATCGATACACAGGCCGCAGTTGATGCACTCCAGTTGGATACCGTCGCGGATGTCGATGCCGGTGGGGCAGGCCGTGACGCAGGCGCCGCAGTCCACGCAGTCGCCGCCGGCGCTGTTCGCGCGTTTGCCGCGAGTCCGAGGCTCGCCACGCCATGCCTGATAGGTGACGGTAAAACTCTGCTCGTCCAGCATCGCGGACTGGAAGCGGGGCCAGGGGCACATGTAGGTGCAGACCTGTTCGCGCGCCCAGCCGGCCAGCAGATAGGTGGTGGCGGTGAACAGGAAGGTGAAGAAATACACCTCCGTCGATGCCGTTCCTGTCCAGAATTCGACTGTCACCGTCGGTGCATCGACGTAGTACATGATCCAGGCGCCACCGGTCCAAAACGCGATGAACACCCAGGCCGCATGTTTCAAGGATTTACGCCAGACGGTATCGAAACACATCGACGCGGCGTCGCGCTTCATGCGTTCGTTTCGATCGCCTTCGAGGATACGCTCGACCCACATGAACAGATCGGTCCACACGGTCTGCGGGCAGGTGTAGCCGCACCAGACCCGGCCGGCGAGGCTGGTGACCAGGAACAGCGCCACCGCCCCCATGATCAGCAGGCCGGTCAGATAGTAAATATCCTGCGGCCAGAACTCGAGATTGAAGAAATAGAACCGCTCGTGCCAGATGCTGAGCAGGATCGCCTGGGTGGGCTGGCCCGGACCGCGAGACCAGCGCAACCAGGGCAACGCATAGTAAAGCGTCAGACAGAAGATCAACACGCCCCATTTGAAGCGCCGCACGGGTCCCTTGACAGACTTGGGGTAGACACGGACCCGGTTGGCGAAGAGGTGGTCGCCCGCCTCTTCTGCCTCCAGCTGTCTGACGCGCTCGGCTTGGCCGATTTTTGCCACGCGCTGTCCCCTACTCGCCGCCGCCAAGAGCATGCACGTAGAGTGCGACGCTCTTGATGGTGGCTTCATCGAGGCGTGCGTTCCAGTTCGGCATCATACCCAAACGCGGGTTCTTGATCTGCGCGACGACGGTGGCTTCGTCGTCGCCATACAAGTGCGCCCGTCCGGCCAGGCGCGGGGCACCGACCTCACGCTTGCCTTCGCCTTTTTCGCCGTGGCACGCCGCGCAATTTTCGGCGAACAGTTTCTCGCCCGCCACGGTATTGCCGCCCGGTTTGCCATATAAGGTCATGACGTAGGCCGCGACCTGACCGATTTCCTCGGGCTTCAGCATGCCATCCACCCCGAACCGAGGCATCTGGCCGTTGCGCGCGGCATCCAGGCCGCTGCGAACGCCGAACGTGACGGTTTGCTGGATATCTTCCAACGTACCGCCCCAAATCCAGTTGCCGGCCGCGAGCGCCGGATAGCCGGGATTGCCGCCGCCGCCGGCGCCATGGCAGGGCTGGCAGTTGTTTGCGAAGGCGATCTTGCCGGCGGTTTGCGCGACCGCGAGCAATTGCGGGTCCTTGCGGATGGCATCGAACGACAGCGCTTTGACGCGGTCCATGTAGGCGGACCGTTGCTTCGTCACGGCGGCGACATCCTGGTCCACGGCCGAACGCTGGGAATATCCCGTGGTGCCATGGAAATATCCGTGCAGGCCGGGAATGGACGGATACAGCACGAACCAGACCAGCGCCCAGACGATCGTGGCGTAGAAAATATAGATCCACCATTTAGGCAGCGGACGGTTGAGTTCCTTCAATCCGTCCCACTCATGACCCGTGGTCATTTGACCGGTGACGGAGTCCTTCTCGATTTTGGTCGGCATGATCGGAGCTCCTTAACGGTCGTCGTCGAGCGGGATGTGGGCGGCTTTGTCGAATGTGGCTTTGCTGCCGGGCCAGAACGTCGTTGCCAGGATGCCCATGAAAACCAAGCCCATCAGAATGACCGAGTGGTGTTGAAGCCAGAGAACGATATCCATCATTTCGGCCTCCTACTGGCGCAGGTTTTCGTTGGCGGGATCGGCGAAGTCGACCATGGTGCCGAGCACCTGGAGGTAGGCGACGAGGGCGTCGAGTTCGGTGGGTTCGGCGCCGCCGCGACCGACCTGCACGGCTTTCGGGTAGCGTTTCAGCAGTGCCGCGTTATCCGCGGCCGGATCGGCCTGCGTCAGCAGATCGGCCCGCGCGTTGGCCAGTTCCTCATCCGTATATGGCACGCCCACGGCCCGTTGCGCTTTCAGGCGCGGCAGCAGATCGTCGAGGTCGAGCGGCGTTTCGGCCAGGAAGGCGTAATGCGGCATCAGCGATTCCGGCACCATGCTCTGGGCATTGGCCATATGCGCGTAGTGCCAGTCGTTGGAGTATTTGCCGCCCACACGGGCCAAATCGGGGCCGATGCGTTTGGATCCCCATTGGAACGGATGGTCGTACATGCTCTCCGCCGCGATGGAGTAGTGGCCATAGCGTTCCACCTCGTCGCGCAGTGCCCGGATCATCTGACTGTGGCAGGTGTAGCAGCCTTCGCGGACGTAGATGTCGCGTCCCCGGGATTCCAGCGGTGTGTAAGGCCGCACCCCGGTGACGTGTTCGACGGTGGTTTCGATGGTGAACAGCGGGATCACCTCGACGATACCGCCAATGGAAATGACCAGCAGGGTCAGGACCAGCATCAGGAACGCGTTGCGCTCCAGGGTTTCATGGCGAATGAACATCGTCTTATGCCTCCGCCATCATCGGGGATACGGACTGACGTGCCGGCCCCCGCACTGTTTGGATCAGATTGTAAACCATGATCAGCATCCCCGTCAGGAACAGCACGCCGCCCAACATCCGGATGACGTAATAGGGGTGCACGGCGCTGACGGATTCCGAGAAGGAATATTGCAGGAACCCGAAGGCGTCGTAGGCGCGCCACATCAGCCCCTGCATGATCCCCGCGACCCACATGGAGGTGATGTAGAACACGATCCCCAGGGTCGCGATCCAGAAGTGCCAGGATGCGAGCTTGGTGGAATACAGGCCCTCGCGTTTCCACAGCACCGGCACCAGATAATACAGTGCGCCGAAGGTGATGAAGGCGACCCAGCCCAAGGCACCGGAGTGCACGTGGCCAATGCCCCAATCCGTATAGTGCGACAAGGCGTTGACGCTGCGGATGGACATCACCGGCCCCTCGAACGTCGCCATGCCGTAGAAGCCGACGGCGGTGACCGAGAAGCGCAGGCCGGGATCGGTGCGCAATTTATCCCAGGCACCGGAGAGGGTCATGATGCCGTTGATCATCCCACCCCAGGAGGGCATCCACAGCATGACCGAGAACGCCATGCCGAGCGTTTGTGTCCAATCGGGGAGTGCGGTCCAGTGAAGATGGTGGGGGCCGGCCCAGATATACATGAACACCAGCGACCAGAAATGCACGATCGAGATACGGTAGGAGTAAACGGGGCGGTTGGCGGCTTTCGGGATGAAATAGTACATCATCCCCAGGAACCCGGCGGTCAGGAAGAAGCCCACCGCGTTATGGCCGTACCACCACTGGATCATCGCGTTCTGCACGCCGGACGCGACGTTGTAGCTTTTCGCGGTGAACAACGACACCGGCATCGCCAAGTTGTTGCCCAGATGCAGCACCGCGATCGTCAGGATGAACGCCATGAAGAACCAGTTGGCGACGTAGATATGCGGTTCCTCGCGTTTCATGATGGTGCCGATGAACACCACCGCGTAGCACACCCACACCACCGTCAGGAAAATATCCAGATGCCATTCCGGTTCGGCGTATTCCTGACCCTGGCTGTATCCCATGACGTACGACAAGGCCGCCATGACGATGAAAAACTGGTAGCCCCAGAAGATGAAATTCGCCAGCGCCTCCCCCCCGAACAAACGAGTGTGGCAGGTGCGCTGAACGATGTAGAAGGATGTGGCGAACAGCGCCGATCCGCCGAACGCGAAGATCGCGCCCGAGGTGTGCACCGGCCGCAGACGCCCGAAATTGGTGAAGGACAGGCCGAGGTTCAACTCCGGCCACGCGAGCTGGGATGCCAGCACGACGCCCACCAGAAACGCCACCACGCCCCAGAAAACGCAGGCAATGACGAATTTTTTGACGACGTCGTCATTGTATTCGACAGCGTTAGCCATGCCCGTTCTCCTTGCGTGCATAGGCTTCGGCCTTGTCGTAATGCCGGCGGATCAGGCCGACACCGAAGACCGCGGCGAACGCGGTCAGTGACAGCCCAAAGACGTACATCTCATTGTCCGTGGCGCCCGCGGCCAATGTCAGGCCGATCAGCCCAAACACCACCATCGCCACGCCCACAATCAGGTCGCCTGTCTCGACTTCCATACCCAATCCCTCCTGGGTTCGAACCCGGGGGGAGACTCGCAGTTTTTCGCATCGCAGCATTGATACAGATCAATGCCGTCGCAAATCCGTATGGGTAGCGGACCGTATGATCCTGGATACGCTCACGGCATGGTGTGGTTCGGTCCCAGCGTCCGGCGGGACGGTCGCGGGACTGTTCCTGGCCGGGTTGATCGGCGGGCCGATGCATTGCGGCGCGATGTGCGGCGGGTTCGTGCTGGGACAGGTGGCGGACCGGATGGCCGACATTCCCGTTGCGCGTTTCAGTATCTGGCAGCGGATCGGCGCGGGGGCGTTGCTGCCTTATCACCTAGGGCGGCTGACGACTTATATGCTGCTGGGCGCCATTGCCGGCGGCGGCGCGCTGGTTTTGCTGCCCCGGTGGAGCACATCGGTGCTGCTGCTGTTCGCGGCGGCGTTATTTTTATGCCGAGCGGCCGGGGTGCATTGGGGATCTGTGAAGGTGCCGGGGATGCGGCGGGGCGTGTCGTGGCTCGCCGCCCGTGCGCGCGGTAACGCGTTCGGGCTGGGTGTCGCGCTGGGGTTTCTCCCGTGCGGGTTGTTATACACGGCCGTGGCCGTCGCCGCCGCGTCCCGCGATCCCGCGACGGGCGCGTTTGGCATGCTGGCCTTCGGGCTCGGCACCGCCCCGACCCTGCTGGTTGTTGGGATCGCCGGGCAACTCGCGGGGCAACGCTGGCGGCGGCGTGTGGCGGTCTGGAGTCCGGCGTTGCTGGCGGTCAATGCCGCTTTGCTGATCGTGCTCGCGATACTCGGGTGGCCTCCGGCTGGGCAGGCGCTATAAGCGCGCCGCAACCGCCCCCAAACCGAGGCCCCATGATCCGCCTGGACAACATCACGAAGCAGAACGGCACCCGTCTGGTCTTTATCGAGGCGACCGCCGCGCTCCAGAAAGGCGAGAAAATCGGCTTGGTCGGCCCCAATGGCGCCGGCAAAACCACGCTGTTCCGCATGATCAAGGGCGACGAGGAACCGGATGAGGGTCTGGTGCTGGTCGATCGCGGCGTCAGCATCGGCTTCTTCAGCCAGGATGTCGGCGAGATGGCCGGCCGCAGCGCGGTGGCGGAAGTCATGGCCGGCGCGGGCGCGGTCAGCGACGTGGGGGCCGAACTGGCGAAGCTGGAAGCGGCGATGGCCGACCCGGATCAGGCCGATAACCTCGACGCCATCATCGACCGCTTTGGCGAGGTTCAGGCGCGTTTCGAGGAACTCGGCGGCTACGCGCTGGAAGGCAAGGCGCGGGAGGTGTTGGACGGCTTGGGCTTCACGCAGGAGACAATGGACGGCGATGTCGGCACGCTGTCGGGCGGCTGGAAAATGCGTGTGGCGCTGGCTCGCATTCTGCTGATGCGTCCCGATGTCATGCTGCTGGACGAGCCGAGCAACCATTTGGATTTGGAGAGTCTGATTTGGTTGGAGCAGTTTTTGGCGGGGTACGACGGCGCCTTGCTGATGACGTCGCACGACCGGGAATTCATGAACCGGATTATCAATAAAGTCATCGAGATCGACGGGGGGACTTTGACGTCCTTTTCCGGCGATTACGCGTTCTACGAACAGCAGCGGGCGTTGAACGAAAAGCACCAGCAGGCGCAGTTCGAGCGGCAGCAGGCCATGCTGGCCAAGGAAATCAATTTCATCGAGCGTTTCAAGGCTCGGGCGTCGCATGCGGCGCAGGTGCAAAGCCGGGTGAAAAAGCTGGATAAAATCGACCGGGTGGAACCGCCGAAGCGGCGGCAGACATTGGGGTTCGAATTTCCGCCGGCGCCTCGGTCGGGGGAGGATGTGGCGAATTTGCGCGGCGTGCATAAGCGTTACGGCAACCGGGTGATTTATCAGGGTCTGGATCTGCTGGTGCGCCGTCGCGAACGATGCTGCGTGCTGGGAGTGAACGGCGCCGGGAAATCGACGTTGTTGAAGCTGGTGGCGGGGGAAACGGAGCCGGACACGGGCTCCGTCGTGTTGGGCGGCAGCGTGAAGATGGGATATTTCGCCCAGCACGCGATGGATTTGCTGGACGGCGAGCGCACGGTGTTCGAAACGCTGGAATCGGCGTTTCCGCGTTCCGGCCAAGGATCGTTGCGCGCTCTGGCGGGCGGGTTCGGGTTTTCCGGCGACGAGATCGACAAGCGTTGCCGCGTGCTTTCGGGCGGCGAAAAGGCTCGGCTGGTCATGGCGCTGATGCTGTTCGATCCGCCGAATTTCCTGGTGCTGGACGAGCCGACCAACCATCTGGATATCGATACGAAGAAGATGCTGATCGGGGCCTTGTCGGAATACGAGGGCACGATGCTGTTCGTGTCCCACGACCGGCATTTTCTGGCGGCTTTGTCGAACCGGGTGCTGGAGCTGACGCCGGACGGAATCCATCAATACGATGGCGGTTATACGGAGTATGTCGCTCGGACGGGGCAGGAGGCGCCTGGGTTGCACACCTAGCGATCGACGTAGCTGTACATGCCTTTTCCGAACCGGTAGATGCCGTATCCGAACACAAGCCAATGCTTTCCGAAGCCGGGGTCGAGGCCGATACCGGTGAAGAAAAACATCATGAACACGCCCAGCGCCGCGAAGGCTGCGCCGATCATCATGTCCCGTACGCCGTCCGGGGCGAACTCTTCCGGTCCCAGCGATTTAGGCCTGGGATCGAGCGATCCGGTGGTGGTCATGGGCGTGCTGGCGCGCAAATAGCCCGTCTGGCCGGCTTGATTTCGCACGGCCAGCCAGGAGTCGTCGCCGCTGCCGGAGGTGTGAAGGATCGCGAAATCCTCCTCCGGTTGCAGCGTGAAAATCACGTTCGATTGCTCACCCGCCGCGACGTGGCAGTTCGCCGCCGTGCCGGTGCATTTTCCGCGCATCGCCATGCCGCGATCTTACGGGCATGTTCCCGTTGTGGGCAACGTCGGTTATGATTCCGCTGGAAGCAGAGGAAACAGTTCTATGACATTGGCGGGCAAGGTCGCATTGGTTACGGGCGCGGGCAGCGGAATCGGCAGGGCGTGCGCCGTGGCGCTGGCCGAGGCCGGGGCGGCCGTCGTGGCGGCAGATATCGATGCGGCGGCGGCGAACGCAACGGCGGAGCTGGTGGCGCAGGGCCAGAAACGAGTGATCGGGGTCGCCGCGGATGTCGGGGACCTCGGGGAGATCGATGCCATGGTGAAGACCGCGATCGCGGCGTTCGGGCAGATCGATATTCTGATCAACAACGCCGGTGTGACCCGCAGCGCCTATATCATGGACCTGACCGAGGCCGATTGGGACCGCATCCATCGAGTCAACGCGAAGGGCGTGTTTTTCTGCCTGCAACGCGTGGCGCGAGAGATGATTCCGCGACGGACGGGGCGGATTATCAATACCGCCTCGATTGCCGGGAAAGGATTTGCGGGCACATCGAACGCGGCCTACGCCGCCAGCAAAGGCGCCGTCATCAGCCTGACCTATACCGCTGCGCAACAATTGGCTCGGCACGATATCAATGTGAACGCGATTTGTCCTGGGGTGACGCGGACGCCGCTGGTGACGGCGATGTTGGCGCAGCGGGCGGCGGAACAGGGGATCAGCGTGGAGGAAGCCGAACGGGTATTTACGAAGGATATTCCGTTGCGGCGGCCCAATGAGCCGGAGGATATGGCGGCTATGGCAGTTTTTCTCGCGGGGCCGGGGGCGCGGAATATTACGGGGCAGACTTATAATGTGGATTGCGGGATTGTGCCTCGGTAGGGCTTCGCGCCGATAGGGCTGCCGCGGTCCACATGGACACACCGGCCGGGCCAGCCGATAATCCCCCCAACGCGACGCCCCGGAGGCCAACCCCATGAACGATTTCGACCAAGCCTACCTGGAATTCCAGACCGCCCGCCAAGCTTTGCATGAATCCGGCGATTGGCTCGCCGCCTTCGAAGCCGCACTGAGCGCGCGCGACACGGCTCGCATCGCCGCCTTGTTCCACGCCGACTCCCACTGGCGCGATATCCTGGCCTTCACCTGGTATTACACCCCCACCCAGGGCCAGGACGAAATCGCCGGCCGGCTCGCGGCCGAACAGGAACGCACGCAAGCCCGCAACTTCCACATCCCGCAGAACCGTCGGCAGCCGCGCAACGTCAAGCGCCTCGGCACCGACTCCATCGAGGCGATTTTCGAATTCGAAACCGCCGTCGGCCGCGGCGCCGGGATCGTCCGGTTGTCGCCGTCCAACGAAGGCATGAAGGCGTGGCAAATCTCCACCACGCTGCAATCCATCGCGGGGCATGAGGAGAAGATCGGCGACAACCGCCCCACCGGTGCGGCTTATTCCCGCAATTTCGGCGGCGCCAACTGGGCCGATGTGCGCCGCAAGGCCGTCGCTTACGAAGACCGCGAACCCACCGTCCTCGTCGTCGGTGCCGCCCAGGCCGGTCTGTCCGTCGCAGCTCGTTTGAACCAACTCGGCGTCGATACACTGGTGGTCGAAAAATGGCCGCATGTCGGCGACAGCTGGCGCAAGCGCTACCATTCGCTCGCGCTGCATAATTCCATCCATCTGAACCACCTGCCCTACATGGAATTTCCGCCGACCTGGCCGAAATACATTCCCAAGGACATGTTGGGGAACTGGTTCGAATTCTACGCCGACGCGATGGAGATCAATTGCTGGACCGACACCGAGTTTGTCAGCGGCACCTGGAACGATTCCGACAAATGCTGGACCGCCGAGGTCAAGCGCGGCGACGGCACCATTCGCGTCGTGAAACCGAAACATCTGGTTTTCGCCAACGGCGTCAGCTCCTACCCGATGATCCCCGACGTTCCGGGCCTGGACGATTTCAAGGGCGAGGTCTTCCACTCCGAAGGTTTCGACAGCGGGGCGGCGTGGAAGGGCAAGAACGCCCTGATCCTGGGCACCGGCAGCAGTGCCAACGATATCGCGATGGATATGTACAGCCACGGCGTGCACACGACGTTGATCCAGCGCGGCTCCACCACCGTCGTCTCGATCGACCCCAGCGCGCGTCTGAACGAAGCGGTGTGGGATGAGGGCGGGTTGCTGGACGATTGCGATCTGGTCGCTTCCGCCGCCACGCCACCGTTGCAGCTCAAGGGCTACAAGGCGGTCGTGCAGCGGATGATCGAGCTGGATAAGGAACTGATTTCGGGCCTGAAAAGCATCGGCTTCAAGCACGATATCGGCGACGACCTGTCCGGCCACCAGATGAAATATTTCCGGCGCGGGGGTGGCTACAACCTCGATGCCGGCAGTTCGGCGCTGATGATCAAGGGCGAGATCGGACTGCTGCAATACGACCGGATCGAGCGCTTCTGCGCCGAAGGCGCGCTGCTGAAGGATGGTTCCATTGTGCCCGCCGACGTGATCGTGCTGGCGACCGGGTATTACCCGCAGATGGAACTGGTCCGTCGCGCGCTGGGAGAACCGATGGTGGAACGTCTGGGCGAGGTCTGGGGCATCGGCGAGAACGGGGATCTGAACAACATGTACAAGCGCACCCCGCAGGAGGGGCTGTGGTTCATCGCCGGCGGGCTGGGCCAATGCCGGATCAACTCGAAGTTCCTGGCCTTGCAGATCAAGGCGATGGAACTGGGGAAACTGGGGCCGCTGTAGGCCCGAATCACGCCAGTTTCGTCAGGCGCGGATCGTAGAGCCATTTCCGAATTTTCACGGCGGAAATGGCCCTGCTGTCCGGATGATGCGGGTTGATCAGCACGTTATATTCGTCCGGGACAATGACGGACGGGATGCGCAACACGGCGGAAGCTCCTGACCATATCCACGCCGATCCGAACAGAATGCTCACCCGGCCGGCCGGATCGGCGTCCCATCCGACGGGGAGACCGCCGGCGGGTTGAAGCCGGGAAATCGCCCAAACGGCATCCGGGATCGTAACGGCGACGAGATAGCGATTGAGCGGCAGGCCGCCGGCGTTCAGGTGAACCACGGTCTCCAGGCACGCCAGTGCCTGCGTCTCCGACGTGTAAACGACGGCGTCTCCGACTGCATTCCAGCGCCCGCCCGTCGCCTTCGCACCGGCACCTGACAGATCGTCGGCCTCGTAGGTTTTGGTGTCGGTGGCGATCCGCCAGACGGTGACGCTCAAGCGTAGGCGCCACTTTGAATTTGCGCGAGGGCCGCGGAAACCAAGCCTTGCCCTTCCATCGTGTCCACCAGGTCGGCCGGCCGAACGCCGCCGAACGCGGGCAACGGTTCGGTCAGCCAGCGCGCCATCCAGGCACGGGCGTCGAAGTCCGTCGGATCGCCGGAATCCTGGACCATCGCCTCCAACTGGCCCACCAGCCGCGCGAACCCGACAAGCCGCTCGCTCTCTTCGGGGGAGAGGGTTTCGCCGTGCTTGGCCTTTCGGTTGACCGTGGCGGTGGAGAGATTCAGGGCTTTAAAGCCGGCGCTTTGTCCGATGTGCAGGTCCGCGAAGATGCGTTTCGCTTCCGCGGCCGGGATGCCGCGACGCACCATGGCAATGCGCTCCAGCGGGCTGGCGCGATAGACGGCGAGGGCTGACAAGGCCTGCGGTTTGCCTGCCGGCCCGGACGACACAGCAAACGATGCTTCCAGATAAGCCATGAGGCTGCTCCTTTGAGCATATCTTACGCTTGTTCGAGCCGGTATTCCAGCGGAACATCAAGGCCACCAACCCCTACCCCCAAGGGGATCGCATATGACCGTTGGCGCCCCCGCTCGTCATGGTCGGGTCAGGCCCGACCATGACGGAAAATGTCGGAGATCCGCCATATGCGATCACCCTGCCCCTACCCCAACGCCTCCCACAACCGACGCGCCGTAAACGGCATCGGCGGCAGGGGACGGTCGCCCAGCGCATCGGCGATGGCGGCGGTGACCGCGCATAACGCGCCGGTCGTACCGGCCTCGCCGATGCCTTTCACGCCCAGGGGATTGAACGGCGAGGGCGTGTTGCATTCCAGCACGTCGTAATCGGGGAAATCGCCGGCGCGGGGCACCGCGTAATCCATCAGGCTGGCGGCGATGGGTTGGCCGGTGGCGTCGAGCACGGCTTCCTCCGACAACGCTTCCCCCACGCCTTGCGCGATGCCGCCCTGGATCTGCGCCAGCGCGGCGGTGTGGTCGATCGTGACTCCGGCGTCGTCCACGGCGACGAAGCGGGCCAAGCGAGCGACGCCGGTTTCGGGATCGATCTCGACCTCGGCGACGTGACAACCGGAGGCGAAGGCGTTGGTCGGGGCAAAACGGCCGGTGGCGGCGATGGGTTCGCGAAGCAGCGCGACAATCGCGCACACCGGGGTGCCGTCGGCACGGCGGACCTCGGCGTCGGCCAGATGCAGATCCTCGGCCGCGCAATTCGCGCGCAGGGCCGCCAGTGCGCGCAGTTTCGCGGCGATCTCCTCGGCCGCCAGAGCGATGGAGCTGCCGGTGGTGATGGTGCTGCGGGACGCGTAGGTTCCGGCGCCGCTCAACCGCGTGGTGGCTTCGCTGGCGGCCAGGGTCACGGCTTCCTCCGCCAGCCCCAGGCGGGAACGGGCGATGGAGGAGAATGCGGTGGGGTGGGACTGGCCGGTGGCGCCGCTAACGGTTTCGATCCGCAGGTGCGCGGCGCCGTCTTGGGCGGACAGGGTCAGCGCGGCCTCATCCGGGGCGGCACCGCCGCCGGAGACTTCGATGAACAGCGCCATGCCGCGACCTCGGACGACGCCGGTCGCGGACCGGGTCGGGAACCCATCCCAGTCCGACGACACACGCGCCTTGTCCATCAGCGCGTGGAAGTCGCCGCTGTCGTATTGGATGCCGCTGGGCAGCGTGTAGGGGAACGCCGCCGCCGGAATGGCGTTGCGCGCCCTTGTCACGAACGGGTCCTCGCCCAGGCGGCGGGCGGCGAGGTCCACCAGCCGCTCCACCAGCAGCGAAATCTCGGGCCGGCCGGCGCCGCGATACGGACCGGTGGCGGCCGCGTTCGTCAGCACCAGCCGGAAGGCCGCGTGCGCGACCGGGATGCGGTAGCAGCCGGTCAAGGAGGCCAGCGGATTGTGGATGTTGGCGATGACCGACACCGGGGAGACATACGCGCCCAGATCGGCGTCGTAGCCGACGTCCAGGGCAGTGAAGCGGCCATCGGCGTCCAGGGCCAGCCGGCCGCGCACACGGACGCCTCGGCCTTGCAGATCGGTCAGGAAGCTCTCCGATCGCGTGCCGGCCCAGGCAACCGCCCGTCCGGTCAGGCGCGCGGCCAGCAGCAGCACGGGCACGTCGGGGTAGACGCTGTTGCGCGGTCCGAAGCCGCCACCGACATCGCCGGGCAGCACCTGGAACCGGTCCGTCGGCAAACCCATGACAGCGGCGAGGTCGCGGCGGATTTCGTTCACGCCCTGGTGCGGGACGCGCACCGTATATGCTCGGGTCGCCGCGTCGTAGCGCGCGACGGTCGCCCGAGGCTCCATGATCATCGGGGCGAGGCGCGGCAGTTCGATCTCGGTCTCGATCACCGCCGCGGCGGCGGCCATCGCGGCTTCGACCGCGGCGGCATCCCCGGCGCGATGAGCGAAGACGATGTTATCCGGGATCGCGTCATGCACCGCTGGAGCATGCGGCGCCAAAGCCTGCGACAGACCGATAGCCGCCGGCCGGACATCGTAGGTCACCGCGACCGCTTCCGCCGCGTCCAGCGCCTGCGCCTGAGTCTCCGCGACCACCAGGGCCACGGCCTCCCCCACATGATGCACGGCGCCATCCGCGAGCGACGGCCGCATCGGGGCGGGGACGGCGCCCCAGCGGCTCATGACCGGAAACGGGCCGAACCCGGCCTCGACGCAGTCGCGGGCGGTCAGTATCCGCAGCACGCCCGGCAAAGCGGCGGCAAATGCGGTATCCACCGACACGATGCGCGCCGCCGCATGCGGAGAACGGACATAAACCGCGAAGACAGCGCCAGCGAAACGCTGGTCCGCCTGCCATTCGTCGGCGGTATAACGCCCCCGGCCGGTGACTTTGCGGGTCCGTTCCTCCCGCATCTGGGTCGGGGGCATAGCGGTTACTTCGGCGCGGCCAGCTTCGCCGCCAGACCGATCTCATTGATCTGGACGGGTTCCTTGGACAGCATCGCGGCGAGGTAGGCGTTCGTCGCCTGCTGCGTACGCGCCTGACGCAACGCCGCGCTCAGCTGCGGTTTCACCTGATCCAGCGGTACCAGCGACTGCGGCTTGGTCTCCAGCAGCTTCACCACGTGCCAGGCATCGACGCCACGCACCGGTTCGCTGGTGGCGCCGGCCGTCAGGCCTTTGATCGTCTCCTTCACGGGGGATTTGATCTGGTCCTCCCGCAGCCAGCCGAGGTCGCCCCCCTTGGACGCGGACGCATTGTCCTGCGACGACGCCTTCGCGATTTCGGCGAAGTCGGCCTTGGGTTTCGCCAGTTGCGCCCTGATATCGCGGGCCTTCTTACGCGCTTCCTCGTCGGCCTCTTTGCTGGACCCAGCCGGCACCAGGATCGCGATCTGCGCGACATGGAACTGCGGCGGGATGATGAAACGAGCCTTATTGGCCTCGTAGGCAGCGGCGAGTTCGGCGTCGTTGGGATAGGCCGGGTCGACCTTGGCTTGCGACCCCAGCCACGACTGCACAACCGCGGTGTCCTTCGCCTCGGCCATGCGGGCGATGGCGTCGGGGTTCTGTTCCCATTTGGCGGCCTGGGCCTCTTTCAGCAGAAGCAGGCGCAGCATCCGTTCCTTGACGAACTCATTCAGCGCCTGCGGGTTGGCGATGACCTGGGCACGCAGACCGGGGTCGGCTTTGGCCAGTGCGTCCCGAATGTCGCCAGTGGTCAGCTGCACGTCACCGCGGCGGGCGACGATGTCGGACGGCGGCGGGGCATCGGCGGCGGCAAGAAAGACGCCGGCCGTGAGCAAAAGGGCCAGCCGAGGGAATGGGCGCATCGGTCGCGATCTCCGTTAAGCGCGGTAAGGCCGCGCGGGATGCCGGGGTTTAGCCGGAGAATAAGGCCATGGCCATCCGGGACAAGGATTCGGGCGCCTGCAAATGCGGGAAATGTCCGGCGTCGGTCATGATCTGCATGCGGGCGCCGGGAATTAGGTCGGCGACCTGCTGGCCGATGGCGGGGGGCCAAAGGAAATCGTGCGCGCCGGGGGCCACCAAGGTCGGGGCGGCGATGCGGCCCCAATCGGCCGGAGTCATCTCCAGACGCCCGAGCGCCAACGACAATTCGGCATACGCGTTCGGATCGTTCGCCAAGTAGATGCCGCGATAGGCAGCGCGTTCCGCCGCGTGCGACTCTGGAAAGGAATTCTTCAGGCTGGCGTCGGCGACGCCGCGCATGCCCATCGTGCGCACGCGGCCGGCGCGTTCGGTGACGTAGTCGCGGGTCGGCCCCGCCATGTCCGGCGCGACGGCGCACATCATCAGATTCTTCACCCGCGCGGGGTGGCGGATGGCGAGCAGCGCGCCGGCCAGAGAGCCTAGGGCGGCGCCGATGACGTCGAAGCGGGCGATTCGCAGCGCATCCGCGAGATCGTTCAAATCGTCGGCGATGTCCGCCATTTCGAACGGGCCCGGCGGTTTTTCGGAGCGGCCTGCACAGCGGACATCCACGGCGATGACGCGGCGGTGCGGGGCCAGCAGCGGGATAACCTTGGCCCAGCTCTCGCTGCTGCCGCCGAGCTCGTGCAGCAGCAGGACGGGCGTGTTGGCCGAGCCGGTGTCTTCGTGGAAAAGGGCGATGCGGCCGGTGTCGATGGTGGGCATGGCGGGCGATCCTGCTTGGAACGTTTCAAGGCAGTTTACCCAGGCGTCGCGCGGGCGCCAGCCGTGCCCGGGCCAGGGCAATCGCTTGAACGCCGTCATTCGCCCCATCGGTCATCCCCGGGCTTGTCCCTACCGGATTCACGCATCCCGCGAACGAATTCCCGATCGTCTGCGCGGCGCGCGCGTCCCGAAAAATCCGCATGGACGTGCCGGTGGCGATCATGTCTTCAACCCAGAGGTCCCAGAGACCCAGAG
>CAITUP010000036.1 GCA_903895595.1 uncultured Acetobacteraceae bacterium | reverse complement strand
TAGAGCTTGTCCCGGGGACCAATACGGGCAGGGACTCGCGAGTTTGTGCTTGTCCTGGTCCCCGGGACAAGCCCGGGATGACGGGTTGGGTAGGCCAATGCCCCAATGCAGTGGTCCGGGGACCTTCAAGCGATTGCCCTGGGCGGGGTGCGCGTTACGCGCTAGCGAAACCCAAAGAAATGCGGCACCGCCAGCGTGATCGCCGGCACTAAAATCACCACCACCAACCCCAGCACCAACGACACATTATACGCCAGGCTCGGTCGCATGGTCGCATTCGGTGGCGCGTCGCCGATGGCGCAGGCGACATAATACCCAATCCCGACCGGCGGCATGAACACCCCGATCCCCACCGCCATGGTCAGAATAATCCCGTATTGCAGCGGATCGACGCCCATCTTCTCCGCCACCGGCAGCAGGATCGGCGCGGAAATCAAGATTGCGGGAAACCCCTCCAGCACGAACCCGATCACCACCATCGCCGCCATGCTCAGAAACAGGAACAACATCGGGTTTTGCAATGACCCGAACGACCGGGCGAGCGTCCGCCCCAGCCCGTCGATCACGATCGCCTGCGACAGCACGTTCGACGCCGCCACCATGAACAGCACCATCCCCGCCGTCAGCGCCGCGTCGCGCAGTGCGGTCCAAAGCGCCTCCCACCGCATCGACCGATACACCAGCCCCGCCACCACCAGCCCATAGATCGTCGCGAACGACGATGATTCAGTGGGGGAGGCGACGCCGCCGATAATGCACCCCACCACGATCACCGGCATCAAAAGCGCCGGAAAAGACGGCGGAATGCTGCGCACCGCGCGCCCCAAATCGAACCGGGGCCCACGCGGCAGCCGCCCATCCCGGCTCCGAATCACGATGGCAACGGCCATCGCCAGCGCGAGGCACGCCGCCGGCACCATGCCCGCCAGGAACAGCGACCCGACCGACAGATTGGTGATGGAGCCCAGGATCAGCAGCGCCAGCGACGGCGGAATGACCTCCCCCATCGCCGCGGCGGCGGCCAGCACCGCCACGGACTCGGTCGGCGGATAGCCGCGTTGCCGCAGCGGCCCCTTCATCACGCTGCCCACAGTCGCGATATCGGCGGCCTTCGAGCCGCTGATGCCCGAGAAAATATACATCGCCACGACCTGCGCCTGCAGCAGCCCGCCGGCCCAGTGCCCGACCCAGTGCTGCACCATGTCGATCATCCGCCCCGCCAGACCGCTGACCTCCATCAACGCGCCCGCCAGCATGAAGAACGGCACGGCCAGCAGCACGAAACTGCCGATGCCGGACTGATACCCGGCCGGGATCGCCACCAGCGGCGCGTCGCCGGTCACGATGAAGTAGAATGCACCGCCGAGCGCCAGGATCACGGCGATGGGGGCGCCGGTGAGGAAGGCGGCGGTCATCGCGATGCCGATGGGGATCAGCGGGTCGGTATCGATGCTGCCGGCGTCGTAGAAATGCCGGAACACCAGCAGCAACGCCGTAGCCGCCGCGACGCCCAGGAACCCCAGCCCGATGCCGGCATGCCGCAGCGCCGCCAGTTTCTCGGCCGCGAACACCGCCATCAACACCAGCCCGAGGCCGATCCAGCCGGACACCGCCCCCCGGCTGATGTTCAGCACCGCCATCGTCTGTGTCATCTGCCCCGCGAAGAACGACGGAAACGCATACAAAGACAGGCCGCATACCCCGAGCACGATCCACAGGCCGGAGGCCTTCAGCGTGTCGTGCCGCAGCCCCGTGGTTATATCCAACAGCGCCGAATACGACATCCCCTCGGCCCGCCGGAAATAGGCGGGCGCGCCGAGGAACGCGATGATCGCAATCGTCATCATCGAGGCGTCTTCCGCCCAATGGATGCCGCTGTTGAGCCCGTAGCGCGCGATGGAGTTGGCGAAGGTCACGAAAAGATCGATGACAATCGCCAGCACCACCAACGCCTCATTCCCCAGGGCGATGGCGTTCAGAACACGGCTGCGCATGGGATTCGTTCAGGCGCTAAGGGCTTTGATCGCTTCGTCGATCAGGTCCTTGCCAATGGTGCCCTCGAACTGCGCGTAGATCGGGCGCGTGGCCTTGGCGAACTCGGCCTTTTCCGCATCGGTGAGGTGAATGATCTGGATCACGTCCTTCAGCTTGACCTCGGCCGCCGCGATATCCGCCATTTGCTGCGTCCACTGCCAGTCGGTGGCGGTCTTCATCGCCTGTTTGATCATGCCCTTCTCCTCGGCGGACATGCCGTCGTACAGCGCCTTGTTCATGGATGCCGCGAAGAAGTCGATCACATGGCTGGTCAGGGTGGCGTATTTGACCACCTCGGGGAATTTTCCGCTGATCACGTCGGGCAGACCGAGGTCCATGCCGTCCACGGTCTTCTGTTGCAGCGCCAAATACACTTCCGCATAATCCAGCGCCGCCGGGTTCGCCCCCAGCGATCGGAAGGCCGCCATGTAAACCTGGCTGGAGATGATGCGCATCTTCAACCCGGCCATATCCGCGACGGTTTTGATCGGGCGCACATTGTTCAGCATGTGGCGCGGACCGGTGAGCCAATAGCCGACGATCTGGAAGCCGGCGTCGCGGGCGTGCCCCTCGATCTTGTTGCCGAACGATCCTTCCAGCGCCGAACGCAGTTTTTCGGGTGAGCCGACCAGGAAGGGCAGGGTGAACACGTCCATTTGCTTAACGAAACTGGAATACCAGGCCGGCACGGTGATCAGCATGGACTGCGTGCCGAGCTGGACCGAGGTCAGCATGTCCTTCAACCCGCCGAGCTGCGCGTTGGGATAAAGCTCGATCTTCAGCTTCCCGCCGGACAGCTTGCCCATTTCCTCGGCGAAGATTTCCATCGCGTGGTGGTAGCTCGTGCTCGTCGGCATCGGGCTGCCGAACCGCAGCGCTCGGGCGCGCTGAGCGATCGCGGGGGTGGCGAGGGTCGAAGCGGCGGTCATCGCGACAAAGCCGCGACGGTTCAACGAGACGCTCATTCCGGTATCCTTTTCAATGTCTGTCGTCATGGTCGGGCCTGACCCGACCATTCCGGGACGTGATTCAAATATTCGCGCCAATGGTTCGGTTAATCCATGCGCACGCCGCGTCCATGGCCGCACCGGACTTATCGACGATCCCCACGAAGAAGAAAAACCCGTGGTTGACCCCGTCGCAGCGAACGATCTCGGTCGGCACCCCGGCGGCTTGCAGCGCCTGCCCGTAATACTCGCCCTCATCGCGCAATGGATCGTATTCCGCTGTGACAACATAAGCCGGCGGCAACCCGGCGAGGTTGTTCGCCCGCAGCGGCGAGGCATGCGGATGCGTCCCGTGCGAGGCATCCGCCAGATAATGCCCCCAGAACCACTCCATCCCCGCGCGCGTCAGGCCGTAGCCATCGGCGTTCTCCTCGTAGGACGGCGTGCCGGGCGTATGGTAGTCGGTGACGGGATAAATCAGCAGCTGTGCCGCGATCTTCGGCCCACCCTCATCGCGTGCCCGCAACGCAACCACCGCCGCGAGGTTGCCGCCGGCGCTGTCGCCCGCCACTACCACGCGGGAGGTATCGGCCTGCAACAGCCCCGCATTATCCACCGCCCAGCGCGTCGCCGCGAGGCAATCGTCCGGTGCCGCCGGGAACTTGTGTTCCGGCGCCAGACGGTAATCCACCGACACGACAACGCTGCCGGTCCCCGCGCAAAGGTTCCGGCACATCGCGTCGTGCGTATCCAGGCTGCACACCACGAACCCGCTGCCATGGTAGAACACCGTCAGCGGAAACGGACCTTTCCCAAGCGGCGTATAAATCCGCAGCGGAACCGATCCGAACGGCCCCTGCATGTCGCGGTTCACGACCGAGGCGACCTCGGGGATTCGCAACCCCGGAATGGCCCGCGCCGCCATCTGCACCCGCGCCTCGGCCACCGACAAAGTATGCATGGGCGGCAGGGCGGCGCGCAGGTTGAGCAGCGCCTGTATCTGCGGATCGACGGGCATGGCTACGCGACCTCGAACAGACCGGCCGCGCCCATGCCGCCGCCGACGCACATCGTCACGACGACCAGCTTGGCGCCCCGGCGTTTGCCCTCGATCAGCGCGTGCCCGACCATGCGGGCGCCGGACATGCCGTAGGGGTGCCCGATGGAGATCGCGCCGCCGTTCACGTTCAGCTTGTCCGGATCGATGCCCAGCCGGTCGCGGCAATACAGGACCTGACAGGCGAAGGCCTCATTCAGCTCCCACAGCCCGATATCGTCGATTTTCAGCCCGTGCTTGGCCAGCAGCTTGGGTACGGCGAACACCGGCCCGATGCCCATTTCGTCCGCGTCGCACCCGGCCACCGCCATCCCGCGATAGATGCCCAGCGGCGACAGCCCGCGGCGGGACGCTTCGGCTTCCTCCATCAGCACGGCGGCCGAGGCGCCGTCGGACAGCTGCGACGCGTTGCCGGCGGTGATGAACCGGCCCTGTGCGACGGAAATGCCGTTGGCGAACACCGGCTTCAACGACGACAGGCCTTCCAGGTTCGTATCCGCGCGATTGCCCTCGTCTTTCGTCAGCGTGATTTTCTTCGCCGAAACCTCGCCCGTGGCGCGATCGGTCACCAGCATGGTGGACGCGTAAGGCACGATCTCATCGTCGAACCGCCCGGCCTGCTGCGCCGAGGCCGTCCGCTGCTGCGACCGCAGCGCGTATTCGTCCTGCGCCTCCCGGGAAACGTTGTAACGGGCCGACACCAGTTCGGCAGTTTCCAGCATCGACATGTAGAGACCGGGCACCCGCGCGGCCAAAGCCGGGTCCTGCGACCGGTCCAGCCGGATGTTGGCGTTCTGCACCAGGGAAATCGACTCGACGCCGCCGCCGACCGTCACCGTCATGTCATCATGGAGAATCTGCTTGGCGGCGGTCGCGATCGCCATCATCCCCGACGCGCATTGCCGGTCCACCGACATCCCCGCCACCGACTGCGGCAATCCGGCGGCCAGCGCCGCCTGACGGGCGACGTTCGAACCCTGAGAACCCTGTTGCAGCGCCGCGCCCATGATCACGTCGTCGACCTCCGCCGGGTCGACCCCGGACCGCTTCACCGCCTCGGCGATGGCATGGCCGGCGAGGGACTGGGCCTGGGTGTCGTTGAAGGCGCCCCGATAGGCGCGGCCGATGGGCGTGCGGGCGGTGGAGACGATAACGGCGCTGCGCATGAGACGAATGCTCCCTGGAGTTTTCCTGTGGGCGCATTGTTCGCGCGGATCGGCGGGAACGTCCAGCGTGTGTTACGCGCCGGCCTCCAACGCCCGCGAATAGGCTGCCATCGCGTCGGCCCGTTCCGCGGACCCCGCCACCGCCCAAAAATGCAAAATACCGCGCCGGTTGTCGTTCGGCACCGAATTGTCCCACCCGACCCGGACGTAAGGCGACAGCAGGGTCGTATCGAAATGGCCGATCTTGTAAGACACGTAATTCGCGACCTCCTGATCGGCGTACCCCAGCGAATCGCGACCGTTCAATGCCGCGTTGTTGGCGATTACGCGACCGATCAGCCGCAAGGTATGGGCGTGCTCGAACAGATTGGGAATTCCGATCGTGCCGGAATTGAATCCATACATCGAACGCGGATCGCACCCGTCCAGTTGCAGCAACCCCGCGCCGACCGATGCCGATGTGCGCAGCGGCGACATCGCCTCGACCGGCGCCGAGATACGATCGGAACAGGCGATGGCCCGCAAAATGGGCGCGATGTCGGCGTCGAAAATCGTGTCCGTATCGGCGTACAGTATCGGTTGATACTGCCATGCATCCGCCCAGTCGGCGATCGTGTAGCGCGCCGCCATGAAGGCCACCCGGTCGCGTGCGTCGCATTGCAGAACCAACACCCGCGGCCGGTCGAACGCCGGCAGCAGGGCGGCGATCTCCTCGGCCGAATGATCGGTCAGCACCGCGATATCGCCGTCGTAGCCGCCGAACGTCACCAGCGACCGCACACTCAGCGCGAACTGCCGCATGATGGCCTCATTGCCGAAAGCAGCGAAATAGACCAGCGGCCGAAACCGGCAGATCTGCTCGATCCGCCACCCGTCCCGCAGCAGCGTCAACCGGTTCGGCCAAGCCGAGACGTCGAACGGAATTTGCCAGCGCAAATCGACCTTCAGCGGGCCCAGATCGAGCCCGGAAAACGCCGAAAATCGGACGTCCCCGGATGCCACGGGCGCACCGCTCGACCGCACGATCCAGTGATTGGCGGGAATGGCCCGCAAGGCCTCCACATCGGCCGGCGACAGCGGGAGGAACGCCTCCCAATCCTTGGCATGCCCCGTTCGGTTAACCGCCAAGCCGCGGTAAACGGCCGAAAGATACTGGCCGCCGAGCTCCAGGTTGACCGAACGGCCATCGGCGGCCCGCGTGACCGACCATCCCGCCAGCACGCCTTCCGCCACTTGCAGCGAAAGGCCGGTATCGTTCCGCAGATGGTTGGCGAACGTGACTTGCAACAGCTCGGCGGGAATGCCGATCTCCACGAGTTCCACGTCGTCCAGCGAGCTGTCCACGGCGCGTTGTACCAGCGCACCGGTCGTCCGCTCGCGGCAGAGAAAGGTCCCTTGCCAAGTGAGTAAGGCCGTCATGCGCGGTGGTCCGCCCTGGGGTGGTGCGGGATACAGGAACGCCGGTCACCCCCGTCGCGGTGGGGACGACCGGCGCCAAATGTGTGCTTCCGTTCGAAGATCTCAGCCCAGAACGCGCTTCGGGAACTGCATGCAGATCAGGTCGGCGCCATTCGGCCCGGCCGTCATCGTGGCGATGGCTTCATCCGGTCCCACGAACACGGTGGACTTCACCGACAGCAGCTCTCCGTCCGGCACTTTCGCGCTGCCGGCCGTTACCAGCCAGAACTGGCCGTTGCCGCTGTCCGGCTTCGGCCCGACCACGGTGCCGTTCGGCGGCACGGTGTAGCGCCATGTGCCCAGACCGTCCTGAGTCTCCTCGATCACCGTCTCGCTCTGCACCGCGGTCAGCCCGGCCAATTCGGCCTCGCTCAACGGCGGCAGCGGGCCGCAGGTGGCCTCCCGGTGCGCGATCTTGGCGCGGGCCGCGCGTAACGTCTCCCGGTTGGCGGGCATGTAGCGCGCGCCCGGATCCCACGAATTCCGCAGCGTGAACCAGGACACGCCTTCTTCGTTCGCGACGATCGGGCCGTAGGCGGAGTAGGCGTCGGTGTAATGCACTGCCACGGTGCCGATCGCGTGCTTGCCGAGCGAGCCGCCGCCTTGGACGACGACCTGATACTGATCGGCGGAGTGGAAATGCGGATGCACCACCGCGCCTGCGTCCTTCTCCACCAGGAACGCCATCGGATAGATGATGGTGTCGTCCGGCGGGGTCTCGCCTTCCTTCAGCAGGTTGCGGTTCTTGCCGATGAACGGCGTGTTGTAGCCATTGGCCGTCCGCTTGCGGCGGGTGGCGAGCTGGGTATCGGCGTCGGCGACCTGGAGCATGGATCCTACCTTTTGACCGGAGTGAGTTTGGGTGAAAACCTACACCCCCCCGGCAAGTTGCGCCAGAGCCGCGTGCCGGCCATACAGCGACAGCGATAAAAGGAGACGCGCCATGGCCTATTCCCCCTTCGACCTCACCGGCAAAGTTGCCCTGATTACCGGCGGCAACAGCGGCATCGGCCTCGGCATGGCGCGCGCGATCGCCGAAGCCGGCGCCGACATCGCGATCTGGGGCACCAACGCCGCCAAGAACGCGGCTGCGAAAGCCGATTTGGAATCCACCGGAGGCCGCATCCTGGCGCTGGAGTGCGACGTCGGCGACGAAGCGGCCGTGGAGGCATCCTTCGCCCGCACCCTGGAAACCATGGGCCGCGTCGATGGCTGCTTCGCCAATGCCGGCGTATCCGGCCGCTCCGGCGGCAAGCCGTTCACCGAAATGACCTCCGAGGAATGGCACCGCGTCACCCGCGTGAACCTCGACGGCGCCTTCTACACTTTCCGCACCGCCGCCAAATATATGGTGTCGAACCAGATCGAAGGCGTGCTGGTCGGCACCGCGTCCCTGGCCGCCGTCGAAGCCGCCCCACGCAGCGAACATTACGCCGCGACCAAAGGCGGCATGATCTCCATGGTGCGTGCCATGTCGGCGGAGTTCGCCCGCTACGGCATCCGTTCGCACTCGATCCTGCCCGGCTGGATCGAAACCAACATGACCGCCAACGCCGTCGCGACCGTCGGCTTCCAGACCAAGGTCCTGCCCCGCGTGCCGATGCGCCGCTGGGGCACCGGCGACGATTTCGGGGGCATCGCCGTGTACCTCATGAGCAGCGCGTCCCGCTATCACACCGGCGACACCTTCGTGATCGACGGCGGGTATTCGTTGTTCTGACGTGACCCGTCCGCCCGACCGGGTTCTGCCGGCCATCGGGCTGATGTGCCTGTATGTCGGCCTGATCGTCTGCGTGAACGCCATGGGCAAGGTGCTCACGGCGCACATGCACCCGCTGGAGGTGGTGTTCTTCCGCCACGCCGGGGCCGGCGCGTTCCTGAGCGTTTTCTTCATCGCGCGCCACGGCTTCGGCGTGCTGCGATCGAATCGGCCCGGTCTGCAAACGGTACGCGGCCTGTTCGCGATCGTGTCCTCGATGCTATATTTCACCGGCCTCGCCACCGCGTCGCTGGCCACCGCCGCCGCGATCAGCTTCACCGCGCCCCTGATCCTGACCGCGCTGTCCGGCCCGGCCCTGGGCGAGAAAGTCGGCCCACACCGCTGGGGCGCCGTCCTCGTCGGTTTCGCCGGCGCCCTGATCATCGTCCGCCCAGGCGCCCCCGGCGCATCCTCCTGGGCCACGCTCATGCTGCTCGGCAGTGCCTGCTGCACCGGGCTGTATCAGCTGTTCACCCGCAAACTCGCCGGTCAGGACCGGGTGGAAACCACCGCCGTCGGGTCCGGCCTGATCAGCGGCCTGACCGTGGCAGCGACGATCCCCTTCGTCTGGACGACGCCGGACCTGTGGTGGGTGTGGCTTGTGGCAATCGCCATCGGCGCGATCGGCGGCACCGGCCATTTCCTGCTGGCCATGGCGTTCGAGCGAGGCCCCGCGTCCCTCCTGTCCCCCTTCAACTACCTGCAACTGCTCGGCGCCACGGTGACCGGCTACACGCTGTATGGCGACCTGCCGGATGGCATGACGTGGCTGGGCGCCGGCATCATCGTTGCCGCCGGCATCTACATCGCCCAACGGGAGCGGCGGACGGGGGGCGCATAGAACCCGCCTTTCGGGTCACACCAACGCCATCCCCTCGTAATCCTTCTCCGCCACCGCCGTACACTTCGCCCGCCAATCCGGCGCGCTGCCGCTGTAGCGGTTGACGATGCGGACTTGTTTACCTTCGACGTTGGAGTTCACGCCGGTCATCCAGGAATTCACCTCGAACAGCAGATTGCCCTCGCCCAGCGCCTTCACATGGTCGGTCCAGGCCTGCACCTGGTCCGGTTCGGGTTCGATCCGGGTGACCTTGCGATCCCGAGCATAGCGCATCAGATCGGCGACCCATTCGACGTTGAATTCGATGGTGCGGGGAATATTGCCCAGCGCCATGTGCGGTCCGACGAGCATCGCCATGTTGGGGAAGCCGTCGACGGTCATGCCGAGATAGGTCTCCGGCCCGTGCTTCCACCGGTCCTTCAGCCGCTGGCCGCCGATGCCGCGAATATCGATCCGGTCGAAACTGCCGGTGATCGCATCGAATCCCGTGGCATAAACGATGATGTCGAACGCGCGTTCGGTGTCGCTCGTTTTGATGCCGCTCGGCGTGATCCGTTCGATCGGAGTCTCATTGATGTCGACCAGTTCGACATTGTCTTGATTGTAGGCCTCGTAATATTTCGTCTCCATCGGCACGCGCCGTGTGCCGAATCCGTGGTTTTTCGGGATCAGCTTTTCCGCGGTTTTCTGGTTTTTCACCCGCTGCCGGATTTTGCGCGCGACGAAATCGCTGATCGCCGCGTTCGCCTTTCGGTCGGTCAGGATATCCCGGAAATTGCCCAGCCAGATGCCGAAGCCGGGGGAGGCATAGAGCTTCTCCCAAAACGCTTCCCGTTCCTCGTCCGAGACCTCGAACGTCGCGCGCGGGTCCGGCGTGTGCAGGAAGCAGGAGAATGTCTCCTGGCACCGCTGGAACATTTCGGGATAACCGGCGCGGATTTTCGTCATCTCCTCGGTGTCGATCCTGCTGTTGAGCAGCGGCGCGCACCAGTTCGGCGTGCGCTGGAACACCGTCAAATGTTTCGCGGTTTTCGCCACTTCCTGGATCGTCTGCACGCCGGTCGCCCCGGTGCCGATCACCGCGACGCGCTTGCCCTCGAAGCTGACCGGCTCATGCGGCCAATGCGCGGTATGGCAGGACTGGCCCTTGAAGCTGTCCACACCCGGAATGTTCGGCATGGTGGGCGCCGACAGCGGCCCGACGGCGGTGATCATGAAGCGGGAGGTGAACGTGCTGCCGTCCCCCAGGGTAATATCCCAAATGCGGGTCGCGTCCCGCCAATGCGCCGATTTCACCCGGCTGCGGAACTGGATGTCCTTCCGTAGGTCGAATTTATCCGCGACGTGATTGAGGTACCGCAGCGTCTCCGGCTGCCCCGCGAAGTGTTCGGACCAGTCCCATTCGTCCAGCAGGTCTTTCGAGAACGAGAATGCATACGAATAGCTTTCCGAGTCGAACCGCGCCCCCGGATAGCGGTTCCAGTACCACGTGCCGCCCACCCCGGTCCCGGCTTCCAGCACCCGCACCTTCAGCCCGAGTTCGCGCAATTTCAGCAGCTGATACATGCCGGACATGCCTGCGCCGATAACGATGGCGTCGAATTGGGGGGAGGGCTGGTCGGTCATCGGGTATGCTCCTGTGTCGATGGAGCTATCTTGGCCGGGGGAGGGGGGCTGTCTTTGATCTGGATCATGGGGGGCGTTGCGACGGGGCATGGGTGTTTTCGTTGAGTCTTGACGGCGAGGCCCACGGAGCGAAGCCGAACATTTGTTTTATCTATTTTTTGGAATTATTCCGTCTGGGCGATTGACGCATGGGGGTATTGGGCACGCACTGGATGAGTGCCGAAATATTAAGTAATTCCGATATCAAATTAATACCGTCGGTTGTTGTGTCATCCTGAGTGATATTTACGTGATGCGATGCGAGGAATCCCCGGATTCTCTCAGCCGAGCGGGCTAAGGATATCATGGGATTTTTCGCAACGCGACCGAAAATTATTCCGACAATATGCCCTGTTTTATCAATGACCGGTCCCCCGCTATTGCCTGGCACCAAATGCGCGGCGATATGCAACGTGTTGTCGGAAGTTCCCTCCAATATGTACCCATGGGATACGTTCGCCGAACGTGGTCTTATTTGATCGGCACCATATCCAATAATGTGGACCGGCGTACCTGGTTTAGCTGCCATTATTGACGATATTCGTCCAAAACGTTGCGGTGATTCTGGCGATCCAAGCAGCGCCAAATCGGTATCTCGGTCCAAGCCAATGATATGAGCCTTTCGCATCGGTTGGCCGGGTGGCCATACCGATAGCGATTTGCAGTTCGAGGCGACATGGAAATTGGTCAGAAGTTCGCCATGTGCCGAAATGAAAAAGCCAGATCCGCTTCTTACCGGAGCACCTTGAGCACCGCAAGCCAACAGGAACGTCGCCAGGATGACCCCGACGACGCCCCATGGTCCGATGACATGACGGCGTTGTGAAGCGGTCGCTTTCACGCCCTAGTGCTGCGATGCGAGAGGCATCGCACTCAGGACGCGGGTTGCCAGTCCCCATTGCTCATCTTGCAGAATTTTGCGGTTTTTACCTGTGGCTGACCGTTCACGACAAAGGTGTCCTCCACGTCGGCGCAATCCTGTTTCGTGGCGGCGTTCGTCGATATGCTCAGTGGCTGAACGGAACCGGCGTTGCTGGTACTGCCATTCTGCCATTGAACAACCTCGAATTTCGGTGGAGGCGGTGCGGCCTGCGCGAGCGCTTTACGTTTGGCCGCGGAAGTGCTGCCAGCGGATGCAGCGGCGGACGGCTGCATCCATGACTGACGCTCGGCTTCCATTCTCTGTTGCTGGGCCATGGCAAGGTCAAGCGCTTGCCGCACGGCCATCTGGTGACAGGCTTTGTCGCCCTCTTGTCCGATGGCGGCCCCGATCGCCGCGCCAATGACAGCCGTACCGAGTCCGATTGCCAAGCCGGTCGCACCGCCCGAGCGCGTGGCGGCGGCAATTAAAGCGCCAGCCCCCAAACCGGCCGCGGCGCCCACGGCCATGCCGGTCGCGGTTTGGTTCAGTCGACAGTTTTCAGGAGTTGGTGCACAACTGGTCAATGCAACCCCGGCAGCTGTTACCAGCGCAATTCGTGACATGTAGCTTTTCATTCTTCGATCTCCTTGGTGTTGTCGCTCGTTTGTCGGCGTCGATTAATCCAGTCCTAACGCCCAGCGGCCCAGTACTCGGACGGGGCATCCCCTACGGCCTTGGCGAGGTGGTTGCTGACCGCCCATAGTGCCAAGTCCTGATTGTTGGCAAAACATTGCAATGTCCCTTCCTGTCGCTGATAACAGCTGACATTTCTGCCATTCTGTTCCAGGAATACCTTCAGCTTCTCTCGTCCGGTGTTTCCTTCGGAACTCGCGCCAGACAAGCTGACGATGCCGAACAGCTTATAGGATTTGAAAGGAGGTGTTCTGCTGTCGTCCTTTACGAGGATGGTGCTCGAGTCCACCCAGGACGAAATCCCCCCTTTGTAAACAGGCATCTCCGAAGGCAGCGCGGAGGGTTTCTCAATGATTGGGGCGGATGCGACCGTCGGTCCCGAATCGTCGGGAACGCGTGGTCGTGACGGGGAGGGTAGCGTCATGCTGCTCTGTGGTAATGCCGGTTGGGCGCGCGCGGCTGCGGGTGCTACCTCTGGCGTGGACAAGGCGGTTGCGTCCGACTTGGTTGGAGCAGCACCGGGAAGGCCATACAGGCCGAAATAGGCGGCCAAGCCGCCAGCGATTACCAATGCAAATCCAGCGACCAGCGCTTTAGGGAGCCAATTGCCAACGCCCGAGGTCGAAGGCGCCGAATAGTCGCGGCTGGTCGGCGGTAAGGCACTGCCGCTCGCCCTCGTTGCCTGAGGTAACGCCCTAGTGGCGGGCGGCATACCAGTGGTCGTCAGCCCGATAAGTTGTGTTTCCGCCGGGGCAGGGCGCCGAACGGGCGGCAGCAACTTCCTCAGGCGTGCTCCGATTTCGTTCTCCGAAAGCGTCGGTGAACCGAGGGCCTCTTTGAACCCCAAGATGGTGGCAAATCGCTCGTGGGGGTCTTTGGCCAGCGCTTGCATCAGTGCGGATTCGACGCGGGGTGGCAAATTTGGCACCCGGTCCGCCAGCGGCGGCGGCCTCTGCTCGACCTGTGCGCGGATCAGATCGTACTCGCTGTCCGCGGTGAACGGTATATCGCCTGACAGCATCTCGTACAATACGCACCCGAGGCTATACGTATCGGTTCGCGGATCGTCGCCCCCGCCCTTTATCTGTTCGGGCGACATATAGGCCAGGGTCCCGATGATGCTCCCTTCTCGGGTCAAACGTTTCGAACCGCGTGCTCTGGCGATCCCGAAGTCCATGATTTTTAGCACGCCGCTTTCGGCGATCATCAGATTGGACGGCTTTATATCGCGATGGACGATATCGTGAGCATGAGCATAGTCCAGGCCGGCTGTCGCCTGTGCGATGATCGCGAGGCTTTCGTCGATGGGTAGCCGATGGAGTCGCGATAAAACTGTTTCGAGAGTCTGGCCGCGTACGAGTTCCATGACCATGTGCCATTGCCCGCCTTCCGAAAGGAGATCGTACAGCAATGGGATATTGGGGTGATGCAGGCTGCCCAAGATATTTGCCTCGGCCATAAGGCGATCCAATACCACTCGGTCTTTCGTCATTTGCGGGTGAAGCGACTTGATCGCTACCATCCGGTTGATAACCGGATCCCGGGCTTCCGAAACCACCCCCATCGCGCCGCTGCCAAGCACGCGGACGATTTCGTACTTGCCGATTGTTTGCCCCGTCATGCGGTGCCACCCGCGAGTGCGGTGAGATCGATCTCCCGAGTGTCTCTGTCGACAGCGGTTCCTTCCTCCTTGCGATCGGACTGGATACGGAATACTCCCACCGATACGTTATCGTGTCCTCCGCCGGCGAGCGCGGCCTTAATCAGTGTGTGGCATGCATCGATCGGTGCTTGCGTCGAAAGCGTATGGCTAATGTATGCGTCGTCAACCAGATCGTGCAGGCCGTCGGAGCATAAGAGAAGTACATCCCCTTCGACCAGCACCTGGCCCTCCTGCCATATTTGTGTGTCTGCGACATCGCGTATGCCCAAGGCGCTAAGGATGACGCCACGTTCCGGGCTCGCGGCTGCCTCGTCCGGGGTCATCAGTCCTTCCCGGATCATGCGTGCGACAAGGGTTTGATCGTCGCTGAGTTGATGTAACGTGCCGCAGCGCATCATATACGCCCTGCTGTCGCCAACATGGGCAAGCCAGAGCTTGTTGTGCCTGATCGCGATGACCGTGCAAGTCGTACCCATGCCAGCACATTCCGGGTCGGTCTGGGACTGATCCCTGATGATTCGGTTGGCCGCACGGAACCCCGCGTCCAAAGCTTCGAAAACGGGGCCATCGTTTTGATAAAACAGCAGGTGAACCGTGCGGGCTGCGATCTCGCTCGCGATCTCGCCCGCCGCATGCCCTCCCATACCGTCTGCGACAAGGGCGAGCGCACCATGGCGACGTGACATCTCGCCCGGCTCGGGGAGGTGGTACAAAATGAAGTCTTCATTGCCGGAACGCACGAGACCCTGGTGGCTGAGCATCGCGCCGACGACCTTGAGGTCGGTTTGCGAAAAACGTGGTTCTAGAGGTGTTCTCAAATCGGCCACCGTACGCATTTATCCTTTCAGCTGTCGCAACTAGTACCCGGAATCGCTGAATCGCGACACAGGCTCGGCCAGCAATCCCGCTGGAAACCCGATCTTATCGACGGAACCGGTCGTGACTCGCGATTCACCGATGTCGGGTACTAGTTCGAACGCTGCACCTTCATAAGGTCCCGAGCGAAATGGATGGGGACGGCGTATGTCGTTGTTTCGCGGCCAGCTAGACCATAGGTAAACAGGCCTACGACTTTACCCGAAGCGTT
>CAITUP010000035.1 GCA_903895595.1 uncultured Acetobacteraceae bacterium | reverse complement strand
TGCCAGCGATTCCCGCCTGACCGAGGGGTTTCACGGCTACGAACCCCTCGCCGGCATCCGCTGGACCAACGGGTGCGCGGCGGTGCCGCCGGCACTGGTGCCGGGTGGGCGAGGGGCGTTGCAACTGGTTCTGACGCTCGGTGGGGCGACGCGGTATTTGGAATTGGGCGCGGCGGTGCGGGCGGCTTGAGGAAAGGGTATTCCCCGTCCGCTCGCGGGAAGGGGGGGTTTCCTTCGGTAGGGGCCTCGGCGTGACGGGGTGCGAGGCCATTGCCTCAATGCGGCGTGATGCGGAGGTAGTCGATCTGCAATCGTCTGCCGGCTATCCGATTTCGTGGCCGATTGTAGTCGATTCTTTATCCTTCGCCAAAAATCTCCACATTATGCTCGCCCAGCTTGGGCGAATCTCCCTGCGGATGTGGCCGTTCCCGATTGAAGGTGATCGGCAGCCCAACGATCTTCAGATCGCTCCCCGGCAGCACCCGCATCATATCCATCGCCTGCAACTGTTCGGTTTCCGCGAGTTCGGCGATATTGTTGACCGGTGCGACCGGCACCCCGGCCTCGCCGATCAGCCCCAGCCATTCGACGCGGGTTTTCGTGGAAAGTACCGGCTGCATGACGGCGACCAAAGCCTCCCGGTTGGCGGAGCGTTTGCGGCCGTCGGAAAACAGCTGATCGGTCGACCATTCCGGGTGCCCCATGGCGCGGGCCAGCTTCACGAACAACCGGTCGTTGCCGGCGGCGATGCACAATGGGCGGTCGGCGGTTTCGAAGATTTGGTAGGGCGCCAATGTCGCGCTGGCGGCGCCGTGCCGAACAGGCAACTTGCCGGTGAAATTATAAGCGTTCAATGGCCCCTGCACCCAGGCCACCGCGCTCTCGAACAACGACGCATCGACCACGCAGCCTTGGCCGGTGGTGTCGCGCTGCTTCAAAGCCGCCAGCGCACCGATCACGCACCACATGCCGGTCGCGGTATCGTTGATCGCGGGGGCGCAGAACGTTGGCGGATCGTCGGGACGGCCGGTCAGGGACACCACGGCGCCGTAACACTGCAACAGCGGATCGAACCCGGGCGCCATCTTCAACGGCCCGGCGAACCCGAATGCCCAGATCGAGCAGTAAATCAGCCGCGGGTTCACCGCCATCATGACATCCGGCCCGATGCCGAATTCGTCGACAATGCCCGGCCGGAGATTCTGGATCAGAATATCCGCGTGCGCCGTCAAGGCCTTCAATTTCTCGACATCCACCGGATTTTTAATATCCAGCGTCACCGAGCGCTTGCCGCGATTATTGGTGTGGAAGCTGACGGAATCGCCGTCGACGAACGGAGGCCCCCACAGGCGCGCATCGTCGCCGCCATCGGGTTTTTCCACTTTAATCACGTCGGCACCCATGTCCGACAGGATCACGCCCGCGAGGGGGCCGGCCAGCGCCTGACCGATCTCGACAACGCGGACTCCGTCCAGCGGGCCGGGCATCACGCGGCGTCCAGGTTGAGGCGGGCCTTGAACGTTTCCTCACGCAGGTTCAGTTCCTGACCGTTCAGATCGTCGGCGGCGGACGTGCACAGGTAGACGATGGCGGCGGCGGGATGTGCGACCGGGGTCAGGTTCTCGCGGGGAATTTGGCTGACCGGGTTTACGCCGGATGCACGAATGATCACCTGCATATCGGTATCGGTCGTGCCCGGCTGGAAGCCGAAAATGCGAATGCCGTTGTCCGGGTTTTCCAGAGCGACCGCGCGGGTCAGCATGTGCAGGCCGGCTTTGCCGGTGCAATAGGCGCTCCATCCCTCCAGCGGGCGGATGGCGGCGCCGGAGGAGACATTGATAATCGTTCCGCCCCCGGCGGCGATCATGCCGGGCAGGACGGCACGAAGGACGTAGTAGGCGCCGTTCAGGTTGATATCGATGTTGCGCGCCCAGGCGGCGGGATCGCTGTCGGCGACGCGGGCGATCGGGTCGATCACGCCGGCATTGTTCACCAGCACGTCCAGCCGGCCGAAGCGGCCGATCGTCTCCGCCACCAGCCCCTCGACCGCCTTGTAATCCGACACGTCGCACGCTCGGGCGGACGCGACGCCCCCGGCGGCGACGATGGATTGGGCGACGTCGCCGGCCAGTTTGCCGTCGCGCGCGGTCAGCATGACGGTCGCGCCCTGTTTGGCCAAAGCGGCCGCAGCGGCGGCGCCAATCCCGCGGCTCGCGCCCGTGACGATGATGACTTTCCCGATCAGGTTGCTCATGGGTGGGACTCCTGTTTGGCAACCGCTTTACGGGACCGGCGCGGCCGGGGCAAATTGGCTGGGAATACCGAGGAGGAAGACGATGCGCGTATCCATGAGCCTGCCGAGCCACGATTGGACCCTGTGCGGGCCGGCCGCGCGTGAGGCGGAGGAGGATGGGTTCGACTCTGTTCAAAGCAATGAGCTGAAATACGATCCGTTCGCGCCTTTGGCCTTCGCGGCGCTGGCGACAGAGCGGGTGCAGTTGGTCACGTCCGTGGCGATCGCGTTTCCGCGCAGCCCGATGATCGTGGCGAACCAGACGTGGGATTTGCACAAGCATTCCAAAGGGCGGTTCGTGATTGGGTTGGGCAGCCAGGTGAAGGCGCACAACGAACGTCGGTTCAGCACGCCCTGGATTGCTCCCGCCGCTCGGCTTGGGGAATACGTGGAGTCGTTGCGGTCGATTTTCCGGTGCTGGGAGCATGGGGAGAAGCTGAATTACAAAGGGAAATACTACAATTTTACGCTGATGACGCCGGAGTTTTCGCCGCCCGCGCAGGGTTTGCCGTTGCCGCCCGTGGCGATGGCGGCGGTTGGGCCGCTGATGCTGAAGACCGCTGCTCGTGTGTCCGACAGCGTGCGGCTGCACAGTTTCGCGACCCGGAAATATCTGGAAGACGTGGTGCGGCCGATGTTGGCCACGGAACTCGCGGCGGCTGGCAAGTCGCTGGAGAATTTCGAGATTACCGGCGGCGGGTTCATCGCCACCGGGCCGGATGAGGCGACGGTGAAGGAAGCGGCCGAGAAAATCCGGTATCGCGTGGCGTTCTACGGCTCCACCCCCGCGTATCGGCCGGTGTTCGATCTGCATGGGGTCGGCGATCTCGGCCTGAAGCTGACCGATATGGTGCGGCAGGGCGCGTGGAACAAACTCGCCGCCGAGGTGCCGGACGACGTGCTGGACCTGTTCATGGCGCGTGCGACCTACGACGGACTGCCCGAGGCGATCGCCAAGCGCTACGGCGGGATCGTGGATACGGTGTCGATTGACTTCGCGCCGGGCACGAGTGCTTCGACGCGGCGCGGGGTGATCGAGGCGGTGCAGAAGATCCCTGGGACGTTCCGGGGGTTTAAGACGGCCTAATCACCGCGGCGGGCCGACCGGCACGATTTCCTTGAACACCGGCGCCGCCTCGATCGCGTTGATAATGATCGCCGCGTCGTCCGGCAGCAGGAAGCCCTCCGCCTGTGCCGCGCGGGCGGCGACGCGGATGCGGTCGATGTAGGCGTCCTGGGTTGGATACAGGGCGGCGAGGCGTTCGGGGGAGAACGGGACGAACGCGCCGATCAGGGAACAGGAGAACGACAGCGGCTCGTTCTGTGCGCCGTGGATGCCGAGCGGGGCCTCTATGTCCGGTAAGCGGACGCCGCCGAGCGGGTTGCCGTCGGCGTCGCGTTGCGGGATTTGGATGACGGCGTCGGGCAGGTTCTTCGGCGCGCGCAGGACCGTGGGGTCGGCGTTGGCGGGCTGCAGGGGCATCAGCTTGCTCGCGGGAGGCTCCACATTCGCGGCGACCCATTGGTCCAGGCGCCAGAAGGTCGCGCGCATGACCGGTGCCCAGTCCAGGCGGTTCGGCGGCTTGTTGCAGCCTTTTGCCTCCAGCACGGTCGCGTGGGAGGCGCCGGCTACGTCGTACATGCGGACATTTGGCGGCAGCGGTTGATCCGCCGTGCCTTTGGCGCCGGTGCGGCCGAGCGAGGCGCGCAGCGACAGGTAATCGGATGTCGAGGTGACGAGCGCCATCTTCGGCGGGATTTCGCCTCTTGCTTCGACCTTGGCGATGATTTCGCCGATCGTCAGGGGGCCGTCGTGGACGCCGGGGAACTCGGGGTCGGAGAAGGTCGGGGCGGCGTTGGCGCTGGATTCCGGGCCAGTGCCGGTTTGCATGATCGGCAGCAGGCCGGCGCCGGAGACGAACACGTGCATGCCGTCGAACACCCGGCGCCCGTCCAGGCGGTTGAACCCGTTCAGCAGGAAGGTTTTCAAAAACCGCCCGGTTTGGGATTTGCCGCTGGCCAGTACGCGGGAGATCCTGCCGGCGACGGGGTTCGGGGTGCCCGCGGCATCCGCCGAGGCATGGGCGAAGAAGTCGGCGGCGTCGCGGACGATGGCGAAACCGACCCCCTCCACGAACCGTTTCTTGCCGGCGGGATCGGTGAAGCTCGGCAGGTCGGCGCCTTGGCCGAGTTCCCATTGGACCTCGGCGATGGTGTAGCCGTTGTCCTCCAGGAAGCCGGTGCCGGGGTTGAGGTTGCCGGACTGGTACGGCAGGCCGCGCGGGCTGTTGTACAGCGCGTGGGCGTAGGGTTTGCCGCGATTGGGCACGTCCACCAGCAGGGCGCCATTGCCGGGGCCGGTCGGCAGGAACAGGATGATGTTGGTGGAATATTCGACCATGCCGCGGGCGTTGCGGGCGGGCTTGTCGAGGCCGGGGATCGTTTCGGCGGACGGGGACAATTCGCCGATCAGGCGACCGTCCCAGCGTTGATAGGCGCCGTCCACGAACGTGCCATAGGGCTGTTTCGACGCGATTTCCAGCCGCACGACCTTGGCGACGGCGGCGGGGGCCAGCAGAGCAAAGGCCATCGCAATGGCGAGGCAGCGCGATTTCATACGGGTTCTCCCGGGTCGTGGTCAGGATAGAGGGGTTCGTTGGGGTCGGGCAGGCCGCGCGGGTTTGGCTTGTCGCCGCCGGGCGGCGGTGCGTTGAAGTCCGGGCTGGTGATCCGGTCGATCAGGACGGCGACCACGACGTCCCGCTCGAACCCCGCGTTCATGGCGTCGTCCACCAGCGCTTGCAGGCGGGGCCGGAGCCAGTCGTGGGCGGGGGTCGCGGGCATGGTTTGGGCCTGTCGGTTGATTGGACCACAACCCCATGCCGCCGGACAGCCGTCAAGCCCGGACCCGGCGGTAGCAGGCCTCGACCGCTTCTTTCGTGACCCGCGCGGTGCCGACGCCTTCGACGGCGGCGGCGCCGGCGGCGATGCCCCAGGCCAGGGCGTCCGGCGGGGCGGACCCGCGCGACAGGGCCAGAACCAACGCGGCCAGGAAGGCGTCCCCGGCGCCGACCGCGCTGCGGACGGGGCCTTTCAGGGCGGGCAGGCGGGTGACGCCCGTGCTTGTTGCCAAGAGCGCGCCGACCGCGCCCAGGCTGACCGCGACCATCTCGGCGGCGCCGGTTTCGACGAGTTTCCTGGCTTCTGCGTCCTGTTCCGTCGCGGTGGGCAGGGGGCGGCCGACCAGATGTTCCAGCTCGCTCAGGCTGGGTTTGATCAGCGCGAGGCCTCGGCCCATTGCCGCCGTCAGAGCGGGGCCGGAGGTGTCCAGGACGTAGCGCATCTCGCGTGCGGCCGCAGCGTCGGCGAGGCGGGCGTAGGTATCCTCGGGCACGCCGCGCGGGAGGCTGCCGCTGGCGACCAGCCATCCGCCCTCGGCTTCGGTCACCGCTGCGAAGGCGGCGTTCAGTTCTTCGGGGGAGACTTCCGGCCCCTCCGACACGAAGCGGTATTCCTGGTTGGCGGACCGGTCGTGAACCGTGAGGCTGATGCGGGTGCGGCCCGTTACCGGCAGGATTTGCGTAGGGACCCCCGCGTCGCCCAGCAGCTCGGCGATCAGATGGCCGGTCGCGCCGCCAGCCAGCACCAGCGCCAGCGTCTCGCCGCCGAGCGCCTGGATCACGCGGGAGACGTTGATGCCGCCGCCGCCGGGGTCGATGTGCTCATCCGTCGTGCGGATTTTGTGCGTCGGCACCACCGCCTTGGCGGAGGACGCCAGATCGACGGCGGGGTTTAGCGTCAGGGTGACGATGCGGTTGGACATGGGCGCCGAGCTTGCCTCGGTCCGGGGTTTCGCGCCAGCATCGGGGGTCAATGACAAAGGGGAAACGGATATGATCACGGGCGATAGTTTCCGGCTCGACGGGCGCGTGGCGCTGGTGACCGGGTCGGGGCGCAATATCGGGCGCGCGGTGGCCGAGGCGTTCGCGAACGCCGGCGCCAAGGTTGTCATCAACGGGCACAAGGACAGCGCGGCGCTGGACGATGTCGCGGGCGGGATTACTCAACGCGGCGGGGAATGCATGAGCGTTCTGGCCGACGTGTCCGACGACGCGGCCGTGGGGCGCATGGTGGCGCAGACGGTGGAACGTTTCGGTAGCATCGATATTGTCGTTTCCAATGTCGGCATTCGGAAATACCGGGCATTTTTGGATATCACGCCGGAGGAATGGGACGATGTTCTCCGCAGCAATCTATCCGCTTCGTTCTATTTGGCTCGGCATGCCATTCCCCACATGAAGGAACGTCAGTTCGGGCGATTTATCGTGATGTCGGGGGCGGATGGGTTCTGGGGGCATGTGACACACCGAGCGCCGAATTTGGCGGCGAAATCGGGGATGCATGGGCTGGCGAAGGCGATTGCGCGTGAATTCGGGCCGGATGGGATTACGGCGAATACGGTTTCTCCGGGGCCGATCGATACGGTGCGCGACTGGTCGCAGTATATTCACCGGCCGCAGGCGGAAATTATCGCGGAGGTGCCGGTGCGGCGGTACGGGCATGTGGACGAGATCGCGGGGACTTGCGTTTATTTGGCCTCGGCGGCTGGGGGGTTCACGAGCGGGCAGGTGGTGCATGTGAATGGGGGGCATTTGATGTATTGAGGTTGGGGTGCCCGCCATGGTTGGGCTTGACCCAACCATCTCATGCCCACTTATTTCAGCGTCGATGTCCCCAACGGCCGATACCGCCAAACGCTCGCAGGCGGCAGGTTCAGCGGCGTCCACACTTCCCGTGTGCCCGTCAGCCCCAACTTACGGGCGGGCAGCGGGGAGGTGATGCAGTAGCTGAAATGAAGGAACCCGCGCCCAGGCGCCACCGCGATCATCGAATCCACGAACTGCTGCTGCTGCGCCAAGGGCAGCAGCACCATCGGAATCCCGCACACCACCGTCGAAATTCGCCCCTGGAATCGGTCCGGCAGATACTGCGTCAACGCCCGCGCATCGCATTCCAGCACTTCGACGCCATGCATCGACTCGCGCAGATGGCCCGCGAGGTCGGGGTCGATCTCCACCGACACCAGCCGCTCGGGCGGCAATCCCGCATCGAGAAACGCGCGCGAAATCACGCCGGTCCCGGCGCCCAGGTCCAGCACCGCGCCCCCGTCTTCCGGCCAGCCGCATCGGACCACATGGTTGCACAGCGTGGCCGAGGACGGCACGACCGATCCCATGCGCAGCGGATGTGCCAGCCAACGGCGCAGGAACAGCGGCACACCGTTCAAGGGTGTGCGATCGATGACGGCTCCGGTCATGGGTCCCCCACTACAGCTTCCTGGCCCGCCATGAGCGGCACCAGATGCGACAAAAAGGTCTCGGCGCAGGCGCGCCATGAATAAGTCTCGGCATGCCGCCGGCAAGCCGCTCGGTCGGCCGACAAGGCCCGCAGCGCTGCCGCCCGCAAATCGGTATCGACCGCGCCGATCGGTCCGTCCGCGTCGGCGAGCACATCCTTGGGGCCGGTCACCGGAAAAGCGGCCACGGGCGTGCCGCAGGCCAGGGCCTCCAGGATCACCAGCCCGAACGTGTCGGTCAGCGACGGAAACACGAACACATCGCCGCCGGCATAGGCGCGCGCCAGAGCCTCCCCATGCTTCGGACCGGTGAAATGGACGTTGGGATAATCGCGCTGGAATTTCGCCAGCATCGGCCCGCCGCCCACCACGACCTTCGATCCCGGCAGATCGAGGTCCAGGAACGCCCCGATGTTCTTTTCCACCGCGATCCGCCCGACATGGATGAAGATCGGGCGTGGCAGATCGAATACCTCCCGCGGTTCCGGCCGGAACAGCGACAGATCGACGCCACGCGACCAAGGCCGGATGTTGCGGAAGCCGCGCCCGGTCAGCTCGTCCCGCAACGACGCGGTAGCCACCATCGTCCCGTGCCCGGCGCCGTGAAAACGCCGCATCCAGGCATAGATCGGGCGCACCGGAATCCCGGTCCGAGCCTTCACGTATTCAGCGAAGCGGGTGTGGAACGCGGTGGTGAACGCGAACCCGGTGCGTTTTGCCCAGCGGCGGGCGGCCAGACCCAGGGGCCCCTCGGTCGCGATGTGCAGCGCGTCGGGACGGAAATCCTCGATCATACGGATCAGCCGCCGTCCGGGCAGCAACGAGAGCGAGATATCCGGATAGGTCGGGCAGGGGATGGTGCGGAACCGGTTCGGGCCGATCACATCGACCTCGTGACCCATGTCGCGCAGCTCCCCGCTCAGGGTGGTCAGCGTGCGCACGACCCCGTTCACCTGGGGCTGCCAGGCGTCGGAGACAATCAAAATCCGGTGCGAAGGGGCGGGCAGCAACATTTCAGCGCAGTCCGCGAAATGAATGGGGGGGATCGAGTCAGGCAGCGGCCGGAACCCGGGTATGCGTCGGTTCGAAGAAGGACAGGCGGTTGAGCGCCGCCCAGTCGATCAGTTCGAACCGTCCGTCGTGGTGTTCGACCAGAGCGGTACAGCTTTCCACCCAGTCGCCGTCGTTCATGTATTGCACGCCGTTGACCTCGCGCATTTCCGCATGATGGATGTGGCCGCAGACGACCCCGTCGAAGCCGCGCCGACGGGCTTCGGTGGCCAATGCCATTTCGAACCGGTCGATCGCTTTCACCGCGCCTTTAACTTGGCGTTTCAGCCAGGCGGAGAGAGACCAATAGGGGTAGCCGAGTTGCCGGCGCACCGCGTTGAACCAGCGGTTGCTGACCAGCGCGAAGGTGTAGGCGCTGTCGCCCAGGATCGCCAAAAATTTGGCATAGCGGACGACGCTGTCGAACGCATCGCCGTGAGTCACGAGCAAGCGCCGGCCGTCCACGGTCTCGTGTATCGCCTCTGCCCGCAGCTTGATTCCCGCGATTTCCAGGCCCAGCGGCAGCCACGCCCGAAACATTTCATCGTGATTGCCGGGGATGTAGACGACCTCGGTGCCGCCGCGCGCTTTCAGAAGAATCTGCCGCAGCACCTCGTCGTGGCTCTCGTCCCAATACCAGGACTTGCGCAGGCGCCATCCGTCGATGATGTCGCCGACCAGATACAGTTGGTCGCAGTTCGTTTGGCGGAGGAAATCCGCCAGGAACTCACCGCGGCAACCACGTGTGCCCAGATGCGTGTCCGATATGAAGACGCATCGGTAGTCGTGGCGCGAAGCCAATTTGTTAAGTGCGTTCATGCGGGGCGCATGCAATAGGGCCGAATCGGCCAGTGCCCAGTGAAGGTTGGATGACAGAGCCGTAATGTCGGGTGCCGGCCGAAGATCATTGTTGTGTCGGATTTCTGTAATATGCTCGACACAACGTCAGGCGCAAAAGGCGCTTTTCGTTGCCGGGAGAAGTCCGATTCGCACCCACGCCGAACCTCGCCGATGCTGATCGTGTTCAACCCCACCGCCGGACGCCGCCGCGCGGCCCTGCTGTGGCGAGTGCTCGACGTGCTGGCCGCCAACGGCGTGCGGCTGGACCTGATGGAAACCAACCGCGCCGGCCATGCCGAGGAACTGGCGCGCGAGGCTGTCGCCCGAGGCGAGCCCCTGGTCGTCGCGGCCGGTGGTGACGGCACCATCGCCGAGGTCGCCAACGGGTTGATGGGCAGCGACACCAGTCTGGGAGTCATTCCCCTCGGCACCGCCAACGTCCTGGCGCATGAGCTGAATCTACCCTTCGCCCCCCGCGCCGTGGCGGCGGCGCTGGCCTTCGGCCGCACCGAGCCGATCTGGCCCGGTGTGGTGCGGCAGGGCGAGTCCACCCGCTTGTTCGTCCAGATGCTGGGCGCCGGCTTCGACGCCCACATCGTCCACACCCTGCCCCTGCCGCTGAAGCGGCTGCTCGGGCGCGGCGCCTATGTGCTGTGGACCCTGCGGCAACTGACCCGCTACGACTACGCGCCGATCCCGCTACGCCTGGATGGGCAGGACACCCAGGCCGCCAGCGTCATCGTCAGCAAAGGCCGGCTCTACGGTGGCCACTTCCTGCTCGCCTCCGATGCGGTACCCCAAGAGCCGGGCTTCTCGGTCGTGCTGTTCGACCGCGGCGGGCCGGGCATCACTTTATTGTACGGGGCGGCACTCCCGCTGCACCGCCTGGGCCGAGCGCCGGGTGTGCGGCATGTCAGAGCGAACCGAGTGGAGTTCATGGGGAACCGTCAGGTGCCTCTGCAGACCGATGGCGACAAGGCGGGCTACACCCCTGGCGTCGTGACGAACGCCATCGGCGCGATCCGGATCGTGGTGGGGTAGATCCCGCCGATTTCTCCTCTACCGTCATCCTCGGGCTCGGTCCTACCGGATGACGGGCTTTTTGGTTCCTGGGCCCCATATTCGGCTGCCTTCGGTCGCCCCGCCCGCAAAAAAATATTTTACTTTCGCCCAGAAAATTAACTCTTCGTTAACACTCTATCCCGATACTCCCGCCTCGCGAGGTGCCGGCCGGCACCACCGTTTGCAAGCAAGGAGTATCGACCGATGATCTTCAAACGCCTGGTCCAAACACTTGCCGTCACGCTCGGGTGTGCGGCGTTCCCTGTCCCGCATGAGGCTGTGGCGGCCGAATTCACGTTGCGCTTCGCGTCCATCAACATCGCGGGCACCGCCGCCTACGAGCAGGTGCTGGCACCCTTCGCCCGCCAAGTCGAAGAGGAATCGGGCCAGCGGATCGAAGTCGCGCTGAAGCCCATGGGCGGCTACGGCAAACCGGCGGAACTGTTCAATATGGTCGAGCGGGGCGACATCGAAATCGCCGCGACCGTGCAGGGCTACAACCCTGGCCGCTTCCCGCGCTCCTCGGTCATGGAATTGCCGTTCATGTTCGATACCGCGGTGCATGGCACGCAGGCGATGTGGCGCATGTTCCAGGAAGGGCAAATCAGCGCCGATTACAGTGCGGTCAAGGTACTCGGCCTTTACGTGCTGCCGCCCTACGGCATCTTTACCAACGGCAAACCGATCGCCGAGTTGCGCGACTTGCGCGGCCTGCGGGTGCGCACGCCCAGCCCGACCGTCGGCCTCGCGATGGCTCGGCTGGGGGCCATCCCGGTCGGCATTCCCACCGACATGATCGGCGACATGCTGGAATCACGCACGATCAATGCCATTACGTACGGCTGGGATTCGGTTCTGACCGGCAAGGGCGCCGGCACGAAGAAGCTGGTGGAACAGGTGAACGTGATGGTCGATGCGAACTTCGCGGCCCCGGCCCTGATGATCGTGATGAACCGAGCGAAATGGGACGCGCTGCCGCCCGACCTGCAAGCAATGATCGACAAGCACAGCGCAGAACTGGTCGGCGGCAACGCCAAGTTGCGCGACGAAGCCGACGCCGCGGCCCGCATCAAACTGCGCCAGGACCCGCATTACACCTACCGGGACCTCACGGCGCAGGAACGGGCGGAGATGGCCAAAATCGTCGAACCCGTGGTCGGCGACTGGAAGGCCGCGATGGCGAAGCAGGGCATCGACGGAGAGGCTTTGTACGAAAGGGCCCGCTCCCTCAGTCACCAGTTCAGCACCGCCGCCCGTTAAGGCCCGATCGCGAAGGAGGCGAACCATGAGCCATGCAACCCAAAAAGCGGGTATTCGTACCCGCCTGTTTCTCGCGTTCGGGGCGATCGCGGGGTTCACGGTCGCCGCCAGCGCGACGGCCTGGCTGCTGCTCGCCGGGATCGGCGACACAATGCGGACCATCACCCGCCAGGATGTGCCGCAGGCGCTGGTCGGCTTGGAACTCGCGGGTCAGGCGCAGGCGCTGACCGGTCTCGCGCCCAACCTGCTGGCGGCTTCCAACGCCGAACAGCGCCAGAACCGCGGCGCCGAACTGGCAGCGGCGGAAAAGAACGTCGCGACGCTTTTGGCGGCGCTGGCCGGCACCGAAGGCGGGCGCAAGGCGGCATCCGATTTGACGGGATTGGCGACAAATCTGAACGCCGAAATGACCCGGGTGGATGCCGTCGTCGGCACAAGGCTGAATATCGCCGCGCGCCGTGAGGCCGGTGCGGCGAAGGTGGAGCACACGCATGAAGCCCTGACCGCGCTGCTGCGACCGGCCTGGGAAAAGGTCCGGTCCGACATCGAGATGGCGTCGATGAATGTCGGCGGCGACGCGGCGGCAACTGTAACCCTGCTGCTGGAATTGACCGCGCAGCACGTGCCATTGTCGCAGGCTTTGGCGGACCTGTTGGCGGACGGCAACCTTGCTTCCGGCCTGCTGATCAGAGCCAATTTCGCACCCACCGCCGATTCGATCCAGAAACTCCGCCAGGAGTTCGCCGACCTGACCGCGCGCATGGTGGAACGCACCGACCTCGCCGAGAATGTCCGCTCGACCGCCGGATTGCGCGTCGCGGTGGATGCGATGACGGCCCTGGGAACCCAGGCCGATAACCCGTTCGCGCTGCGCGAAACCGACCTGAAAGCGATCGCCGAAGGTCGTCAGGTCCTGAACGACGCCCGCGCCGCCGCCGGCGACCTTTCCGCCTATGTGTCGCGGGAAGTGGACAAGGCCCGAGCCACGATTCAAGCCTCGGCGGTGTCGTCGGAACATCAGATCGGCACAGGCGAAACCGCGATGATGGTATTGGCCATTTTCAGCATCGTGGTCGCGGCGCTGATCGGTTGGCTGTACATCGGCCGTAACCTCGTCGCGCGCATCGTGGCGCTGAACGCGGTCATGGGGCGGTTGTCGGAGGGCGATCTGACCACGCCGGTCCCGTCCTCCACCAACGCCGACGAAATCGGCCATATGGCGCGGACCGTCTCCGTGTTCCGGGACAATATGGTCCGAGCGGAAAGGCTGACGGCGGAACGGGCGACGGAGCAGGTGGTGCGGGAGAAGCGCGCCATCCGGCTCGACGATTTGACGCTGGGGTTCGAAGAACGGGTTGGCGGGCTGGTCGGCCTTGTTGCTTCGGCGGCCAGCCAGTTGCAAACCACCGCGCAGTCGATGACCGGCACGGCGGGGGAAACGACTCAGCAGGCCGCCACGGTCGCTTCGGCGGCCGAGGAAGCGAGCGTCAACGTGCAGACTGTTGCCAGTGCAGCCGATGAGTTGGCCACATCGATCGGGGAGATTTCCCGCCAGGTGGCGCAATCCGCCAAGGTCGCGAGTAAGGCGGTGGACGACGCGAAACACACCGACAACGTGGTCCGAGCGTTGGCCGAAGGGGCGCAGAAGATCGGCGAGGTCGTCGGCCTGATCAGCAACATCGCCGGCCAAACCAACCTGCTGGCGCTGAATGCCACGATCGAGGCGGCCCGCGCCGGCGATGCCGGCAAGGGCTTCGCGGTCGTGGCCAGCGAGGTGAAAAGCCTGGCCACGCAAACCGCCAAGGCGACCGAAGACATCGGCCGCCAAATCGCGCAGATTCAATCCTCCACGCAGGAGGCGGTGGCTTCCATCCAAGGCATCGGCATGACGATCGGCGAGGTCAGCGAGATCGCTGCTGCCATCGCCGCGGCGGTTGAGGAACAGGGCGCCGCGACGCGGGAAATCGCCCGCAACGTGCAGCAGGCTTCCGCCGGGACCCTTGCCGTCACCACCAATATCGCCGGGGTGGGGCAGGGGGCCGACACCACCCGCCATGCCGCGACCGAGGTGCTGGGCGCGGCGGGCGTGCTGACCCGACAGGCGGAGGAGCTGAACGGCGCGGTGACGCAGTTCGTCCGTGATGTGAAGACCGCGTAAGCGCTACGGATCGACCGCCAGGAATCGGCGCGGCCGTTCAGCCTCGTGCTGGAATGCGGTGGCCCGCGCCAGCAACTCCCGGTCGGATTCGGACAGACGGCCGGATTCCCGCAGGTGATCGGTCCAGCTTTCCATCGACCAGAGTTCCACCCAGCCTTCGGGGTGTGCCACGTCCTCGTACAACTGCCAGAACTGCGCCCCGGTGCGTCCGCGCAACAGGCGCAGTTCCCGCATGATCGCCATGAAGGCGTCGCGCTCCCCGGGATTGACCCGGTAATACGCGGTTTCCATCACACGGCCGGCGGCGTTGCGCAGCACTGGCACCAGTTCGGCGGCGGCGGCCTCGGGGGTCAGCATGTCCTTGGCGACGGCGCCGGTGCCGACGGGGGCGGGCGGCTCGATCCCGAACCCCAGCGCGACGACCGCGAGCACGACCCCGGTCCCGGCGGCAATCGCCAATGTGACGGCCATCCCGATATGTCCCGCGACCCAGCCCCAGCCGAAGGAACCGATGACCAACGCTCCATTCTGCGCCAGCTGATAGATCGACAACGACCGCGCCCTTACCCAGGGCGGGCAAGCGAGCTGCGCGGCGGCCTGCATGGTCGCGTAGGCGGCTGTCCAGCCGATCCCGAACAACAGCATCCCGAACGCCGCCACCGTCCAATGATGCGAGACCGACAGCAACGCCATGCCGGCACAGGACGACAGCGAACAGACCAGCACTGTGCGGCCCCGGCTGAACCGCTTGCGCGCCAGCGGCAGCAGCATGCCGGATGCGACGCCGCCGATGCCCATCATGCCCAGGATGACGCCGTACATGCCGGCGCCCAGGCCGAGCTCCTGGCGCACGAACAGCGGCAGCAACCCCCAAGGCGCGGCGCAGGGCAGGGAGTATGCAATCGTCCGCATCATCGCCGCGCGTATCGCCGGCGTGTTGCGGACGAACCGCACACCGGCGCGCATCGCGGACAGGAAATGCTCTCGCGGCAGTCCGGTGAAATGGCGGCTGTCGCGCCGCCACAACACCAGCGCCCCGATCACCGCGGTAATCGACACCGCATACAGACTGAACGCGAGGCTTGTGCCGCCCAGCAGGATCAGAAACCCGGCGAGCGCGGGGCCGACCGCGCGGGTAAGGTTGTAGCCGATGCCGTTCAGGGCGATGGCCTGCACCAGATCCTCGCGCGGGACGAGTTCGGGGACAACCGCGCTCCAGGCCGGGGCGGTCAAGGCGGTGCCGATGCCGATGGCGAAGGTCAGGAACAGCAGCCAGCCCGCGGTCATGGCGCCGGATAATGTCAGAACCGCCAGCAGCGCGGCGGCGAGGCAGGTCCAGACCTGCGTGCCGATCAGGAAAATCCGCCGGTCCACGATGTCCGCCAGTGCTCCGCCCGGCAGCGCCAGCAGGAACACGGGCGTGATGGTCGCGGCCTGCACCATCGACACGATCAGCGGATCGGGCGCCAACGAGGTCATCAGCCAGCCGGCCCCGGTGTTCTGTAGCCACGTGCCGAGCCACGCCACCACGCTGGCGAGCCAGATGGAGCGGAACACGGCGTTGCGGAGCGGTACCAGGGCTGCGGGGAGGCTCATGCACCTGGATATACCGGCGAAGTACGGCGATTTCATGTGAAATGCCGGGGTGCCACGGATTCGTTGACACGATTTGCCCAAACGCGCTGAATCCCGCCGCTGGAAAGGAGCGCACGATGCCCCCCGATGGGACCCATGCCGGATTGTACGAACGCGATTTCTACGCCTGGACGATCCAGCAGGCGGAGGCGATCCGCGCTGCGCGGGCGGCCCACCTCGCCAATACGAACGATTTGGACTGGGACAATATCGCCGAGGAGATTGAGTCATTGGGACGCAGCCAACGCAGCGAACTGGAGACCCGGCTCGAAACAATCATCGAGCATCTGATCAAACTGGCATTCAGCCCGGCCAACGAACCCCGAAACGGGTGGCAGGACACCGTGGATCGCTCGCGTGCGAGAATCCGCAAGGTCTTGCGGGACAGCCCCTCATTGCGCGGCGCATTGCCGGACATGATCGAGGATGCCGCGGATCAGGCTTTCATCCTCGCCTCGCGTTCCATGACGCGTTATGGCGAGGCGTCCAACCTTCCGATACAGGCACCGGCCCTGACCCTCGAACAGATCCTGGATGACTGGTGGCCGGAGACCGCATCGTGAAAGTCTTCTGGAACCCCATCCAACTGCGCCACGCTCCGTCCTTCTTCCTGACGCGCGGCACGGTGCGCCCGAATTTCGAAATCCCGGTCCGAGCGGAAGCGCTGCTGGAGGCCTGCCATGGCATGGGCCTGAGCGTGATCGCTCCGCCCCCGCTGGATATCGCGGCGTTGCTGGCAGTGCATGAGCCGGAGTACCTCGCATTCCTCCGCGACGGTTACGCCGCCTGGGCGGAACTGCCCGGCGCGGGGCCGGAGATCGTGGCGAACCATCATCCCTCGCCGGAGATGCTGGCGAACGGCGCCCGTCCGCCGGCCGGGATCGCGGGCCGCGCCGGCTGGTTCGCCGTCGATGCCGCCTGCCCGATCGGGCCGCACACCTGGGAAGCGGTCTTCCACGCCGCTGCCGGCGCCGCGGCCGCAGCCGACGAAGCCGCTCGGGGCGCGGCCGCCTACGCCCTGGCCCGCCCGCCCGGTCATCACGCATACCGAGCGCGTGCCGGCGGTCATTGCTACGTAAACAACGCGGCGGTGGCGGCCGAACGGCTGCGCGCCAAAGGGGCGGAGCGCGTTGCGATCCTGGATATCGACAGCCACCATGGCAACGGCACCCAAAGCATCTTCTGGAACCGGCCGGACGTGCTGTTCGTGTCCGTCCACGGCGACCCGAACCAATATTACCCCTGGTTCACCGGCCACGCGACGGAACGTGGCGGCGGCGACGGGGCGGGCTGCAACCTCAATTTTCCGCTCCCCATCGGCACCGGCGATGCCGGCTGGGTGGACGCCGTGGAATCCGGCGTTGCCGCCGCGCGCGCCTTCGGGGCGGAGGCTCTGGTGGTCAGCCTGGGCTTCGATGCCTCGGTCGACGAACCCCTGAACGCCCTCTCCGTCACCGCCAACGGCTTTGCCCGAGCGGGTGCGGCGATCGGGGCGCTTGGATTGCCGGCCGCGATCGTGCAAGAGGGCGGTTACAACGTGGATGTCATCGGCGGGCTGCTGACGCGGTTCCTGGATGGCTTCGGCAGATGAAACCGCAACCGGGGCGAGTCCCGGTTAACATAGGGACCAAAGTAACATGAACCTGACATCCGGACTCATGAGCGCGGAAATATCCGGCCCCATCGGCTGGCTGATTTTCGACAACCAATCCAAGCTGAACGCCCTGTCGCCGGGCATGTACGAAGACGGGTTGGAGATTCTCAACGCGTTCGAAGCCAATCCCGCCATCAAGGTCGTGGTGATGCGCGGCGCGGGCCGCCGAGCGTTCATCTCCGGCGCCGACATCAGCAGCTTCAACAAGCACCGGTCTACCCCCGAGGCCGCCGCCGCGGCGCGCGAGGCACCGATCAAGTTCCGGCATGCGCTGATCAACATGCAAAAGCCGCTGATCGCGATGATCTACGGATACTGCCTGGGCGGCGGCATGGGCATGGCGCTGAACGCCGACATGCGCTTCGCCTCTACCGATTCCCAGTTCGGCGTGCCGGCGGCGCATCGCGGCGTGGCCTACGCGCCCGAAGGCCTGAAGCAGCTCATCGATGTCGTCGGCCCCAGCTCGGCCAAGGACATCATGTTCTCCGCTCGCCGGCTGAAGTCGGATGAGGCGCTGCGCATCGGACTGATCAACCGCGTGGTGGATGCCGAGGAGCTGGAGAAGGAAACGATCGCCTACTGCGAAGTCCTGGCCAACAACGCGCCGCTGTCGATGCGGGCGTCGAAATACTTCATCAACCAACTGGGTCTGGAACGCGCCGAACGCGATTACGTCCGTATGGACCACATGCAGCGCGAAGCCGAAGCCAGCGAGGACTTCAAGGAAGCGACCCGGTCCTTCATGGAGAAGCGCCGGCCGGTGTTTGTCGGGCGGTAATTTTATCTCCACCGTCATGTTCTGCTCACGGGGCGGGCTTGGCCCGCCCAAGAACAAATCTCGACGGACTACCCACGATTTTCTTATATGGTATGAGAATGTCGTGGGTAGCGGTTGAGCGATGCGGCAACTTCGTTGATTTTATGGAGTATGTTGGCGGTATCGCCCGTGGATAGGGAAAAGGTGCATGTAAATGCAAATGTCGACCATATTGCGGATGCTCATGCACTATCTTTCGGAGGGACCGCACGTCCCAACCAGAAGCCGATCACGCTCGCCAATCCAGCACGCAACGGTTCCTTTACATCTCCAGTGATGAAATATGCCGCGACACCAGTCGCCAGGATCGCAAAGGTCAGCACGGCGATTACAAATTGTGGACTGGATATCTGACTCATGAACGTTGGCTTGTAATCTGGAATTTGCTTCAGAATATCCTCCCATTCTCGATAGACTACGCCACGGCTTCCTTTTACAAGTACGCACCATTCATTTTTATCGGGATCGTTGGACTCGATCAGTACCACAACACCGCCCAACACACCGGGGATGCTGCTCCAGACATTTATACCAGCCGCCGTCACCATTGACACACCGGTCCGTGCCAACTCGTCATGCCGACCTGCGTCAGCATGACGATGTGGCGAATTCCGGTGCGTCAATGGTTATTTCGGTTGGTATTATGTCGTTAGATTTCGGATTATATTTCTGTGGCGCCTTGACCGCGATGTCCTCCTCACGGGTCAGGGTTTTGGTCGGAGGAGTGTCGGTTTTAGGTTCCTGTCCCATGTGCTGACCCGGCCCTCCTGGCGCATTGTCTGATTTCTCACGGTCCGCATCCGTCCCAATTTTACCCACCCTACGAAGCCTGACGCCCACCTTCCGCATCCAACGCCGTCTCCACCGCATCCACCACGACCTTCTGCCACCCCGGTCCCGTCGCGCGCAGCCGGGCCAGCGTGTCGGCCGGAAACCGTATGCTGACCAGCCGCTTCGGTTCGGCCAGCTTCGGCCGTCCGCGCCGGACGACCTTCCCGCCCTCGCGCAACGTCGCAGTCGCGAAGAAATCGTCCGTCAACTCGGGTGCGTCATCGGCCGGATCCAAAATGCTCGGTCCAGCGACGTTCTTCCTTGGCATGGGCAAACCTCATGGAGATGATGTGTCGAGCCGATCCGCGCGGAGTCCAAACCAGGACCACCAGCCGACCGCGGAGATAGCCGGCGGAGATATATCGTCGCTCCCCGTAGTCTTTCCGATCGTCCGGCCGAGTCGCATACGAACCGGCGAACAGCTCGGCCGCATCGGCGAAGTCCAACCCACGCTGGGCCAGCGTGGCTGCTTGCTTCGCTGGGTCGCAGGTGATCCGCATAAATTAACGTATCTACGTTTAATGACGCTGTCAACGTCCGATCAGTTCACTGCTCGAAGCAGCCGGTCGATGTCGGGCGCCCTAGCCCGCCCCCGTCCTGGCTTCCGCGATCCGCGCCAAAAGAGAAGCCCCGATCGGCGCGACCGCGTCGTTGAAATCGTATTGCGGATTATGCAACGCGGGCCCGTTCCCCTGGCCCACGAACAGAAACGCCCCCGGCACCACCCGGAGCATTTCGGCGAAATCCTCGCTGCCGCTGACCTGCTGGTCGACGACACGGGCCAGCTCCTCCCCAACCAGGGTGCGCGCGACCGCGATCGCGGCTTCGGATTCGACAACGCCATTCACCACGGCGGGAAAGCGCGGCGTCACCACCGCCTCCGCGCTGACGCCGAACGCGGTTGCGACCGATTGTGCGATCGTCGTCAACCGTTCGGCCACCAATGCGCGGGTCGCGGCGTCGAATGTGCGGATCGTTCCGCCCAGTGTCGCGGTATCGGGTATAACGTTATAGGCGGTGCCGGCCTGCAGCATGGTCACCGACACAACAGCCGTTTGCGACGGTTCGACGTTGCGGCTGACAATGGTTTGCAGGGCTTGCGCGATGGCCGCCGCTGCCATGATCGGGTCGGCCGCCTGGTGCGGCATCGCCCCGTGTGCGCCCGTGCCCGCGATGCGAATATCGAACTGGTCGCTCGCCGCCAGCGCCACCCCCGGCTTGACCGTGATCTGACCCAGCGGCGCGCCCGGCCAGTTATGCAGGCCATAGATTTCATCGCACGGAAACCGCTCGAACAGCCCGTCCGCGATCATCGCGCGCGCGCCGCCCAGCCCTTCCTCCGCCGGCTGGAAAATCAGCACGACATCCCCGGCGAAGCGGCGGGTGGACGCCAAATAGCGTGCCGCCCCCAACAACATCGTGGTGTGCCCGTCATGGCCGCAGCCATGGAACGCGCCGGGATTGACCGAGGCATGGGCGGCGCCCGTCGCCTCGGTCATCGGCAATGCGTCCATGTCCGCCCGCAGACCGATCCGCCGGCCCGGCCGATTGCCACGGATCACCCCGACCACACCGGTTCCGCCAAGGCCGCGATGGACCTCGATCCCCCAATCGGTCAGCAGATCCGCCACGATGCCGGCGGTGCGATGTTCCTGAAAGCCGATTTCAGGGTGGGCATGGATGTCGCGGCGGATGGCGGTGAGTTCCGCCGCGTGCACCGCAATCTCCGGGATGAGGTCCATGGTCCTGTCTCCTGCCTGATGTGTTATGCCAGCGTCTTGCCGGCCATTTCGGGGATCGCACGCAGGGCGAGCAGCGTCGCGGCGCAGCATCCCATCACGTACCAGGCAGGTGCCATCGGATTGCCGGTCGCGGCGATCAGCCAGGTGACGATGAACTGACCGAAGCCGCTGAAAATCGCCACACCCAACGCATAGACCAGCGACATGCCGGTCGCCCGCACGGCCGAGGGGAAAATCTCGGTCAGCGTAATGATGATGGGCGCGCCGCCCCCTGCGTTCAGGCTGCCGAGGACCAGCACCGTCGCCAGCAATGTCGGCAGGTTGGGGGAGGCGTTGATCAGCAAAAAGGCCGGATAAATCAGTACGACAATGAGGCTGTAGGACACGGCGGCCACGCGCTTGCGGCCCAGACGGTCCGACAATGCGCCCGCCAGCGGCGCCGCGACCAAAGTGATCAGCCCCGCCACGATGCCGGCCAGCAAACCCGTTGCGGGCGGCATCTTCAATTGCCGCACGGCATAGGTCGACATGTAGATCACGACGATCGCATTGGACGCCGTGCCGCCCACGATCAGCGCCACGCCCGCTGCGATCTGGCGCCAATGCTGCTTGAACGCGACCGCCAGGGAGTTGGTCTGCCGTGTCGCGGCGTCGTTCTCGTTGGCATGGGTTTCCTGCAGTGCCTGGCGCAACCATAGGCCGATGGGCACGATCAGCACGCCGATCAGGAACGGAATCCGCCAGCCCCACAGCTTCACCTGATCCGGCGGAAGGATGTTGGATACGGCCCAGGCCATGCTGGCCGCGACCAGAATGGCAAGTCCCTGGCTTGCCAGCTGCCAGGCACCGAAGAAGCCGCGCCGCTCCGGCGGAGCGTATTCCGCCAGCAGCGTTGTCGAAGCGCCAACCTCGCCGCCCGCGGAGAACCCCTGAATCAGGCGTCCGAGCACGACAATGGCCGGTGCTGCGATGCCGATGGAGGCGTAAGAGGGCGCGAGGCCGATCATCGCGGTGCCCAGCGCCATCATGAACAGTGTCAGCACGGTCGCCGGCTTGCGCCCTTTGCGATCCGCGTACGCGCCCAGGACGACGCCACCCAGTGGGCGCAGGAAAAACCCGACGCCGTAGGTCGCGAACGACAGCAATAACTGCCCCGTCGCGTCCTGCGAGGGAAAAAACAGCGCGCCGATGGTGCCGGCAAAGAAGCTGAATATAACGAAATCGTAAAATTCCAGCGCGTTGCCGATCGTGCAGGCCGCGATCAGGCGGACGGCACCGGGACCGGCATTGGATTGGGTCGGTACGGATGTGGCACTCATGGTCTTCTGTTCTCCCCCGGTTCGTTACCGGTATTATGTTGTTCGGTTATCGCGAAATTCGGTTCAGTCGTTGTCGCGTTGGGTCGCCAGCGCACCGATCGCGTCGGCGGTGGCGGCCGACAAGGTCCAGCCGAGGTGGCCATGCCCGGTGTTGTAGAAGACGCGCGGATTCCGCCCCTTCATCACCCGCGGCATCATGTTCGGCATCATCGGACGCAACCCGGCCCAGGGAACGGCGTGACGCGTGCTCATCCCGGGAAAATGGGCGCGGCACCACGCCACCAGGGGCGCGATCCGTTCGGATCGGATATCGCGGTTGTAGCCGTTGAATTCGGCGGTGCCGGCGACGCGAAAGCGTGTCGCGCCCAGCCGGCTGGTGACGATCTTGGTATTATCGTCCAACAGGCTGACCCAGGGGGCGGCAGCCCGGTCCGCGGGATCGTCGAGATTGACGGTGATCGAGTAGCCCTTCACCGGATACACATTGACCCGATCGCCCAGGCCGGACGCCAGCCGGCGCGACATCACCCCGCCACAGACAACGATTTTGTCGAATTCCTCGGTTTCCAGCGGATGATCCGATCCATCCAACGTGGGTTCGGTGCAACGGCTGACGATCCTGACGCCATCCGAACGGGCCTCGGTGCGGACGACATCCTGGGCGAAACGCAGGTTCACCCCAAGGCGTTCGCACGCGACGGCGAGGCCGGTGGTGAATTTGTGGATGTCGCCGGTGAAATCCGATTCAGTATAGAATCCACCGTGAAAATCGCCTTGCAATGCCGGTTCGATCTGGCGGATTTCGTCCGGCGTAACGGCGCGGCGATGCAATCCGCCCTTGGCGAGCAACGCCGTCGCACTCGCCGCTGCCTCATACTCTTTCCGGGTTTTATAGAAGTGCAGGATGCCGCGATTCTCGGCATCGAAATCGATGCCTTCCGCGTCCGCCATGGCCCGCAAATGGGCGCGCGCCTCGATCGCCAGACGCGCCGTCGTGATGGTGTTTTCCTCGTAATCCGGGATCGCTCGGATGAACTCGGCCATCCACGACAGTTTGTGCCAGGACGGTTTCGGGTTCACCAGCAGCGGCGCGCCGGATGAGCACATCCATTTCACGCCTTTCATCACGGTAGACCAACTGTTCCAGACCTCGGCATTGGAGGCGGATAGCTGGCCGCCGTTCGCGAAGGACGTTTCCATCGCCGCATAGGGCTGTCGGTCGAAGAGCGTAACCTGACAGCCACGCTTGCGAAGGTTGTACGCGGTGGTCACACCGGTGATACCGCCGCCGAGGACGGCGATCCGGGTGTTCGGCGAAGACGACATTGGGCCCCCTGTCCGTGCGCGCACGGATGGCTGCCCCCTCTGTCATTGGCCTGAGAGTATCGCGTCCATCCCGGCATGGGCTGGGCGCTTACACCGCCGGCGGGAGCGGATGCTCCACTTTTCAGAGTTCACGTTTCGCGCGGTTTGGGTACCTGAGAGTTTCCGGGGCGGTTGCTCCTTCGGTGCCGCGGCCGCCTGGGCGACCGCGATCTCTTCCGCGAATCGGGGTTTAGCGGGCATATAGGATCATGTCAATACTATTTTATTTTGCAATCATATGCCCTCGGCCAAGCGCCGTGCAGCCATTCGCACGGCGGGATGGTATTCGTTGAGAAGCGCGACTATCTCTATGCCCAACCGATTGGAACCCCACACGCCCGAGAGTACCATGCCGGCTCAAAGCTTCACCTACCAATTGGCCTCGATCGCCCAAGACGCCATCGGCGCCGCCGAACGGCTGTTTGTCCAGCGCTTCGGCCTGACGGTTCATGACCTTCGCGTCCTGCGTTTGATCGGCGACAACCCGGACACGACCTTCACCTGGTTAACCGCCGCCACAAAAATCGAACGCTCCGCGACCTCGCGCATTCTGGCTCGGCTGATCAAGGCGGGGCTGGTCCGGCGCGAAATCGACGACACCGACGCCAGGCATTTCCGGCTGCGGATCACCGCCAAAGGCCGCACATTGCGCGGCAAAGCCGACCCGCTCACCGAAGAATTGGAAACCCTGATCCTGTCCAGTCTCGACGACGACGACCGCGTCCGCCTGATGCGCATGCTGAACCATCTGTCCGACTGGCTGAACACCGCGTTCCCCCAGGCGCTCGCCAGCCGCTATCCCGAGCTGGAAGCGGATGCGGCCGGGCGGAAGGGGTAAGCGCCGATGTTGCTGTTGCTGCTCGATCTCGCCGGCACGTTCGTGTTTGCCCTCAGCGGCGGATTGCGGGGCGTGGAGCGCCGGCTCGACCCGTTCGGGGTCGTGGTGTTGGCCTTCGTCGCCGCTGTCTCCGGCGGAGTGCTGCGCGATCTGCTGATCGGCGCGGTGCCGGCGGCGGCGCTGACAACCTGGTATTACCTCGCGGTGTCCATTCTGGCGGGCGGCGCCTGCTACTTCGCGCATGGCGCGGTCCTGCGTCTGGCGACGCCGATTGCCGTTTCGGATGCGATCGGTCTCGGGTTATTCGCGGTTGTCGGCGCACGCAAGGCGCTGAATGCCGGATTGTCGCCGCTGATGGCCGCCATACTCGGCATGCTGACCGCCATCGGCGGCGGGATCGCCCGCGACGTCCTGACGAACCGGACGCCGATGGTGCTGCGCGGGGAGGTTTACGCCCTCGCCGCCCTGGCGGGCGCCTGCATCGTCACGTTCGGTGCCGCCGCCGACATCCCCGATGCCGTTACCGCGCCGATCGGAGCCGGTCTCACCATCGGCTTGCGCCTTGTCGCGATGCGACACGGCTGGAGCCTGCCGCGCGCGCGGCCACGGTAACGTTCGGTTGCGTTTTCATGCCGACGAAGACATCGCCCCGCCGATCCCTCAAATCCCCCGCTCGTACCACCCCTTGGACCGCCGCACGATCGACACCACCGACAGCATCACCGGCACCTCCACCAGCACCCCCACCACCGTCGCCAACGCCGCGCCGGACTGAAACCCGAACAGCGCGATCGCCGTCGCCACTGCGAGTTCGAAGAAATTGCTCGCCCCGATCAAAGCCGAGGGCCCGGCCACGCACCATTCCACGCCGAGCTTACGGTTCAGCCAATAGGCCAGACCGGCATTGAAATAGACCTGAATCACGATCGGCACCGCCAGCAGCCCGATCACCAGCGGCTGCCGCATAATCTGCTCCCCCTGCAACCCGAACAGCAGCACCAAAGTCGCCAGCAGCGCGCACAGCGACACCGGCCCCAAAGCCGCCAGCACGCGCGCCAGCGAAGCCGGTCCGCCGCCCGACAGCAACGCCCAGCGCCAAGCCTGCGCCGCGATCACCGGCACGACGATATACAGCACCCCCGACAAAAACAGCGTGTCCCAAGGCACGACGATCGACGACAGCCCGAGCAGCAGACCGACAATGGGGGCGAAAGCGACAACCATGATGCTGTCGTTCAGCGCCACCTGGCTCAGCGTGAAATGCGGCTCGCCCTCCACCAAATTCGACCACACGAACACCATCGCCGTGCAAGGCGCCGCCGCCAGCAGAATCAGCCCGGCCGTGTAGCTGGCGATCTGATCGACCGGCAGATACGGCCGGAACAGGTGCGCGATGAAAATCCACGCCAGCAGCGCCATGGAGAACGGCTTCACCAGCCAGTTCACCCCCACGGTGGAGGCAATCCCGCGCCAGTGTTGCCCCACCTGCTTCAATGCCGCGGGGTCGATCTTCAGCAGCATCGGCACGACCATTGCCCAGACCAGCACGGCAACAGGGATATTGACCTGCGCCACCGTCGCGTTGCCGATGACATGGAAAACACTCGGCACGATTTGCCCCAGCGCGATGCCAACAACGATGCACAGCGCGACCCAAAGGGTAAGAAACCGCTCGAACAGGTTCATGCCGGCACCCGGCGGGCTTCCGAACCGGAGGGCAACAACATCGTAACTCCGAAACAAATCGCCAGCATCGCGGCAGACCCCCATAGGCAGCCGGCCATCCCGCCGATCTGCGTTAAATACCCTGACAGCAAAATCCCCATCAACCGCCCCGCCGCGTTGGCGGCGTAGTAGAATCCGACATCCTCCGCCGCTTTCTCCGACCCGGCATAAGCCAGAATCAGATAGGAGTGCAGCGAGGAAATCACCGCGAACACGAACCCGAACACCAGCAGCCCGACAACCAGCACCAGATCGGGCCGCGCGGCTCCCGATATCGCGATCGCCAAGGCGCCGGGAATCAGCGTCAACCCGAGCCCCCACCACCGCGCCGCCGGCACCTCTCTACTCAGCCCATCCCGGCTGCGGGTCACCACGTTCGGCGCCACCGCCTGGATCGTGCCGTAGGCGATGGTCCAAACCGCGATGAAGCCCGCGACATTCATGTATTGCCAGCCATGACTATACAAAAACACCGGCAGCCCCACCACGAACCACACATCCCGCGACCCGAACAGAAAAATCCGCGCCACCGCCATCAGGTTAATCGCGCGGGTTTTGGCGAACAATTCGCGGAAACTTTTGGACGCCTTGGCTTTGCCCAACTCCCGCGGCAACGACACCACCACGCCGGCCAAAACCACCGCCAACATGCCCGCCATCAGCCAAAGCGCGCCCGCAAATCCGGCCACCTGCAACAGAAATCCGCCGAGGAAAAACCCAAACCCCTTGGTCGCGTTCTTCGATCCGGTGAACCAAGCGACCCAGCGAAACAATTGGCCCGCGCCCTCGGTGGACGTTGCCTTGATCGCACTCTTCGATGCCGTTTTGGTGAAATCCTTGGCAATCCCGCAAAGCCCTTGCGCCAGGACCGTCCAAGCCACCGACGCCACCGCGCCCCAGGCCGGATTCAACGCCGACAGCATCGTCAGCCCCGCGATTTGCAGCATCAGCCCCGTCGCCAACATGCGCGGAATACCGAACCGAGCGGCGAGCCACCCACCGCCGATATTCGCGAAAATACCCGCTGTCTCATACAGCAAAAACAAAAATGCCAGCGTAAACGGCGTGTAGCCCAGTTTGTAAAAATGCAGCAGCACCAACATGCGGATGGCGCCGTCGGTCAGCGTGAACAGAAAATACGCCGACGTCACGATGGCATAGTTGCGCACCCCGGACATCACACCCCCCGATCGATGACGATGTTGGCGAGGTCCACCATCCGGCAGGCATACCCCACCTCATTGTCGTACCACGCGTACACTTTCACCAAAGTCCCATCCGTCACCATCGTGCTCGGCGCGTCCACAATCGCACTGCGGGTGTCGTTGCAATAATCGGCGGACACCAGCGGCCGCGTCTCGTATCCCAAAATACCCGCCAGAGGCCCAGCGGCGGCGTCGCGGAACAAGGCGTTGATCTCGTCCACCGTCACCGCACGCTGTAGTTCGAACACACAATCCGTCAGGCTGGCGTTCAGTACCGGCACGCGCACAGCGTGGCCGTTCAGCTTGCCCTTCAGCTCTGGATAGATCAGGGCGATGGCCGTCGCGCTGCCGGTCGAGGTCGGCTGCAGCGACAGCATCGCCGACCGCGCCCGCCGCAAGTCCTTGTGCGGCGCATCGACAACGACATTGGTGTTCGTCGGATCGTGAATGGTGGTGATCTGCCCGTGCCGAATGCCGATCGCCTCCTGCAAGACCTTCACCACGGGCGCGAGGCAATTGGTCGTGCACGACGCCGCCGTCAGCAACCGATGCTCCCGAGGGTCGTATAACCCATCGTTCACTCCAACGACGATATTCAGCGCGTTCGGTTCCTTCACCGGCGCGGCCACAATGACTTTCTTCACGCCGCGCCGGAAATATCCGTCCAGCTGCTCATTTTTCAAGAATTTTCCCGTGCACTCCAGCACGATGTCGCACCCAAGATCGCCCCAAGGCACCGCATCGGCGGTCAGCGCGTCGGAGTAACCGATACGCCGGTTGCCGATATGGATGGCGCTGTTGTCGTCATGCGCGAAATTTTGGCGCCAGCGGCCGTGGATGGAATCGAATTCCAGCAAATGCGCCGCCGCCGCGGCTCCGCCCTTCGCCTCGTTCACATGCACGACGTCCAGCCGGTTCTCCGCCCGGGGATCGTCGGCCGGCCGATACATGCCGCCCATCGCGGCGCGCAAAGCCAACCGGCCGATACGCCCCATGCCGTTGATTCCGACGCGCATGTCATTTCGCTCCAACAGGGGTGGGCAGCCCGACGCCGATTTCATCCAGCCGGGTCTTGATCGCCATCCGGTCCAGCGAGGCAAACCGCAGCGACGTGAAAATCTCCAGACGCCGCCTCAGGCTGGCGTAAAGCACGTTCAGCATCGCCGTCCGCTCGACCGCGCTGCCGGTGAATTTGTTCGGGTCGGGCAGCGGCCACGCCGCCGTCGCCGCCACGCCGCCGAAGTCGGGGCACACCGGGCCATCCACCGCATCGCACAAGGTGATCACGAAATCCATGCGCGGCGCGTTCGGGCCGGTGAACTCGTGCCAGGACTTGCTGCGCAGTTCGGCGGTGTCGTGCCCGAGCGCCCGCAGTTTTTCGATGACATCCGGATTTGGCGCCGTCGCCGGGTCGGACCCGGCGGAATAGGCATGAAACCGCCCCCCACCGATCGACCCGAGGATCGCCTCCGCCATGATCGAGCGAGCCGAATTATGGGTACATAGGAACAGAACATTGAACGCGGGCGTCATGCCATGGGTCTCCTCGGGTTCTGGGGGGAGCAAACGCGCGATGTCGCCGCACAGTTCGGGGCGGCCGCCGCAGCAGGTCTCGGTCAGGAACAGCAGCACGTCGCGCAGAGCCGCGATCCGCGCGGCATGCACGATCTGACGGCCTTGGCGCGTCGATTGGGTCAGGCCAGCACGTTCCAGCGCGGCCAAATGGAATGACGCCGTGGACGCCGGCAACCCGGCCCCCGCCGCCAAATCCCCCGCCGCCATCCCGCTCGGCCCCGCCGCCATCAACAGGCGCAGCAGAGTCAGCCGTGAGTCCACGGACAGGGCGGCAAAGACGGTGGCGGCTTCCAACGATTCCATATTTCCAGTTAAATGGAAATATGAAGGAACGCAAGCCCCAGGTCAGCGATCCTCGGGCGCGATGTCCCGGATTCGGGCGCTGTGCGCCGCGATATCCTCATGGCTGAAGGACAAAGCAACCCGCTTCGACGACGGCGGCTGCCGTACCCGCGACACGCCCGGTCGCCACTCGGTCGCCGGACGGATCGGCCGAGGCGCGAAACCGCCGCCGCAGTTCGGGCAGACATTATGCAGATGCATTTCGACGCAATCCGCGCAAAACGTGCACTCGTAGGAACAGATGCGCGCCGTCGTGGCGTCGGGGGGCAGGTCGCGGTCGCAGAACTCGCAGTTCGGTCTCAGTTGCAGTGCCATGTCGTCTGCCCCCCTGGCAGCGTTCAGTCCAGCAGCCACGCCGCCGCGGAGGCCTGAGCGATCTGCCGCACCTGCTGTAGTAGCCCCGGCCCAACCGGGATGCCCTCCGCCATGCGCTTGCGGGCGTATTCCCACTGCGGATCGCCCGCGACCATCACCGGCTTGGCCGGATCGATCGGGGTGGTGGCGCGCAGATCGCCGCAGAACTGCGCGACATCCTTCTCGAAATCGTCGTTGTCGCGGAAAATGCCGGGGTCGATCGCCATGAAGAAATGGCCAATGTCCATGCCCTGCGGCTTCTTGCAGTGCTGCGGATCGGTGATCAGCGTCGCGCCGGACAGGCACGACCCCAGGATGTTCACCATCGCCGCCAGCCCATAACCCTTATACGAAGAATTCTCAGGCGAGCCGCCGAGCGAGGTGAGGAACCCGCCTTTTTCCCGGGCGACGAGGGGATCGTTGGAGGGATTGCCCTCGGAGTCCAGCACCCATCCGTCTGGGGTCGGCAGTTTCTCATTGGCTTTGTTGCGGATGCGCCCGGCCGCGACCGTCGTCGTCGCCATGTCCAGCAGGAACGGCACGCCATCGGCGCTCGGAGCGGCGAACGACCAGGGGTCGGTGCCCAGACGCGCCTGCTTGCCGCCGGTCGGCGCCACCTGGATGCCAGACGCGGATGTGCAGGCCATCCCGATCAGCCCGGCCTTCGCCGCCATCAGCGTGTAGAACCCGGTCGCCCCGAAATGGGCGGAGTTGTTCACGGCGGCGATCGCCATGCCGGTGGTTTTCGCCTTCCGGATCGCCGCGTTCATCGCGAAGTGCGCAGGAACATGCCCCAACCCGCCGCCGCCATCGACCAGCGCCGACACCGGCGACTCACGCACGATCTTCGGCCGCGCATCCATGCGGGCGCGACCGGTGCGGCGGAGGTTGTCGTAGCCGGGGAGCATCGACATGCCGTGGCTGTCGACGCCGTGCAGGTCGGCCCAAGACAGGATTTCGGCCGTGGTCTCGGCGTTTTCCTCGATCATCCCCCATGACGACAGGATGGCTTTGATCTGGGCGCGATGGGTGGCGTAGGACGCGGGCATGGATGTCTCCTGAATGGTTGGTCGCAAACTTGCGCGAACCCGGGGTTGGGGCAAGAGGGAGTGGTTGCGGGGGGTGGATGGGATGCCTATCTTGGAGGCATCTTGGTGATGGGGGCAGTCGTGGCGGATGATGTTGGAATGGGACGGAAAGAGCGCCCACATGGGTTCGTCTCCTATGCCCAGGAAGACAAGGGCATGGTAAAGCGCCTGCTGACCGACCTCAGGCCGTTGGTGTTCAACGGACTTGTCGCAGATTTCTGGGCCGACCCGGCGGCAGACTACGGGCAGGCATGGTCGCGTGAGGTGGCCGAGAAAATCGCCTCCGCTGACGTTTTCATCGTGTGTATCAGCCCCGCTTATCTCGCGTCGGAATACCGGTATACGACCGAAATGCCCGCTATCCGAAGCAGGCACGCGTCGGGACATGGCTTGATTCTTCCGGTAGTACTCAAGCCATGCATTTTGTGGGATACATTTAGCGATTTCGTTTCCATGCCTATTGTGCATGCACGCCTGAAGCCCATCAGCCGGTGGTCGCCCATGGAAGGGGGCTATCATGCGGCCGCCGATCAAATCAAGAATAAGATTTTAAGGTGGCAAGGGATGCCGGCGCCACCGGAACCTCAATCCGATCCTCTTCCTCCCGAACGGCCGTTAACCTACCCGGTATTGCCATACAAGGGGCCTTTTCGTTTGTCAGATGAGGCGATAAAGGGCGCCTTAAACCAATATTTCGAACAAAGATATGCTAAAACCTCGGATGAGGCGATAAAAGGCGCCTTAAGCCAATATATCGAGCAGAGAGATACCAAAGCCAATGCCTGAACGCGGGGTAGTCCGAGGGACCTCCGGTGTGAAATACGACCGGGATGTGTTCATCAATTGCCCTTTCGATGTCGTTTACGAACCTAATTTTCACGCGATCTCGTTCACCATACTCTCGTGCGGCTTTACGCCGCGTTCCGCGCTGGAGATCATCGACGGTGGCACGACCCGGATCGATATTATTGTGAGGCTCATCGAAGAATGCCGGATCGGCATCCACGATTTATCCCGAGTGGAATTAAACACCGAGGGATTGCCACGCTTCAATATGCCGTTCGAGCTGGGGTTGTTCGTCGGCGCGCAGCGACTGGGCAAGGGCCGGCAGCGGCAGAAAAAGTGCCTTATTCTAGATTCAGAACCGTTCCGATACCAAAAATTCATCAGCGACATCGCTGGCCAGGATATCGCAGCACATGGCAATGACTTGGGCAGGGCCATTGCTCGGGTCCGCGAATTTTTGACGAACTTCATACCGGAGAACGAAGCGTTGCCGCCGGGTGGAGTGCACATCGCAGAGGATTTCGCAGATTTCCAGAGTGCTCTGCCGGAGCTCTGCAGGCCAGCAAGAATCCAACCGGACGAACTGCAATTCGTCGAACGTACCCGGCTCGCGCGCGAGTGGCTGATCCGTCGCGTAGGACGCACCTAACCTTGCGCGAAGCGGCCGATCCGGCAAGTGTGGCGCCCTGTTTCAAAGGGAGGACCGCCATGCCTGACGGGGGTGAACTGCTGCGCGCACGCTTCGGGACCGATATCCCGGGCGCCGAGGTGCCGGACGCCATCGCGCCGCTGCTCGATCGCCGGGTGGTGCGCCGGTATAAGGACGAACCGGTGCCGGATTCGCTGCTCGATGCGCTGCTCGCCGCCGCGCAATCGGCGCCAGCCAAGTCGGATTTGCAGCAGTATTCCGTCGTCGTGATGCGCGACGCCCCGCGCATCAAGCAAATCGCCGACTGGATCGGCACCATGGACTGGATCGCCACGGCGCCCGTCTTCCTGGTGTGGTGCGGCGACATGCGGCGCGGCCAGCGTCTGTGCGACATGCACGACATGCCGCACGCCAACAACAACATGGACACCTTCCTGAACACCGCCGTCGATTGCTCCCTGGCGATGGCGCAGTTCATGGCGGCGGCGGAGGCCGTCGGTCTCGGCACCTGCCCCATCTCCTACGTCCGCTCCCACATCGAGCGTGTATCGCCGCTGCTGGGCCTCCCTGCCGGGGTCTATCCCGTCGCCGGCCTGACCGTCGGCTGGCCCGTCTTCCGCCGCCCCGTTTCCATGCGCCTGCCGCCGTCCGTGGTGGTGCATCGGGAGCGGTACGACGACTCGCAACTGCCCGAACACGTAAAGGCCTACGACGAACGCCGCCGCGCCCGCGACCCCGTCGCCGCCGGCGGCCTGAAGAACAACGACGTCTACCCACCCCGCGATGGCGTTGGTTGGAGCGAGAATGTCGCTCGCCAGCTGTCCGTTCCCGAACGCTTCGGGTTCAAGGCCTACCTCCGCACGAAAGGCTTCGATCTTGCCTGAGACTGAACGTAAACCAGCCGTCCGGGCGCGGCACGCCGCCAGCCTGATCGTGCTGCGCTTCCTGGATGGCGAACCGGAAATGCTGATGGGCATGCGTGGCTCCCGCCACCGCTTCATGCCCAACCGCCTCGTATTTCCTGGCGGTGCCGTGGACAAAGCCGATCTGAAGGCGCCCGTCGCGTCCGTCCTCGCGCCGCACACCGAACGGCTGTTGCGCAAGAACGCCAGCCCCAGCCTCGCGCATGGCATTGGGGCCGCCGCAGCCCGGGAACTGGCCGAGGAAACCGGCCTGTCCCTCGGCGACCCCGCGCATTTGGAGGGGTTGGAGTTCCTCGCCCGCGCCGTAACGCCGCCCGCGCTTCCCATCCGCTTCAACGCCCGGTTCCTGGTGATCCACGCCGACCGCGTGTCCGGCACGCTGGGCGGCGACGGCGAATTGGACGGGCTGCGCTTCTACGGCATGGACGAAGCGATGGCGTTGGACCTCGCGCTGCCGACCCGCCGGGTGCTGGAACGGCTCCAGATGTGGCTGCCGCTGTCCGCCGAAGAACGTCTGGCACAAACACAGACCGCCGTGCTGAAACGCGACCGTGGCTGGGTGATGGAGTAGCGACGGCATGGCGGGCGACGAGATCACGCGGGAGGAGATCCACCACCGCCGTATCGACATGCGCGCCTTCCGGCGTAGCGATGGGCTGTTCGAGATCGAGGGCAGGGTCACCGACCGCAAGCCCTTCGACTTCACGCCCGGCGGCGACGGCGAAACCGTGCCGGCCGAACACCCCATCCACGATATGGGCGTGCGTCTGGTCTACGACGGCGACCTGACGGTTCGCGACGTCGCCACCTTCATGGACTCCACGCCTTACCCCGCCTGCATCGGCGGCGGGCTGGCGCTGCGGTCCATGATCGGCGTGAAGATCGGCGGCGGCTGGTCCAAGGAGATACGGACCCGTCTGGGCGGCGCGGCCAGTTGCACACATCTGAGGGAACTGTTGATCCCGATGGCGACGGCGGCGATCCAGTCGCTGACGCCGCAGCGCAACGCCCGGCCGGACCGGCTGGATGCGAATGGGCGCCCCGTCCGAATCGACAGCTGCTTCGCCTACGGTGCCACAACGGACGTGGTGAAGCGCCGCTGGCCGGCATTCTACCGGGGCGATGCCTCGGACTGAACGGCCGCCGCCATCGCGGCGAACACCGGCCCCCAGGCGTCCCGCTCCGTCTGCCGGAACAGCCGCATCGTCTTGTACCAAGGGCTGTCCGCCCGCCCCATCTGCCAGCGCCAGTCCGGCACCACCCGCAGCGCCACCCACACCGGTCGCCCCAGCGCGCCGGCCAGATGCGCTATGGAAGTATCCGACGTCACCACCAGATCGACCGCCATCATCGCGGCGGCCGTATCCAGGAACCCGTCCGGTCCCGAGTCGAAATCCGGCCCCAGCGTTTCCACTATCGGCCCGTCGGCCAACTGATCGGTTCCGTCGTTCTTCTGCAGGCTGATCAGCCGGACCCCCGGGATCGCGGCCAGAGGCGCGAATTCCCGCAGCGGGATCGACCGCCCCCGATCCTCGATCCGCCCCGGATTGCCCTGCCAGGCGATGCCGATCCTGTAACCCTCCGTACCCAATCGGTCCCGCCAGCGCGCCGCGCGGTCCGGTTCGGCGGCCAGATACGGCACCTCCGACGGGATCGGCACGCCGATCCGCGCGGGAATGCTCATCAGGGGGCAGACCAGATCGAACGGCGGCAGTGCCGCGCCGGCCGGCACCATCGGCGGCGCCCCCGGCAGCGTGGACAGCAGCTTCAACAGCCGAGGCGGCGCCTCGAACACCACCTTTCCCCCAAAATCCGGCAGATACCGGCAGAACTGCAGCGTATCGCCCAACCCCTGTTCCGCGTGCACCAGCAGCGTCCGCCCGGCCAGCGGCGACCCGTCCCATTGCGGCTGCCGCAGCCCGCGATCCATGGTCGCCCGCGCCGCGAACCGATGCTCCCAGAACGGCCATGCCTCGGCGTCGCGGCCCATCAGCAGCAGCAACAGCGACATATTATAAAGGAGCACCGGATCGGCCGGCCGCGCCCGCAGTGCCTCCCGGAGCAAAATCTCGGCTTCCGGCAGTTTGCCCAGCTCTTTCAGCACGCTCGACAGGTTCAGCCGCACCCCCATATCCCCCGGCGCCCGCCGAGCGGCCTCCCGCAGCCGGTCCTCGGCTTCTTCGAGCCAGCCGAGGTTGCGCAACGCCGTGCCCAGGTTATTGAACAGATCGGGCAGATCGGGTTTCAGGCGCACGGCCTCGCGATAGGCGCGCAGGGCTTCGGCCGGTTCCAGCGTATCGGTGTAGGCATGGCCCAGAACCTGATACGCTTCGGCGTTGCGGCTTTGGGTGCGCAGCGCGGCTTTGCAGGCGGGAATGGCCTCCTTCGCCCGCCCCAGCGCCAGCAGCGCGTGGGCGCGATGGAGTTGAAAGGCGGAACTGAGTGGCTTCAACGCGATTGCGATATCCAGCAGGTTCAGCGCCGCATCTGCCTGCCCGGTCTGCAGCGCCAGCACGCCCAGCATGTGGTGGGTGTCGGCATGCTTCGGATCGGCCGTCAGGATCTGGCGGTAGACCTGCTCCGCCTCCCGCAGCCGTCCGGCGGCGTGCAGCCGCTCGCCTTGCTGGAAAAACGCGTCGATCTGTTTGGAGCGGCGGCTCATGCGTCCTGGCTTTCATCGCATCGCGGGATGCCTTCGGTATAGCGGGGCGGCGATGGACCTGAAACTGCTGGCCTGGGGACGCGCGGCGGCGGCGCGGCGGGGGCACCCCGTATTGTGGCTGTTCACCGACACCGACCGCCTGCCCGATCCACGCCCGGCCGCCGCCCGGCTGCCGCGCGGCATCGCCGGCGTGGTGCTGCGGCACGACGCGCATCCCAACCGAGCCGCCATCGGGCGCGATCTGGCACGAATCTGCCGCATCCGCCGTCTGGCGTTGGTCGTCGCGGGAGACGTCCGACTCGCCGCCGCGCTCGGTGCCGGAGTCCATCTGCGCGCCGGCCACTGGCCCGGCGTGCTGCGCCGCCGAGGCGTACCGGTCACCAGTTCCGCTCACAGCTTGCCCGATCTCCGCCGCGCCGCCCGCAACGGCGCGACCATCGCCTTCCTGTCCCCCGCCTTCCCCACGGCCAGCCACCCCGGCGCTCCCGCGCTCGGCGCCCGCCGCTGGGTGAGTCTCGCCGGTCGGGCCCCGCTGCCCGTTGCCGCGCTTGGCGGCATCGACGGCGGGTCGGTCAAGCGATTGCCTTGGGGCCGGTGCGGCGGGATCGGCGCGATCGGCGCGCTGGGGTAGGGCCCCGCCGCCTTTGCCGGCCCCCGCGGGGACCACGGCACCTCCCCGTCATGACCGCAGGGCTATCGCATATGATCTTGGGCGCCCCCGCTCGTCATGGTCGGGCGTGACCCGACCATGTCCTGCGATTTTACGCACCATTGAAAAGGCAGGGTTTTTCGGACGGTGCCCCATTGGCGTGAGATGGTCGGGTCAGGCCCGACCATGACGGAAAGTTGCGGAAATCCGCCATATGCGATCCCCCTGGGACTTGTTCCGGGGACCGAGGCACACACAATTCCGCGAATTTGTGCCCGTCTTGGTGGCCGGGACAGGCCCGGCCATGACGGGGAAGGTGGGCCACCGCCCCGATAAACCCCGCCTATCCCACTGTGTCTCCCGCGCCACAGTGTTTCGAAAATGCCATTCAACCCCGGATTACCGGGTTGCCGGGACCGAAAACCGAGGTCAATAGTCACCCCAGGTTCGGCGGCCCCATCTCGACGCGATCGGGGCGGGGCCTGAAAATCCCCGCCGGGTTTGCCCGGTGTCACATGGAGGATCACATGCGTAAGATTTTGTTGGCCAGTGCGGCCATCCTGGGCAGCGCCACCGGCGCGTTCGCTCAGTCGGAAACGGCACCCCAGGCTTTCCAGAGCCAGGGCATGATGGGCATGGCCTGGGCTGGCGGACCGGCCCCGAACAGCAACAACAACTCGCTCGGCACCTCGGCGCCCGGCGCGTATGCCGTGCCGAAGCCCGGCCAGGTCGTCATTCACTTGAATGGTAAGGTCTACTCGGAAGTCGACGCCAGCTGGGGTAACCTGCTGACTGCGCAGCCCGGCACCTTCGCGGGCCAGACGCAGCCCTATAAGCTGAACCCGGTTGGCATCGCCGCCTACTTCCGCCTGTATCCGGGCATCGACGGCATGGCCACCAACGGCCTGCGTTATGGTGCGTCCGTCGAAATCCGCGAAAACTTCCAGGGCGGCAACACCTTCCCGACCAGCCAGTCGCAGACGCAGACGTCCGGCTCGGCCGCTTCGGAATCCGGCGTTACCTCCTCGCAGACGCTGTTCGTGCGCCGCGCCTTCACCTATGTCGGTTCGGACAAGGTCGGTATCGTTCGCCTGGGCACCGGCGACGGCCTGGTCGGCTTGTTCGACTACAACGGCGTCTTCACCACGGGTTCGTGGGACGGCGGCATCGGCAACCTGCTGAACGCCGGCGTTCAGGGGGTTACCCCGAACAACTACCTGCTCAGCTGGTCCTGGCTGTCCGGCAACGGCGTAGAATACGGCAGCGCCAAGGTCGTTTACCTGACGCCGCAGTTCTTCGGCTTCGACTTCGGTGTCGAATACGACCCCAACCAGGGTAACTCCTTCTCGCAGTCGGCTACGTCCTCGCCCTACCAGACCGGGCCTTGCGTC
>CAITUP010000034.1 GCA_903895595.1 uncultured Acetobacteraceae bacterium | reverse complement strand
CGTCGCTGGCCGGGTCAGGAACCGGCCCAACGACCCGGCACCCACCGTATTGATATCCGACAAACCTAAGCTTCCTTTTCCAGTGCCAGCTGCCGATCGATCCAGGATTTCAGCCGGATCAAGCCGCTTTCCAGCGTATAGCGGGTGCGCCACTTCAGCGTTTTCAACGTTGGTCCAATCAGGCAGTAAGCGTGCCTGACGTCTCCATATCTGTAAAGGCCGCATACGTGCGGAGCCGGAGCGCCATATAGCGCGGCAATCAGGTGCGCGGCCTCGGCGATACTGGAGGCCGCACCTGTACCGATATCGAGGGGGGCTGGCAGCGCGTGCGTCGAATCCAGTGCGGCGACGATCGCCGCCGCCACATCGTCGATCAGCACGAAGTCGCGCAACATCCGGCCGTCCTCATACAGAGGGATGCTCGCGCCAGTGCGTGCCAAACGGCAGAACAAGGATACGATGCCGGTGTAAGGATTGCTGAGAGACTGGCCTGGGCCATAGACATTCTGCAACCGCAGCACGATCGGTGTGGTGCCGTACGCGGCGGCCCAGGAGTACAAAATGTGTTCCTGCGTCAGTTTCGTGGCACCGTAGACACTGGTGGGAACGGTTCGCGTCTCGGCCGCCGATGACGGGATCGCGTCCATGGCCTCGAAATCCCAGACACCCTTCGCCAACCGCTCACGGGTTCGGTAGCCTGGATACAAGATCTTCCCATCGGCCTGATCGCGCCATCCACCTTCACCGTAGACGGCTCGGCTGCTGCACAGCAGAATTCGTTCCGGGACGACGGTATGGCGCGCGAAGGCATCCAGCATCGCCGCTGTGCCCGTGACGTTGGTGTGCGCATGCCGCGTCGCTTCCGTTAGGGACTGGCCCGTTCCGGTCTCCGCCGCCAGGTGCACCACAACCGCCGGCTGAACCGTCGCCAATATCTGGTCCCACGAGGTCGCATCCATGATGTCGAGGCGCATCAACTCGACCCCTTCGGCGAGGCCGGCCGGCCGATCCTGGGTCTTGTGAACCTGGGGATGCATCATGTCGACGGCGACCACACGGTCGAATCGGGTCATCAAATCGGCGGATATCGCGCAACTGATGAATCCGGCGCCGCCAGTGACGATGCAGCTACGAGCCGCCATTCTGCACTTCCTTCCTGACCGGGCGGCCGGGTTTCAGCCTCAATGCGGTCTGTTCGACGGTTTTCCAAGAGAAAAGCGCGAGCACAAACGTGATGGGCAGCGTCAGTGCCAAGTTGCCCAATGCGCCGATCCGGCCGGGCCACAGCGCCGCGATGGTTTGCTGGACCGGGAAACCATAGAGATATAACCCATACGATACATCCGCACGCGAGAGCAGCCGGCCAAGCGTGCCGCCGACCGTCACGCTTCCGACGGAGATAACCATGTAGGGCAGCGTCAGTAGGAGCAGAATTTCGCTTATGGCGTATGCGTTCACCTTGCTCGATACCACCTGCAAGCCCGCGCCGACGACCAGAAAAAGACAAATCGAGAACAATGGCCGGCCATAACGGTTCAGGCGGAACACGGCATACAGGGCTCCGATCTGAAAATACGGTGTCATTTCGAGTACCGATGTCAGGCTGGAACCGTAGAAGACCGGTACTGGATCGATTGTGACGTACCTTACGAAATAGACGCCGGCTATCGCGCTGACGACGAAAAATACCGCGATGCTGCACCGGGCGGATTCCGCCGCTCGACCGATGACGAACGGGGTCAGGATATACATCGCCATCTCGGCCGGCAGGCTCCACAGCGATCCATTGATGGCCGAGGGGTAGGGCAAGCCAGCGAACATGCCGGGCAGCGAGTACACAGGATAAAGGGCGATGTTCCACAGATAGAACCGCGTCCCGTGCGCGAGAAGGTAGTCGTGCAGTGGAAGAGTCGTGAAGATGGGGCCAAGCACCAAAGCCGACAGCAGGACCACGAGGGCCAACGCCGGGAAGATGCGCAATATGCGTCGCAGCGCGAACGCGTGCAGTCTTGGGTCGGCGAGCCAACTGCCGGTGATCATCAGCCCGCTGATGATAAAGAAGATTTTTACGCCCATGGTGCCGACCGAGTTGCCGTACCAACCAGGCGGACTCCCTCCGGTCAAAGCGTAGGCGTGCGCCCACAGCACCATGCTCGCGGCCAATATCCGCATGATATCGAACAGGTTCGTCTCGCGCGCGCGTCCGGTCGGGAGGCCGGCCGGCGCGGCGCTGGTCACAGCGTCCGGTATCGGGCCGCGGTGCTGCGTTTTAGGAACGATTAAATTCATTTCCTACCCTGTGCCCCGTAGCGGAGCCGCAATAATCTTAGTCGCCGTAGCGGTGAGGTAAGGCGCCAACTCATGCTTTGCTGCAGCCGGATCGCGAGTAGGTCCGCTTCGTCGGCGGTCATCGATCCGATCCGCGCGAGTTCGGGTCGGTAGTCAACGCCAAAGAGAGCCTGGATGCCACGCAGCGGGGCGGATATCTTCCAAGACGTCGATGTCAAAATGTTTTGGACACGTGCCCTCGCCCGGTTCGGAGTGAGCCACCCGTCGGGCATAAGCATGTCCTTCGGGACGTTAACGCGTGTGCCGCTGTTGTGCAGGCGCCTTAATTCCTCACGGAGT
>CAITUP010000033.1 GCA_903895595.1 uncultured Acetobacteraceae bacterium | reverse complement strand
GGTGGGATTGATCTCACGTCAGACCGGTGTGGCACGAAGCATCGCCGTTCTGGTCGATTTGGCCGATTTGCCAACGCTCGAGCCAGGATACTGTCAACCCGTCAAAATCACTGTGCCGAGGTACTAGTATAACACCCTGTCTCTCGGCGCCCCCAACCGAAAGCACAAACCAGACTGTCCCCCCGTCCCCGCCCACCGCATGGTCCGGCCCTCACCGAAAGGCCCCGACCATGCACCGCAAAATCGAACCCCCGATCCTCTATTTCGGCACCCCGGTCGTCCTGATCGGCACCGTCAACGCCGACGGCACCAAAAACCTCGCCCCCATGTCCTCCGCCTTCTGGCTCGGCTGGCGCTGCATGCTCGGCCTCGCGGCAACATCGAAAACGACGGAAAACCTGCTGCGTACGGGTGAATGTACTCTGAACCTGCCGTCGGTGGACCAGGTCGCTGCCGTCGACCGCCTCGCGCTGACAACCGGCACCGACCCGGTCCCGCCCGGCAAGGCCCAACGCGGCTACCGCCACGAACCCGCGAAATTCGCCACCGCCAGCCTGACGGAAATCCCCTCCGAAACGATAAAACCGCCCCGCGTCCAGGAATGCCCCGTGCAGTTGGAAGCCGTCCTTGAAGCCACCCACAAGGTCGCCGAAAACGACCCACAATCCCGAGGCCGCATCGTCGTCTTCGAGGTCCGCATCCAACGCGTCCACGCCGCCGCGGACATCCTCATGGACGGCCATGAAAACCGCATCGATCCCGACAAATGGCGCCCCTTGATCCTGAATTTCCAGGAGTTCTACGGCCTCGGCGAGAAAGTCCACCGATCCCGCCTCGGCACGATACCGGAGGCGCTGTATCGCGGCCCAGACATCGACCGCGCCCGCGCTGTTGGCTGACCCGCGACAGCGAACCGAAAAGGACCGGCACAGTGCCGGTTACCGTTCATTGGCTGTTTGGCGATAAGGCCTTACCGGGTTATATCTAATTCGCACTTTGGGTATAACCGATGCCATGCGACGTTTGCCACTGACCGTCCAGACCATCTACGTCGACCTCCTCGACAAGCTCCTGGATGAGGCCGTGGCCCATCAGGGACGGGAGGAGGGGTCCTTCGTGCCGAAGACGGTCAAGGGACGGGTCTACTGGTATCACAAGCGCCGCAACCCCGATGGCACCTACCGGCAGCTCTATGTCGGGCCGGAAACGCCCGAATTGGTGGAGCGCATCCGTAATCATAAGACCCTGGTAAGCGCCGAGCGGATGCGGCGGGACATGGTGCGGGCGCTCACGCGGGGCGGTTCGGTCCCCACAGTCAACGCCACGGTTGGGCGGCTGCTACAGGGACTGGCCGAGAGTGGGGTGTTCCGGCTTCGTAGCGTGTTGGTCGGAACCGTGGCCTATCAGGCGTATGGGCCGATGCTGGGCGTGCGGCTCGGCGCGGCATCGGTCATGACCGAGGATATCGACGTGGCGCAGTTCCGGTCGATTTCCATCGCGGTGGAGGACCAGTTGCCGCCTGTTCTGACGACCTTGCGCGCCATCGATCCATCGTTCGAGCCGGTACCTCGGGCCTTTACCCAGCAAGCCGATGCTTACGTGACGGCGGACCGGTTGAAGGTCGAGTTCATCACCCCCATGCGCGGCCCGGTCGAAGACGAGCCCGTGCCCCTTCCCGCGCTCGGGACCGCGTTGCAGCCATTGCGGTTTTTGGATTACTTGATCTATCGGGAGCACAAGGCGGCGGTCGCTTACGGAGCCGGCATTCTGGTGAACGTGCCCGACCCGGTGCGGTATGCTTGGCACAAGCTGATCGTGGCGGAGCGGCGGGGGATGCGCGAAAAAGTCCCCAAGGATTTGGTGCAGGCCGAGACCTTGTTCGACGTTCTGGTCGAGGACCGGCCTGACGATGTGCGGGATATGTGGGAGGAACTGGCGGCCGAGGGGCGGCGGCACTGGCAGCAGATCGCGCTGGATGGGTTGGGGCGGATTGGGGCTGGGGTGAGGGAGAGAGTGCTGGGGGTGATTGGAGGGGCACAGGGATAGCGTCGTGCAGCAAACGGCCCCGAATATTTGGCATCTGCGGTATTACTCTGAGCGCTACGTGCCTCACTCGCCAGGATTGACAATCAGACCGGCGAAGGGCAACCACCAAGTGGTTTGGCAAGCAAGGAACATGTGATGATAACGCAACCAGTTGCATTTCTGAGCTATGCTCATCTTGATGACATGGGTGCCAGCAGGGAGGTCACCCTTTTCCATGACCGTCTTCAGAGTGAATTGAGCATTCATACCGGGCGGATTGTTCATATTTTCTTCGATAAGAAATTTATCGGATGGGGTAAGAGGTGGGCTGAATTCGTTGACAATAGCCTTGATAAGGCAGCATTCCTTGAGCCCATCCTCACGCCGTCTTTTTTTCAGAGCCACGCGTGTCGCGAGGAATATTTAAAATTCGCAAATTCGGAAGAGACAATCGGACGGCGCGATCTAATTTTGCCGATCTACTACGTAAAATGCCTGGAAATGTCATACCCTACTGGGAAGGATCAGATTGTCGACGATATTCTAAGCCGCCCATATCGAGACTGGCGTGGCCTGCGACATAAACCTGTAGATTCACACGATTTGTTAAAGGAATTTGCTGATCTTGCTTCAATCATGGCAGATGCCTTTTTTGAAATCCAAGACCTTTTATCCAAAGATAAAGGGGATATACCCAATATAATAGAGGGAGGTAGAAGCTCGTCCGGCTATTTCGACCAACTTTTGGATCAGACAATATCCTATGAGAGTCTGGTTGCATATGCCGTTGAAATTCATCCAGATCTGCCGGTTTCCAGAGCGTGGACACGACAACTCTTGTTCGACATCGATATAAATCGTTACGAAACTATTCGGGACATAGATAGAAAGGTAAGATTCGCGAAATCCAAAGTAGATGATTATGCGCGGGAAAACCCTCGGGTGTTTGGGTCTTCGACGGATTTCATAACGAAATCTCTGATTTTTGTTGATTCCGGATTTCGACAGGCGCACAGTGTTGGTCCTGATACAATGGCTGTGGCATCGAAAGCGAATATCACTCGATATTGACTATTTTGTATTTATCCATGGATATTCGTTGCAAGTTCTTAGCTCCGTTGACGACTCTGATATACAGGATGGGACTCCGCTTTGGCCAACAAAACCCGGGGCAGGGTTACACCAGACGGTAAACCATGGAAACCGTCCCGCGCCACGTAAACACCATGCAAGCTTGATTAGCTAGGGCGGACTACCGACGCTGGCCTATAGCGCTTTGCCCGCACCCCCAACCCTTCCCCAAACCCCGCCTTCCTGCCAAACTCCGCCCATCGAACCCAAGGAGACACCAATGGCGGATAACTGGACACGCGTAGCCGCGGTAGCGGACGTCGAGGAAGGCAAGTGCATCGGCGTGAAGGCCGGCAAGCGCGACATCGCGATCTATCATATGGACGGCGCCTTCTACGCCACCGACAACATCTGCTCGCACGAATACGCGCTGCTGTCCGAAGGCTGGATGGAGAAGGGCTGCATCGAATGCCCGCTGCACGCCGCGCAGTTCGACATCAAGACCGGCAAGGCCCTGTCCGCCCCCGCCGACACCGACCTCCGCGTCTACGAGATCAAAGCCGAAGGCGCCGATCTGCTGGTGAAGCTGTAACCCCCCAATGACCGGCACCATCGACTGCGACATTCACCCCACCGTCCCCAAGCTGGCGGCTTTGCTGCCGTACCTGCCGGACATGTGGCGCGATACGGTGATCCGGCGCGGCTTCGATGAGTTGGTCACCATCAGCTACCCCACGACCAACCCGTTGACGTCCCGCGCCGATTGGCGGGACGAAACGGGCAAGGCCGGCACCTCGGTCGAGGCAATGGCGGCGGAGGCGCTGGACCCGTTCGGGTCCCGCGTCGCGATCCTGAACTGCCTCTATGGCGCGCAGGCGCTGTTCAGCGAGGACCTCGGCGCCGCGTTTAGCCGAGCGATCAACGATTGGATTGCGCGGGAGTGGCTGGATAAAGACAGCCGCTTACGCGCGTCGATCGTCGTCCCCACCCAAAACCCGGAACGCGCGGTCGAGGAAATCGAACGTTGCGCCCCCGACAAGCGCTTCGTCCAGATCCTGCTCCTCGTCGGCGGCGAAATCCCGCTCGGGCGCCGGCAGAACTGGCCAATTTACGCGGCGGCGGAGAAACACGGACTGCCCATCGGCATCCACGCCGGCAGCACCTATCGCCATCCCGTCACCCCCGTCGGCTGGCCGTCGTATTACACCGAAGATTACGTCAATCAGGCCCCCGGCTTTCAATCGCAACTGACCAGCCTGATGGCCGAGGGCGTGTTCGCCAAATTCCCCGCCCTCACCGTCGTGCTGATGGAATCCGGCGTGAGCTGGTTGCCCGCCTATCTCTGGCGCCTGACGAAGTTCTGGAAAGGCCTGCGGAGCGAAATCCCCTGGGTCAGCGATCCCCCGGCATCGATCGTGCGCGACCGGGTGCGGCTGACGTTGCAACCCTTCGATGGCCCACCCGACGAAGGCGGCGTAATGCGCCTGATGGAGCATATGGGGTCGGACGAGATGATCCTGTTCTCCACCGATTACCCGCACTGGCAGTTCGACGGCCAGGGCGCCATGCCCGACGGCTTCGACAAGGCGCTGGCGCATAAAATCATGGCGGAGAACCCGCTGCGTACCTATCCTCGGCTACAAGAAATGGGAGCAACCCGGACATGACCGCCGACACCCTGATCCGCCCGACCGCGCAACCCGCCGCCGCGTCCCGGCTGGCGATCGCCGACTGCGACATCCACCCCCGCCCGGCCGGTGCCGGCATCGGCGGCATCTCCAAGTCGCTGTACCCGTACCTGTCCAAGCAGTGGCAGGAACACGTCGAAGCGTTCGGCATGACCTACCGCCAGCCGTGGGAGAAAGGCTCCGCCTACCCCAAAGGCCAACCGCAGGCGTCCCGCATCGACGCGTGGCCGCCCGGCAAGCAGCCCGGCAGCGATCTGGAGTTCATGGCGCAGCAGCATCTGGACCCAAACAACGTCACGCTGGGCATTCTGAACCCCCTGACCTCCGGCCAGGGCGCGATGAACCTGGACCTGTCCAACGCCATCACGCACGCCACGAACGAATGGCAGAAGGCGGAATGGACATCGCAGGACGCCCGCCTGAAAGGCTCCGTGGTGATCCCGTACGAGGACGCCGCCGCTTCCGTGAAGGAAATCGAACGCCGCGCCGGCGACAAGAATTTCGCGCAGGTCCTGATGCTGTCGCGCACCGCCGCGCCGCTGGGGCAGCGCCAGTACTGGCCGATCTACGAAGCCGCGGTCGCCGCGAACCTGCCCATCGGCATCCACGCCTTCGGCTACGGCGGCAACGCCATCACATCGTCCGGCTGGGGTTCCTACTATCTGGAGGAAATGGTCGGTCATTCCCAGGCCCAGCAGGCCCTGACCGTCAGCCTGATCCTGGAAGGCGTGTTCGAACGCTTCCCGACCCTCAAAGTCGTCCTCATCGAAGGCGGCGTCTCTTGGGCCGCCGCGCTCGGGTGGCGGATGGACGCGCAGTACAAGAAGCTGAAGCAGGAGCTGCCGCATCTGAAGCGCCTGCCGTCGGAGTATCTGCGCTCCAACATCTGGTTCACGACGCAGCCCATCGAGGAACCGGAACCCCGCAGCCAGTTATCGGAAATCTTCGACTGGATCGGCTGGGACCGCATCCTGTTCGCCACCGACTACCCGCATTGGGATTTCGACGATCCGCAACACGCCCTGCCGATGAAAATGACGGAAGAGCAGCGGCGGGCCGTGTTCCTGAACAACGCGAAGGCGGTGTTCGGGGTAACCTGAGCGTCTGTCCGGGACCCACCGCGTCCGAAATCAGCCCCAAAATGGTGCATGAACCCTGAACGCGACCTTATCGATGCGTCGGTTTTCGCCGGAGTTTGCGAGCCGGCGCCAGCGGCGGAATTCATCGATCTGCTGTTGCGAACGGGCTTCTCGCCGAGCGCCTATCGCGATCGGTTTGGCGATCTCGCCGCCCGGGGGTTCGACCCCACGCAGGCGCTCGCGCATTTTTTCAAGAATGGACTGAGAGAGCGGCGGTCGGTTCCGATGATCCTCGACCATCGGGCCTTACTGGCCCTGGCACGGTTGCCGATTAGCAATAGATGGTTGCGCGTGCACCTGCTGGCTTCCCTCGGGGGGCATTTGTTCGACCCGAAGGACACCAAATCGGGCGCCTATATCGCGGAACGCTGGCCCGCGGTACGAGCGCTGCGGGAGGCCGGGGCGCGCCCGTATTTCATCGCGGGCGATAGTCACGCCGGATGGTTTGTCCATGGCACCGGCCGCGACGACGCCTGGCTTTTACCGATTCATATCCCCTGTTCGGCCGGATCGGCACGCGGGTTGGCCAATCCCGAGTCGGTGTCCGGCTACGGCAATATGCTGCGAGACGTCGTCGCGGCGATCCAGGCATTGCCCGGCATCGAACAGGTGCCGTTCCTGTTGCAGTTCGGGCAGGTCGATCTGGAGTTCGTGTATAACTACAACCGGGTCGACGAGAACCGGCCGAGGCTGGACCTCGACGATTACCGGCGCTTCTGCGACGAAACCGTAGACCGTTACGCGGCATTTCTGGGGAGCCTGCCAGGGCGGCCGAACCGGCCCCCCATCTCTTTAATTTCGGTCTTTCCACCCGTCCTTTCCGATGACGCTTTGCGCGGAGGTTATGTCACGGACGACATCGTCAATCGCGAAAGCAAGCTGACGTCGCACCAGCTGTTCATGCGTCTGCGTACCTTCGAAATGGCGGGTCTGGCGGACCGCACGGCGATTCACGCCTATTTCAACGAACGGCTGCGGTTCGCGGCCTGGGTGTTGTACGCCGATTATATCGAAGCGTTGACACCGTTTTTGGGAGAAGACGGCGTTGTTCGCCAGGAATACATCATCCCGGAGGCGAAGGGGGCGGAGCATCACATGGACGGCCGCCGTACCTACCCGATCGCCCAATCTCTGGTATGGGCCTGCGTGGACGCTGCGGCGGGGATCAGACCTCCAGCCACTCCTGCCTGACACCGGCGTTGGCGTTCAGATCGTCGGGCGTGCCTTCGAACACGATCTTTCCATGGCCCATCACGTATAGCCGGTGGGAGATTTTCAGCGCGATCGTCAGCTTCTGTTCCACCAGCAAAATCGCCACGCCACGGCTGGCGATTTCGGCCAGGAGTACGCCCACCTGTTCGACCAGCAGCGGCGCCAGACCCTCGGTCGGTTCGTCGATCAGGACAAGATCGGGATCGCCCATCAGGGTGCGGCACATGGTCAGCATCTGCTGCTCCCCGCCCGACAGCACGCCGGCGGGGTTATTCTGGCGCGCCGCCAGATTGGGAAACAGCCGAAACACGTCGTCGAACGTCCAGCGCCCGAATTTCCCGGCACGCTTCAGGCCGAGTTCCAGGTTCTGCCGCACCGTCAGCGTCGGAAAAACCTGCCGGTCCTCCGGCACGTAGCCGATCCCGGCGCGGGCGATCAGGTCGGCGCGCAAGCCCACCATTTCCTTGTCGCGGTATCGCACCGATCCCTGCGGCGGCAGCAGCCCCATGATCGCCTTGCACAGCGTGGACCGCCCGACGCCGTTACGCCCGAGCAGACTGACGATTTCGCCTTCTGCCACGTCGAGGTCGACGCCGTGCAGAATATGGCTCTGCCCGTAAAAAGCATGCAGGTCGCGAATGGACAGAATCATTCTTCCAACGCTCCCAAATAGGCTTCCTGCACGGCTTTGCTGGCTCGGACTTCGGCGGGCGGGCCGGAGGCGATGACCTGACCGTACACCAGCACCGTGATCGTATCGGCGAGGTCGAACACCACCTTCATGTCGTGTTCCACCATCAGCAGCGTTTTGCCATGGGTGACGCGGCGGATCAGCGCCATGGCGTAGTCGGTTTCGGTGTTGCTCATGCCCGCCGTCGGTTCGTCGAGCAGAATGACGTTCGCACCACCGGCGATAGTCATCCCGATCTCCAGCGCGCGCTGTTCGGCATAGGACAACAGCCCAGCCTGGATGTCCCGGCGACTGGTCAAATTCAGATCTTCCAGCAGATGCTCGGCCCGCTCGTTCAGGCCTTTCTGGCGCCATAGGGGCGACCAGAAGGAGTAGCGGTAGCCGGTGCTCCACAGCAACGCGCAGCGCAGGTTTTCGAACACCGACAGGCGGTGGAATATGGAAGTGATCTGGAAACTGCGCGACAGCCCCATCCGGTTGATTTTATGCGGCGGCAACTGGTCGATGCGGGCGCCGTTCAGGGCGATTTCGCCGGAGGAAATCGGAAACCGGCCGCTGATCAGGTTGAACAGCGTGGTTTTGCCGGCGCCGTTGGGGCCGATGATGCAATGGCGTTCACCCGCGTCGATGGACAGGTTAACGCCCCGGATGATTTCCGTGGGGCCGAAATTCTTGCGGACATCGCGGAGAACGAGAGCGGTCATCGCACCGCCTCCCGCGCCTTGATTTCCAGCGTCACCTGCTCCCACACTCGGCTGAACACCCGCGACTCCAGCCGCAGCCAAGCACCGCCGCCGAACAGACAAACGACCGACACCGCCCAGGGCATGAACGCCGTGACATCGATCGTGGCCCCCGCCAGCACCAGCTTCTTCCCCTGCGCGGCGCCGATCGTCAGGAACGAGAGCAACTCCACCATCCCGATGAACCCGAACACGACCGCCAGCGCCGGAATAACCAGCCGCAGATACGGCACCGTCAGGCGCCCCATCCGCCCGGCCTGCTGAATCGGCTTGTGTGCAAGGATAATCCCCGCCAGCCCCGCCGGCACGAACGTTACCATCGCGATGAACAGCACGCCCACATAAACCAGCCAGGAGTTCGACAGCAGGCTGATATAACTCTGCAGCACCGTGATCAGCACCGCGCCCAGGATCGGGCCGGCGAACACCGTCGTGCCGCCGATATAGGCCATCAGCAGCGCGTTCGCCGACAGCGGCGCCGACAGCGCGTCGAAGGTCATGATCTCATAGGTCACGGCGTACAGCGCCCCGCCGATCCCGGCAAAAAACCCGGACAGAGCGAACTGCACGAAGCGCACGATCTTGGGGTCGTAACCGACGAACTGTGCCCGCTCGAAATTGTCGCGGCAGGCATTCGCCATGCGCCCCAGCGGCGTTTGCGTCAGGAAATACATGCCCATGACAGCCAGCACGGTCCAAGCGACAATCAGGTAATAGACCTGGATACCCTGCGAGTATGCCAAGCCGAACACGCTGTTATCGATCATGCGGTCGGTGGTGATGCCGCCCTCGCCACCGAAAAAATGGTGGAACATGACCGATGCGGTGGCGACCAGCTCTCCGATCCCCATGGTGATCATGGCGAACGCGGTGGCACGCTGCTTGGTGGCCATGTAGCCGAACACGATGGCCATCGCCAAACCCGCGAGACCCCCGAACAGCGGCACCGCCTCCATCGGGATCGCCAACCCTTTGCCGATGGCGGTCAGCAGATGCGCGCAGACATAGCCGCCGATGCCGAAGAACACCGCATGGCAGAACGACAGCAACCCCGCCTGTCCCATCAGCATGTTGTACGACAGCGCGAAGATGACCATCATACCGCATTGACTGAGCATGGAGATCATGAAGCCGGAGTGACGGGCATGCGCCCAATCGTAGAATCCCCAGGGCAGTACCAGCGCCAGCAGCAGCAGCGCGATCCACCATTTAGCCGCCGAACCGCTCATGTATCGCGCGTCCCCATGAGGCCCCGTGGGCGGAACAGGAGTATCAGAATCATCATCGCGTAGGGCAGCAGCGGGCCGATGCGGGCCATCGGCACGGTGAAGATTTCCCCCAACAGATTATCCCAGCCGGCATCGATCCCGAACGGTTTCAGCAGATCGCCGAGCGTGACGTCGAATACGACAGCGAAGGTCTGGATCATGCCCATCAGGATGGATGCGATGAAGCACCCGGCCAACGAGCCAAGACCGCCAAACACCACCACGACGAACACAATCGGCCCCATCGCGTCGGCCATGCTGGATTCCGTGGTAAGGTAATTCCCGCCGATCACACCCGCGAGGCCCGCCAGCAGGCAGCCGCCGGCGAACACCGTCGTGAACACCACCGGCACATTATGCCCCAGCGCGGACACCATCTGCGGATGCGTCAGCGCCGCCTGGATAATCAACCCGATGCGGGTCTTTTTCAGGAGCAGGAAAATCGACAGCAGCATGACCGCCGAGATCAACAGCATAAAGCCGCGATAAGCCGGAAAATTCGCGCCGTAGACAACAAACAGAGGGAAATCCAGGAACGCCGGCACTCGGTAGGGCATCGGCAGCATACCCCAGATCATCTGCAACCCTCGCTGGATGATGAACACCAGCCCGAAGGTGAACAGCAGTTCCGCGATGTGGCCGTTATGATGGACGCGGCGAAGGCCGAAAATCTCGATGGCCGCGCCGATCGCGCCGCATAATATCGGCGCGACAATCAGCGCCGGGATAAAGCCCACCCAGCGGCTGACCTCGAACGCGAAGTACGCTCCCAGCATGTAGATGCTGGCGTGCGCGAAATTCAGCACACCCATCATGCTGAAGATCAGCGTCAGGCCGCTGGCGAGCATGAACAGCAACATGCCGTACACAAGCCCGTTCAGCAGCGAGACAATCAAGATTTCCATGACGATGAAGAAGCGGCGGTTACGATTTGGGCCGCTTCATCTGGCAGCTCGTCGGCTGGCTCAGATCGGCGGATTCCACCACCGTGTCGGTCTTCCAGCCCAGCCCGGTTTTCTCCGAATCGTAGCGCGCGCCCTTGACGAACTGGGCGACGTACAGCGGCTCCAGCAACTGATGGTCGGATTTCCGCATCGTGTAGGTGTGCCCCATCATGTCTTTCGCGCTGCTGTCTTCCAGCGCCAGCGCGACCTTCATCGGATCGGTGGAGCCAGCCTTGGTAATGGCCGCGGTCAACATCTTCAGCATCATGTAGTTGTTCATTTGGAACAAATCGAAGTCGTGGTCCTTGCGCCAGGTAGCCACGAATTCCTCGCCCGCGGCGGAGTTCTGCTCCGCCGGCACATTCGGATGGAATTCCACCACGGTGTGCAGCCGCTTGTCGCCGGTTTCTCCGGCAGAAGTCGGGCCGCCGACCACGTGCGAGAGGTAGGTGTAAAACTGCAGTTTCAGCCCGGCATCGACGGCGGCTTTCATCATGAGGTTCAGATCGGGACCCCAGTTGCCGGTCAGCAGCGCTTCCGCGCCCGAGGCCTGGATTTTCGCGATGTAGGGCGTGAAGTCCTTCACCTTGCCAAGCGGAATCATGTCCTCGCCTACGATCTTAACATCCGGGCGCCGCTTCGCCAGATTCTCCTTGGTTTCCCGATGCAGCGTCTGTCCGAACAGATAATCCTGATCGAGAATATAGACCGATTTCAGGTCCTTCGGCAGGCCGCGCACCAACGTCTCCGCCCGTTGGCCGGTGTTGGCGTCGAAGCGGAAATGCCAGAAGTCGCACTTGTCGTTCGTCAGGTCGGACGCCAGCGCGCCGCAGTTCAAATACAGGATCCGGTGATCCGGGTTACGCGCATTCTGCTTGGCAACACCGTCGATCAGCGCCGCGCCAATGTTCGATCCGGTGCAGGACATCACGAAGTTGACGTTCTGATCGACCAGGGTTTGCAGCGCGATAAGCGCCTCGGCCGGCTGCAGCTTATCGTCGACCGGCACGATCTCGATTTTTTTGCCGAGCGCACCGCCTTGCGCGTTAATGAGGCCGAAGAGGTAGTTGAATTGCTTCAGATTCGCGTCGCCCTGCTGGGCAAAGGTGCCGGACAGCGGATCGATCAAGCCGATCTTGATCGTGTCTTCGGCCGCGGCGGGCAGGACGTAGGTCATGGCAGCCAGTACGGCGACGGCAAGCAGGCGCGCGAATCTCGGCATCAGTCGTCCTCCCTTATGCCCATCTACGGGCTTTTTCTTCCGTGGATCGAAGACTAGGCAATCGCCAATGCCCGAGTCAATCGGCTTCGTAGCCCCGGTAGCATTGCCCCCCGGAGTCATATTACAAGGGGCCAACCCGGAAAACCGGACACGCCTGGGACCGAAGGAAACACCGATGACCACAAGCCCGATCCTGCCGCGCCGCAAACTGCTGGCCGGCGCCGCCGCGACAAGCCTCGCCGCCCCCTTCGTGGCCCGAGCGCAAGCGAAAGAGCCGATCAAGCTGGGTTCGGCGCTGCCGCTGACGGGATCGCAGGCGGGCTATGGCAACGACTTCGCCACCAGCTGGCGCATGGGCGTGAAGGATGTGAACGATGCCGGCGGCGTCAACGGTCGCCCGTTCGAGCTGATCGTGCTGGATACCCAGGCCGATCCGCAGCTGGGCATCAACGCCGCCAACCGCTACATCCAGGTCGAAAAACTGCCGATGTTCTTCACGGCTTGGTCACCGGTGGTGAAGGCACAGGCCCCCATCGCCAACCGCGAACACGTGCTGGAAATCAACGCCGGCGCGAACTCCCCGGAAATCGCCACGCTTGGCGACTACGTTTATACAACCTTCCCGCTTGCCGACGTCGATATCACCAAGCTGGCAAAATACGTTCACACCACGCTGGGCAAGAAAACCGCCGCGGTGCTGTACATCAACAACGACACCGGCATCGACGCGGCAAAAATCTACCGCGACACCTTCACCGAGGCCGGCGGCAAGATCGTCGCGTTCGAGGCCTACGACCCCAAAGCCACCGAATTCACCGGCATGCTGCTGAAGACGCGCGCCGCGAACCCCGAAATCGTCCACATCCACGGCCTCACCGCCGACACCCCCCAGGTCATCGCGCAAATGCGTCAGCTCGGCATGACCCAACGCGTGACCAGCTACTCCGCCGCCTATAACCCCAAGCTGTTGCAGCAGCTGGGCGCCGCGGCCGAGGGGCTGATCGTGACATCGCTGGCGCCGGGGGTGAACGACAACCCGAACGTCGGCAAATTCCTGGAGCGCTGGAAGACCGAACAGAACCGAGTGCCGAACGGGCTGCCGTACTGTCAGTACCAGTACGACATGGTCATCCTGACCAAGATGCTATATGAATATGTGGAGAAAAAAGGTCAGCCGGCGACCGGCGAGACGCTGCGCGACGCGCTGCTGGCGGTCAAGGAGTTCGAGCTGCCGATGACCGGCAAAATGGTTATCGACGGGCATCGGGTGAACAAGCCGGTCTACCTGCTGACGGTGGAAAAAGGCGTTTTCGTGCCGCTGGCCACGCTGTAACCCCCCGTGTTCGAACCGACCATCCTGTTGCAGATCCTCTGGACGGGGATCGCGACGTCCGCTCCGTTCGTGCTGCTGACCGTTGGGTTTTCCCTGACGTTGAAGGTCACGGGCCTGTGGAATTTCGCGCAATCCGGCCAGATGGCGATTGCCTTCTATGCCATGTTCTTCGCCTTGCACGGGCTGGGCTGGTCCCTGCCCGCCGCGTTGGCTCTGGCGGTCGTGCTGACCTGCGGCGCCGCCTGGCTGATCGAGGTCTACGGGCTACAGGTCTTCCGCGACCGAGGCTCCGACAACCTCATGTTCTTCATCTTTACGCTGATCCTGTCGGAATTCATCATCTACGTGATCACCCTGATCTTCGGGACGGAGCCGGAAACGCTGTACGAAAGCATTCTGTCGCCGGTCGATATCGTCGGCGGAATCGCGATCAGCGACTGGGATAAAACCGGCGTGGCGTTGGCGGCGTTCGCTCTGGCGGCTTTGTATGGGTTCATGCGCTACACCAGGGAAGGCCAGTTCCTGGCGGCAGTGTCGGATAATGCCAAACTGGCGGAGCTTTACGGGATCAGCGCGCAACGGGCCTACCGCGTCACGGCGGTGATCGCGGGGCTATTCATCGTGGCGGCGATGTATCTGATCGGTTCCCACGGCGGCGTGGTGCCGAATTCGCCGTTGGAGCTGGTGTTGTCGGCGGTGATCGGCACTTTGCTGGGCGGCATCGGACGCGTGTTCGCCGCAGCTTGGGCATCGATCTTTTTAGCGCTGATCCAGAGTTTTTCGATATTGTTCATCGGGTCCCGCTGGCAGAACCTGCTGCTGTACGGGTTCCTGTTCGCGACCATTCTGCTGTTCCCGCGTGGGGTTCGGCTGTCCTGGGGGCGGCGGTAAATGGATTACCTCGTTACCATTGCCGTGCTGATCGCGATCTACACGATCCTGGCCACCAGCTATAATCTGGTGATCGGCTACGGCGGACTTTCGACGGTTGCACATCCGATTTTCTTCGCCATCGGGGCTTACACCACTGGGCTGCTGGCGGTGCATGTGCCTTTCATTCCGCCGCTGGGTAACGTTGTGTTGGGCATGGCGGCGGCGGTGGTCGCGTCGGTGCTGCTCGCGGGATCGGCATTGCGCGTGTCCGGCGATTATTTGCTCATTGCCAGCCTCGGCTTTCAGCTCGGCCTGCTGCAACTGCTGAAAAACCTCGAATTCACCGGCGGCCCCGGAGGCTTGTCGGCGATCCCAAGCACCATCGTCGGTCCGATGCGCGGGCCGATCTTTTTGGCGATCTGCGGCGCGGCGGCATTGGCCTGCGTGTTCGCGGTGCGCGCCATCGTCAACGGCCCCTACGGACGCGCCATCAGCGCCATGCGGGACGAAGAACTCGCCTTCACCGCCTTGGGCCGTAATGCGATGAGCATGAAGATCGCGATTTTCGCCATTGGCTGCGGCATGGCCGGCGGCGCGGGCGGGTTATACGCGTATTATTTCCAGTATCTCAGCCCCGATCAGTTCGACGTGTTGGCCTCGGCGGCCATTCTGACGATGGTGGTGCTGGGCGGCATGGGCACAGCCTTCGGGCCGGTCGTGGGCGCGATCCTGCTGCTGGCCATTCCCCAGGCGATCACGTTCCTGCAGCTGCCGCCGTCGATCATGGCGCCAACACAGGGGATCATCTTCACCGTGCTGGTGCTGCTGTTCCTGTATCTACGTCCCTCCGGCATTTTGGGAGGCAAGGCATGAACCCGGTTTTGCGTACCGAGGGGCTGCGAAAGGCGTTCGGCGGCATTGTCGTGTCCGACAATGTGAATTTGTCGATCGCCGCGGGGGAAATCCTCGGTTTGATCGGCCCGAACGGCGCGGGAAAAACGTCGCTGTTCAATTTGATCTCCGGCGTACTGCGCCCCGATGCCGGATCGATTTTCCTGAACGGCGAGCGGATCGACTCCGCCCCTTTATACAAGCGCGCGCGCATGGGCATCGCTCGGACGTGGCAGAACATGCTGCTGTTCCGCACTATGACGGTGCTGGACAATCTGCTCGTCGGTCCGCGCGATTACCCCGGCGAGTCCGTCATGCGTCTGGCCTTCGGACGCGGTGCGCTGCGGGTCGCCGAGGCCGCGATGCGCGATCGTGCGATGGGTATTCTTGGCCGAATGGGGCTGGAACAGACGGCTTCCAGTCTGGTCGTCGATCTTCCGTTCGGGCAACAGAAACTGATCGGTCTGGCCCGCACACTGATGAACGACGGCCCGCTGCTGCTGCTGGACGAACCGATGGCCGGGGTCGAGGGTGCCGCCTACGAAACCATGCAACGCGTGGTGCGCCAGGAAGCCGAGGCGGGGCGCGCGGTCTGCGTCGTCGAACACAATGTTTCGTTCATTCGCGATCTGTGCTCCCGTGCGGTGTTCATGGCCAACGGCAAGATTCTTCAGGACGGGACGGTCGAGGAATTGATCGCCAGCGACATCCTGACCGAACTTTATTTCGGGGTATAGCGGCGATGCTGATTTTTTCCGCTGTATCGGCGGGCTACGGCGGCGTACCGGTCCTGAAGGATATTTCCTTTAGCGTCGCGGACGGCGAAGCCGTGGCAATTTTCGGCCATAACGGCGCGGGAAAGACCACGCTGATGCGCTGTGCCGTGGGCGATGTGGCGGAGATGACGGGCACCGTGTCGTATCGCGGCGACGCGATCGTGCCGGGCGCTGTGTTCCGCAACACAAGACGCGGCATCGGCTTCGTGCCGCAGGGGCACAATGTGTTCCGCGAATTGTCGGTGCGGCAGAACCTGACGATTTCCGGCCTGCATCACCCGGAATCCAAAGTCGAAGACATTTACAAACTGTTTCCCATCCTGTTGGAGCGTGGCGGTCAGGCGGCGGGATCGCTCAGCGGCGGGCAGCAGCAGATTTTGGCGCTGGGCATGGCGCTGATGACGAAACCCACTATCCTGCTGCTGGACGAGCCATCCACGGGTCTGGCGCCGATCATCGTGCGCGACGTGATGGCAAGCCTGACGAAAATCAACCGCGAAACCGGCACCACGGTCGTGATTGTCGAACAGAACATTCCGGCCACTTTGGCGATCGTGTCGCGTGCGATCGTGGTCAAATCGGGCCGGGTGGTGTTCGACGGCCCGAGCAAGGAGCTGGAACGAAAAGAGGACCTTTGGGGTCTGTTCTAAAACAGGAGTTTGGACATGCGCATTTGGCATCAGAGTTTTACCGTCCTGGAGGACCTGCCGGGCTACGGCGATGCCATCGCCGAGCATGCTAAAAAAGTATTGCGCCCCGACACGGAAATTGTGCTGCATGGCCAAGCGCCCGGAACCTACCCCAGCAATTACCCCGGCAACGATATTGGCTACGGCTACACCTATTGGATCCACGGCAACCAGTGGATCGCGGCCGGCCGCGCCGCCGAGGCCAAGGGTTTCGACGCCTATGCCATGTGCACGTTGCCGAACCCGATGCTGCGAGAGGCCAGGTCGATGATCGATATCCCGGTCATCGGCATGGGCGAAACCTGCTGTCATCTGGCAACCATGTTCGGACAGCGTTTCGCGATCATGCTGTTCATCGACCGGATGATTCCGCTGTATCAGGAACAGGTGCGCAATTACGGTTTGACCGACCGTTGCGCCGGGGTGGTGGCATCGGGGTTGAAATTCGACGGCGTGCTGGAAGCGTATCGGAATCCCGCCAAGGCCATCGAACAATTCCAGGAAGCCGCCCGCCGCGTCATCAAGGAAACCGGCGCCGACGTGATCATTCCCGGCGAAGTGCCGCTGAACCTGTTGATGGCTCGCAATGGGATCACCCGCGTGGACGATGTGCCGATCATCGACGGCCTGGGCAGCACCCTGAAAATGGCCGAAATGATGGTCGACCTGTATCGCGCCACCGGCATCAAACACAGCCGCCACGGCTGGTTCAACTCGGTACCGAGTCAGGAACGGGTGGAACGGGTTGGCCAGTTCTATGGGGTGGATAAGGTAAAATTCTGACATGACCGACATCGTTGTTATCGGAGCCGGAGCCGCTGGGCTGGCCGCCGCGCTGACCGCCGCCAACTACGGCGCCAAGGTTCTGGTGCTGGAGAAAACCGCCGAACCCGGCGGCTCCTCGCGCATTTGCGGCGGGCTGCTGGCTTTTGCTGGCACGGATATCCAGCACCGCAACGGCATCGGCGATTACAACGATCTGCTGTATCGCGACCTGATGGAGGTCGGGCAGCACCAGAACGATCCCAAGCTGGTGCGCGCTTACGTCGATAACCAGCTGGAAGTCTATCACTGGCTCTGCAAGTTGGGTGTGCAGTTCGGACCGAGGCCGGATGCCTCGGCCGGGCAGACGATGCCGCGCTGCCATGTGATCGATCCGGACGCGATGATTAACGTTCTGGCCAGCCACGCCGCCGCCCATCCGAACATTACGGTGGTGACGAACACGCAGGCTCGTAGATTGTTACGTTCGGAAGGCCGGGTTGTGGCCGTCGTGGCTACCAGCGACGGCAAGGACTGGGAAATTCCGGTGACGAAGGGCGTGATCGTCGCCGCCGGCGGCTTTACCCGCAACGCCGAACTGATCCGCAATTTCGTACCGAAGGCCGCCAAAGCCTGGGTGTCGGGCGGGGAAGCCAATACTGGCGACGGCTTGCTGATGGCATGGCAGTTGGGCGCGGGCGTGAAGGACGTGGCCTATATTCAGGGCACCTACGGCAAACACCCAACCAACCACACCTGCCGCCACAGCCTGTTGGCTGTCTACAAGGGCGCCATCGCGGTCAATCTGTCCGCCAAACGCTTCGTCGACGAATCCTTGTCCTACAAGCTGCTCGGCACTGCATCCCTGGCGCAGGACGGCGACCACACCTGGCAGATTTTCGACCAACCGATTTACGATTCGCATGAGGAAGAAGTCTCCATCTTCGACGTCCGCCACCGTCACAAGGACGGCATGCTGGTCGAGGCAGCGACGTTGGACGAACTCGCGGAAAAAACCGGCTTGAACGCGGCGACGCTGAAAGACACCGTCACCCGCTACAATAGCTACGTTGCAGCCGGCTCCGACCCGGAATTCAACCGTAAACATCTCGTGCATAATCACGGCGCATTGGTCCCGATCGGAACGGGACCGTTCTACGCCCACGCCTCCACCGCCGCGCTGTACGGCACCTATTGCGGCGTAACGGTTCAACCCTCGATGCAGGTGCTGGACGTGTTCGAGGAGCCGATCGAAGGCCTGTGGGCCGCCGGCGAAGTGATCTCCGGCCTGCATGGCGCGGCCTACATGACCGGTTCGGCCCTGGGCAAAGCCCTGATATTCGGCCGTGTCGCCGGCCGTTCGGCGGCGCGCACATGACATACGAAATCGGCATCGATATCGGCGGCACTTTCACCGATATCGTGTGCCGAGGCGCCGACGGAACGGTGCGGATCGCCAAGGTTCCCACCACGCGCGGCGACCCATCCCGAGCAGTTCTGGCGGCTTTGGATACGGCTCGGGATGAGTGGGGCGTGCCGGCGGCGGCGATTTCCCGTTTCACCCACGGCACCACGGTGGCCACGAACGCGGTGCTGGAGCGCAAAGGTGCTCGCATCGGATTGATCGCGACAGAGGGTTTCAAGGACGTTCTCGAAATCGGCCGGCAAATGCGGCACCAGATGTACGATCTGGTGCTGAAACCGGAAACCCCGGTGTTTCTGGCGCCGGGCCGCTACCGAAAGGAAGTGCGGGAACGATTGGACGCCAGCGGAAACATTCTCACACCGCTCGACGAAGACTCGGTGCGGACGGCCGTGGCCGCGCTAACCGAACAAAACGTCCAAGCCATCGCCGTTAGCTTGGTATTTTCATTCCTAAACCCGACACACGAACGCCGCATCCGCGACATGATCGCCGCCGAACATCCCGGCCTGCCCGTGTCTTTGTCGTCCGATGTAGACCCGGCGTTCCGCGAATACGAACGCACCTGCGTCACCGCGTTCGATGCCTATATCAAACCGGTAGTCGCTGATTATCTGGCCAATCTGGAAGCGGATTTGCAACGCGCCGGCGTGACAGTGCCGCTGCAGGTGATGCAGTCCCGAGGCGGCTTGGCGTCATCGTCCATCGCCCGTCAGCGCCCCGTGCGGCTGTTCCTGTCCGGCCCCGCGGGCGGCGTGGTCGGCGGACTGGAAGCCGGCACGCAAGCAGGATTCAAAAACCTGATCACCGTCGATATCGGCGGCACATCCTGCGATATCGCACTGATCACCGACGGTGAGCCGCTTATCCGTTCCGAAGGCATCATCGACGGCTACACCGTACGCGTTCCCATGGTCGACGTCACCGCCATCGGTGCCGGCGGCGGATCGATCGCATGGCGCGACGGTGCCGGATCGTTGCGCGTTGGCCCGCACTCCGCCGGATCGGAACCCGGCCCTGCCTGCTACGGACGCGGGGGCACGCAGCCGACCGTAACGGACGCCTCGGTGGTGCTGGGCTATATCGATCCCGCGAATTTCGCCGGACGGACGCTGACGCTACAACCGTCGTTATCCCACACTGCCATTAAAACGGTCATCGCCGATCCTCTTGGATTAACAGTGGAAGAAGCCGCCCTCGGCATCCATCGCGTCCTGAACGCGCAGATGGCAGAGGCGATCCGCCTGGTTTCCATCGGAAGAGGCATCGATCCGCGCGGCTACGCCCTGCTTCCGCTCGGTGGCGGCGGCCCAATGCATGCCTGCGCGCTGGCGGAAGAACTTGGAATTTCGTCCATTGTCATTCCGCCCCGCCCCGGAGTCCTCGCCGCCGCGGGGTTACTGGGGGCGCCTGTAGAACATGAAATCGCCGCCGCGTTTCCCGTGAAACTGGCGGAACTGGATCAAACGGCGATGGCGAACGCGCTGCGCGGCCTGGATGAACGTTGCGGCGCGTTGATGGCGGCGGAGGGTATCGAAAACCCCGACATCCGCCACTTTGCCGATGTCTGCTACATCGGCCAGTCCTACCATCTGGAAGTGCCGCTGACCGGCGACATCTACGAAACATTCTTGATCGCCCACGCCCGCGTCTACGGCCATTCCACCCGGATTCCCGCGAAAATCGTGAACTTGCGCACGGTGCATCGTTCCCGTACCGGCTCCGTCGCCGCGGGCGCAACGACTAAAGGTGCCGCGAAACCGCCCATCACCCGCCGCATCCGCGTCGCCTCCGGAACGGTCGAAGCGGCGATCTGGGACCGGGACTCCATCGGCGCGGGCGAAAAAATCGCCGGCCCCGCCATCGTCGAACAATCCGACACGACCACCCTGGTGGAACCGGGCTGGACCGCGCGCCTGACCGACAGCGGCGCGCTGCTGCTGGAGCGAACGCCATGACCCTGGACCCAATCACCGTCGAAGTCACCCGCCACAAGCTGGAAGGCATCGCCAACGAGATGCAGTCCACGCTGCTGCGTAGTTCCTTTTCCCCCATCGTAAAGGAAGGCCTCGACGCCTCCGCCGGTCTGTTCACCGCCGACGGGCAAACCCTCGCACAGGCATGCGCGATCCCGATCCACTTGGCGACGCTGATCCCGGTGTTGCAGAAAATTATCGAGGTCTTTCCGCCTGCGACCATGCACCCTGACGATACGTATCTGCTGAACGATCCCTATACCGGCGGTACGCATCTGCCGGATATCGCGCTGGTGCAGCCGATTATCGTGGATGGAAAACTGGTCGCGTTCAGCGCGGCGATGACGCATCACCAGGATATGGGCGGCATGTCCGCAGGCTCCGTCCCCACCAATGCCACGGAAATATACCAGGAAGGCCTGCGCCTGCCGCCGTTGAAATTCCGCGACGCCGGCAAGCTGAATGAAACACTGGTGGCGATTATACGCCAGAACGTGCGTATCCCCGATACCGTCATGGGCGATATCAACGCCCAGCTCGCGGCGTGTTCCATCGGCGTGCGGCGCGTTACGGAGCTGACCGCGAAATTCGGGCAAGAGACGTTAAAAAATCTCTTCAGCGAACTTCTCGACCGATCCGAAACCATGACTCGTCAGGCCTTGGGCCGCATCCCGCAAGGCACCTATCGTTACGTGGATTTCCTCGACAACGACGGTATCGAGCTGGACAAACCGATCCGGATAGAGGTCGCGGTCACCGTCGGGCAATCCGGTATTCATATCGATTTCACCGGCACATCCCCACAAGTGCGCGGGCCGATGAATTGCGTGCCTTCCGGTTCGCTTGCCGCCGCTTGTTTCGCGATCCGAGCGCTGACGGACCCGGCTATTCCCACCAATGCGGGGTGTTTCCGCCCAATCAGCCTGCACCTCCCCGAAGGCAGTCTGGTCAACCCGGTCGAACCCGCGCCAGTCAACGCCCGGACGTCCACCATCAAGCGCATCACCGGCTGTATCATTTCGGCGCTGGCGGAAATCCTGCCCGATCGCGTCCCTGCCCCGGCCGCCGGAGAAATGGCGCTGGTCGCCTTCGGAGGACGCCACCCGGCCGGCGGCAATTTCGTCACCGGCGATCTGATCGCCAGCGGCAGCGGGGCCTCGTCCGTCAGCGACGGCGTGGACGTCATCGAAACCGATGCCACCAACTGCATGAATCTCCCCGCCGAGGCGATGGAAATGGAAACCCCCATCCGCCTGCACCGCGTCGCGTTGCGCGCCGGCTCCGGCGGTGCGGGCGAATTCCGCGGCGGCCTCGGCGTCGAACGCGAATACGAGGTTCTCACGGACAACGTCACGTTCACGCATCGGGGTGAGCGGCATTTCTCCGCCGCGCGCGGGATATTCGGCGGCGGCGATGGCGCGCATGGGGAATCCACCATCCTCCGCACCGATGGCAGCAGCGAAACCATCCCTTCGAAAATCGTCACGCGACTGATGAAAGGCGACCGCGTCATTCTGCGCACGGCCGGCGGCGCCGGCTACGGCAACCCCGCGCTAAGAACTGCTGCCGCGACGACTGCCGACCAAGCGGACGGAAAGATCGCATCATGATCCCCCGCACGTTATTCAGCGCCGAACACGACCTGTTCCGCGAACAGGTCCAACGCTTCATCGCCAGCGAAATAACCCCGCATCACGCGGATTGGGAAAAAGCCGGGATCGTCCCGCGATCGCTCTGGCTGGAAGCTGGACGGCGCGGCCTGCTGTGCACCGGCGTGCCGGAGGAATACGGCGGCGCGGGCGGAGATTTTCTGTTCGGTGCCATCATGATCGAGGAAATGGCCCGCGCCGGCGCCACAGGACCGACGTTCTACCTCCATTCCGATATCGTCGCGCCCTATCTGGTTCGCTACGGCACCGCAGACCAAAAGCGCCGCTGGCTGCCCCCGATGGCAACCGGCGAAGCGATCGTCGCCCTTGGCATGTCCGAACCCTCGGGCGGCAGCGACGTCGCGGCCATGCGCACGACAGCGCTGCGCGACGGCGACGATTACGTCATCAACGGGCAAAAGGTCTTCATCACCGCCGGCTTCAACGCGGATCTGCTCTTGCTCGCCTGCAAAACGGACCCCAAAGCCGCCGGCCGAGGCGTCAGTCTTATCATTGTCGAAACCGACCGTCCGGGTTTCACCCGTGGCCGCATGCTCGATAAGCTCGGCTGCCGCGCCCAGGACACCGCCGAATTGTTTTTCTCCGATCTGCGCGTTCCCGTATCGAATCTACTGGGGCAGGAAGGCCGCGGCTTTTCCATGCTGATGAAGGAATTGTCGCAGGAGCGTCTGGTGCAGTCGATTCGCGCCATCGCATCATCCGAAGCGGCGCTGGAATGGACGGTGGCGTACACGGCCCAACGGAAAATGTTCGGGCAGACGCTGGCCGAATTCCAGAACACGCAGTTCAAGCTGGCCGAAATGAAGGCGGAACTGACGATGCAGCGCGTGTTCGTGGACCGCTGCCTGGAATTGCACCTGCGCGGAGAACTCGATTCCGTCGATGCCGCCATGGCGAAACTTGTCAGCTCCGAACTGCAAGGCAAAGTCATGGACCAGTGCCTGCAATTCTTCGGCGGCTGGGGTTATATGTGGGAATATCCCATCGCCCGCGCCTTCGCCGATGCCCGCATGGGAAGGATCGGCGGCGGCAGCGTGGAGACGATGAAGTCGATCATCGCCAAGGCGATGCTGCCTAAAGCGTCTCCAGCACGTCCCGCACCGCCCGCTGGGTGATCTTGCCGCCGGTCGTCAGCAATTCGCGATCCAGGCGTGCGACCATCTCCCGCAATTGCGCGGGGGTGCGCGGCAGGCGCGGCAGCAGCCATTGCTGAAAATCCTCGTCCAGCCGCCATTGCCGTTCGGCCAGCATGCGCGCCAGCAGTTCCCGTAACAATTCATCCTCGGCCAAGCCGATTCCCACCGCCGTGATGGCGCGTAACCGGGACGTCAAATCCGGCAGCCGCACCGGGTAGGCGGCGGGCGGCACGCGCCCGGTCAGCAGTACCGGCACCGCCGCATCCCGTGCGGCGTTCAGCCAGTGCAGCAGCGTTTCCTGCTCCGGTACTGCATCGGCGTCGTCGATCGCCAGCCCGCCCGGCGGCAAACGGTCCGGCAACCCGCGCAACGACATCCCCGCCCGCGCCTCGGCGCCCTCGCGACCCGCCCACGTTCGGAGCAGATGCGTCTTGCCGCAGCCTTCCTCCCCCCAGATCGCCAGCCGCCGGTCGGGCCAGTCGGCGACGCGCCCCAGCCACGCCAAAGCGGCGGCGTTGGACGGTGCTTCGACGAAGGCAGCCGCGGGCGCGGCAGGTTCGTCCCCGAAGGGCAGCAGCAATTGCCGGGGCAATTTTCAGGCCTCGGCAGAGGGATCGAGATACAGCGGGCTCGCCAGATAGCGCCGCAGCCAGAAGCGGCACAGCACGCCGATGGTCGCCGCGACCGGCACGGCCAGCATCACGCCCAGGAAACCGAACGCCGCACCGCCGGCCAGCAACGCGAAGATGACCCAGATCGCCGGCAGCTCCACCCGATCGCCCAGGATACGGGGGTAGATCACGTAGCCTTCCAGGATTTGGCCGACGAACAAAACCGAACCGACCAGGGCGACGCCGCGCCAATCCGGAAACTGCGCCATCGCCAGACCCAGCGCGGTCGCGCCGCCGAGGATCGATCCCACATACGGGATGAAGGACAGGATGCCGGCGGACAATCCGACGATCAGTCCGAGGTCCAAGCCCACGACTGTTAGGCCCATCGCGTAATAGGCGGCCAGGAACAGGCAGCACAGCGCCTGCCCGCGCACCCACGCGGAAAGTATCCGGTCGATCTCGGCCGCTTGCGCCCGAATGGAACCGACGTAGCGGCGCGGCAGCCATGAATCGATCATGCCGGTCATGCGCTTCCAGTCGCGGAGCAGATAGAAACCGACGACGGGGGTCACCACGATCAGGCTCAGCAGGTTGAAGATCGCGAAACCGCCGCCGATCAGGCTGGTGATGGTGGAAAGCACGATGCTCAGCATGCTGCCCGCCTGACCGCTGGCGAGGTCCCGCAGCTTGTCGTTCACGACGTCGGACCCGAATTCGTCCTGTAGGTTGGTCAGAACCTCCCGCGCCCAACCCTGCACGAGGGTGGCGTAGTGCGGGCTGCGGGCGATCAGCAGGCCTATCTGCAGGCGCAGCATCGGATACAGCAGCAGCGCGAACAGCAGGATGGCGGCGAAGATGGTCAGGATCAGCGCCAGCGCCGCCAGACCGCGCGGAACGCCCAACCGCCCCAGCCGCGTGACCACGGGGTCCAGCGCGTAGGCGATGACGCCGGCGGCAGCGAAGGGTGCCAGGACCGGGGCGAACCATTGCAATGCGAACCAGAACACGACCAGCGCCACGCCCGCGAACGCGAGGCGTTGGACGTGCAGAGGTGGTTCGGTGCTCATAGCCGGGGCGCGTAGGTGGCACGCCAGACATAGGCGCCGCCGGACGCGAGCGTGGACACAGCGACGGCCCAGATCAGCACCGACATGACATAGGGCACAATCAGCGAGAACCCGGTCAGAAACAGTGCGGCGGCGACCAGCACGATCTGGAGCGTGGTGTTCAGCTTGGAAATCCACAATGGCCGAATCGAGACCTTGTGCCCGAGCACGCCGAGGAGGATGACTCCGCCGACGATGACGACATCGCGGAAGACCACCAGAATGGCGATCCAGTCCGGGAGCACCCGGACCACCGCCAGGGTCGCATACATGGTGACCAGCAGGGCCTTGTCCGCCACCGGGTCCAGGATGGCGCCGAGCGCGTTGCCGCCGTAGCGGCGGGCCAACCAGCCATCGACCGCGTCGGACACGCCGGCACCGACAAAAAGGAAGAACGCGATGTCGAGTCGCTGCTCCAGCACCATCCAAAAGGCCAAGGGCACCGCGCACAGGCGTCCGAAGGTGACCACATTGGGCAATGTGATCATCCCGTAAGAGGCGTCCCGGCTGAATGGCGCACCGTCAGGCATTGTCCTATGGGGCCGGCTTATGGTTCTGTCGGTTGATCCGAATGGATTAGCGTATACAGGGCCGGCATGGCCAGTGGAGCATTAAGCGTGGCGCAAGGATTGGATTACCGGGGTGCCGGCGTCGATATCGACGCGGGGGAAGCGCTGGTCGAGGCGATTAAACCGCTGGCGCGTGCGACCTCGCGCTCCGGCGTGCTGGGCGGGTTGGGCGGGTTCGGCGCGTTGTTCGACCTGAAGGCGGCCGGGTTCGTGGATCCGGTGCTGGTGTCCACGACCGACGGGGTCGGCACCAAGCTGAAGATCGCCATCGACACCGGCATTCACGACACGGTGGGCATCGATCTGGTGGCGATGTGCGTCAACGATCTTATTGTTCAGGGCGCCGAGCCGTTGTTTTTCCTGGATTATTTCGCGACCGGGAAGCTGGACGTGACGCAGGCGAAGGCGGTGATCGCTGGCATCGCCGAGGGTTGCCGGCAGGCCGGCTGCGCGCTGGTGGGCGGGGAAACGGCCGAGATGCCGGGGATGTACGGCGCTGGGGATTACGATCTGGCCGGGTTCTCGGTCGGTGCGGCCGAACGCGGGAGTCTGCTGCCGGGCGTGGTAGCGCCGGGGGATGCGATTTTGGCGCTGGGCAGCGCCGGGGTGCACTCGAACGGATTCTCGCTGGTGCGGCGGATCGTGGATGCCAGCGGGTTGGGATGGGACTCGCCGGCGCCCTTCTATGCTGGGCGGTCGTTGGGGGCGGCGTTGATGGCACCGACGCGCATTTATGTGAAATCGGTCCTGGCGCTGCATCGCGCGGGGTTGCTGAAAGCGGCGGCGCACATCACCGGCGGCGGGCTACCGGGGAATCTGCCGCGCGTGCTGCCTTCCGGCACCGCTGCCGTTCTGGATTCTCCCTGGCCGGTGCCGGCCGTGTTCCCCTGGCTCGCGCGTGCCGGCGGCGTCGCGGCGGCGGAGATGCTGCGGGTGTTCAACTGCGGCGTCGGCATGGCGCTGGTGGTGGCCGATGCGGACGCGGCGATGGCCCTGCTGCGCGAACAGGGGGAAACGGTCAGCCGGATCGGCACGATTGTCGCGAGCGACGAAGCAGCATCGGTGCGAATCGATCTGCCGGCGGATTGGCTGGCGTGAAACGCCGCACCGCGATCCTGATCAGCGGCCGCGGCTCCAACATGACCGCGCTGCTGGAAGCGTCCCGCGATCCGGCCTACCCGGCCGAAATCGTGCTGGTGCTGTCCAACAACCCCGACGCCGCCGGGCTGACGACCGCCGCCGCCGCCGGCATCCCGACACTGGCGATCGATCACCGCCCGTTCAAAGGCGACCGGGAAGCGCATGAGGCCGCCATCGACGCCGCCTTGCGCGCCGCCGGGACGGAGCTGGTTTGCCTCGCGGGCTATATGCGTCTGCTGACTCCCGTACTGGTGGATGCCTGGGCGGGCCGGATGCTGAACATCCACCCCAGCCTGCTCCCGGCCTTCCCCGGCCTGCACACCCACGCCCGGGCGCTTAAGGCCGGCGTGAAAGAACACGGCTGCACGGTCCAGTTGGTGACCCTTGGCATGGACGAGGGCCCGATCCTGGCGCAAGCGACAGTGCCGGTGCTGCCGGACGATACCGAGGACTCGCTGGCCGCGCGCGTGCTGGTGCAGGAACACCGCCTGTATCCCGAAGTTCTGGCCGCCGTCGCCGCCAGCCCCTTGCCGCCGACGCCAACCCTGCCATAAAACGCCGGAACGACACTTCAACCGATATCGGGGCGCCCCCATGGCCGAACAGAGCACCAGATTCCACGGACCCGAGACCCAGGAGGCCTTCCTGGCCGATCGTCAACGGTTCTGGGGCGGTTTCCTGAATGCCGCGACCGGCACCACGATCGCCGTGATCCTGCTGTTGATCGCGATGGGCGTGTTTCTGGTATAATACCAGCCGCCCGCACCCTTGACCCATGGTCGGCGGCGGTCCCCCGTCACGCTGACGAAGGTCAGCATCCACGATTTTCGTGGAGCAGGTTCGTGAGGCGTGGATGCCGACCTGCGTCGGCCTGACGACTTTCCACGCGACGGTGTGCCGATGGTTAGGGCACTTGGGCTAAGGTTTTGTGTGATCGCGTAATTCACGCCTGCGTGTGTTTCCACTTCCGGCGATCACGCTCTAACGCCGATCCAAACCGAACCGGCCGGCTCCCAGCGCGAACAGCTGCAGGAAGCCACCGGCCATGCAGATATTCTTCATGAAGTGGATCATCTGGCCTCTGTCGCCAGGATGATAATGCGCGGCCATGGCGGTCGCGATGCACCAGATCGCCATGATCGCCGCGGCCCAGCGGATTTTCCACCCGACCAGGATGGCCACACCGCCCAGAATTTCCACCGCCAGCGTCACCGCGTATGCCAGCGGCGGATTGGGCAGGGATATTTTCGCGAACATCGCCAAAGTGGCGTCCGGGGCCATCGCCTTGCCGATGCCGCCATTGATGAAAATGGCGCTCATCATCACGCGTCCGATCAAGGATGCGATATCGTTCATGGCAATGACCCCGTTCGCTGCGAATTACCCGACGATTTCGGTGCCGGCGAAGAAGTAGGCGATCTCGATGGCCGCGTTTTCCGCGCTGTCGGAACCGTGCACGGAGTTGGCTTCGATGCTCTCGGCGAACAGCTTGCGGATGGTGCCCTCGGCGGCGTTCGCCGGGTTGGTGGCGCCCATGACTTCGCGGTTGCGGGCCACGGCGTTCTCGCCTTCCAGGACCTGCACCACGACGGGGCCGGAGGTCATGAAGGTCACCAGATCGCGGAAGAACGGACGTTCCGCGTGCACGCCGTAGAAGGACTCGGCTTGCGCGGTGGTCATGTGGATGCGCTTCTGCGCGACGATCCGCAGCCCGGCCGCTTCGAGGCAGGCATTGACCTTGCCGGTCAGGTTACGGCGGGTGGCGTCGGGCTTGACGATGGAAAAGGTGCGTTCGGTCGCCATGGCGGCCTCCTATGAACAAATGGGGGTATGGGTGCGGCCGGGGCTTTAGACGCTCGTGTCCGGGGCGGCAAGCCTGGGGTCAGTAGCGATACCGGCACGTGGCGACCACCAGGCATCGATCGGGGCCCGGCTTACCCTGCACCGCGTAGACCAAGCGGTGTTCCCCGGTGATGCGCCGCGACCGGTAGCCGGCCAGATCGCCCTTCAACGGCTCCGGCTTGCCGATGCCGGCGAACGGCGTTCGCCGTGCATTCTCGATCGATTCATTCACGCGCGCATGCGTGCGCGGGTCCTGCCGGCACCAGTGGAGGTAGTCGTCCCACCCGCGATCGGTGAAATGCAGCCTCAAGCGGAGGCCGGCACTGCGCCGGGGACAATCAACGCGCGCTCCTGCGTCTGCCCCGCTTCGATCTGGCGGACCGCCTCCATCAGGCGTTCAGCGTTCTTCGGGCTGCTCAGCAGATGCACGGTCTCCTGCCAGCCGCGGAATTCCGCCTCCGACAGGACAACGACGTTTTCCTTGCCGCCCTGGCGGGTGACGACCAGAGGCTCGCGGTCCTCGGTCACCTGGTCGAAGTAGCGCGCCATGTGCTGACGGAGATCGGTGAGCGAAACGTGGCCCATGCCGGATACCCCAAGGGAAATCTGTACGGAATTGCGAACTATGTATCCTTCCGGCTGAACAGCCCCGAAGCAAGCCGGGCCTGCCGCGCCTGCCTTGGACCGCGCGCAATGCCCAGCACGGCGCCGATGTCGGACAGCATGGTTTCCGTCGCCTCGTCCGGTTCCAGACCAAATTGCGCGATATGCGACCGTATCCGCCCCACGATATCGGTAGCCAGCACGCGCAGCCCGACAAGAGCCGCGTTTGTATGGTTCAACCGCCCGGCATCCAGCGACGCCACCACGGCATGCGATGCCTCGGCGAACACCGCCACCAGCGCGACGATGCCGCCCAGGGACAAAGCTTCCTCATCCGCCGCCGCACGCCCCAACCCCAGGCGCGGCAGCAGGAACCGGAAAGCGCCGAGCAGAGGGACGGTGCCGACGGCGTCCTCGGTGTCCCGGAAGGGGAGGGCCATGCGTTCGTAGGCGCTGCCATCGGGGCCGAGCTGCGCCGATTTCGGCACCACGCAGCCGGCGAGGGTCAGCCCGCAATGGCGCGAGGGGCGGAGGGCGTGGAAACCCGGCATGTCCTTAAACGCCAGCCCGGGCGTGTCCTTAGGCACCAGGAAGGCGCCGTACCGCTTACGGCCGGCGTCCTCGGCGACGATGGCGAACACGATAATGGCGTCCGCCGAGGGGCCGTTGCTGACCCACGCCTTTTCCCCATCGATGCGGACCGTGTCGCCTTCGGCCGTAGCTTTCGTGGTCAACAGCTTGGGATGCGCCCCGACGTTCGGTTCCGAGATCGCGACCGACAGGCCCTGACCCGCCAAGTCCCGCTGCTGCTCGGCCGTCCCGAATCCCTGCACGAAATGCCGGTAGACCAACTGCCGGCCGCCCCAGGCCCCGCCTATGCCCAGCAGCCCCGTCCGCTCCACCAGCTCGGCTTTGGTCGCGGCGATGGCAGCGTAGCTGGGTTCGGGCGCGAACAGCCCAGCCTCCGCCATGCCGGGGAACGGATCGGTCGCGGGGTCGGAGTTCAGCGCGAGCCAGAAATCGATGCGAGGATCTGCCATGTCTCAGACCGCCAAGTCCCGCATTTCCTTATACAGATCGGCTTTTCCCTCGAACCCGATCCCCGGCAGGTCCGGCAGTCGCACGATGCTGTTCTCCACCCGAGTCCCATCGGGGAACCCGCCGTACGGCTGGAATACGTCCGGGTAGCTCTCGTTCCCGCCAAGCCCCAGACCCGCCGCGATATTCAGCGACATCTGGTGCCCGCCATGCGGAATGCAGCGCTTCCAGGACCAGCCGGCGTCCTTCAGCATCGCCAAAGTCCGCTGATACTCGCACAGCCCATACGACAGAGCGCAATCGAATTGCAGCCAATCCCGATCCGGCCGCATGCCGCCGTGGCGGATCAGATTGCGGGCGTCCTGGTGACTGAACAGGTTCTCACCGGTCGCCATCGGCGCCGGGTAGAACTCCGCCAGCGCCGCCTGCAACTGGTAATCCAGGGGATCGCCGGCTTCCTCGTACCAAAACAACGGGTATTGCCGCAGCATCTTGGCGTAGGCGATGGCAGTTTCCAGATCGAACCGTCCGTTCGCGTCCACCGCCAGCTGCGCCTTGCCGTCGAGTTCCTTCAGCACGGCCTCGATCCGGCGCGCGTCGTCGGCCAGACTCTCGCCGCCGATCTTCATTTTCACGACGGTGTAACCACGGTCGAGGTAGCTGCGCATTTCCCCCCGCAGCGCCGAGTCGTCCTTCCCCGGATAATAATATCCACCCGCCGCGTAGACGAAGATATTGGGATCGGCCGTTGTCCCGTGCCGCTCCGCCAGCAGCCGGAACAGCGGCTTGCCGGCGATCTTCGCCACCGCGTCCCACACCGCCATGTCGATCGTGCCCACGGCCACGGAACGATCGCCGTGCCCGCCCGGTTTTTCGTTCGTCATCATCGCTTTCCAGACGCGATCCGGATCGAGGTTTTCCCCCGTCGCGTCCAACAGCGTCGCCGGATCGGCCTCCAGAATGCGCGGCGCGAACCGCTCCCGGATCAGCCCACCCTGGCCGTAGCGGCCGTTGGAGTTGAAACCGTACCCGACCACACGCTTGCCGTCGCGTTCCACGTTGGTGACCACCGCCACCAGCGACGACGTCATCTTGCTGAAGTCGATATAGGCGTTGCGGATCGGGGAGCTGATCGGCTTCGTCGTCTCGCGCACGTCGAGGATGCGGATGGGCATGGCGTGTGTCCTTGCTGCGTTGGCTCGGTGGTATCACCCCCCGGTCAGTTCCCGCCACTCCACCTCGGACACAATCCGAATCCCCAGCTCCGCCGCCTTACGCGCCTTGGAGCCCGCATCGGCGCCAACAATGACAATGTCGGTCTTCTTCGACACGCTGTCCGTCACCTTGGCGCCGAGCGACTCCGCCCGCGCCTTGGCCTCCGGCCGCGTCATGGTTTCCAGCGTGCCGGTGAATACGACCGTCTTCCCCGCCACCGGACTGTCGGAGGCCTCGGCCACCGCCGCGTCCTCGATCGTCAGCTCCGCCGCCAGAGCATCGATAATCGTGACATTGCGCGGTTCGCCGAAGAAATCCGCCAGTTCCTCGGCGATGGCTGGCCCGATCCCGAGAATGCTGCCCAGCGCCAGCCGCTCGTCCGATCCGATCGTCGTCGCCGCCAACATCTGCGCCCGCCAGTTACCGTAGCTGCCGTAGTGCCGAGCAAGCAGTTTCGCGTTGGCCTCGCCGATGCGGCGGATGCCGAGTGCGAAGATGAACCGCTCCAGCGATATCGTCCGCCGTGCCGCGATGGCCCGCGCCAGATTGCGGGCCGACAACTTCCCCCAGCCCTCGCGTTCCGCGATTTCGGCTTCCCGCGCCGGCAATTCCCGGAACAGGTCGGCCGGCCCGTGCAGCCAGCCCTCGGCATAGAATTCCTGGATGGTTTTCTCGCCCAGCCCATCGATATCGAAGGCGTTGCGGGACACGAAATGGATCAGCCGTTCGACGCGTTGCGCCGGGCAGATCAGCCCGCCGGTGCAACGGCGCACTACTTCGCCAGGGGGCCGCACCGCATGGCTCCCACAGGCCGGGCAGATATCCGGATAACGGTAAGGTTCTTCCCCGCGCGGCCGTTCCGGCACGACGGACACGATCTGCGGAATGACATCCCCGGCGCGCTGCACGATCACGGTATCGCCGACCCGCAAATCCTTCCGCGCGATCTCGTCCTCATTATGCAAGGTCGCCCGAGCGACCAGCACGCCACCGACATTGACCGGTTCCAGCTCCGCCACCGGAGTTAGCGCCCCGGTACGCCCAACCTGAATGCGGATTTCGCGCAGCACTGTCGTCGCCTGCTCCGCCGGGAACTTCCACGCGATCGCCCAGCGCGGTGCCCGTCCGACGAACCCCAGGCGGCGTTGCAGCGCCAGATCGTCGATCTTGTAGACAACGCCGTCGATATCGTACGGCAGCGCCGACCGCTGCGCACCGACCTCCGCCTGAAAAGCCGCCGCTTCGTCCTCGGAGATCGTTTTCGACAACGGATTGACCGTGAACCCCCACCCGCGCAGCCGCTCCAGATACCCCGCATGGGTTTCCGCCACCGGCTCGCTGACCTCTCCCATCGCGTAGGCGAACAAGGACAGCCGGCGGGACGCGGTGATACGCGCATCCAACTGCCGCAGCCCGCCCGCCGCCGCGTTGCGCGGATTGGCGAACAGCTTCTGCCCCGCCGCCGCCTGAGCCTCATTCAACGCCAGAAAATCGGCCTTGGTCATGAAGACCTCGCCACGAATTTCGATCAATCGAGGCGCCGCGCCCGTCAGCCGCTCCGGCACCACGCCCTTCATGGTGCGGAGGTTGGCAGTCACGTCCTCCCCCTCCTGCCCGTCGCCGCGGGTGGCGCCGTGGATGAACACGCCGTCCTCATAGGTCAAATTGATGGACAGACCGTCGATCTTGGGTTCCGCGACGATCGCCAGAGGCTCCGTCCAGCCCAGGAACCGCTTGGCCCGCGCGCAGAATTCCGCGAATTCCTCGGGGTCGAAGGCGTTATCGAGGGACAGCATAGGGACGCGGTGCCGCAGTTTGGAAAAGCCGGTGTCCGCCGATCCGCTGACCTTGTTGGATGGCGAGTCCGACCGCACCAGCGCCGGAAACCGCGCCTCGATGTCCAGATTGCGGCGGCGCAGAGCGTCGTAATCGGCGTCGCTGATCTCCGGCGCGTCGTTCCGGTAGTAGGCGCGGTCGTGATACGCGATCTCCATCGCCAACCGCGCCAGTTCGGCTTTGGCCTGTTCCTCGGTCAGCGTCGCGACCTCGCTATCGCTCATGCCCGTAAAATCCGCTCGATTTTGCCCAGGCCGCAGGAATGCACCGAGGTGCTTCGGCGTGCAAGCCGTGGTATAGGTCGCAAATCGTGAATGGTACTAATGTATGCAAAAAAGTACCATTTGCCCGAAAGTTTTTTTGGTTCTATTAACTTCTTATTAACCATTTAGGTGCCAAGATGGCCGTCATAACCAAAGTGTCGGAGTTGGGTAAGATGAACATCCCCGCGCAAATACGCCGCCAGACGGGCCTGGAACGCGGCGGCCCGGTCATGATGTCGGTCGTCGACGGCGAAATCCGCATACGCGCCGTGCGTTCGGTCCTGGCCGGGCTGCAACGGGACGCCGAACGCGTGTTCGCGGGTTCCGGCGAAACCGTGGAAGGGTTCCTCGCCGAACGGCGCGCGGATGCTGCCCGAGACTACGCATGATCCTCGACGCCTCGGCCGTGCTCGCGTTTCTGCTGCGCGAGCGCGGTCATGAGCGTGTGCTGGAGGCTCTCGCGGGCGATCCCCGCATGAGCACCGTCAACTTCGCGGAGGTCGCGACCAAATACGTCCTGCGGGGTTTCCCGGAAGACGCCATGCGGCTGCGGGATGAGCTGCCGGTGATGTTCGTGCCGGTGGACGACGACCTCGGGCTTCAAGCCGCGCTGATGGCCTCTTCCACCAAGCCGCTGGGGTTGTCGCTGGGCGACCGCATCTGTCTGGCACTGGCCAAACGCACGGGCCTGCCGGCGCTGACGGCGGACCGAGCATGGTTGGATGTCGCGGGGATTCTGGGGGTGACGGTGGAGCTTCTTCGCTAAACCGCCGCCAGCAGATCGTCCGCCGCCGCTCGTGCCGCGGCCGTAATCGTCTCCCCGGCCAGCATCCGGGCAATTTCCTCCCGCCGCTCGGCCAGTTCCAATATTTCCACGTTCGTGGCCGAACGCCCGCCCGTGACCGCCTTCGCTACCCGCAGGTGCGCCGCCCCTCGGGCCGCCACCTGCGGACTATGCGTCACCACCAGCACCTGCACCCCATCGGCCACCCGAGCCAACCGTTCCCCCACGGCCGCGGCCGTGGCGCCGCCGATGCCTGAGTCGACCTCATCGAACACCAGCGTCGGCACCACCGATCCGGCCGATAACACGACTTTCAGCGCCAACATCAACCGCGACATCTCGCCGCCCGAGGCAATCTTCGCCAGCGGCCCCGGTTCTTGCCCCGGATTGGTCGCGATCAGGAACCGCACCGTATCGCTGCCCGACGGCCCCCATTCGGCTTCCTCGACCGGCGCGACCTCGGCATGAAACCGCGCCTTGTCTAGCCGCAGCGGCGGCAACTCGCGCGCCACCGCTTCGTCCAGACGGGCCGATGCGGCCAAACGCGCCGCCGACAACGCCTCGGCCGCGGCGGCATAGCGGGTGCGGCCCTCGCGCGCGGCTTGCTCCAGCTCCGCGATCGCGGCGGACCCGGAGTCAAGCGCCGCCAGCCGTTCGCACAGCCGGTCCAAAAGCGCGGGCAGTTCGACGACCGGCACCGCGTGCTTGCGAGCGGCGGCGCGCAGGGCGAACAGCCGTTCCTCCGCCTGTTCCAGCAGGCGCGGATCGGCATCGGCCTCATTCGCCAGACGTGTAAGAAGGGTTTCCGCTTCCGCCAATGCTTCCTCGGCACGTTCCAGCGCGGTCATCGCCTCGGCCGCCGGGTTCACCGCATCCGGCTGATTCGCCGGCACCAGCCGTTGCAGCGCGCGCGATGCCGACCGCAACGACGCCGCCGGCCCGCTGTTGCGCCGATCGCGCGGTGTCAGTTCCGACAACGCCGCCGCGATGGCCTCCGCGCGCCGTTCCCCTTGTTGCAGACGTTGGCGTTCGGCGGCGAGCTGCTCTTCCTCCCCTTCCCGAGGCGCCAGACGCGCCAGCTCATCGACAGCATGACGGAGGAATTCTTCGTCCCGCACGGCGGTTTCCATGGCGGCGCGAGCGGCCGTCAGCTTGGTCATCGAGTCGCGCCAGCCGCGCCAAGCCTGCGTCACCGCCGCCCGCAGCGCCGGAGGCACACCGTACTGATCCAGGAACCCAGCATGGCTGGACGGATCGGCCAGCCCCATCTGCTCGTGCTGGCCCTGCACCTCGACCAGCAAGGCCCCGATGCGCCGCAGCAACGCCACGCCCACCGGCTGATCGTTGACGAAGGCGCGGGACCGCCCGTCCTTGCCGACGGTGCGCCGGAACACGATCTCGTCTTCGGCTGCCAACCCCTGTTCGGCCAACAGCACCAACACCGGATGATCGGCCGGGGGGGAAAAACACGCCGTCACGCTGGCCTGTTCGGTGCCGGACCGTACCAGCCCGGCGTCTGCCCGCGCGCCCAGCGCCAGCCCCAGACTATCGAGCAGGATCGATTTGCCGGCCCCGGTCTCCCCGGTCAGCACAGTCAGACCCGACCCGAATGCCAGATCGAGCCGTTCGATCAGCACCACGTCCCGGATCGAAAGCGCGGTGAGCATGCGGCGACCGCGCCCGTCGCCCTAGAAGATCGAGTGCCAGGTGCGCGAGATGAAACCGCGCCCGGATCCGGCTGGCACGTCGTCGTTCGGCCCCGTTACCCGGTCGCCGACCAGTGCCGCGTAGCTGTCGGAATACCACTCGCTGCCGGGATAGTTATGCCCCAGCACGGCAGCGGTCTTGCGCGCCTGATCCTTCAAGCCAAGGACCAGATAGATCTCGGTCAGCCGGTGCAGCGCTTCGGCGACGTGATTGGTGGTCTGGAAATCGTCCACCACGTGCTGGAAGCGGCCGATCGCGGCCTCATACAGATGTTGCTTCTGGTACCAGCGGCCGACTTCCATCTCCTTCCCGGCGAGGTGATCGACGCACAAATCGATCTTCAGACGGGCGTCCTGCGCATAGGGCGAGTCGGGGAACCGGTTCACGACGTCGCGCAGCGCGTTCATCGCCTGTTCGGTGCCATGCTGGTCGCGTTTGATGTCGGCGATCTGCTCGTAATACGACAGCGCGCGCAGGTAGTAGGCATAGGACACGCTGCGGTGCGCCGGGTGCAGCTGGATGAAGCGGTCCAGCGTTCCGATGGATTCGGTATAATGGTTGCGCAGATATTGCGCGTAACCCTGCATCAGCTGCGCGTTCACCGCCCAGCTCGAATAGGGGTAGTTCTGCTGCACGGAAGCGAACTGTTCCTCGGCTGCGGTGAAACGGCTGGTGGTCAGCGCGTCGACGCCGTTGTTGTAGAGGTCCTCGACCTGCCCGACAGGCAGGTTCGCGGCGTCTTCCTCCTTATCGCCGCAACCCGCCAGCAAGGGCAGCGACAACAGGAACGCCAGGGCGATTCGGCCGGCAGCCGAACGCGAGGGATGTCTGATCGGGGTGCGCATATGTTCCATCCCCCCCCTTATAGCACGCCACCGCCCGGCGCGAAGACCCGGTTATTCTTCACGCCGGAAAGCGCCCGCGCTATGATCCCCCCATGGACATCGATTTCAGCGAAGACGAAATCCGCCGTTATTCCCGCCACATCCTGTTGCAACAGGTGGGCGGCACCGGTCAGGCGAAACTCAAGGCCGCGCGCGTGCTGGTGATCGGCGCGGGCGGGCTGGGATCGCCGTTGGCCCTGTATCTGGCCGCCGCCGGCGTGGGCACGATCGGGCTGGTGGACGACGACCATGTCGAAATCTCCAACCTGCAGCGCCAGATCGCGCACACCACCGACCGCATCGGCGTGCCAAAAGCGCTGTCCGCCGCCCGCGCCGCACACGACATCAACCCGGGTGTCGTCATCGAACCGCACCAGTTCCGCCTCGGCCCCGACAACGCCCTGGATCTGATCGGGCGCTACGACCTTGTCTGCGACGGCACCGACAATTTCGGCACCCGCTTCCTGATCGCCGACGCTTGCGCGCTGGCGAAGCGCACGCTGGTCTCCGCCGCCGTGCTTCGATTCGACGGACAGCTGTCGGTGTTCAAGCCGCATGAGGGCGGGCCCTGCTACCGCTGCCTGTATCCCGAACCGCCGCCCGACGGCGTCGTGCCGACATGCAGCGAGGCCGGAGTCCTCGGCGCCGTGACCGGTGTCATGGGCACGCTCCAGGCAACGGAAGTGCTGAAGGAAATCCTCGGAATCGGCGACAGCCTGTCCGGCCGGCTGCTGGTCTGGGATGCGCTGGCGACCCGCTTCCGCACCATCAAGCTGCGCCCCGATCCGCATTGCGCGCTGTGCGGCCCGAACGCCACGATCAAAGACCTGTCCGCGCACGCCGATACCGCGGCGCCCGCCTGTGCCATCTGAACCCCTCGGCATTCTGCTGATCTCCGGCACGCACGATCGCGCCCACTACGCCTTCGTCCTAGCCTCCGGCGCCGCCGCGCTCGGGCGCACTGTTGTGCTGTTCGCCACCAACACCGGCTGCCGAGCGCTGATGCGGGATTGGACGGCGTTGGAAAATAGCGAACGGGATGCACGGGTGCGTGAAGCCGGCGTCGCCGGTCTCGAAGAATTGCGGGAGGCCGCTCTGGAATTGGGCGTGCGTCCGATCGTTTGCGAAGCCGGAATGCGGTCCGAGGGGTTCGACTCCGGCGCGCTTCTGCCGGAAGTGGAGGTCGCGGGGGTGGCGACGTTCCTGTCGGCCGTGGGGGCCGGGCAGATCGTCACGTTGTAGGGGCTTGCAAGGCGGCGCAATCCAGGTCGGGTAATGCGTCGGTCACGGCCTGCAACGACAGCTGAGCCAGATCGGATTCCCGCAACGTCCGCACCCAGCGGCCGCGCGGTGCGCAAAGCGCGGGATCGGAATCGCGGGAAAACAACACCACGGACGGGCAGCCGGCGGCGGCCGCCAAATGCATCGGGCCGGTGTCGTTGCCGATCGCGCAGACCGCGAGACGGGTCAGCTCCGTCAGTTCCGGCAATGTCGTCTGGCCTGTCAGGTCGATGGCACCCGGCGTCACCGCAAGGATCGCGGCACCGAGGGGCGCCTCGTCGCGGGTGCCAGCCACGACCGGGACAATGCCCCGTGCGCGCAAAATACCGGCGAGTTCGCCGTAACGAGCCACCGGCCAGCGCTTGCCGGGCCGGTGAGCCGAGCTACCCGGCACCAGCAACGCGAACCGCTCCGGCAGGTCGAACCGGGCGACATCGCCGCTTGACCAGCTCAGGTCCACCGGTGCCCGCTCCGTAATGCCGGCGACGGCGAGCTGGGCATATTGCCGGTCGATGTCGTGCATCCAAGTGCCCGGCGGCATGCGATGCGGGTGGGAGCAGCCGGCGGCGATCCCACACCACTCCGGCCGGGCGTCGCGCGGAAAAAAACGGAAATAGCGGCTGGAACGGCCGGAGGTTTGCAGGTCGTAAACGCGGTCGAACCCCTGGGCGCGCAGCGTCCGCCGCAGCCGCATCATACCGCGGAAATCCCACCACGGGGGCCGGCCGTCGCGGATGACGTGGTCGAACCAGGGTGCGTTCGCCAGCCAGCCCGCGTAAGCTGGCGTCGTCAGCACCGTGATCTCCGCGTTCGGATGGTGCGCTCGGATCGCGGCGAAAGGCCCCAAGGAGAGGACGACATTGCCCAAGGCGCTCAGTTTGATAATCAGAATGCGGGCCGGCGTGTCCAAGGGGCGGGAGGTCCTGTCGCGGTGACGGTGGACCCATTCCTTAGCGCGGACGGCGGCATCCCGCCACGGCGCCCGTTTCTGGTCTATCGCGACCGGATCGGCGCGCCATCGGAGCTCGCGTTTCTGCGGCGGCAATATATCGGCTTCACCCGGCTGGACCCGGTCTGGATCGGGCGAACGCTGCTGCCCTTGGCGCATGAGGTCGGAGCGCGGCGCTTGCGGCTGGGCGGCGATGGACCGCTGGGTCCGCTGCGCCGTCTGCTGTTCCGGCATCTGGGTATCGCCCCGTCGGTGCCGGTCGAAGGGCTGGCGCCGGTGGTACACGCGCAGTTCGCGCGCGGCGGGGCTTTGGCGCTGCCGCTGGTGCAGATGCTGAACGCGCGTCTGGTGGTGACGCTGCATGGCGGCGATGTCGGCAAGGACAAGAACTGGTCCGGGACTCTGCTGTCCGCGCGCTGGAACGATGTGGTGCGCGCCAAGTCCCGCTTCGTCTGCGTGTCGGAGGCCGTGGCGGAGGTCGCGGCGCGCCGGGGCGTGCCGGCGGGCCAGTTGATCGTGCTGCCGATCGGGGTGGAGGTGCCGGACTCGCCGCCTCCGCCAATCGCGGCGCCGTCCTTTCATCTGTTCGTCGGGCGGTTCGTGGAGAAAAAGGGTATCGCGATCATCGCCGACGCGGTGCGCCTGCTGCGCGCGGGCGGCGATGCGACTCCGGTGGTGTTCGTCGGCGATGGGCCGCTGCGTGCGTTGCTGGAACGGTTGGCGCGGGAGGTCTCCGGCATCGAACTGGCCGGCTGGCTGTCCCCGGACGCCGTTCGCGCTCGTATGGCGGTCGCGTGGTCGTTGCTGGTGCCCAGCGTCGTGGCCTCGGACGGCGATGCGGAGGGATTGCCGAGCGTGGTGCCGGAGGCGATGGCGGCGGGTTGCGCGGTGATCGGGTCGAATGAGGGCGGAATCGCAGAGGCCGTACGCGACGACGATACCGGCTTGTTGGTGCCGCCGGGGGATAGCGTGGCGCTGGCGGATGCGATGCGGCGGGTCGGGGATCCGGCTGTGCGGCATCGTCTGGCGGCGGCGGGGTTTCGTTCGGCTGGGATTTCGTTGAACGCACGGGTGCAGTCGGCGAAGTTGGAAAATATTATGCTTGGGGTAGGGTTCGCCGAGTAGCCGCTCCCGTATAACCAACCCCGCAACATCGATTCCGATCCGTGTTCATCCGTGGTTGAATCCCTACCCCGCCGCCAAAATCTCCCGAATGTCCGGCAAATGCTCCCGCCCCCAGTAGATGTCCCCATCGAGAACGAAGGTCGGCACCCCGAACACGCCCATGGCTTCGGCGTCGCGGGCAACACAAGCAACTTCGGCCAAACCTTCCTCCACCCAACCCGGAAACCCACCCGCATCGCAGCCGATCTCCGCCAGGACCGAGGCGATGACGGGCACCTGTTCGATATCCAATTCCCGCCGCCAGAAGCGTTCGAACACGATATCCTGATAGCGGCGGAAGACGTCGTCGCCGGCGCGCAAAGCGAACAGCATGCCGGCGGCGGCGAGGCGGGAGTCCCAGATTTTTTGTGTGCCGCGAATGATCAACCCACGTTTGCGGGCCTGGCGCCGGCAATCCATGTAGCTGTAGCGGACGCGACGCCATTGGTGCGCGTTGCGGTTTTCCTCCAGCACCTGACCGGCCGCGTCGACCGTGGCGGAGCCGAGATACTGCGGGATGTCCAGGATATAAGGCAGCCAGCGCAACCGGATCGGGAAGTCCCGTTCCAGTTCGTAGGCCAAGTCCTTCGCCAGATAGGCGTAGGGGCTTTTGAAATCGGTATAGACCGTGACGGTGCGCATGGCCCCAGGTTATCGCGCCGCTGCGCACGAGGCTATAAGGCCGCGCATGGAAGAGTTATTGCTCCGCATCGCCGCGTATTTCCCGCCCTCGTTCGCCACGCCAGCCCGCGTGGCCATGTTGGCGCAGTTCGTGAAATTCGGGTCGGTGGGGTTGATCGGCTTGGTCATGGATACCGCCGCGGTTTACGGGCTGCGCGGGTCGCTCGGGCTATATGGGGCCGGGGTGGTGGCCTATGGCGTGGCGGCGAGCGGCAATTGGCTGCTGAATCGCATCTGGACCTTCCGCGGTCAGGGCGCCGGCCCCGCGCATCGGCAATGGGCTCGGTTTCTGGCGGCCAATCTGGTCGGTTTCGCACTCAACCGGGGTACCTATGCATTGCTGGTGACCTTCGTCGCGGCGGCGGCACATCAGCCGGTCATCGCGACCAGCGCGGGAGCAATCGCCGGGATGTTCGTCAATTTCCATCTCTCTCGCCGGATGGTGTTCCGCTGAACACGCGGTTCGTTGTGTGTTCCGCGGGATCACGCGAATTTCACGAATAATGCGTTTTTCTGCGTACAGTCGTCTGCCGCGTTAACCTTTCGCTAATACTTTCCCCCCGACACTCCCGCCATCGCAAACCAAGACAGGCGGTGGGTGCATGTTCGACCATTACGGCAGAATCGCCGATCGGATGCTGCTGACCGAGGCGGAAGCCGGGTTTCATCCGATTTCCTACGCGGCGCCTTTGTTTCCGCCCGCTGTGCCGGCGGGCTGGCGCCTGCACGTCAAACGAGGGATCGACGTCGCCATCGCCCTGACGGCCTTGACTCTCTTCGGCTGGCTGCTGCTCGGGATTGCTCTGGCGATCCGGCTGGACAGTGCCGGGCCGGCGGTGTTCCGCCAGCTTAGGGTCGGCCGCGATGGTCGGGTGTTCGAGATGCTGAAGTTCCGCACCATGCGCCACGCACCGGGATGCACCGGTTTGCGGCAGGCCACGCGGGACGATCCGCGCATCACCCGTGTCGGCGCTTGGCTCCGGCGCACGTCGCTGGACGAATTACCGCAATTCGTCAACGTCCTGCGTGGCGAAATGTCGGTCGTCGGACCGCGCCCGCACGCCCCCGGAACGCGCGCCGGCGGAAGATTGTTCGAGGATGTGACGCCCCGCTATGCCGACCGGCATCGCGTGCAGCCGGGCATGACGGGCCTCGCGCAGATCCGCGGCTGGCGCGGCGAGACCGATACCGAACTGAAACTGTTGCGGCGAGTGGCGAGCGATCTGGAATATATCGAGAACTGGTCCATCGGCCTCGATCTGGCGATCGTCCTGCGCACCGTGCCGCTGCTCGCCCGCATGCCCAACGCCTATTGAAAGCCGGGGACGATCATGTCGGAAACCATCGAGCGACTGGATATCGGGGCGCTGGCGCGGGCGGCGACATTGCCGCGCGAGGCACCGGGATGGACGGCGGACCCGCTACCGGCCGAACTGGCGGTCGCCCTGCCCAGCGTGGCGATACTGATCCCCTGTTTCAATGAGGAAGCGGCAATCGGCCAAGTCGTCGCGGATTTTCAGGCGGCGCTGCCGCACGCGACCATCTATGTCTACGACAACAACTCCACGGATCGCACCATGTTGGCGGCCAGGGCAGCCGGGGCGGTGGTGCGGCAGGAACGGCTACAGGGCAAGGGCCATGTCGTCCGCCGCATGTTCGCCGATGTGGACGCGGACGCCTTCATCCTGGTGGATGGCGACGGGACCTACGACGCGGCCGCCGCCCCCGACATGCTGCGCCTGCTGCGGGAAAAGCAACTGGACATGGTCAGCGCCGCCCGCCGCTCGGTCGCGCCCGAGGCCTATCGGCCCGGCCACCGGCTGGGCAACGCCGCGCTGACCGGCATGGTGCGGCTGGTGTTCGGCAATGGCATCACCGACATGCTCTCGGGCTATCGTGTGTTCAGCCGACGCTTCGTGAAGTCCTTCCCGGCCTTGGCAACCCAATTCGAGACGGAGACCGAGTTCACCATCCACGCTCTGGCGCTGAACATGCCGATGCGGGAGGTGACGACATCCTACCGCAACCGGCCGCCGGGTTCGGCATCCAAGCTGCGCACCATCGCCGACGGTTTGCGGATTTTGCGCGCCATCCTGACGCTGATCGAGCAGGAACGGCCGTTGCAATCCTTCGGCGCGGTGTCGCTACTGCTGATCGCCGCCGGGTTCGGCCTCGGGCTACCGGTGGTGACGACGTATCTGGATACTGGGTTGGTGCCGCGTCTGCCCACCGCCGTTCTCTCCACCGGCTTGGTGCTGCTCGGGTTCCTGTCGCTGGGCTGCGGGCTGGTGCTGGACTCCGTTTCGCGGGGGCGCAAGGAGATGAAGCGGCTCGCCTACCTCGCGATTCCGCCGCCGCGAGGCGAACCGTGATCCGCCGCATCGCCGGCGCGGTCCGTCCGCCGGACGGCCCCTACGACGCAGATGTTATCATCCTGGCACTGGACCGGCCGGAGGAAACCGTCGCGGCGATCCGCTCGGCCCTGGCACAGACCGGGGTGTCCCGGCACGTGACCGTGCTGGATCAGGGGTCGATGGCGGAAAATTTGGTGTGTCTGGAGATGGCGGTCGCCGGCCGGCCGGATGCGACGCTGCTGCGGTCGGACCGGAATTTGGGGGTGGCGGAGGGACGCAACCGGGCCAGCGCCTACGGTCACGGCCGGGCGATCGTGGGGTTGGACAACGACGCCGTCTTTGCCACCCCCGACACCCTGGCCGGGTTGGTGGCGGCGCTCGACCGGACGTCGAACCTCGGGGCGGTGGCGTGCCGGATTCTGAATGACTGGACCGGCGACGATGACCTGACGTCCTGGGGCTATCCGCGCTCGCTGCTGCCGCATGCAGCGGAGCGGTTCATGACCACGACCTTCGTGGGCGCCGGTCATGCCATCAAGCGCGATGCTTGGGACGCGGCCGGCGGCTACGATCCGGCGTTGTTCTTCTGCTGGGAGGAGTACGACTTCTGCCTACGGGCCATCGCTCTCGGCTGGCGGGTGCAATACCGGGGCGATCTTGTCGTGCGGCACAAGGTCGCCGCCGCACGCCGAGTCGGCTGGTCTGGCGACCGGTGGTTCTATTTCGTCCGCAACCGTGTGTTCATCGGCCATAAATACGGGGCGAGCTGGGCCGCGCTGCTGCCGCGCATGGGCGGGTATCTGCTGAAAGGCGCGCTGAACGGCTTGGCCGTGAAAACCATTCTCGCCCTGGTCGCGTCGGTGCGCATGAGCCGCGATGCCGGCTGCCGCCCGCTGCCGCCGGACGCGCTGGCGTATCTGGGGAACCACGACACCGCCCACCGCGACGGTTGGCTCAAGCGCCTGCGCGCCGAAGTCGCTGTCAGGTTGGGCGCGACTCCGGCGCTGTAACCCCAGCGCGATTTGCGCCATAGTGCCCAAACTCCAACCGAGGATGGGTGCCATGCCGACCTATGTCATGCTGGCCAACTGGACGGACCAGGGCCTGAAAGCCATCAACGACGGCCCCAAGCGGGTCGATGCCGCCAAAAAACTGCTGGAGGATATGGGCGGGCAATTCCGCTCCCTCCACATGACCATGGGGCAATTCGACATGATCGGCGTCTACGACGCCCCCGACGACGCCGTCGCCGCGAGGTTTTGCCTGATGCTGGGGCAGTTGGGCTATGTTCGCACCCAGTCGCTGAAGGCCTTCCCGGAGGAGGCCTACCGGCAAATCGTCAATTCGCTCCGATAAGGCTGCTCTTCATGATTTCTGGCGCTCGTACTCCCCTGACCGTGGACCTCGGCGGTTTCCGTGTCGCGATTTCCGCCGGTGCGAACGGCATCGGCAAGGTGATGGCGGACAGTTTCGCCGCCTGCGGTGCGGACGTGTTCGTGTCCGATGTCGACCAGCGTGCCTTGGACAGCTGCGGCTACCCCGGCATGCGCGCCGATGCGGGCGATCCGGCGCAGTGCGAGGCGTTCGTGGACGCGGCGGTCAAGCATCTCGGTGGGCTGGATGTGCTGGTGAACAACGCCGGCATCGCGGGACCGACGGCGACGGTGGAAAACGTGACGCCGGAGGAGCTGGACGCGACGTTGCGCATCGATTTGGCGAGCATGTTCCATACCTCGCGCCGAGCGATCCCGGCCCTGCGGGCGAACGGGGGCGGGGCAATCGTGAACCTCAGTTCCGCCGCCGGCCGGTTCGGCTTTGCTCTGCGGGCGCCCTACGCGGCGGCGAAATGGGGCGTGATCGGGTTCACCAAATCGCTGTCGATCGAACTGGGCGGCGACGGGATCCGGGTGAACGCGATTCTGCCGGGTCCGGTGGACGGGCCGCGCATTCGCGCCGTGATCAAGGCGAAGGCGGAAAGCGCCGGAATCTCCGAAAACGAAATGACCGAGCGGACGGTGGGTGTGACGAGCTTGAAGTGCTTCGTGACGCAGCAGGATATCGCGAACATGGCGCTTTACCTCGCCAGCCCGTTCGGCGCGACGATCAGCGGTCAGGCAATGTGCGTCGATGCCGATATGCAAACGATGATGTAACCCATGAGCGCGACCGCCAACTGGCCGCACGGCCTGACCCGCGTCCCCTACTGGGTCTACCAGGACCAGGACATGTTCCGCACCGAACAGGCGCGCGTGTTCGAGGGACCGGTGTGGAATTTCCTGTGTCTGGAAAGCGAGATCGCCGAACCCGGCGACTGGCGCGCCACGATGGTCGGATCGATGCCGGTCGTTGTCGCACGCGATGCGGACCGCACGATCGCCGCGTTCGAAAACCGGTGTGCCCATCGCGGGGCGCTGATCTGTCTGGACGACCAGGGGCGCGGGGCCAAGGATTTCCACTGCGTCTACCACGCGTGGCGATACGATCTGCGCGGCAATCTGAAATCGGTTGCGTTTCGGAACGGCGTTAACGGCAAGGGCGGCATGGATGCCGGGTTCCGGCTGGAGGACCATCGGCCCCGGCAGCTGCGCACAACAACGGTTTGCGGACTGGTGTTCGGGACCTTGTCGGACGGAACCCCGGACATCGAATCCTATATCGGCGCCGAGGTGCTGCCGCGCATGGAACGCGTCATCGGTGGACGGCAGCTGGAAATCATCGGCCGGTTCACTCAGGTTTTGCCGAACAACTGGAAAATGTACGCGGAAAACGTGCGTGATTCCTATCACGCCAGCCTGCTGCATCTGTACTTCGCCACCTTCAAGATCAACCGCCTCAGCCAAGGCGGCGGCCTGATCGTCAGCCCCGACGGCGCAAACAGCGTGTCGTCCACCATCGCGCCGGACGTGGCCGTGGACAGCGCCTATGCCGGCATCCGTTCCGTGGACGACGGATTCCATCTGGAGGACGAATGCATGCTGGACGTCGTGGACGAGCATCCCGACCGAATCCGTCAGCATATCGTCACCGTGTTTCCGAATTTCGTGGTGCAGAAGACTCAGAACGCGATGGCGCTCCGGTTTTTCACGCCCGATGGGGTGGATAAAACCAATCTGGAATGGATCTATTTCGGTTACGCCGACGATACGCCGGAAATGCGGACCCGCCGCTTACGGCACCTGAACCTGGGTGGTCCCGCCGGCTACGTGTCGATGGAGGACGGCTGCGTCGGCGGTTTCGTCGAACGCGGAATCGCGGCAACGCCGTATCGGGAGTCTCTGCTGGAAATGGGCGGATCCGGGACGGCCAGCCAGGATACGCGCGCGACCGAAGCGGCGGTACGAGGGTTCTGGGGCGTCTGGCGGCGGATAGTCGGGGTTTGATGGGGCCGTGCCAACCGCTCCGTCCCGCGCCATCGTCCATATCGGCGCCCACAAGACCGGCACCACCTATCTGCAACGAGTCTTCTATGCGCTCCGCCCCGTCCTGCGGGACGCCGGCGTCGCGTTTCCATCGGAATGGATTCAGTCGGAGGACCAACCCAGCCATCGGCGGCTTTATGCCGCGCTGACAGACGATAGGGCCGACACGTTGCGGGCCGAGCTGCTTGCGCAAGCGGCGGAACTGCTGCTGATTTCGTCGGAAGACCTGGTCTATCTGCAAGAGCCGCAGATACAGGCGCTGCGCGGCTTTTTGGACGATGCCGCCGTCACGATCGTGTTCCATTGCCGCCGCTGGTCGGAAATCATGCCGTCCGTCTGGCAGGAGCGGATCAAACACGGATTTTCCGAAACATTTCTGCAATTCGTCGCCGCGGCTCTGGCCGACCCGAACCGGCTGGAATTTCTCCAGTTCGGCGCCGTTCTGGACCGTTATGCGGCCGTGTTCGGCAAAACCGCCCTCCGCATCGTCTGCTACAATTCCGTATCCGATCTCGCTCGGCATTTCCTGGACACCTTCCTGCCCGCACAAGCGGCTTTGCTGGAAAACGCCGCCCTGCTGCTGGAGGAACGCCCAAACCGGTCGTTGCCGCCGGTACAAACGGAAATCGTTCGCGTATTGAACCTGATCCACCGTTCGCAGGACGGCGCGCAAGGGTCGGCCGTGCGGGAATGGTTCCTGCGGGACGGGCAACGCTACGACCTGACGCGCCTGTCCGGCACCATCCAGGCCCATCTCACAACGCTGCGTCTGAACGACGCGGAACCGGCGCTCGACGCCATTCACCGGCGGCTTTGGGCCGAGTACGGAGACTGCGTTGTCGATCCTCACCCGGCGGACAGGTTCTTCGCCCCGGTCAGCCGCGACATCCCCTACGCCGAACCGCGTTATCTCGCCGACCCCGCCATTCGGCACCAATACGACGCCCTGTACCGGGCCTTTCGCACCGCCTGAGGAAACAACCGCCATGCGTGCCATCGTATTCCAAACCGAGGGCCAACCGCTGGCCCTGGAAGACCGCCAAACCCCGGTCGCACAGCCCGGCGATATCGTGCTGAAGGTGGCCTATTGCGGCATCTGCGGCTCCGACCTGCACGCCACCGAACCCAGCCCGACGCCGTTGGAGCCCGGCACGGTGCTGGGTCACGAATATGCGGGCGTGGTGACGCAGTCGGCCTCCCCCGATTTTCAACCGGGCGATCGGGTGATCGGGCTGCCGCTGCGGGAATGCGACGACTGCCGGCCGACCGGCACCGGCTGCAAGGACCGGCTGGGCATCCATTGCCCGCGCAACCGCATCATCGGGCTGACGGCCTCCCAGCCCGGCGCCTACGCGGAATACATGGCGATGCCAGCGCACCACGCGCTGAAGGTGCCGGACGGGCTGGACCTGAAACTGGCGGCGCTGACCGAACCCCTCGCGGTCGGCCTCCACGCCGTGCGCATGGCCGGCCCTCTGCTGGGCGCGCGCGTGCTGGTGATCGGCGCCGGGCCGATCGGGCTGGCCACCCTGCTCTTCGCCCGAGCGGCGGGGGCGCGGGAGGTCGTGGTCGCTGAACCTGGCGAAGCAAGACGCACCCTGGCAATCGCGCTCGGCGCCACGGGCGTGGCCTCGGCCGAGGAGGTTGCGGCGCCGGAGGTCATTTTCGAATGCGTGGGTGTGCCGGGCGTGCTGGCGACTGCCATGCGGATCGCGCCGCTGCACGGGCGGATCGTCGTCGTGGGCGTCTGTAGGACCGAGGACCGGGTGTTCCCGCGCGTCGCCATCCGCAAGGCACTGCGGCTGCAATTCGTGCTGGGCTACACGCGGGCGGAGTTCGGGATGGTGCTGGACATGCTGGCGTCCGGGCAGATCGACGCGGCGCAGATCGTCACTGGCACCATCGGTCTGACAGAGGTGCCTGCGATGTTCGAATCACTCAGAAAGCCCAGCGCCCATGCGAAGGTGCTGATCGCGCCTGGGGATTAGCCGCACGGGACACGCACAGAAGCGTCATGGTCGGGTCAAGACCGACCATGACGACTCGTTAGCCCTGCCGGCACTTCATCCGGGGGTTCTTTTTGTTGATCACGTACACGCGCCCACGGCGGCGCACCACGCGGCAGTTCTTGTCGCGGATTTTGGCCGACTTCAGGCTGTTTCTGACTCGCATGACACACACTTCATCCAGGCAAACGGAGGCGGGTGGATAGGGGCAGCGCCCTTGCGAGTCAAGCGTGATCCGGCGAGTCTTCGTCCACTTCCTCGGGTTTGCCGGGAATGACGTATTGTCCGGTCAGCCAGCGGCCCAGATCGACGTCGGCGCAGCGCTTGCCGCAGAACGGTCGGTTGGTCGGCGTTGCCGGTTTTTCGCAGATGGGACAACGAGGTTCAGGCATGGTCGTGCTCCAGCCTCCAGGCGGTGCCAGTAAGGGATGGGTCGGATCGTAGCGTCAAGGCGCGGCCCGCGCGACGGGCGAGATCGGGCAGCGCCACGGGATCGCGTTGCAGCGCCTCCACCACCGCGGGGGCAGCGCGTAAGGCGGGCAGGCGGCGCGGATCGGGGTCGAGGTTGGCCGCGATCTCCCGCAACGCCACCAGCCCGGCGGCGTGCGGGCCGGCCAGCAGCTCATGCAGTGGCGGGTGGATGCGGGTGCGCAGGATTTCCGCCAGTCCCAGGGCTGTGAACCCCAGAAACCGGGGTTTCAGCGGGTCGTCGGCCAGAGCCTCGGCGATGCTGGGCCCGAGCGCGGCGCGCTTGCGGATGGGCAGTCCGGCGAGGTCGACGACGATGGCGCCGGACAGGTTCCGCAGGCGGATTTCGCGGGCCAGCGCCGGGCCGATGGTGCGGTTGAACGCGTTCAGCGACCCGGTTTGCCCGCCGGAGTCGGTGTCGATCGCGACCAGCGCCGGAGTCGGATGGATCGACAGCCGCGCACCGTTGGGCAGCGCCACGACCGGATCGGCCAGAGCGTCGACCCGGCCCGCGATGTCGTCGTCGAACGCCTGGGCGACCCGGGTAGCCCCGCGCGGTGCCATCGCCGGGTCGTCGATCAGGATTTCGGCCTCGGGGTAGGCCGCTGCGAGCCGTTCCAGCGCGCCCGGCCCTCGGCGGATCAGACCGACGGCGCCCGCTTCGACCTCCTCCGCCCCCCGCGCGCTCAAGCGCGGGCCTTTGCCGCCGATGGCAGCGCGGGTGACGCGGACGGGCAGGATCGTGCCGACGGTCAGGCCTTTGGCGCCCTCGCTGTCCGGCAGAAACCCGTCCTCGGCGCCCAGCGAGACGAAGGCGCCGGCCATCGCGGGCATCGGCGCGGTAACGCGTCCTCGATACACGTCCCCGACTCCGTCCGGCTGGCCCGGCCGCCAGATCGCGTATTCCAGGAACTTGCCGCCGCGCAGCACCGCGACTCGGACCTCGCCGGGGCTGCAGGCCGCGAGGATACGCTCCCCGCTCACGGCAGCGCCCAGCCGAACCCCCGCAGCAACTGCGCGGTTTCGAACAGCGGCAGGCCCACGACGCCGGAGTAGCTGCCGGACAGGAACCGGATGAAGCTCGCGGCCACGCCGTTGATCGCGTAGCCGCCGGCTTTCCCCTGCCATTCGCCGGACGCGACATAAGCATCGACCTGAGGCTGCGTCAGCCGGTTGAAGATGACGGTGCTTTCCGACAGACGCTCTACCACGCGCCCGTCCGGCGCGGTCAGAGCAATTGCCGTCAGCACATGATGCCGCCGCCCGGACAGCAGCTTCAGGCAGGCCCGCGCCTCTTGTTCCGTTTCCGCCTTGGGCAGAATGCGCCGCCCCACGGCGACCACGGTATCCCCGGCCAGCACGAAAGCCCCCGGTTCAGACACCGCCGCCGCCTTGCCGCGTGCCATCCGCTGGGCATACGGCCGCGGCTGCTCATCGCGCAGCGGCGTTTCGTCGATATCGGGGGAGACCACGCGCGCGGGCGTAATGCCCAACTGGGCGAGGAGCATGAGGCGCCGCGGGCTGGAGGAGGCCAGCACCAGCGGGGTTCCGGTCATTTATTTGAACCGGAAGGTGATGCGTCCCTTGCTGAGGTCGTAGGGTGTCATTTCGACGTTCACCCGGTCGCCCGCGAGCACGCGGATGCGGTTCTTGCGCATCTTGCCGCTGGTATGCGCCAGGATCGCATGTCCGTTGTCGAGCTTCACGCGGAACATGGCATTGGGGAGCAATTCGTCCACCATGCCGCTGAATTCGATCATGTCTTCTTTTGACATCAGGCCTCATCATTGGGTTAAACCGGCGGGTTTATGATCGCCGCCGTCCGAAAGGTCAAGTTTTACCGGCTCAACCGCACCGCCACGCTCCGCCCATGCGCCTGCAACCCCTCGGCCTCCGCCAGCGCCACCGCCGCCGGCCCCACCCGATCCAACGCCGCCTGGTCCGCCGACACCCAGGTCGTGCGCTTCAGGAAGTCGAACACCGACAGCCCGGACGCAAACCGCGCCGTCCGCCCCGTCGGCAGCACATGGTTCGGCCCCGCGACGTAATCGCCCACCGCCTCCGGACAGAACGGCCCGAGGAACGCCGCCCCCGCGTGCCTGACCCGAGCGAACAGCGTCTCCGGCTCCGGCACCATGATCTGCAAGTGCTCGGGGGCCAGCCGGTCGCACAGAGCAACCGCCTCATCCCAGTTCCGCACCAGGATAATGGCGCCGTGCGCGTCCCAGCTCGCCCCCGCGATGGCCTGACGCGGCAATGTCGGCAATTCCGCCAACACCGCGGCCGCCACCGCATCCGCGAAAGCCGCGCTGTCGGTGATCAGAATGGACTGCGCGGCCTCGTCATGCTCGGCTTGCGCCAGAAGGTCGATGGCGACCCGCCGCGGGTCGTTGTTCGCGTCGGCGATGACCACAACCTCCGACGGGCCGGCGATGTTGTCGATGCCGACGCGGCCGAACACCTGGCGCTTGGCCTCGGCGACATAGGCGTTGCCGGGCCCGACGATGCGGTCCACCGGCGCGATGGTCGCGGTGCCGTAGGCCAAAGCCGCCACCGCCTGCGCCCCGCCGACGCGGTAGATTTCGGAAACCCCCGCCCGCCGCGCCGCCGCGAGGACCAGCGGATTCAAAACCCCATCCGGCGTCGGCACGCACATCGCGATCCGCGCCACCCCCGCCGCTCGGGCTGGAATCGCGTTCATCAGGACGGATGACGGATAGGCCGCCTTGCCGCCGGGCACATAGATGCCGACGGAATCCAGCGCGCCCCAGCGCATGCCCAGCGTCAGCCCGGCGTCGTCGGTGTAGCGGATGTCGGCCGGCAGCTGCGCCTTGTGAAAAGCCTCGATCCGCGTGGCGGCGAGGTCCAAAGCCGCCGCCAGTTCCTCCGGAATGCCGGCAGTCGCGGCATCGATCTCCGCGTCCGTGATCCGCAGGCTGGAAGGCACGAACCGGTCGAACCGGGTCGTGTATTCCGTCAGAGCGTCATCGCCGCGCGCGCGGATCGCGGCGATAATGGCCGCGACCGCGTGGTCGACGGTTTCCGTCGTCTCGCGCGCTTGGCCGAGCAAAGCGGCGAAAGCGGGTTCGAAGGCGGGGGATGCTGTGGTGAGGCGGATCATGAATGCCGTTTAGCGGAAGCCGGGGATGGCGTCATGGGGGTACGATCAGCCCCCAGGGCTATCGCATATGACCTTTGGCGCCCCCACTCGTCATGGTCGGGCCTGACCCGACCATCTTCTGCGATTTTACACACCATTGAAAAGACAGGGTTTTTCGAACGGTGCCCCATTGGCCCGAGATGGTCGGGTCAGGCCCGACCATGACGGAAAGTGTCGGAAATCCGCCATATGCGATCCCCCTGGATCAGCCCCCCTATGCCGCCCTCACATCCGCGATGAAGCGCCCAACCTCCCCGTTCAACTGATCGGATTGCCGCGACAACGCGTCCACGGCCGTCAACACCCGCTCGACGGCGGAGCTGGTGCTGCTGGCACCCTGGCTGACACCGGCGATATTGGACGTGACCTCCTGTGTTCCGGCGGCCGCCTGCTGCACGTTGCGGGCGATTTCCTGGGTGGCGGCCCCCTGTTCCTCGACCGCGGCGGCGATGGCGGCGGCGATCTCGTTCACCTCCCCGATCGTCGCGGCAATGCCCTGGATCGCGGCGACGGCCTCGGCGGTGGCGGACTGGATCTGCCCGATCTGCTGCCCGATCTGTTCGGTCGCTTTGGAGGTCTGAGTCGCCAGACTTTTCACCTCGCTCGCCACCACCGCGAACCCCTTACCGGCATCGCCCGCCCGCGCCGCTTCGATCGTGGCGTTCAGTGCCAGCAGATTCGTCTGACCGGCAATATTGCTGATCAGACCGACGACTTCGCCGATGGTGCGCGCGCCCTCCGCCAACGCGCGGACGACGGTGTCGGTGCGTTTCGCATCGTCCGCCGCCTTGCCCGCGATTTTCGCCGATTGCGCGACCTGGCGGGAGATTTCGGAGATCGAGGACGAGAGTTCTTCGGCCGCGCTGGCGACGGTCTGCACATTGGTGCTGGCCTCCTCGGCGGCAGCCGCGACGTTGGAGGCCTGCTGCATGGTCTGGCTGGCGGTGTCCGTCATCGAGTCGGCGGTGGCTTTCAACTCCGTCGCCGCGCCGGCGACCGTCCGACCAACTGCCCGACCTTCGATTCGAACGCCTGGGTCAATACATCGACCTTTTTGCCGCGTTCCGCCCGCTCGCCCAACATCGCTTCCTGGTACACCGAGATCGCCAGATCCATATCCAGCATCACCGCGCAATTGATCGCTCGGACCATCGCAGCTGCCTTCCCAGGCGACCAGCGGTGCGCTTTGACCGCGAGCGCGCTGAGCTCGCTCAGAACGAAATTATAGCCGCCGATATACCAGCGCGGTTCCAGCCCGATCTTGTTGTGTACCAACCCGATCGTCCGCACGCCGTTGAAATAGGCGTCGTCGAAACGGCCGGAAAACAGCCGCGCCCAGTGCGATCCCTTCGCCGATTTCAAGCGCGGGATGTCGCTGCCGAGCAGCTTGGCGAGTTCGGGGACTTGCGTGACGTGGCGGTAAAAGGCTTCCAGCAGATCGGGCAACGCCCTTTCGGCGGTTGGCCAGAACCCGGCGAGCAGCCGGCTGGTTTCCTGGTCGATATTCATGAACCGGAGGCGGGCGCCGCGATCGTTATCGTTTTGCATGAGGAATTTCCTGGAGAGATTGTGAAAGCCGAACGCATGAGAATGTACGGTGGAATGGTTAAAAAAACGTTAACGCCGCGCGATTTTTTTTCGGCGGCTGACGGTGTTGCCCCGGTGCAGGGATCGGCCGATGATCCCGGCAGATCGATTCCCAACAACGGAGAAAAAACATGCGGCTCGCGGGAAAAATTGCCATCGTAACCGGTGGCGCGCACGGCATGGGGGAGGCCGAGGTGCGGCTGTTCTCCGAACAGGGCGCGGCGGTGGTGATCGCCGACGTGCTGGAAAAAGAAGGCGAAGCCCTCGCCGCCGACCTCAACGCCGGCCAGGGACGCGCGCGCTTCATCCGCACCGATGTGACGCATGAGGCCGATTGGCAGCGCCTGATCGCCGAGACCGTCGCCACCTACGGCAAGCTGGATATCTTGGTGAACAACGCCGGCATCTCCGGCAGCGCGGTCGGCGATGTCGATCTGCTGGAAGGCTGGCAGAGGATCATGAACGTGAATGCGACCAGCGTGTTCCTGGGCACCAAGCACGCGGCGGCGGAAATGGCGAAGGCCGGGCGCGGCTCGATCGTGAATATCTCGTCCATCATGGGTTTCGTCGGCAGCCAGGACAGCCATCCCGGCTATGCCGCGTCCAAGGGCGCGGTCCGCATCTATACCAAGGCCGCGGCGGCGAAGTACGGGCCGATGGGCATCCGGGTGAACTCGGTGCATCCCGGCTACATGCCGCCGATGCTGAACGCCACGAACCAGGCTGGCCGAGCGACGAAGATCGCCGCGACGCCGCTGCGGCGGCTGGGGGAACCGATCGAGGTCGCGTACGGCGTGCTGTTCCTGGCGTCCGACGAAGCCTCGTTCGTGACCGGGACGGAGCTGGTCATCGACGGCGGCTACATCGCGCAATAGGGGCAAGCCGCATGTCCGGAATCCACTACGAAGTCCGCGACCGCGTCGCGGAAATCGTCATCGACCGCCCGCCGGTCAACGCCCTCAGCCTCGAACTGATCGAGGGCGTCATCGCCGCCTTCCGCCGAGCGGCGGCGGACGACGCGGCGCGGGCCGTGCTGCTGACCAGTGCAAACCCAAAAGTGTTCTGCGCCGGGCTGGACCTGGACATCGTCAAAGGCAGGCCGGGGCGGGACATGCGGCAGTTCCTGGAGCGGCTCTACGTTGAATACAACGATGTGCAGTACCGGTTGGGCAAGCCGTCCATCGCCGCCGTGTCCGGTGCCGCCCGCGCTGGCGGCATGACGCTGGCGGTGTCTTGCGACATGATCGTGGCGGGCGAAAACGCGACGTTCGGCTACCCGGAGATCGATGTCGGCCTGATCCCCGCCATCCATTTCGTCATCCTGCCCAAGATCATCGGCCGCCACCGAGCATTCGAACTGCTGTTCGGCGGCAAGGCGTTCTCCGCCGAACGGGCGGAGGCGCTGGGCCTGATCAACCGCATCGTCCCAACCGAGACCGTGCTGGACGAAGCCCGCGCCCTGGCACAGGAGATGGCGAGCAAAGCCCCCAGCGTGATGCGCTTCGGCCGCAACGCCTTCCACCGAGCAAACGCGCTCGATCTGCACCGGAGCATCGAGGACGTGGCGGATGCGCTTTCGGCGGTCGTCGAATTGCCGGAAGCGCAGGAGGGCCTGTCGGCCTTCGTCGAAAAACGCCGCCCGAACTGGTAGGTTCGGGCGCCTATCGCAGCACCGCTCGGCAGGCTAAATGCTTCCCGGAAATTAGGGAGGAACCACCATGACCCTGCTTCGGCGCTCCATGCTGCAAATGCCGTTCGTCGCGGCGGCCGCCAGCCCCGCTTTCGCGGATGGTGTGGACATGGTCGCCGTGACGGCGGCTGCCGTGAAGCAGGGTAAGCTCAATCTGCTGCACAATATCCCGCCGCCGCTGGGCGATCTGTGGATCGCCGAGTTCCAGAAGGCGTTTCCCAAGATCGCGGTCGAGGCGAACCGCCTGGGCAGCACCGAGATGATGCAGCGCTTCGGCACCGAATATCAGGCCGGCGCATCGGACGCCGATCTGTTAGTGACGTTGTGGGACGAGACATTGTTAAAATGGTCCGACCAAGGCTGGTTGCGGACCTGGACGCCGCCGGAGTCCGCCGTCTATCCGGCGCATTTCAAGGCGCGCGATCAGATCTATACCTCGCATTTGAACCGGTCCTGCCTGGTGACCAGCAAGACCAAGGTCAAAGAAGCAGACGCGCCGAAGGAGTGGACCGATTTCTTCGACCCGAAATGGCAGGGCAAGATCGGCATGGACCCACCCTGGCGGTCGGTCGCGGTGCAGGCGATGCTGGCGGTGTGGGACCAGCAAGGCATCAAGGACGTCGCCAAGCGCCTGAAGGCGAACGGCGTGCGATTCTTCAACGGCAGCGCCGGCGTTGTGCAGGCGGTGATCCGCGGCGACATCCAGGTGGCAGCGGTGATCGATCCGCCGGTCATTGCCGCGCTGAACGATGAAGCGCCGATCAGGGCGATTTTTCCGGCCTCCGGTGTGCCGGCGGTGGGCAACTGCTTCCTGATGCCGGCAAAGGCGCCGCACCCGGAGGCCGGGATGCTGTTTCTGAATTGGTCGCTCAGCCTGGAAGGGCAGAAGGCGATCCTGTCCACCATCGGCTCCCCCGTCACGCGGCCGGGTGCCGGTTCGCCCAAGGCGGTGCCGGGCGTGGACGGGCAGAAGATCCTGTTGAGTTCGGAAATGCTGACGCCGGCGTTTCAGAAGGCGGTGATCGAGGAATGGCGGTCGGTGTTCGGGTTGCAATGATGGCATGTCGCCCCGTCATGGTCGGGCTTGACCCGACCACCTCGTGCCTCGTTGGCCTGGGTTGGTCGGGTCAAGCCCGACCATGACGGGTATGAAAGGTCGAGGCGCGGTCCAAGCGATCTTCGCCCTCACGTTCGCGATAACCGCCGCATTGATCCTAACGCCGTTGGCATCGTTGCTGTACGGCAGTTTCCGCAGTGCCGGACCGGGGCAACCCTCGGTCTTCACGCTGCGAAACTGGATGGATTTGGGCAGCGCGGCGATCGGCAACACGCTGGTCACGACCTGCTTCATTTCCGCCGTTACGGCCCTGGCGAGCACCGCCGGCGGCGCGGCGATGGCGTGGCTGATTTACCGGACGAATTTCCGCTTCAAACGCTCCATGGTGGCATCCGTCGGCCTGAGCTTCTTCTTTCCCGGCTTCATTCTGGCCATGGCCTGGGTGATCCTGGGGTCCCCCGGCGGCATATTCAACGATATTCTCGAAGAGTGGTTCGGAATAGCGTGGCTTAAATTCGATATCTATTCGGTCGGCGGGATCGTCTGGATCCAAATTCTGCACATTATTCCGTTCGCGTTTTTCACGTTACGCGGCCCGCTGATCGCGATGGATTCCAGCCTGGAGGAGGCGGCCTACGCCTCCGGCGCGACGCCCTGGCAGGTGGTATGCCGGGTGACGGTGCCGCTGATGCTGTTTCCCATGCTGTCGGCGCTGCTGCTGTGTTTCGTGCTGTCGGTGGAGCAGTTCGCGATCCCGGCGATGGTGGGCATCCCCGGCCACGTCAACACGCTGGCGACTGAGCTCTATCTGCTGACAAGCTTCTCCCCGCCCAACACCGGTCTTGCGGCGGCGGTCGGCCTGTCCATGAGCGCCGTCACCGGCCTGACCATTTTCGCCCAGCGGCGGGTGATGCACCGGCGTGGGGCACCGACGGTGTCCGGCAAGGGCTATCGCGTGCGGCCGCTGAACCTGGGCAAGTGGCGCGGCGTGGCGAACGCGGTCAGCCTATTTTACGTCGCGATGGCGTTTATCATTCCGACGCTGGCGCTGATTTATACCTCGGCGATCAAATTTTTCGTCGCCAACCCGTTCGAGGCCGCGTACACGTGGCGGAATTACCTGCAAATCTGGAATAGCCCGGGGATGATGCGGGCGTTCTGGAACACGATTTTCGTCGCTGGCGGCGGTGCTTTTCTGGGGCTTATTCTGGGGACGCTGATCGCCTATTCGACTCACCGCCTGAAACCGCGGGGGCATCGGACGCTGGATATTCTGGCGTCGTTGCCGTTCGGGATTCCCGGCATCGTGATCGGGCTGGGTTTCCTGTGGTCCTATGTCTATTTGCCGATCTACGGCACTTTATGGGTGTTGGTGTTCTGCTACATGGCGCGGTTTTTACCGTATGCCACCGAAACCATCGGGGCGCAGATCGTGCAGTTGGACAAAGTGCTGGAGGAAGCGGCCTGGGCGTCCGGCGCCAACCGCATCCAAAGCTTCCGCCGGGTCATCCTGCCGCTGCTGCGGCCGGCGCTGCAAAGCGGGTATTTCCTGCTGTTCATCGCCTATTTCCGGGAAATCGCGGCGGCGGCACTGATCTACACAGCCTCGACCCAGGTGCTGTCGATCTCCATCTGGGCGTTTTTCGAAAATGCCAACTGGGGCGTGGCGAGCGCGCTGTCGATCGTGACCACCATCATGACCGTCGCGCTGATGGCCGTCGTCGCCCGCGCGTCGTTGCGGCTTTAGGAGATTCCGTATGGGCATCGTCGTCCGCGATCTGGTCAAGCGCTACGGCGACAAGACCATTATCGACCGCATAAGTTTCGAAATCGGCGAAGGCGAATTGGTGTCGCTTCTAGGCCCCTCCGGCTGCGGCAAAACCACGACGTTGCGCTGCATCGCCGGGCTGGAAACACCGGAAGAGGGCTTCATTGCCATCGATGGCACCGTGGTGTTCGACTCCTCGGCCGGGATCATGATCGAGCCGTATCATCGCGACATCGGCATGGTGTTTCAGTCCTACGCCATCTGGCCGCATCTGACAGTGTTCGAAAACGTGGCGTTTCCATTGCGCATCCGGCGTGACCGGGATGTGGACAAGCGCGTGATGCGGGCTTTGGAAATGGTCGGTTTAGCCGCGTTCCGCGACCGGTCGTCGCAGCAATTGTCCGGCGGGCAGCAGCAGCGTGTCGCGGTGGCCCGAGCAATCGTGCACGCCCCGGCGGTGCTGCTGTTCGATGAGCCGTTGTCGAATTTGGATGCCAAACTGCGGGATCAGACGCGCGCCGAAATCCGCAAATTGCAGCGGGAACTGAACGTTTCCACTGTTTACGTCACGCACGATCAGGCGGAGGCTTTGTCGTTGTCGGACCGTATCCTGGTGATGCGCGACGGGGCGATTCGCCAACAGGGCACCCCGGTGCAGGTTTACGGCACGCCGGTCGATACGTTCGTGGCCGATGTCGTCGGCCCCGCGAATTTTCTGCCGTTGACGGATGCGGCTCAGCTGCGTTCGGTGGGGCCGGTGCCGTCCGGGCCGTGTGTCGCGATGATCCGGCCGGACCGGATCGTGATCGGTTCCGGCGGGGACAATCAGTTGTCGGGGACGGTGCGGCAGCGTCTGTACCTCGGTGGGCATTACGAATATCTGGTCGCGGTGGGGCCGGCGCTGCTGCGGGTTCTGTCCAGCGTGACGGTGGCCGAGGGCGAAACCATGACACTCTCGTTCGCCGCCGCCGATTGCATTATTCTGGCACAAGAGGAGACACCGACATGGGCCTGACCGCCGATCTTTGCGCACGCATCGCCAGCCTTGGTTACAAGGACATGCCGGAGGAAGCCCTGTCCGCCGCCCGCCGTCTGGTGCTGGACGGGCTGGCCGTCGGCGTGGCCGGCGTGTCGGAAGAAGATGCCATCCCCATCATGGCGCGCTGCATGAAGGAACTCGGCGGCAATCCGGTGGCAACCGCCATCGGCTGCGGTTTCCGCACCGACCCGGTGCGCGCGGCGGCGATCAACGGCGCGGCCATGCATGTGTTGGACTTCGAACCGATGTGGAGCCCCGCGACGCACGCTTTGTCCGTCACCTTGCCGGTGGCGCTGGGTCTGGCCGAGGCGCGCGGCTTGCCCGGCCGCGAGGTCCTGACCGCGTTGGTCAAAGGCCTGGAAATTCAAGGATGGTTGCGGGAGGCGTCGGGCCAGTACACCCCCGACGTGCTGCAATTCCATCCACCGGGACTGGTCGGCCCGATGGGCGCGGTCGCGGTCGCATCGCATTTGATGAAACTGGACCCGTTGCGGATGGCAAATGCGTTCGGCATCGCGGGTTCCCGCGCTGGCAGCCTGTTCGGCAACGTCGGAACAATGACGAAATCCACCCATTGCGGTCAGGCCGCCGCCATGGGCCTGGAAGCGGCATTGCTGGCCGAAGCCGGATTTACTGGCGATACCGAAACATTCGAATCGCCGCTGGGCTACGCGAACTCGTTCTACAAGGGCACGTTCAAGCCGGACGATATGATGCATTACGGGCGCCAACCCTGGCGCGTGGCATCCCCCAGCTACGCGATCAAGATGTTCCCCAGTCAGTTCGGAACCCATTTCGGGATCACGGCCGGATTGGAAATGCATAAGCGCGTATCGGATATTTCCGCGATTAAATCCGTCACCTTAACCGGCCCGGTCATGCCCTACGTGAACCGGCCGTTCCCCGAAACCGGCCTGTCCGGCAAATTCAGCCTGCAATATACCATGGCAAGCGCGCTGCTCGATGGGCACGTTGGCATCCATACCTTCACCGAGGAAAAGCTCCACCGCCCCGCGATGCAGGCGCTTCTCGGCAAAGTGACACTGGAAATGGACGCGGCGATCCCCGCTCGTTTCGAGACGATGCATGTCCGCCTCAGGATCGAAATGAACGACGGTTCCGTGCTGGCAACCCGCTGCGACGGCCCGCGCGGGATGTGGGGCCAACCGCCCATCGCCGATGCCGACCATCTGGTGAAGGTGCGGGACTGCCTGGGGTGCAAGCTGGATACGTCCGCGGCGGAAGGAGTGATCGGGCTGGCGTCGCGGATCGATACGCTGACACCGGATCAGGTGCGGGAAATGATGGCGCTGGTCGCTTAACCCGTGGGCTTCAGGCGGCTGGAAGCATCGCATGCCGAGCCGTCGCCACGACCGCGGGCGACAGCGCGTAGGGATCGATCATGTCGGGGTCGTCCGGTTGCGCCGGGACAAGCCGCCGCACAGCCGCGAAGGTCTCGGCCGACAGCGGATGCGAGGCGCCAAGCCGGTCGGTCGCGGGATCGTAACCGCGGATATGGCGTGCGAGGGTCATGGTTCTATCCTCCGTCCCCGATCGGGCGGCTTCAAACGGGCCCCGGTCTCGTGGTCGAACTCTCCAAGATGGCGGCCTCGGGCATCTTAAGCCTCCAACGCCCCATGCCGACGGTCCCATTCATAGATGAACCCCGCGGGATCGTTCCAGCGCATTCGACCGCCCTTCGGCCTGACCCGGTACGTGTCGGGAAACGCCGCAGGTGGGATGGGGTTGGAACGTAGGCGTGTTGGTCCGTCATGCCCGGCACGCTAACCGCCAAAGATTGATATTCCGTTAACGCCCGGCCAAAATCCGCACGAAATTTGGAGACTCATCCATGTCCGTCACCGCCGAACTCTGCGAGAAAATTGTCGCCTCCACCTGGGATTCCCTGACGCCCGAGGCCATCGCCGCCGCCCGCCGGCTCGTGCTGGACGGCATCTCCATCGCTCTGGCCGGGACCGAGGAAGAGGCGATGCAGATCCTCGGCGCGCATTACCGCGGCTTCGGCGCTCGGGGCGACGCCACCGCCATCGGCTTCGGCTTCCGCACGGCGCCCACGCTCGCCGCCGCGCTGAACGGCGCATCGATGCATGTGCTGGATTTCGAGCCGATGTGGACGCCGTCCAACCACGCGCTGTCCACCACGCTGCCCGCGATCCTGGCGCTGGCGGAAACGCGCGATATCTCCGGCCGCGAACTGATCGCCGCACTGGTGAAGGGGATCGAGCTACAGGGTTGGATCCGCCACGCCGGGCATCAATACGAAAACGGCAACCTGCGCTTCCATCCACCCGCCCTCGTCGGCCCCATGGGGTCCGCCGTCGCCGCGGGCCATGTGCTTGGGTTAACGCCGTCCCAATTGGCTTACGCGCTGGGCATGGTGTCGTCGCGCTGCGGCGGCATGGCGGCGAATATCGGCACGATGACGAAATCGACCCATTGCGGTAATGCCGCCTCGGCGGGCCTTGAATGCGCGCTGCTGGCGTCCAACGGTTTCGACGCGAACCCGGAACCGTTCGAGGCCTTTAACGGGTACGGCGTCATGATGTTCGGGGAAACGTTCCAGCCGAGCGATCTGCTGAATTTCGGCGCGCCGTGGCGGATCGTGTCGCCGGGTTACGCGGTGAAGATGTTCCCCAGCCAGTTCGGCACCCATTTCGCGATTACCGCGGGCCTGCAGCTGCGGCCGCAAATTCCGGACGTGTCGAAAATCGCCAAGGTCGTGCTAAAAACCCCGGTCATGCCCTACGTGAACCGCCCGCACCCGGATACCGGCTTGGCCGGCAAGTTCAGCCTGCAATACACCTTCGCCAGTGGCCTGCTGCGCGGGGAGGTGAAAATCGACACCTTCACCGACGCGGAAGTCGAAAAACCGGATATGGCCGCGCTGCTGAACAAGATCGAGATGAACATGACCCGCGAAATTCCCGCCCGTTTCGATCAAATGTGGATCGAGGCCGATGTGGAAATGCAGGACGGCACGAAGCTCCACACAAGATGCAACGGCCCGCGCGGCATCTGGGGGACCCCGCCGATTTCCGAGGAAGACCATCTCGTGAAAGTGCGCGATTGCCTGTCCCGCCGTCTGTCAGCCGAAAAGGCCGAGGCGTTGATCGCCCTGGCGCTGCGCGTGGATACGCTGGACGCGGCGGGCGTGCGGGAGATGGTAGGGTTGGCGGCGTAACGAACTCCTGGGGAGACTACGTCCAAGTCTCCCCCGTCCACCCATTCGTATCGTAATCGGCCATGCACTGGTCGACCAAATCCTCCATCGCCTTCAACCCGCCACCGCGCTGTGCCCCGGTCAGCACCTGCGCCCGAATATCCTCGTATCCTCCAGAATAATTCCGTTCGTACAACTCATGCCGCCCCGCGAACTCCGTCCCAGTGGCGTCCCACAGCAGCTTCATGATCTTCACCCGCTCTACATGATCCACCCCATGCGAGCCCCGGACATACTGCTTCAAATAAGGTTCGATCGCCGGATTGGCGAAATCCTTCACCGACGACGGCAGATAAATCAGCGCCGAGGTCACCGTCTTCTGCACGATATCCTTGATCCGAGGCCACGAATCCGGCGCGAAAACCCGATACGACATCGCCGCCTTCAGTTCCGGCAGCACCGCGTCCCCGCGCCAGGGCTGCGGGTTGTAGGCCATCGCATCGGACAGCGACCAGAACAGATTCCGCCACGCCAGAACCTCCCCCAGCAAAACCTGATTGCTGCGCGTCTCGTCCCCTCCGGTTGTCCGCAACGCTTTCGCCAACAGGCCCGAGATGAAATCCAGCTTCACCGCATACCGCGTGCAGCCCTGGAACATCGCCCCATGCACGAACCCCGTCCCGGGGAAGAAGCTCATGACTCGCGCGGGATCGCGATAGATAAAAACATCCTCCCACGGCACGAACACGTTATCCATGACGAAAATGGCATCGTTCTCATCGAACCGGGACGACAGCGGATAATCGAACGGCGATTTCGATGCGGACTCGTAGGACTGCCGGCAGATCAGTTTCAGCCCAGGCGCGTTGATCGGGACCATGAACATGACCGACATGTCCAAATCCTCGGTCGCGGTCTTCGACGATTGGCCCATGAAATTGTAATGCGTGAATGCCGCCGACGTAGCAACGACCTTGGCGCCGGAGACATAGATGCCCGCGTCCGTTTCCTTTTTCACGCAGGCGTAGACGTCCTTCACCGCTTCCGGCGGCAGATGCTTGTCGATCGGCGGATTGACGATGGCGTGGTTCATAAACGGCACCGCCTCCTGCGCCCGCTTGTACCAAGCGCGCGCATTGTCCGCATAATCGCCGTAATATTCCGGAAAGGCCCCCAGCGTGTTGGAAAACGCCGCCTTGTAATCCGGCGTCCGCCCCATCCAGCCGTAGGACAAACGCGCCCAATCGGCGATGGCATCCCGCGCGCCCACCAGATCCTCCCGCGAGCGGGGAACCCGGAAATATTTATGGGTATACCCGCCGGAGCCGGTATCGGTCGGGCAGGTCAGCCGGTCCTTCGACTGCGGGTCGTGCAACGCGTCGTACAGGCGGGCAATGGAGCGGATCGCGTTGCGGAAGGCCGGATGCACGGTCACATCGGCGACGCGTTCGCCATCGATATAGACCTCCCGCCCATCGCGCAGGCTTTCGATATACTCGGCGCCGGTGAACGGCCGCTTCTTGTCGGCGATGAAGTCTTCCGGGCGCATGGCAGTCCTCCTGGGTAACGCCGAACACCATGGACCAAACCGGCGGCGCGTCGCAAACTCCCTGTCAAACAGGGAGACCGCCCCATGACCATCGCCCGACAGATCGCCGACCGTATCCACGCCCTCCGCTTCGAGGACATCACCCCCCGCGCGTTGACCTGGACCCAGCACGCGTTCACCGACACGGTCGGCTGCGCCCTGGCCGGCATGATGGACGAAGGCCCGCGCATCCTGCTCAGCGTTCCCGGCGTCGCCGAAGCCCCCGGCCCGGCGCTGATCTATGCCACCAACACACGCACCAGCGTGCTGGACGCGGCGCTGGTGAACGGCACGGCGTCCCACGCGCTGGACTACGACGACGTCGCCGGCTCCATGGGCGGGCATCCCTCCGCCATGCTCGTCCCGCCGCTGCTGGCGCTGGGCGAAATGACCAACGCCTCCGGCCGCGATCTCGCGACCGCCTATGTCGTCGGGTTCGAAACCGAGTGCCGCATCGGCCGAGGCGTCAACTTCCACCATTACGAAAAAGGCTGGCACCCCACCGCCACGCTCGGCATTTTCGGCACCGTCGCCGCCGCGGCGCGCATCCTGCGCCTGAGCCCCGAAATCACCGCCGTTGCGCTGGGCATGGCGGCGTCCTTCGCGTCCGGCCTGAAGGCCAATTTCGGCACCATGACCAAGCCGCTGCATGTCGGCCACACCACCCGTAACGGCATCTTCGCCGCTTTGATGGCGCAGCGCGGCTACACCGCCAATCCCGGCGCATTCGAGCACAAGCACGGCTTCCTCGACATCTTCAACGGCCCCGGCACCTACGACGTGGATAAGATCCTGGCGGATTGGTACGCGCCCCTGGAGTGCGACGGCGCCGGCGATCCCGGCCTGAAACCGTACCCGTGCTGCGGCTCCACCCATCCCTCGGTCGGCCGCGCCATCGACCTCGCGACGCAATACGACCTGCACGCGCAGGACATCGCGCGAGTGGAAGTCCTGCCCCATTCCCGCCGCCTCCCGCACACCGACAACCCCGATCCGCAAACCCCGCTCGGCGCCAAATTCTCGATGCAGTACTGCGTCGCCCGGGCTTTGGCCGAGCGCGCGGTGACGATGAAGCACTTCGAACCCGGCGCGCAGTTCGACCCCGCGACCCGAGCGCTGATGGCGCGCGTGGATGCTCGGCCGCACCCGGAATTCGGCGACAGCGACGCTCACGCCTGGGCGGCGGAGATCGTGGTGCACACGAATGACGGCCGGCGCCTCGCCTCCCGCCTGGACACCTACCCCAGCCGAGGCCCCGCCGGCATCCCGATGACGCGGCAGGAACTGTGGACCAAATTCTCCGATTGCGGGCATCTGGTGCTGCCGCCCGCTCAGGTGGCGCCGCTGTTCGACAAGCTGATGGCGATCGAAACCGTGGCCGCGACCGCCGAGCTGACCAAGCTGCTGGAGGCTCCGGCCGAACAATCGCGCGCGGCGTGAAAAAAACTTGCCGGCGTTAACCTTTTGTTAACCAGAGCGGTGGTAGGACCGGCAAAACATCGGGCGCCAGGATGGCGCGGTTCCTCTGGTGACGACCGCCATGCCGAACGAATTGACCATTCCCGCCGTGCCGCCTGCCGTGGGTGTCGCGGACCCTCCCCAAGCCGGGAAAGCCCCGGCGCCTGTCACGGCGGCGCCAACGCCGGCGCAGCCGTTCGCGAACCCGTCCCTCAGGCTCGACCCGAGCCTGGGGCTGGTGGTGATCGAGTTCCGTAACGACGCCGGCGCGGTGACGCACTCGATCCCCAGCCAAAGGCAGATCGACGCGTATCGCCTGCATGAGGAGACAGTGCCGAGAGCGGGCGTGCCGCCAGTCGAGGAGGGGTAGCATGTACCACCGTCATGGTCGGGCCTGACCCGACCATCTCAGGCCAATGGGAGAAAGGTGGTCGGGTCAAGCCCGACCATGACGGTGTGCTGTGCGGGGTATCGCGCCCCCGCCTCCTGCTCGCCGACCGCGTGAAGGGCGAAGCGGACAGCTTCCTCGCCCCGCTCATCCCCGCGCTGCGCCGCCACTACGATGTGCGCTTCATCTCCGCCGCCCCGGGCGAGGCCCTGGCACAAGCCATCGCCTGGGCGGATATCGTGTGGCTGGAATGGTGCTGGGACCACGCCGTCTGGGCCACCCAATCCGGCGCCCTTGGCGGCAAACCCACCGTCCTGCGCCTCCATTCCATCGAGGCCCTACAGACCGACTACCCGGCCCGCGTCGATTGGTCCCAGATCCACCGGCTTATCGCCGTCGGCGACGACACCGCCGCGGTGCTGGCCGAACGCTTCCCTGCCGCACCGGAAGCGACGGTGATCCCCAACGGCATCGACATGGACCGGTTCGTGCCCATCGCCCCCAACCGCTTCCGCGTCGCCTGGGTCGGCCATCTGGAGCCGAAGAAGAACCCCATGCTGCTGCTGCAGATCGCGCACCGCCTGCACGCACTGGACCCCAGGTTCACCTTCCACGTCGCCGGAGCGTTCACCGACCTGCGCACCGTCCGCTACATCCGCCAAATGATAGGACCGCTCGGGTTGGGCGGGGTGGTGACGTTCGACGGACCGATCCAGGACATGCCGGCCTGGTACGGCGACAAGGGCGTGCTGCTGTCCACGTCCATGTACGAAAGCTTCGGCATGAATATCGGGGAAGCCATGGCCTGCGGCGCCTTCCCCGTCGTGCACGCCTTCCCGGGGGCGGACCGTCTGTGGCCGAAGGAATGCCTCTTCGCCAGCGTGGACGAAGCCGCCGCGCTTATCCGAGCCGCTCGGCCCGGCCTGTATCGCGGCTGGGTGGAGGAGCGGTACGGGTTGGAGCGGCAGTCGAACGCCGTTGCGCGGTTGTTGGACGGGTTGTGCGGCAGGGCCGAAATACTCCAAGCGAAATACAACCAAAAATGGACATTTTGAATCCTTGCGGACCCGACTAGGCTGTGGAACATTCCGGGCAACAAGGAATGCCAACATACGGTTCGCCGCGCATACTGTTCCGCGGGCCTCAGACGAACAGGGACGGCCCGATGCCCAATTCCACGACGGTGACCTCAGTCGCCGATCTGAACACCGCGATCGTCACCGCCGATTCCCTCGCAGTGAACGCCGGCACGTACACGATCACCCTGAGCGGCGACATCGCGCTCGGTGGCACGGCGCTGGAGGCGATCAACCTCAATACCGGCAACGTGCTGACCATTATCGGCAACGGGCACACGCTGTCGGGCGGCGGCACCGTCACGCCGCAGCGCGGGTTGTTCGTCTACGCCGGCACCGTGTCGATCGCGGATCTGACCATCGCCGACATGGACGCCGTGGGCGGCAAGGGCGGTGGCGGTGGCGCGGGCCTGGGCGGCGGTTTGTTCATCGGGTCCAACGTCGGGGGCAATGCCGGTAACGTCACACTGAACAATGTCTCATTCAGCGGCGACCGCGCGACGGGCGGCGCGGGCGGAACCCACGGCGGCGGCGGCGGCGGCGGTTTGGGCGGCAGTGGCGCCGACGACGGCGGCGGCGGCGGT
>CAITUP010000032.1 GCA_903895595.1 uncultured Acetobacteraceae bacterium | reverse complement strand
TGAACTCTGGGTCTCTGGGACCTCTGGGTTAAAGACATGATCGCCACCGGCACGTCCAGGCGGATTTTTCCGGGACGCGCGCGCCGCGCAGACGATCGGGAATTCGTTCGCAGGATGCGTGAATCCGGTAGGGACAAGCCCTGGGATGACGGATGGGGCGAATGACGGCGTTCAAGCGATTGCCCTGCTGAAGCCGCATCCCCCATTGCGCCCCCGGCCAGCCCGAGGCACGACTCCGCCATGGACGATTTCGCCATGCTGCGCCTCCAGATCGAATGGGGGGCCGACGATGGGCTGGACACGGACCCCGTGGATCGGCTGCGCGAACGCACGCCCACGGCGCCGCTGGTACAAGCGCGGCGCCCCGAGCCTGTCGCCCCCACAGACACACCGAAAGCAACGCCGGCCGAACGCGCCATCGCCGCGGCCGGTCAGGCGAATACGCTCGCGGAACTCCAGGCCGCCATCGCCGCCTTCGACGGCTGCGCGCTGCGCGACACCGCCAGCCACGCCGTGTTCGCCGAGGGCGATCCCGCCACCGGCCTACTGTTCATCGGCGAGGCGCCCGGCGCCGACGAGGACCGCACCGGCCACGTCTTCGCCGGGCGCGAGGGGGCGTTGTTCGACAAGATACTCGCCAGCATCGGCATGACACGCGCCGATATCGTCATGGCGCCGCTGATCCCGTGGCGCCCCCCGGGCGGCCGCCCACCTAACCCTGGGGAGGTCGCGGTCTGCCTGCCGTTCCTCCACCGCCTGATTGCCCTGACCCGCCCCATGCGACTGGTCCTGCTCGGCACGCAGACGGCGAACAGCATCCTGCCGCTGACAGCCCGTCGGCGCCGACAGACCCCCGCCTGGGTCGATTGCGCCATCCCCGGACAGCACGATCCCGTCCCCGCGCTGGCACTGCCCGGCCTGTCCGCCTTGCTGAAAAACCCCGGCGAACGGCGCGATGCCTGGGCTGGCCTGCGGCTGTTGCGGCGGACATTGGATGGCGTGTAACCGGAACTCTGCCTTAATTCGCCTTATTGAGACAGTCTCTACACGGCAGGGTTGCCATCGACCGAAACGTCATGTAATGTCACTGTCATGCGAGGGATCGGTCAAACGCTCTCCCGCCTTCCACTCGCCCTGGCACTCATCGCCGGGGCCATGATTTCAGTCGGGCACGCCGATGTGCCGGACCCGCAAATGGCGGAATCAGGGAATGGCGGAGGAGCCGGTCCGCGGGACGCTCCGTGGGACAGCAGTTTTCAACAGGCGCCAGCCGAACAGGCGGCGCTGCCACAGATGCGCGTCCAGCGGCGCGGCAATGCCGTCAGCGCGCCACGTCCCCTCGACCCCAGCGAAGCCGCCCGCGCTCGGCGTATTTTCACGCTCCAGGCGGCGGGCAAGCTCGCCGCCGCGGATCGTGCCATGGCGGAGCAACTGGACGACCTGCTGCTGCCGTCGATCCAGGCGGACCGCTATCTGGGGCCGTTCCATCGCGCGACGGCGGCGGAATTATCGGCGTGGCTGGCGGCCAATCCGGCACATCCAGACGCGCCCGCCATCCACGCGCTGCTGACCAAGCGCCTTCCGCGCGGAGCGCAATTGCCGCCGGCACCGACCGTGGCTTCTTTACACACACCAGCCGAACCGGCGGCATTGCCGGAAGACGCCATTCCCCGTGATCGTGGCCGCTCCGGCGATGCCTCTCCCGACCGGCGTGCGGACGAAGCGCGGGTCCATTTCGTTCATAATCGCGATCCGCAGGCCTTTCGCCTCGCTTCAGCGGTACAACGCCAGAACGGATCCGACGCTCGGTCGGGCGAAACGGCCTATATCGGGGGCCTCGCGGCATGGCGGCTGGGCTGGCCGGAGAAGGCGCGCGCCCTGTTCGTCACCGCGGCCGATGCCCCCCTGGCCTCCCCGCGTTTGCATGCCGCCGCCGCGTTCTGGGCCTATCGGGCCAGCCGGCGGGTAAACGATGTGGTGTCCGCGCTGACCTGGCTGCGCGTCGCGGCGGAGGAACGGCGCACGCTGCACGGCCTGCTCGCGCGGCGATTGCTCAATCTGGATACCGGTATTCAGCCCGGCAACGCGCTGCTCAGCCCCGCCGACATGGACGCCATCGCCGCCACGCCGCTCGGGCGCCTCGGCTTCGCGCTGCTCCAGGTCGGGCAGACCGACCGAGCGGAGGCGGCGTTTCGGGCGTTGTGGCCGGAGATACAGGGTGACCGGTCGTTTAGCCGGTCGTTGCTGCTGGTGGCGTCCGGGACGGGGCTGACCGATTTCGCGGCGCAGATCGCCACGCTGGTGCAGGCCATGGACGGGCGGCCGCATGACGAACTGCGGTTCCCCGTGCCGCGCCTGCGCCCGGCCGGCGGGTTCCAGATGGATCCAACGCTGGTTTATGCGCTGACGCGGCTGGAATCGAATTTCGACCCGTCGGTGGTCTCCGCCGCCGGGGCGCGTGGGCTGATGCAGATCATGCCGGTTACCGCCGGCTATGTGGCGGGCGACTCCGGTCTCGACCCCGAACGGCTGGGCAATCCGGCGCTGAACCTGGACCTTGGGCAGCGCTACGTCGTCTATCTGTCGCGCCAGGATGGCATCGGCGAAGACCTGCTGCGCGTGCTGGCCAGCTACAATTCCGGTCCTGGCGGGTTCATGCGCTGGAGCGGCGACCTGCACGACGACGGCGATCCGCTGCTGTTTATCGAGGCGATCCCCACCGACGAAACCCGCGCTTTCGTGGCCCACGTGCTGACGTATTCCTGGATTTACGCGGCGCGGCTGCATTTGCCGGCGACCAGCCTGGACGAATTGGCCGCCGGCGAATTCCCGCGCTTCACGCCGGCCCATGAGGCGGGCAAAGTAAGGGCCGCCACGATCCATTAGGAGGCCGCCTTGCCCCTCGACGACAAACGCCCGTTCATCCCCGTGCATATTGCCGTGCTCACGGTGTCCGACACGCGAACGCTGGAAACCGATACCTCCGGTGCCACCTTGGCCGAACGGATCGCGATGGCCGGCCACGTGGTCGCCGAACGCGCCCTGGACAAGGACGATGCCGGCGTGATCGAGGCGCGTTTGCGCGGCTGGATCGCCAACCCCGCCATCGACGTGGTGATCACGACAGGCGGCACTGGCATCACCGGCCGCGACGTGACGCCCGAGGCCTTCGACCGGGTGCTGGAAAAGCGCATCGAGGGATTCGGGGAGCTGTTCCGCATGCTGAGCTACCAAAAGATCGGCACCTCCACGATTCAGTCTCGCGCCATCGGCGGCGTGGCGGGTGGCACCTATCTGTTCGCTCTTCCCGGGAGTACGGGGGCGGTGAAGGACGGCTGGGACGACATTCTGGTGCACCAACTGGATAACCGCTTCCGTCCGTGCAATCTGGTGGAGTTGATGCCGCGCTTGCAGGAACACCTGAAACCGGCGGCGGCATAGCGGGAGCATTCGGCATGACACGGAAACTGAAGGTCGCGGTCCAGATGGACCCGATGGAAACCATCAACATCGACGGCGACTCCACTTTCGCGCTGATGCTGGAAGGCCAGGCCCGCGGGCATGAGCTGTGGCACTACGAGGTGCGTCATATGGCGCTGCGCGAAGGCGTGCGCTCCGCCCACGGCAAGCGCGAAGAACGCCTGATGGCGCGCGCCCGCCCCGTGACCGTGCAACGCCAGCACGGCGCGCATTTCACCTTCGGGGAAATGCGGGAGCTGAATTTGGGATCCATGGACACGATCCTGATGCGTCAGGACCCGCCATTCGACATGGCCTACATCACCGCGACGCATCTGCTGGAGCATATCCATCCGAAGACCCTGGTGGTGAACGACCCGGCGTCCGTGCGGAATGCGCCGGAGAAGCTGCTGGTCACGCATTTCCCCGACCTGATGCCGCCCACGATGATCACCTGGGACCTGGAGGCGATCCGGTCCTTCCGAGCGGAATACAAGGACATCATCGTGAAGCCGCTGTTCGGGAATGGCGGGGCGGGCGTGTTCCGCATCAAGCCGGACGACGAGAACCTCGCGTCCCTGCTGGAAATGCATTTCGCCCGGTCGCGCGAGCCGCTGATGTTCCAGCGCTACGAGGCAGCGGTGCGCAAGGGCGACAAACGGATCATTCTGGTGGATGGCGAACCCATGGGCGCCGTGAACCGCGTCCCGGCCGAGGGCGAGGCGCGATCCAATATGCATGTCGGCGGCCGGCCGGAAAAATCGCCTCTGACCGCTCGGGATCTGGAAATCTGCGCCGCCATCGGCCCGACGTTGCGCGCGCAGGGCATGATCTTCGTGGGGATCGATGTCATTGGGGATTATCTGACCGAGATCAACGTGACCTCCCCGACCGGCTTGCAGGAGATTGCTCGGTTCGACGGGGTGCATTTGGAAAAGGCGATCTGGGACAAGATCGAGGCCAAGGTCGTGGCGGGCGCGTCATAGCGTTTCCGCATCGACAGCGGTCCCAAGTAGGGGAGGGCCGGTCCGTTCGGCTACGCGGACCGGCCTGCCCCTTGCGAGGACCGCGCCGGCTGCTAGCGTGCGGCGAACCATTGCCAGGAGACGCCCCCCATGCCCGTCGTCGAAACCGAACGCCACGGCCCAATCCTCGTCGTGCGCATGAACCGTCCGGACCGGCTGAATGCGCTGAACCACGAAATGCGCACGCTGCTGGCGGAAACCTGGACCGAGTTTCGCCACTCCGACACGCTGGAGGTCGCGATCTTCACTGGCTCCGGCCGCGGTTTCTGCGCCGGGGAGGACATGAAGGAATCCCTCGCGAACAATCAGCCCGGGGGTCGCCGTCCAGCGATTGAGGACCCGTTCATGTCCGGCGCGCTGGAAAAGCCGGTCATCGCCGCGGTGAACGGCTTCGCCATGGGCGGCGGGTTCATGCTGGTGGAGCGCACCGACCTGCGTGTCGCCGCCCGCACCGCCATCTTCGAAGTATCCGAAGCCAAGCGCTGGCTGCTCGGCGGTTACAACCACGGGCACATCGCTAACGTTTCGTATCCCGTGGCGATGGAAATGGCGCTGGGCTTCCGCTTCACGGCGGAACGGTTCCACCAGATCGGGTTCCTCAACCGCGTCGTCGAGCCGGAAGACGTGATGGCGGAAGCCATGGGTATGGCCGAGCATCTGATGACGCTGCCGCCGGCATCGCGCGTGAACACGGTGCACATGATGCGCCAGATGCGGCCGGAGCCGAGCGTGGCGTTGCAACGGCTGGCGGCGGCGCTGCACGATCATGGGGATAAGGGCGATCTGATGGAATCGCGAGCAGCGTTCGCCGAGAAGCGGAAGCCGAATTTCAAGGGCTGGCACGATCCGCAGGATCGCTACCGGCTGCCGACGCTGGAATCGACGAAGGAATAAAAGTCGCCATCCCGTCATGGTCGGGCTGGACCCGACCATGACGGTTTGCGGTTATTTACGCGCCTGCGACGATCCGGATTTCGCGCTCGACACCGCCCGCGAGGGCGACGAGCGCAGCTTGGTAACCGGGGCTGTCGTGGGCGGCGATGGCTTGCTCGACGCTGTCGAATTCGATCAGCGTGGTGCGCTCCATCAAGCCGGCCTCATAGGTTTTGGCGGGCACGCCGCGCGCCAGGAAGCGGCCGCCGGCGGCCTCGATAGCGGGGCCGGCCAGCTTGGCATAGGCCGCCAGCTTGTCGGGGTCGGAGACGGAGCGATACGCGCTGATCCAGTAGGCCTTGGCCATGATGTCCTCACATGTGGGTGGTTGCGGCGGCATCGATACGCGCGTGCGGGGGGGAGTCAACGGGTGCGGCGGCGGCGAGCAGGCTGGCAGCCATCAGCATCAAAGGCGGCGATGAGTCCGGGACCGGCGCGAACCCGTATTTGGCATAAAACCGCGCCGCTGCCTCATCGATCGGATGCGTCGCCAGCGCTCGGAATCCGGCTTGGCGGAAGACGCTCAGGCTGCGCAGGCAGGCGTCGCCCAGAAGTTGTCGCCCCAGCCCGGTGCCCTGACGGCCGATGTCCACCGCGAGTTGCCCGAGCAGCAGAAGGGGCACGGGATCGGGGGCGTTGCGGCGCATGGGGCTGGGCAGACCGACCCGGGCGGCGGACGCGGTGGACAGGGCGTAGTAGCCGACCACCCGACCGTTCGGCGCGATAACGAAAGTGCGGGAATCGCCTGTAGTTTGGTTGCGCAAAGCCCGTCCGCGCAGCCATCCGTCCAGGGCCGGCACACCGGAGGTAAAGCCGTCGAGGTCGTGATCCGGCCGGAGCGGCTCGATTCCGAGGTCAGCCACGCTGCGCGGCGGCATCCCGGAGGAGGCCGACCAACGCCGCGTTCGGCCGCACATCCGGCGCTGGATCCAGCAGATCGGCCAGCGTCCGCCAGCCGCGTTCGCTGCCGATTTCGAAGATGCGCGGAGAGACCAGGGCATCCTCGGCGGCACGCACCGCGCTGGAAATCAGGAATTCGGTGATGGTGGTGTGTCGCAGCTGCGCGGCATGCGTCAGCAGCGATTTGGTGGCTTGGGTAAGGCGCACTTCCAGACGCTCCGCTTTGGTTTCGCGTTCGATTGTGGTCGACATGGGGTCACGCTCCACCGTTTTGGCGGTCTGGACGCGTTTTGCGTCTGGGGTGTCCGTATAATGCCCGGACAAGTCTCGCGTCAAGCGCGGACTTGACCTGTGGGCCGAACCCGTCACCTTTGGCGCAACCCAACCAGGAGGAACCACCCCATGCAACTCGGCATCACCGTCGATATGTCCGGCCCGCATCCGAAGCTCGATATGGATCGGGTCATGGAGGCCGAACGGCTGGGCTTCTCGCAGGTTTGGACGGGAGAGGCGTACAGCACCGACGCCGTGTCGCCGGTCGCGTGGATTCTGGCGCGCACCACGAAAATTCACGCCGGGACCGGCATCATGCAGATGCCGGCGCGCACCCCGGCTTGTGCCGCGATGACGGTGCTGTCGTTGCAGGCGCTGTCGGGCAACCGGTTCATTTGCGGTGTCGGCGCCTCTGGCCCGCAGGTGGTGGAAGGCTGGCATGGCGTGCCGTTCGGCAAGCCGATGACGCGGACCAAGGAATATATCGCTATCGTCAAACAGGTTCTGGCGCGCGAGAAGCCGTTGGAATTCCATGGCGAGCATTACGACATTCCGCTGACCGGACCCGCGGCGTCCGGTCTCGGGCGGCCGCTGCGCAGCATCGCGCATGGCAATCCCGATGTGCGGTTCTTCACGGCTTCGATCACGCCCGCCGGGCTGCGGAATTCGGGAGAGGTCGCGGACGGCAATCTGCCGATTTTCTATTCGCCGGAGCGGCCGGATATCGTGTCGGTCCCGACAATCGAGGGACGCGTGAAGGCGGGGCGGCCCGCGAACCTGGACGGTTATGAGGTCGCGCCTTACGTGCGGGCGAAGCTGGGCAACGATGTGCAGGCTTGTCGGGATGCCATCAAGCCCGAGCTGGCCCTTTACATCGGCGGCATGGGCGCTCGGAAGAAGAACTATTACAACGATGTTGCCGTGCGGCTGGGCTATGAAGGCGAGGCCAAAGCCATTCAGGATTTGTATCTGGACGGCAAGCGGAACGAAGCGGCCGCGCTGGTGCCGGATGCGCTGGTGGACGAAATTTCGCTGTGCGGACCAGCGGAACGGATCAAGGACCGGCTGGCGGCGTGGAAGGATTGCGCCAAAGCTGGGCATATTGGGACGATGGTGCTGAAGGGCGCCAGCGTGGATGCGATGCGGGTGGTGGCCGAAGCGGTTTTATAGGGAATGTGAACCGGATCACTAGTGAAAGCATCGCGATACGGTAGCGTTCTCCGGCGAAGGGGGAACGTGCCATGCGCGTGGGATGGTTGTGGGCGGCGATCTGGGTATCGTTGCTTGTGTCGAGCGGCATGGCGCGGGCCAGTGCCGAACGTCCATGCGCACCGACCGACGCCGTTTGTGCCGGCGATCCGGAAGCCTGGGTAAAGCACCGGATCGCTCGCGGCGAACGGGCCGACCTCGATTTCAATTGCCCGGATTCCGACACGAATACCTGCCGGCTTTTACGTCCGGCTTTCGTGCGACAGATCATCGTTTCGGCCTCGGAAAACAGCCGTGCGGGCGAGCAGGGCATTTCGATACGAAATGCCACTATCTGCGCATCGCGCTTGTCGTCCGGCAGTTGCGCGAATGCCGCGATACCTCCAGGGGACCCCAGAGCGATTGTTTCCAACGGGTACGAACAGCTGGACCTGCGAAATCTACGAGCGAAGGTCGCGGTCGATCTTGTGAATAATTTATTCTGGTGCGACGTCCAATTGGGTGGGTCGTATTTCGAACATATTCTTAACCTCGACGACGTCACGATCGTGGGCAGCGTCGACATGCACAACATGCGCAGCGACGGCAATATTTCGTTGGTCAACACGCAGGTTCTCGGCGATCTCGATGCCGATTGGCTGCGCAGCGCCGGCAGTCTGAAAGCGTTCCATGCAACGATCCATGGTTCCTTCCATATGCGCGGCGCGATGCTGGGGCTCGATCTCGATCTTGGGCGGTTGGACGTGACCGGTCCTTGGCATCCCATCAAGGATAGCGGGGAACCGCGCGCCTCCGTGGGCACCCCAAGAAGTGGCGTCGATCTCAGCAACACCCATGTCGGGCGGCAGGTTTACCTGTCGGGCGCGACCGTTTGGCACAGCGATGTCGACCTGAGCGGAATGACCATCGGCGGTTCGCTGTGGATGGAAAAAGACACCCGAATACCCTGGCATATGACCCTGGAGCGGACACATATCGGCGACAGCCTGCTGATGGGCAGCGGTACGTTCAATCAGGTCGATCTGACGAGCGCACAAATCGATCATGAGTTGAGGCTGGAAACAGGCGGCGTCTCCACGATCTGGCAGGGGGGGCGATACAAGCGCGATCCGGAAACCGGGGAGACGGAACAGCTCGACAAGAGCACATGGCTGGTGCTGCGCCATGCGAAAATCGCCGCGATCCGGGACACATTAGTTGCATGGCCGGACTGTCTGGTGCTGGACGGGTTCGTTTACGACCGCCCGCCCCAGGACTTGGCGCGGCGATCCAAAAGCGACGGGCCGGGGCCGGTTTATCGCTGGTGCGGCAAGCCAATCCGGACATCGAGCATGAATTCCGCGGCGATCGACCGCCTGCCGTATCGAACGGAAAAGCCCATAACCTCTTTCCTGGCGCGGCGCGACCGAGCGCTGTCGGATAGCTGGGCGCGGATAGAGGCGAACGGGGACTTGGCGGACATCGAACCGGAAGGGGGACGGAGCGTTATTTGGTGGCGGAACTGGTTGGAACGCGATCCCGGTCCGACCGCACAATCCTATGCGCAGCTGGCGACCACGCTTGAGACGACCGGAAACGGGACACGCGCCGATGGCATCCGCTTCGAACGTCGGATATTCGAACGCAATGCGGCCGACTGGCCGCAATATGTCCTTGCGTGGGCCGAGGAAATTCTCGTGGGCTTCGGCATCGGCAGCTACGCCTTGTTCAGCGCCGGATGGGTCCTGGTGTGCACATCGCTTCTCACGTGGCGCCTGAGGCGGCGGCTGACAGCGATTCGCCTGCCCGAGGCGACCAACAAGGGTCTCGGGTGGTGCTTTTTCGCCTGCCTGCAAACCCTGATCCCTGTCGTCGTCTTCTCGAAACAAATGGATGAATTTCTGCACACGCCGATCCTGACCGGCCAACCGTCCACACGACCGCTGCACGGTTCGCTGGCCGTAGGGTTCGCCTTCTGCGCTGTACTCGGACTGGTGCTCAGCGGCTTCCTGATCCACGGCCTTCAAACCTACGCCGGTTTGTAACCAGCCTGTTAACCCACATTAGAAATGTCCCCTTTGTGATCGGATCGCATAGGGGAGCGGGGCATGGCAGCGACGATATCGATGAGCCTTTCGGAGCGCGAGCGTGCCGCGCTTGTCCGTCAGATCGCTTCCAAGCAGAGAGCGGGCTGGCGATTATAACGATGGCAAACAATGCAGGATAACCCGTTCGTGCCGAGTAAGCGGCGCCCGGCATCGAG
>CAITUP010000031.1 GCA_903895595.1 uncultured Acetobacteraceae bacterium | reverse complement strand
GTCCCGCCCGAGTTATTCGTTATTGAAAACGACCCGCCGCCGGTCACCGTAACAGGACGGAGGTCGATTCCCTGCCCATAACCTGTAATAATACCATTATTGACGATGACATCGTTCGTCCCCGTCATCCTGATGCCCCCGCCGGGGTATGCAACAGTGACGTAAGATACCACCAGGATTGTAGGGCCGCCGACTTTTACGCCCGCGTTGACCGTTATGGTATCGTTATTGACGGTCCGTGCGGTAATCGCGAAGGCGCCCCCGCTAACGCCCGTGGACGTAGGCGTGAGGTTGGACGCGACAACAACCGACGTGTTGCTGGACGTAATGTAAGTCGGCGTCGTCATCGATTCCCGCTCCTCGCGATCCATTCAGCGGGCTGGCGTCCGCCATCTATCGGCCTAAGGCCCCTCGAACATCGGCTGGCAGCGCCGGACAACCGGCTTCCTACAACCGCTGCACTTGGCGTGGACTATGCCACGAGCCGCCGGTTTTACAAACCCCGATTTCCCGCGTTAACCTCACATCTTCATGTCAATTTTTGTATGACGCTCCCAGCGACAGTCCATTCCATCCAGGAGATACCTATGCGATTCGGCCTGTTCGGCGGCGCCCAATCCAGTCCATCCGATCCGGCTGCCGGCTATCGCGATTATTTGAACTTCCTGCTGGAAGCCGAATCGCTCGGCTACCACGGCTGCTTCCTGACCGAACACCATTTTACCGGCTGGGGCCAAGTCTCCGCCCCGCTGCACATGCTCACCTGGTTGGCGGCCCGCACCACGACCATGCGGCTCGGCACCGCAGTCATGGTGCTGGCCTGGCACAATCCCATGCTGCTGGCCGAGCAGGCGGCGACTGTGGATGTTCTGTCCGGCGGACGGCTGGATTTGGGCATCGGGCGCGGCTATCGGCACAATGAGTTTCACGGTTTCGCGATCGACGACGCCGAGGCCGAGGCGCGGTTCGAGGAATCGTTGGATGTCATGACCCGCGCCTGGACGACCTCCGGGCGGTTTTCTCACCGGGGGCGATTCTGGCGGTTCGACGATGCGGTGCTGGAGCCACCGCCGCTGCAGCGGCCGCACCCGCCGATCTGGGTCAGCGCCGGCCGTGACTCCTCTATCGTCAGAGCAGCCGAACGCGGGCACCGCCTGTTGCTGGACCAGTTCACCCCCGTCGATATCGTCGGCAAACGGTTGGCGTTGTACCGACAAACCGTGGAACAGGCGGGCTTTGTGTTCGACCCGATGTCCGTGGCCGTCGCGCGCGATCTGTTCGTCACGCGGGCGGGCGCCGACAAGGACGACGCGCTGCGCCGGCGCGCGGTGGGGCACCAGCGGATGATCGAGGCCGCGCGCACGCCGGGGCGCGACGGGGGATCCCACATTCTGGCCTGGGCCGACCGGCCAGAGGCGCGGACCGAGGCCGCATTGTACGGGTCGCACGACGAAATCGGGGAGAAGCTGGCCGCCTTGGCAGATGCCGGGGTGGGGTACGTGCTGCTGAACATCCTGGGGCACGACCGATTCTCGCTGCGGGCGATGGCGAGGCCTTGACCCGCGCGGCACGGGGCGCTCACGATCCTGGGTGTCACCGGAGGCCAATCGCATGACCCGCATGATGAAACTCGGCGCCTTCATCCACGAAACCGGCCAGCACGTCGCCGCCTGGCGGCACCCCGGTGCTTACGCGGAATCCGGCACCGTCTTCGCTCAGGCGATGGACGTGGCCCGCACCGCCGAACGCGGCAAGTTCGACCTGCTGTTCCTGGCCGACAGCGCCGCGGTCAGCGTGTTCGGATCGGCCGAGTCCCGGGGCCGCATGGGCAAGCTGGTGAAGTTCGAGCCGATGACAATTCTGTCGGCCCTGGCGGCGGTCACCACACGGCTGGGATTGGTCGCGACCACGTCGTCGACCTACAACGACCCCTACAATCTGGCTCGGCAGTTCGCGTCATTGGACCAGATCAGCGGCGGCCGCGCCGGGTGGAATCTGGTGACGTCCAACAATGAGGCCGAAGCCTTCAACCACGGCCGCGACCAGCATGCGGCGCACGCCGACCGTTACGACATGGCGGCGGAATTCGCGGAAGTGGTGACGGGATTGTGGGATTCGTGGGAATCGGACGCGTTTATCCGGGACCAGGAGTCCGGCGCCTATTTCGATCCCGCGAAGATGCACACGTTGAACCATCGCGGCAAGTATTTCTCCGTCCGCGGGCCGCTGAATGTCGCGTGCTCCCCGCAGGGACGGCCGGTGCTGGTGCAGGCCGGCGCCTCGCCGACCGGACGGGAACTGGCGGCGCGGACGGCGGAGGTTGTTTTCACTGCTCAGACCACGTTCGAACAGGCGGCGGAGTTTTACGCAGACGTCATGACCCGGCTGCCCCGTTACGGCCGCGACCCGTCCGAAGTTCGTGTCCTGCCCGGTATTTACCCGGTGGTCGGCCGGACGGAGGCCGAAGCCCGCGAGAAATTCGATACCTTGCAGTCGCTGATCCATCCCAGCGTCGGGATCGCGGTTTTGGAGCATACGATCGGGGTCGGCGGCCTGGACAAATATCCGCTGGACGGGCCGGTGCCCGACATGGGCGATACCAACGGCCCCTTGTCGAGGCAGCGGCTGTTGCTGGAGGCAGCGCGCCGCGACAATCTGACTCTGTGGGAACTGTGCCTGCTGAACGCCGGGCCGCGCGGACATCTCCTGGCAGTCGGGACCCCCGAACAGATCGCCGACACGATGGAGCATTGGTTCCGCAACGGCGCGGCCGATGGGTTCAATGTGATGCCGGCGTGGCTGCCGGGATCGCTGACGGATTTCGTGGATATGGTGATCCCGGAGCTGCAGCGGCGCGGGCTGTTCCGGACGGAATACGAGGCGACGACGCTGCGGGGGAATTTGGGCCTGCCAACGCCGGTCAGCCGGTGGAAGACGGAGGCGCTGGCGGCGCAGTAGGTTTCACGACCCTACCGCATGTTCGCCGGCGCGCTGGCCGGCCATAGCGCCGCATGCCAACGCAACCCGATCCACGCTGTCGCCAGGATACCGAACACGCAATAGCTGGACGCCATCGCCACGAACCCCACGCGCTGGATCAGCCAGCCGGCGCCGAGCAGGCCGACCGGCAGACCGTAGATGGCGAGCATGCGGACGCCCATGACCCGGCCTCGGAACCGTTGACCCGCGCTGTGCAGCAACATCACCGCCATCGGCACCATCGACAGGCTTTGCGCGAAACCAACCGCGACCAAAGTGAGGCGGCCAAGAATCGGGTTCGGCATCCACACGAAGGCAAACACCAATGCGTACCAGATCAGCGCGAAAATCATCATCATCCGCGCCGGCCGCAGTCGCCGTCCCGTCATGCTCACGACGATCGAACCGGCCAGAGCGCCGCCCGCGTAACTCGCCACCAGTGTGCCCAACCCGGTCTGACCGATATGATAGACATCCCGGGCGACATACGGGAGTAACCCACTGGTCATGGGAAAGGCCGTCATGTTGACCAGGAAGGCCAGCCACATCGCCGCCAGCGACTGCGGGGAATCGGCGATAAAGCGCATCCCCTCCCGCAGGTCGCGCCACAGGGACAGGCGCGCCAGACGATCGCCAGCCGCGCGGGCCGCGCCGACGCGCAAGGTCAGGGTGAAGCCGGCGCCGTAGAACGCGGACACCACCAGATAGGCCCAGCCCATACCGACCAAAGCGAACAGGCCGGCCCCGGCCAGCGACCCTACGACACGCGCGGAGTCGGATGTCGTGCGCGCCACGCCCATTGCGGCCATTAACCGGTCTCCGGGCATCGTCTCCGCCACCAAAGCGTTGCGCATCGCGAGGTCGGACGGCCGAATCAGCCCCGAAACCGCCGCGATGCAGAACACCGCGACCGGGCTTACGGCGTGGCACAGCGCCAGAACCGTGAGTAGCACGGCCAGCGACAAGTAGACCGCCCGCATGGCGCACAGCACGTTGCGGTGCCCGAAACGGTCCCCCGCCAGCCCGAAGACAGGGGCGATCAGCGTGCCGACATATTGCAGCGCACCGTAGACCGTCAGCAGCAGCACCGACCCGGTTTCCACCAGGATGTACCAGCCGAGGATAAGCAGCTCCATCTCGATCGCCCAGGACGTGAGCAGATCGGCGGGCCACTGAAACCGAAAACTACGGACCTCGAACGGCGCGAGCAGCGGCGACCGCGCCCGCAACGCGGCCTGGGTTACCTGGGTCAAGATCTTACCGGAACGGGATCGGGTACATCAGCCCGCCTTGGTTCCACAACGCGTTCAACCCGCGCGGCAGTTTCAAGGAGCTGTCCATGCCGACGTTGCGTTCATAACTTTCGGCGTAATTGCCGACCCGCTTGATCACGTTCAGCGCCCAAGCGTTATCCAGGCCCATGAGATTGCCAAAATCGCCGGTCTTGCCCAGCAAACGCTGCACGGTGGGGTTGGTGCTTTCAGCCAGCATCTGATCGGCGTTGGCGGAGGTGACGCCGTTTTCCTCGGCCTCGAACATCGCCATCATCGACCACCGGACGATGTCGGTCCATTGCTCATCCCCACGGCGGACCATCGGGCCGAGCGGCTCTTTGCTGATGCGGTCGGGAAGGATGACGAAATCGTCGGGCACCGGCACACCGGCACCGCGGATCGAAGCCAGGTTGGAGCTATCGGACGACGCGGCGTCGCAGCGCCCGGACAGCATGGTCTTGATCAGCACGTCGGTCGTGTCGAGCAGCACGATCTTGAAGTCGATCTTATGCTGCTTCATCCAGTCGGTCAGGTTCAACTCATGGGTCGAACCTTGCAGCATGCAGACGGTGCCGCCAGCCAGTTCCTTGAGCGACCCGAGCTTGGCATCCTTGCGCACCAGGAAGCCTTGGCCGTCGTAAAAATTCACCGCGATCATCCGCAGGCCGATGGTCGCGTCGCGGACCAGGGTCAGCGTCGTATTGCGCGACAGGATGTCGATCTCACCGGATTGCAGCGCGGCGAAACGGCTGGTGCCCGTGGTGGGCACATACTTCACCTTCTCCGCATCACCGAACACCGCCGCCGCCACCGCTCGGCAGACATCGACGTCGAGTCCCTTCCAGACGCCCTTGCTGTCCGGCATGGAGAACCCGCCGAGACCGACGTTCACCCCGCAGGACACACTGCCCTTCTGGCGCACATTCTCCAGCGTCGTCGCCTGCGCCGAAGCGAGGCCGAACAGCATCGTAAACCCGAAGGCGAGCAGGCGGATCATCGTTGAAGTCTCCCTGGATGGCGGAACCAGGGAGACTGTAACACAGCCCCTAGCCTTTGATAGCGGGCAAGCCTTGTTCCGCCCGTACAGCATTGATGATCTGCAGGACACGCTCCCGGTATGGGCGGTACTGCACCCCGAACTCACTGACGAGCCGAGAATTGTCGATCAGGTAATTGCCGGAGCTTTCCTTGCCGCCGGTTTGCTTGCCAAAGATAATCTTGGCGTCGGGCAGGTAGGAGCGAACGATGTCGGCGATCTCTCCCAAGCTAACGACGGCGCCGCCGGAGCTGTAGATCTGGTGCTTCGGTTTGTCGGCCATGATGACGCGGACGAAGACCTCGGCGATGTCGTCCACGTGGATCGGGCACCGCATGGCGTCGGCGAAGGGAAACTCGATGGCCTCCCCCCGCGCCGGGCGGGTGACGATGTTCACGTGATCGACGGAGCCGCGAACCTTGTCGGGGCCGGTGACGTTCGCCGGGCGGATCCCGGTGAGCGTCATGCCATACTTGGCCACGTAGTCCTTCGCCTGCCACTCGTTGAAGGATTTGTGCATGGCGTACTGATTCTCGCCACGGTGCAGATCGTCCTCGGTCACCGGGCGGTCGCCAAAATGCTTCTGCTGGCCATTCACGGCCAGGGAGCTGGCATAGACGGTGTGCTTGATCTTGAGGATGCGGGCCGCTTCGAAGCAGTTGTCCATGCCGACGATGTTCAACTTGGTCGCGATGTGGGGCGGCAGTTCCTGCCCCAGATTATAGGACAGGTTCATCACCCGATCGGCACCGGAGGCCTGCATCTGGTTGATGACGTCGTCGAATTGGGTAACGTCGCCGCGGACAACCTTCACCTTGTCGCCATGGGCCGAGAAATTGGCGGTGTGCGGATTGATGTCCATGCACACCACGGACTCGCCGCGCGCAACGAGCAGCGGGATGACGCGGGTGCCAATAAAGCCGGTGCCGCCGATTACGAAAATGGTCACGTGTGTTTCCTCCCAAGGGTGGGAGGAAGATCGCGCCGGTTGGCCCTTAGGGCAAGTGGCACAAAAAAGGGCGGGTTCGCACCCACCCTTTATGGTCTCGTATGCGCTGAGGCTTACGCCTCGGCTGCGTCGTCTTCTTCCTCGGCGCGCGCCTGCACCGGGCCGCTATCCAAGCCCTTGGCGCTAACGTCGCGATCGACGAACTCGATCACCGCCATGTCGGCGGCATCGCCGTAGCGAACACCGGCTTTCAGAACGCGGCAGTACCCGCCAGCGCGTTCCTTGTAGCGATCGGCCAGGGTCCCGAACAGCTTGGCGACCATGACATCGTCGCGCAGTTCGGCATAGGCCAGGCGCCGGTTGGCGAGCCCACCCTTCTTGCCCAGGGTGATCAGCTTCTCCGCCACCGGACGCAGTTCCTTTGCCTTGGGCAGGGTCGTGGTGATCTGCTCGTGCTTAATCAACGCAGCCGCCATGTTGCGGAACATGGCGATGCGATGGGTAGAGGTAACGCCGAGCTTCCGACCGGCAACACCGTGACGCATGGGACTATTCCTTTAACGCGGCTCAGAACGGCTCTTCGAGCCGCTTCGCCATATCTTCGATATTCTCCGGCGGCCATCCGGTCACGGACATGCCGAGGCCCAGACCCATCGCGGTCAGCACTTCCTTGATCTCGTTCAAGGATTTGCGGCCGAAATTCGGGGTCCGCAGCATCTCCTGCTCGCTCTTTTGCACGAGGTCGCCGATGTAGACGATGTTGTCGTTCTTCAAGCAATTGGCGGAGCGGACGGACAGTTCAAGCTCGTCCACCTTGCGCAGCAGGTTGCGGTTGAACGGCAGATCGTCCTGCACTTCCTCGACGCGCGCAGCCTGCGGTTCGTCGAAGTTGATAAACAGCTGGAGCTGATCCTGCAGGATGCGAGCGGCCAGGGCCACCGCGTCTTCCGGCGTGACCGCGCCGTTGGTTTCCACCGTCAGCAGCAGCTTGTCGTAGTCGGTGACCTGACCCACGCGGGTCGGATCGACGCGATAAGACACGCGGCGCACCGGGGAGTAGATGCTGTCCACCGGGATAAGCCCGATCGGGGCGTCTTCCGGACGGTTGACCGAGGACGGCTGATAGCCCTTGCCCAGGTTAACCGTGAACTCCATACCCAGCTTCACGCCATCGTCCAGCGTGCAGATCACAAGGTCGGGGTTCATGATATCGATGTCATGCCCAGCCTGAATCTGGCCGGCACGCACTTCGCCAGGACCGGTCGCGGTCAGCGTCATGCGCTTCGGGCCTTCGCCATGCATTCGCAGCGCGAGCTGCTTGATGTTCAGCACGATATCCGTCACGTCCTCGCGGACGCCGGGGATCGAGCTGAATTCATGCAGCACGCCATCGATCTGCACAGCGGTCACCGCCGCGCCTTGCAGCGAAGACAACAGAATGCGGCGGATCGCGTTGCCAAGCGTCATGCCGAAACCGCGTTCCAGCGGCTCCGCGACGATGGTGGCAATGCGGGACGGATCGGCGCCGGGCTCGACTTCGAGCTTTTCCGGCTTGATCAAGGATTGCCAGTTCCTCTGAGTGACGGCGCTCTGCCTCATATTCCCATAACCTTTCGAACCGCCTCAACCGCGGTTCAAGTCCGATGGTTCAGCTTTGGTCCCGTGCCGGAGCGACCGGCACGGCACGAAACTCAGACGCGGCGACGCTTGCGCGGGCGGCAGCCGTTGTGCGGAATCGGGGTCATGTCGCGGATGGCCGAGACCTGAAAGCCGACGGCCTGCAACGCACGCAGAGCGCTTTCGCGTCCCGAGCCGGGGCCACTGACTTCGATTTCCAGCGTCTCCATCCCGTGCTCGCGCGCCTTGCGGCCAGCATCTTCCGCCGCGACCTGCGCCGCGTAGGGGGTGGATTTCCGACTGCCCTTGAAGCCCTGGCTGCCCGACGACGACCACGCGATGGCGTTGCCCTGAGCGTCGGTAATGGTGATCACCGTGTTGTTGAAGGTCGCCGCGACATGCGCGACTCCGGCGATGATGTTCTTGCGTTCCTTGCGCCTTGGGCGCGAGGCGGCGGCGGGTTTCGCCATGGTGTGTGTCCTGCTCTCAACTCATGCGGCGCCATAAACCGGCGCCGCGGGAATGCTGGGGTGAAGGGAAGCGCGAAGCGACCTACTTGGTCACTTTCTTCTTGCCGGCGATCGCCACGGCCTTACCCTTGCGGGTACGGGCGTTGGTGTGGGTCCGCTGGCCATGGACCGGCAGGCCCTTACGATGACGCAGACCGCGGTAGCAGCCCAGGTCCATCAGCCGCTTGATGTTCATGGACACTTCACGCCGCAGATCGCCTTCGACGCGGTATTCCCGATCGATCAGCTCGCGGATGTGAAGAATCTCCTCATCGGAGAGCTGATTGACCCGGCGATCCTCGGGGATGCTGAGCTTACCACAAATTTCGGCGGCTTTGGTCGGGCCAATGCCATAGATATAGCGAAGCCCGATCAGCACGCGCTTATTCGTCGGGATGTTCACGCCGGCAATACGCGCCACGCTCGACTCTCCTGTCGCCCAGCTGACGGCCGGGCCATTATCGTGCCCACTGGGGGCTGGGAATACGCAATGACGTAAGCCCCACATGGGGGGTTACGTCGGAGCGCGGGACTATAGTTGCGCCAAGCCGAGAGTCAACGATGATTCGGCCCAAACGCGACGCTTATCCGATCTGCGCCAGAATGGCATCGATCTGAGAGGCGACTTCGCCAATGTCCGCCATGCCATCGACCGTCCGCAATGTGCCTTGAGCGGCATAATGCGGCAAAATCGGCGCCGTTTGGCGGTGATAGGCCTCCAAGCGGGCGACAACCGTATCCCGGTTGTCATCAGCTCGTCGGGTGAACTGAGTGCCGCCGCACGAGTCGCAAACACCCGTTTTGGCGGTCTGTTTGAAGCTGTCGTGATAACCTTCGCCGCAGCTGGCGCAGGTAAAGCGGCCGGCGATCCGTTCCGTGAGCGCCGAGTCGTCAACCTTCAACTCGATGACCGCATCGAGCTTCAAATGCTTGTCCGCAAGCATGCGATCGAGCGCCTGGGCCTGCGGCACCGTGCGCGGAAACCCATCCAGGATGAACCCCTTGGCGCAATCGGGCTGACTGACGCGGGAGGCGAGCATCCGCACGATGATGTCGTCGGACACCAGCTGCCCGGCCTCCATCACCGCCTTGGCTTCCAATCCAACAGGCGTACCGCCGGCAACTTCGGCCCGCAGCATGTCGCCCGTGGAAACCTGCGCAATCCCGTGCGTGTCCTGCAGACGCTTGGCCTGCGTGCCCTTCCCCGCTCCGGGCGGCCCAAGAAGTATAAGGTTCACCGGCGTCCCTTTGGCCGAGATTTGCGAATCAGCCCCTCATACTGATGGGCCAGGAGATGGGATTGCACCTGCGTCACGGTGTCCATGGTAACGGACACCACGATCAGGATCGACGTCCCGCCGAAATAGAACGGCAGATTGTAATTGCTGATCAGCACTTCCGGCAGCAGGCAGATCACCACCAGATACAACCCGCCGACGGTGGTCAACCGCGTCAGCACCCGGTCGAAATACGCCGCCGTCGCGGAGCCCGGACGGATGCCGGGCACGAACCCGCCGTATTTCTTCAGATTGTCCGCTGTCTCCTCCGGGTTGAACACCACCGCAGTGTAAAAATAGGAGAAGAAGATGATCATGAACGCGTAGAACGCCAGATACAGCGGCTGCCCGTGAGAAAACTGCAGCGCGATCCATTGCAGCCAGCCCGGCCCCCCCGCCACGAAACCCGCGAGGGTCGCCGGGATCAACAGGATGGAACTAGCGAAAATCGGCGGGATGACGCCCGAGGTATTCACCTTCAACGGCATGTGCGTCGAGTCTCCGCCGAACATGCGGTTGCCCACCTGACGTTTGGGATACTGGACGTTGATCCGTCGCTGCGCCCGCTCGATGAACACAATCGCCGCGATGGTCGCGACGGCCAGCACCATGAAGAACAGAATAAAGAATGCCGACACCGTGCCGACTCGCCCGAGTTCCAAAAGATTGGCGGCGGCGACCGGCAGGTTGGCGACAATGCCGGACATGATGATCAGGCTGGTGCCGTTACCGATGCCGCGCGCGGTGATCTGCTCGCCCAGCCACATCAGGAACATGGTCCCACCCACAAGGGTGATCACGCAGGAAAAGCGGAAGAACAGGCCGGGGTCGATGACCGCGGGTCCGAACGCGCCGCGCATGCTCTCAAGACCCACGGCAATGCCGTAGGATTGGAACAGCGCGATGATCACGGTCAGATAGCGGGTGAATTGATTAAGCCTCTTGCGCCCTTGCTCGCCTTCCTTCTTCAAGGCTTCGAGCTGCGGCACCGCGGAGGACATCAACTGAATAATGATGCTGGCGCTGATATACGGCATGATGTTCAACGCGAACACCGTCATCCGTTGTAGCGCGCCACCCGAGAACATGTTGGCCATACCCAGAATGCCGCCGGCCTGGCTGCGCATCCATTCGCTCATGACCGCCGCGTCGACACCCGGCACCGGGATATAGGTGCCGATCCGGTAGACAATCAGCGCCCCGAGGGTGAACCACAGGCGCTGCTTGAGTTCCGTGGCCTTCGAAAAGGCCCCGAGGCTCATGTTGGAGGCGAGCTGTTCGGCGGCGGAGGCCATCTGATGTCCCTATCCTGAGCGCGCTATTTTCCGCTCAGGCGATATGTAGCGCAAGAGACGCAAAAGGCACAGGGATGCGATCCGCTGTGCCTTTGGACGTTTATCGGTCGGCGACCCCTTAGGCTTCGGCGGGTGCCGCGACCGCGACCGTTGTCGTAATCGTGCCACCGGCCGCTTCCACCGCCGCCCGCGCCGTAGCCGAAGCCCCCGACACAGTGATGGTGATCGCTCGGGTGATCGATCCGTTCGCCAGCAGCCGCACGCCATGCAGACCGCCATGCGCCAAACCGGCGCCGATCAGCGTGGCTTCGGTGATGGGCTGAGACCCATCGACCTTACCCGCTGCAATCGCGGCGTCGAGCGTGCCCAGGTTCACCGGCGCGTATTCCTTACGGAACAGGTTGTGGAACCCGCGCTTCGGAAGCCGGCGATAGATGGGCAACTGACCGCCTTCGAAGCCATTCAGGGACACGCCTTCGCGCGCCTTCTGGCCCTTGACGCCCTTGCCAGAGGTTTTGCCTTTGCCCGAGCCGATGCCGCGTCCAAGACGCTTAAACTTCAGGCGCGCGCCGGGATTATCCCGCAGTTCGTTCAGGTTCATCTTAGGAAAGCTCCTCCACCTTGATCAGGTGGGCAACTTTGCGGATCATGCCGCGGATCGAAGGCGTATCCTCCAACTCGCGCGTGCTCCGTATTTTGTTCAGGCCCAGACCGATCAGCGTTGCGTGCTGACCGGGTTTGCGGCCCAAATGAGAGGCGATCTTCGTAACGCGGATCTTAGGCATTGGCCGCAGCCTCCGTAGCAGGCGCCGAGTCGCGGCGCGGGAACAGGTCGGAGACCTTCTTGCCGCGGCGAGTCGCAACCGAACGTGGGCTGGCACACTTCTGCAACGCAGCGAAGGCGGCCTTCACCATGTTATGCGGGTTGCGGCTGCCCAGGCTCTTCGCGACGACGTCGCCGATCCCAAGAGATTCGAACACCGCGCGCAGCGGGCCACCGGCGATGATGCCCGTGCCGGCCGTGGCGGAACGCAGGATCACGCTGCCGGCGCCGAAGTCACCGGTAACATCGTGATGCAGCGTGCGGCCTTCCTTCATCGGCACCCGGATCATGCCGCGCTTGGCACGTTCGGTCGCCTTGCGGATCGCTTCCGGCACTTCGCGCGCCTTGCCGGCGCCGTAGCCGACGCGGCCTTTCTGATCGCCCACGACAACGAGTGCGGCAAACGCGAAGCGACGCCCGCCCTTCACCACTTTCGCGACGCGATTGATGGTGACCAGCTTGTCGATGATGCCGTCGTCGGCTTCGCGCTCGCGTTCCCGCTCGCGCCCACCGCGACCGCCGCCTTCCCTAGGTTCACGTGCCATTTGCTTGCATTCCCCTAGAAGTCCAGCCCGCCTTCGCGGGCGGCCTCGGCCAGCGCCTTAACGCGGCCGTGATACAGATAAGCACCGCGGTCGAACACGACCTGGGTGACCCCAGCGGCGAGCGCCCGTTCGGCGACCAGCTTGCCCACCGCCGTAGCGGCGGCTTTGTCGGCCCCGGTGGCAATGGCCGCGCGCAGATCCTTGTCCAGCGAAGAAGCGGACGCGAGCGTCCGGCCTTGGCTGTCGTCGATGATCTGAGCGTAGATGTTCTTGCCCGAGCGGAAGACCGACAGGCGCGGACGCCCGTTGGATTTGACCCGAAGCTGGTACCGCAGACGGCTGCGCCGGCGGTCCCGGAGATCTTGCGTGGCGCTCATGTTACTTCTTCTTGCCTTCCTTGCGCCGGATGACCTCATCCGAGTACCGCGCACCCTTGCCCTTATAGGGTTCGGGCGGACGGAACGCGCGAATTTCCGACGCGACCTGACCGACGAGACGCTTGTCCACGCCTTCGACCTTGATCGACGTGGGCCGCTCGCAGCTGATCTTGATGCCGGCCGGGACCGGATAGATCACAGGATGCGAAAAACCCAGGTTGATTTCCAGGTTCGGGCCCTGAACCGCGGCGCGATAACCGGTGCCGGTGATTTCCAGCGTCTTGCTGTAACCGTCGGACACGCCCTTAACCATATTTTGGATCAAGGCGCGTGTGGTACCCCACATCATCCGCGACTGGGACTCCTTGGATCGGGGCGCGACGCTGACGCGGTTGCCTTCCACGGTGGCGTCGACCTGATCGGTCAACGCCAACTTAAGCTCGCCCAGCTTGCCTTTGGCGGAGAGAATGCCCCCGGCGATCGCCACTTGGACGCCGGCCGGGATCTCCACGGGATATTTGCCTACGCGCGACATTCGCGGCTCTCCATCAGAACACGCGGCAGAGGACTTCGCCGCCAACATTGGCAGCGCGGGCCTCGGCATCGCTCATGACGCCACGCGGCGTCGACAGGATGGAAATACCCAGGCCAGCATAGACCCGCGGCAGTTCCTTGATCTTCGAGTAAACGCGCCGGCCCGGCTTGGAGATGCGCGTGATCTCCTTGATGACGGGCTCGCCTTCGTTGTACTTCAACTCGATACGGATTTGCGAAACGCCGGGGCGCAGTTCCGTGGCTTCATAGCCGCGGATGAAGCCTTCGCGCTTCAGCACACCGAGCACGTTCGCGCGCAGTTGAGACGCGGGCGATGAACACGTCGCGTGACGCGCGCGTTGCGCGTTACGGATGCGTGTCAGCATATCGCCCAAGGGATCGGAAAGCGACATAGATCTGGGCCCTCCTTACCAGCTGGCCTTGACCATGCCCGGGATTTGCCCCGAGCTGGCCATGTCACGAAGCGCGATACGGCAAAGCTTGAACTTGCGGTAATTCCCGCGAGAACGGCCCGTCATTTCGCAACGCAGGCGCACCCGAACGGCCGCGCCATTGCGCGGCAGCTGCGCCAGTTTGAGCGACGCGTTAAAACGGTCCTCAACCGGCAGGGTGCGGTCCATCAACACATCCTTCAGCGCGGCGCGCTTGGACTTGTCGCGTTTCGCCATACGCTCCCGCATGGCATTCCGGTTGACCTGAGATACTTTGGCCATCCTGTCTTTTACCTCCGGAACCTGTCGGCCTTCGGCGTGTCCGAAGGTGCGACGGTTTTCCAAAAAAACCTGTTAACTCGCGAAAGGCAGATCGAACGCTTTGAGCAGCGCCTTCGCTTCGGCATCGGTCTTCGCCGAGGTGACGAACTGAATGTCCATCCCGCGGATCGATTCCACCCGGTCGTAATTGATTTCCGGGAAGATGATCTGCTCCTTGACGCCCATGGCGAAGTTGCCACGGCCATCGAAGCCCTTACCAGTGATCCCACGGAAATCGCGAACGCGCGGCAGAGCAATGGTGACCAAGCGATCCATGAACTCATACATACGCGCCGCACGCAGCGTGACTTTGCAGCCGATCGGCAGACCCTTGCGGATCTTAAAGCCGGCGATCGCTTTCTTCGCCACCGTTTTCACCGGCCGCTGCCCCGCGATGGCCATTAACTCCGACACCGCGGCGTCCAGCTTCTTCTGGTCGCCCGTGGCTTCGCCAACGCCCATATTGATGACGATCTTGTCGAGCTTGGGAACCTGCATCGGGTTCTTGTAGCCGAACTCCGCCTGCAATTTCGCCCGTATCTCCGACAGATACCGCTGCTTCATCCGCGGCGTTTCGCCGGGGGAGGCCAGCGGGTTTTCGTCGGCACCGGCCGTCTGCGAATCGCGTGCCGCACGACGCGCCTCGCGGGTCGGCGGAGCCGCACCCTGACCGCCACCGCGTCCGCCGGCGGTTTTAGCGCCCTTCGCGCCGGGCTTGCCGCCCTTTGCGTTCTTTGTTCCGCTCATGATACTCGCCTCAGCTTTCGATCACGTCGCCGGTCGCCTTGGCGACGCGAACCTTGCGACCGTCTTCCAGGACACGAAACCCGACCTTGGTCGGCTTCTCGCTTTTCGGATCGATCAACATCAGATTGGACAAGTGCACCGCCGCTTCGCGCGTCTGGATGCCACCGGCCTGTTCCATGCTGGTCGGCTTCACGTGATGTGTCGCCAACGCCACACCCTGCACGACAGCGCGGTTGTCCCGCGGGATCACCCGCAGCACTTCGCCCCGGCGACCCTTGCTGGCGCCCGCGATCACCACAACGGTGTCGCCTTTACGAATACGCGCGGCCATTACAACACCTCCGGCGCAAGGCTGATGATCTTCATGAACTTGCGTCCACGCAGTTCACGCACCACCGGCCCAAAGATACGGGTGCCGATCGGCTCCTGCTGCTTGTTGATCAGCACGGCCGCGTTGCGGTCGAAGCGGATCGCGGAGCCATCGGCGCGACGAACGGGATAGGACGTGCGCACGATCACTGCTTGATGAACGTCGCCCTTCTTAACTTTGCCGCGAGGAATGGCTTCCTTGATCGACACAACGATCACATCGCCGACCGACGCGGTCTTACGCTTGGAGCCGCCCAGCACCTTGATGCACTGGACGCGACGCGCGCCGGAATTGTCGGCAACTTCGAGATTGGCTTCAACCGCGATCATGCCGCAACTCCTTCAGCCGCATTCTCGGCCAACGGCGTACCGTTGCGCTCGATCACCAGCCATGTCTTGCGCTTGCTGATCGGACGGCATTCCTCGATACGAACCGAGTCGCCGATCTTGCAGGTGTTCTCTTCGTCATGCGCCGCGTATTTCTTCGAGCGACGGATGAACTTCTTGTACAGCGGGTGCATCACGCGGCGATCGACAAGAACCGTGACGGTCTTGTCCATCTTGTCGCTCGTCACCCGTCCGGTCAGGACGCGCCTTGGCATCGACCTGGCTCCTTAAGACTGCGTGGCGGGAGAAGCGTGCTTCTCCGCCGCAATGGTTTTCACACGGGCAATCTCACGCCGCACCTGCTTGACGCGGGCGATGCCCTCATTTTGTCCCGCCGCACGCTGGAAGCGCAGATTGAACTGCTCCTTCCGGAGATCCAGCAGCAGCGCCGCCAACTCGTCCGGCGTCTTCGTGCGTACGTCGTTCGCCTTGTTTTGCACCGACTTGGCCATATCAGGCGTCTCCGATACGGGCGATGAATTTGGTCTTGATCGGCAGCTTGGCCGCGCCCAGCGTCAAGGCGGTTTTCGCCAATTCGGCGGGAACGCCGTCGATCTCGAACATGATGCGGCCGGGGGCAACGCGCGCCACCCAGAACTCCGGCGAACCCTTGCCGGAGCCCATGCGGACTTCGGCCGGCTTCGTGGAGACCGGCACATCCGGAAAAATCCGGATCCACACGCGACCGGCACGGCGCATGGCGCGCGTGATGGCGCGACGAGCGGATTCGATCTGCCGCGCGGTGATGCGTTCGGGTTCCAGGGCCTTCAAGCCATAGGCGCCGAAGTTCAACGACGTGCCAGCCTTGGACGCGCCATGAATGCGGCCCTTGTGCTGCTTGCGGTATTTAGTGCGCTTGGGGGACAGCATCGACCATCTACCTCTGAGGAGCCTGTTCCGCGGCGCGCTTGTCTTGCGCCATCGGATCGTGCGCGAGAATCTCGCCCTTAAACACCCAGACTTTTACGCCGCAGGTGCCGTATGTCGTCTTCGCCGTCGCCACACCGAAATCGATGTCGGCACGCAGCGTGTGCAGGGGCACGCGACCTTCGCGATACCATTCCACGCGGGCAATTTCCGCGCCGCCAAGACGGCCGCCGCAGTTGATCCGGATGCCTTGGGCGCCCAAACGCATCGCGGACTGCACCGCACGCTTCATGGCACGACGGAAAGCAACGCGGCGTTCGAGCTGCTGCGCGATGTTCTCGGCCACCAGCGTCGCATCGATTTCCGGCTTGCGGATTTCGACGATGTTCAGCGACACCTCAGCCTTGGCCATCTTGGTGAGATCCTTCTTCAAGGTCTCGATGTCCTGGCCCTTCTTGCCGATAACCACGCCGGGACGCGCGGCATAAATCGTAACGCGCGGCTTTTTGGCCGGACGTTCGATCACCACGCGGGACACGCCGGCACCATGCAGCTTCTTCCGAAGATGCGCGCGCAGCGCGACGTCGGCATGCAGCAGATTGGCGTAATCCTTGCCGGCGAACCAGCGGCTGTCCCAGGTCCGGTTGATGCCGAGGCGCAGACCGATCGGGTTTACTTTGTGACCCATATTATGCGGCCTCCTCTTCCTGGGCGCGTTCGGCGACGACGATCTTCAAATGGCTGAACCATTTTTCGATGCGTGCGGCGCGACCGCGGCCACGCGCATGGAAACGGCGCATCACCACCGAACGACCGACCTCGGCGCGGGAGACGACCAGACGGTCGACATCGAGCTGATGGTTGTTTTCGGCATTGGCGATCGCGCTTTCCAGGCCCTTTTTGACCTGCTGCGCGATGCGGCGCTTGCTGAACGTCAGCGTGGCGACGGCCTTTTGCGCGGGCAGATTGCGGATCATCGCGGCGACCAGATTCAGCTTGCGCGGGCTGACCCGCAGGTTGCTAACGATGGCCTGAGCCTCGGTATCCGCGAGCGCGCGCGGTGTGTTTGGCTTGCTCATGTCAGCCCCGCTTCGCCTTCTTGTCGGCCGAGTGCCCGGTAAAGGTCCGGGTTGGCGAGAATTCGCCGAATTTATGGCCGACCATGTTTTCGTTCACCTGCACGGGCAGGAACTTGTGGCCGTTGTAGACGCCGAAAGTCAGACCGACGAACTGCGGCAGAATTGTCGAGCGGCGCGACCAGATCTTGATGATCTCGTTGCGGCCCGACGCCCGCGACGCTTCGGCCTTGTTCAGCAGGTAACCGTCGACGAACGGACCCTTCCAGACGGAACGCGCCATCTTATTTACCCTTGTTGCGGCGGCGGATGATCAAACTATCCGTCCGCTTGTTGGTGCGCGTCTTGTAGCCCTTCGTCGGCAGACCCCACGGCGTGACCGGATGACGGCCACCCGAGGTGCGGCCTTCGCCACCGCCGTGCGGGTGATCGACCGGGTTCATGACGACACCGCGGTTGTGAGGACGGAAGCCCAACCAGCGCATACGACCGGCCTTGCCGATCTTCTGGTTCATGTTGTCCGGGTTGGACACCGCGCCGATGCTGGCCATGCACTCGGCCCGCACCATACGGAGTTCGCCGGACATCAGCTTGATCTGCGCGTACCCGGCGTCTTTGCCGACCAACTGTGCGTATGTCCCAGCGGACCGCGCGATCTTGCCGCCGGCACCGAGCTTCATCTCGATGTTGTGGATGATTGTCCCGACCGGGATGGCACCCAGCGGCATCGCATTACCCGGCTTGATGTCGGCGCGGGCGCCGGCAATCACGGAATCGCCAACCTTCAGACGCTGCGGCGCCAGGATATAGGCCAACTCGCCGTCCTGGTACTTGAGCAGCGCAATGAACGCCGTGCGGTTCGGATCGTATTCCAGGCGTTCGACAACGGCCGGCACGTCGAATTTGCGACGCTTGAAGTCCACCACGCGGTAGGCTTGCTTGTGTCCGCCGCCCCGGAACCGGGTCGTGATACGGCCATGGTTGTTACGGCCACCGTGGCTGTGCTGACCTTCGGTCAGACCCTTGACGGGCTTGCCCTTCCACAGATCGGAACGATCGATCAACACCGTGCCGCGAAGGCTGGGGGTGACCGGATTGAATTGTCTCAGTGCCATCTCGCGTGCGCCTTATGAGAGGCCGGTGGTGAAATCGATCGACTGACCGGCCGCCAGCAGGACGAAGGCTTTCTTGACGTCGGACCGAACGCCCGGCCGGCCCTTGAAGCGCTTGGTCTTGCCCTTCTGGATCAGCGTGTTCACGCCTTCGACCTTAACGTTGAACAGGGTTTCGACCGCCGTTCTGATCTCGGGCTTGGTCGCATCGATCGCGACCTGGAACACGAACTGGTTCTGTTCGGACAGGATCGTCGCCTTTTCGGTGATGATCGGGCGGCGGATGATCTCGTACATCGCCTCGCGCGACAGCACCGGCTTGCGCTTTTTGACCGTCTCGCTCATGCCGCTTCTCCCGCGCTTGGCGTCAGACGTTCGGACAGACCGGCAAGGCCAGCCGTGGTGATCGCCAGGACGTCGTGCCGCAAAATGTCATAGACATTCGCGCCAACTGTCGGCAGCAGATCGAAATGCGGAATGTTGCGGCTGGCGCGCAGGAAATCCTGGTCCACCGCGCGATCCACGATCAAAGCGGACTTCCATCCCAGCGCCTTGAGCTTCTTCGCCAACTCGCCCGTCTTCAGCGAACCCGCCGCGGCGTCCAACACGACCAGCTTGCCCTCGGCCGCCTTCTGCGACAGCGCGGAGATCAGCCCCAGACGACGGACTTTCTTGTTCAGGCTGTATTCGTGCGAACGCACGACCGGACCGTGCACGACACCGCCGGTGCGAAACTGCGGCGAGCGCAGGCTACCCTGACGAGCGTTACCGGTGCCCTTTTGCTTGTAAGGCTTCTTGGTGGTGCCGGAAACCTCCGCCATCCCCTTAACCTTGTGATTGCCGGACCGGCGTTTCGCTAATTGCCAGTGTACAACGCGTGCCATGATGTCGGCTCGGGGGCTGACAGCGAAGATGTCGTCGGGAAGGTCGGCTTCGCCGGCGCTGCCCTGATCGAGCGTGGTGATTGCGATTTGCATTGTTCTCGTCCTCAGCCCGCGACCGCTGGCGCTTCGAGCAGCGCCGCCGGATAGGGGGCGTCCGCCGGGCGCGCTTTTTTGACTGCGTCGCGCACCAGCACGTAGCCGTTTTTGCCGCCCGGAATGGCACCGCGAATCATCAGCAGACCTTTGTCCGCGTCGATGCCGGCGACTTCCAGGTTCAACGTGGTGATACGCTCCACGCCGAGGTGGCCTTCCATCTTCTTGTTCTTGAAGGTTTTGCCGGGATCCTGACGGTTACCGGTCGAACCCAGCGAACGATGGCTGGCGGACACGCCGTGGCTGGCTTCCAAGCCGGCGTAGTTCCAGCGCTTCATACCGCCGGCGAAGCCTTTACCCTTGGACGTGCCGCATACATCGACCTTCTGGCCAACGGCAAAATGGGCCGCCGACAGGGTCGCGCCTGGTTCCAGCAGGGCGTCGGGAGCGACGCGGAATTCCACGAGCTTCTTCTTCGGCTCCACCTTCGCCTTCGCGAAGTGGCCGCGCATCGGCTGGGTCACGTTTTTGACCTTGGCCTTGCCCAGACCGAGTTGCACGGCGGTGTAGCCGTCTTTTTCTTGTGTCATCGCGGCCACGACCTGCAACTGATCCAGATGCAGAACTGTCACTGGAACATGCGTGCCGTCATCCTTAAAGATGCGGGTCATGCCCAGTTTTTTGGCCAGTAATCCGGTGCGCATGATAATTCCCTCGCTCCCGGCCTAGATCTTGATCTCGACGTCCACGCCGGCGGCGAGGTCGAGCTTCATCAGCGCGTCCACCGTCTGCGGGGTCGGTTCCACGATGTCGAGCAAGCGGCGGTGCGTCCGGATTTCGAACTGCTCGCGGCTTTTCTTGTCGACATGCGGAGAGCGGTTCACGGTGAAACGCTCGATGTGTGTCGGCAGCGGAATCGGTCCGCGAACCCTGGCGCCCGTGCGCTTGGCCGTGTTCACGATTTCCTTCGTGCTGTTGTCTAGCACGCGGTGATCGTAGGCCTTAAGCCGGATGCGGATATTCTGGTTGTCCATCGTTCGCTCTTCTGGGGTCCCGCCAACGTCAGCGGCCGGTTTCGGTATTCGACGGCGTGCCCGAATGGTCGCGCCGCCGAACCCGAGGTCGCTTTTACTTCGTGATGCTGGCCACCACGCCGGCGCCGACGGTGCGGCCGCCTTCGCGAATGGCGAAACGCAGGCCGTCGTCCATCGCGATCGGCGCGATCAGTTCGACATCCATCGACACGTTATCGCCGGGCATGACCATCTCGACGCCTTCCGGCAGCTGCACCATGCCCGTCACGTCGGTCGTGCGGAAATAGAACTGCGGGCGGTAGTTGGTGAAGAACGGGGTGTGGCGCCCGCCCTCTTCCTTCGTCAGGATGTAGGCTTCGGCCTTGAAGTTGGTGTGCGGCGTGATGGAGCCGGGCTTGGCCAGAACCTGACCGCGCTCGACATCGTCGCGCTTAGTGCCACGCAGCAGTGCGCCGATGTTATCGCCGGCCTGGCCCTGATCGAGCAGCTTGCGGAACATTTCGACGCCGGTCACGATTGTCTTGACGGTCGGCTTGATGCCCACGATCTCGACTTCCTCGCCAACCTTCACGATGCCGCGCTCGACACGGCCGGTCACGACGGTGCCGCGGCCGGAGATCGAGAACACGTCTTCGATCGGCATCAGGAACGGACGGTCCAGAGCGCGCTCCGGCTGCGGGATGTATTCGTCCACCGCGGCCATCAGCTTCAGGATCGCATCGTGGCCGATTTCCGGCTTGGTGCCTTCCAGCGCCATCAGAGCCGAACCATGGATGATGGGAATGTCGTCGCCCGGGAACTGATAAGACGACAGCAGCTCGCGCAGCTCCATCTCCACCAGTTCGATCAGCTCGGGGTCATCGACCATATCGACCTTGTTCAGGAACACCACCAGAGCCGGCACGCCGACCTGACGGGCGAGCAGAATGTGCTCCCGTGTCTGCGGCATCGGACCGTCGGCGGCGGACACCACCAGGATCGCGCCATCCATCTGCGCGGCGCCGGTGATCATGTTCTTCACATAGTCGGCGTGGCCGGGGCAGTCGACGTGCGCGTAGTGGCGGTTCGCCGTGGTGTATTCCACGTGCGCGGTGGAGATCGTGATGCCACGGGCTTTTTCTTCCGGGGCTTTGTCGATCTGATCGTACGCAGTGAAGGTCGCACCGCCGGATTCGGCCAGGACCTTGGTGATCGCCGCGGTCAGCGACGTCTTGCCATGATCGACGTGTCCGATCGTGCCAATATTGCAGTGCGGAAGGTTCCGCTCGAATTTCGCTTTACCCATCGTCGTATGCTCCAGCGATCCAGGTGATGGTCCGTTGAGTGACTGTATTCTTACCAGCGGTAGTGGCTGAAAGCCTTGTTGGCTTCGGCCATCCGGTGGGTATCTTCACGCTTCTTCACCGCCGAACCGCGGTTGTTCACCGCGTCCAGCAGTTCGTTCGAAAGCCGGTCCTGCATCGTGTGCTCGCCGCGCTTGCGGGCGGCATCGATCAGCCACCGGATCGCGAGCGCCTGACGACGCTCCGAACGGACTTCGACCGGCACCTGATAGGTGGCACCGCCGACCCGGCGGGACCGCACTTCGACGGCCGGCTTGACGTTGTCCAGCGCCTCATGAAACATGCGAACCGGATCGGCCTGCGGCCCACCGCGGCGCTTCAGCACCTCGAGAGCGTTATAGACGATCGATTCGGCGGCGGACTTTTTGCCATCGTACATCAGCGCGTTCATGAAACGGCTGAGGACGACGTCCCCGAACTTGGCGTCCGGCAGGATTTCGCGTTTTACGGCGCGGCGGCGGCGAGACATGCGATCGCTCCCTTACTTCGGCCGTTTCGCGCCATACAGCGACCGGCGCTGACGACGCTTTGGCAGACCCTGCGTGTCGAGCACGCCGCGCAGGATATGATAACGCACACCGGGAAGATCCTTCACGCGGCCGCCGCGGATCAACACCACGGAATGCTCCTGAAGGTTATGGCCTTCGCCGGGGATGTAACTCACGACTTCATAGCCGTTCGTCAGACGCACTTTGGCAACCTTACGAAGCGCCGAGTTCGGCTTCTTCGGGGTGGTCGTGTAGACGCGCGTGCATACGCCGCGCTTTTGCGGGCAGCCTTCGAGCGCCGGAACCTTGTTCCGCGTCTTCTGTGGCTCGCGCCCGTGGGCGATGAGCTGGTTGATAGTGGGCATGTCGCCTCTTTCACAATCCGGGTCGCGCCGCCCTGGAACACCGCGAACAGTCACCGATAACAGACAAAGCCCGCCGGCGTGGGAATAGTCCCACCCCGCGGGGTCCCTGAAACAAGCGGCCTAGGCACCCCTGAGGAGAGCGGCGCCGCCTGCATCTTTGGCCTGCGATCGACAACCACCTTGGTTGAACATGGGGTGGGCCGAGGGCACGGAAACTAGTTGCGGCTTATCGGGGAGTCAAGCGGCTCTAAGCAGGATTCGACATGACGGTGTCAAAGCGCGGATTCCGGCCGCATTTCGAAGCCGTCGAAGCGAAAAGCCGGAGCGACGACGCACGTGCATAACGTCCAGGGACCGAGACTCGCGGCCTTTTGCCATGCGTGCGCCGGAACCAGGCCATGCAGTGTCTGTCCAGCCGGCAAATCCGGTCCCAGGCGCATTGGCGGGGCAGGTTCCACCGTCAGTTCCAGCGGTGCACCGGCCTGCCAAATCCATAACTCAGCCGCGTCCACCCGGTGCCATCGGTTTCTGTCGGTCGCGCGCAGGAGAAACAGGATCGCGGTACCCGCCCCCCTGCCCCCTGTTTCCGGCGAGTCGCGCCACGTTTCGCGGTAAAATCCACCCTCCGGGTGCGGTTCCAGCCCCAAAGCTTGGATGACCGAGGCCGAGTCGGCCCCGGCATCGCGCAAATCCGTCATTCCTTGGGCGCGGTCGCGGCAATCGCCGGAGTCGCGGAGAAGCCCTCATACCAAGCGGTCAGTTTCGGATGACCGGGGCGCCAGGGGTCCGATGCGAAGCGGAAATCCATGTATCCGAGGGCGCAGGCAACCGCGATCGTGCCGATATCCAGGCCGGTCCCCGGCAAATCTGCCTCCAGCGCTGCGACCGTCCGCAGCATCTGTGTCTTGTAGCGGGCGATCGCCGCATCGCGTGCGGCCTCTTGGGGCCGGCCGAGCTCGCCCCGGCAGGGAACCGCCGAGTCGAGGATGCCGTCGCCCATGGCTTGCAGCTTCAACGCACGCCAACGGGCGGGGCCGGCAGGCGGAAAGAGATGCGGCGCGTCGCCGATGCTATCCAGGTATTCGCAAATGACAGGGCTGTCATAGAGCGACAGGCCGTCGTCCGTGACGAGGCACGGGACTCGGGACAGGGGGTTGTCGGCCAGCAGATCGGCCGGGGAAGCATGCGGGTTGCTGATGTGTTTTTCGATCCGCCCGTCGAGCCCGCGCGCGATGGCGCAGGCCATGACCTTGCGGACATAGGGGCTGGTGCCGGAGTAATGCAGTTTCATGGCTCAGAACCTGTCTTTTTTGCCGCGCACGTCCGCCAGAGCGGCGACGTCCTTGGCGCGAAGGAAGGGATTGGCGGCGAGTTCGTCGGACAGGACCGACGGGATGGTGGACTTGCCGGCGGCGCGCTGGGCGGCGGCCTCGGCCGAACGGGCCTTCAGGGCGGCGTTGTCCGGATCGACGGACAGCGCGAAGCGGGCGTTGCTCTCTGTATATTCATGGCCGCAGCAGACCAGGGTGTTGGGCGGAAGCACCGCCAGCTTACCCAAACTATCGAACATCTCCCCGGCGGTGCCCTCGATCAGGCGGCCGCAACCGAGGCTGAACAGCGTGTCGCCGGACAGCAGCACGGGGCCTTCGGGAAAAAAGAAATTGATCTGGCCGCGGGTGTGGCCGGGGGTGTCGATGACCTGCCCCATGGCGTTGCCCAGGGCGACCGTGTCGCCTTCCTTCACCGCGATATCCAGCTTCGGCAGTCGGTGCGCGTCGGCGGCGGCTCCCACGACGGGGCATTTGAAATGGGCGCGGACCTCATCGGTACCGGCCGTGTGGTCGGCGTGGTGGTGCGTCAACAGGATCATGTCCAGGCGCCCGCCAGCCGCCTCGATGGCGGCGATGATCGGCTTGGCGTCGGCCGGATCGACGATCGCCGTGGCGCCCGTCTCACTGTCTTTCAGCAGCCAAGCGTAGTTGTCCTTCAGGATGGGGACGGCTGTCGCGGATATTGTCATGATCGGAGCCTTTCACGGTACCGCCGGAGACCGGCTTTTGTGCTATAGCATCGTTGCATGGCCCCGGATGCGCAAGCGACCGCCGACTTTTACACCTCCGCTTGGGGGGCCGTCACCGCGCGCCTTCTGCGGGAGCGGCTTTTTGCCCAATGGCCTAACCTGAAAGGCCAGTCCGTGCTGGGCATCGGCCATACCGGGCCCTACCTGCGGCTTTGGCGGGAGCAGGCTTTGTCCTGCATTGCTCTGACTCCCGCCCAGATGGGCGCCGCCCGCTGGCCGGCCGGCGCGCCAGGGCTGTCCTGCTCCGCCGAGGAAGACGCCCTGCCCTTCCCCGACCTCAGCTTCGACCGCATCCTCCTGGTCCACGGCCTCGAAGCCGCCGAGAGCGCGCGGCGGATGCTGCGGGAGGTCTGGCGCGTGCTGAAGGACGACGGACGGCTGCTGGTTGTCGCGCCCAACCGCACCGGCATGTGGGCCTATTGGGAGAGCACGCCGTTCGGCCATGGGCATCCGTATTCGGTGCGGCAGCTGGATCAGCTGCTGGCCTCGGCGCTGTTCCGAGCGGAGCGGCACGATGCGGCGCTGTGGGTGCCGCCGACGCGGTTGCGGCTTATATTAAGGGCCGCGCCGCTGATCGAGGATACCGGGCGGCGGTTGGTGCCGGCTCTGGCTGGGGTTACGATTACGGAAGCGGTGAAGGATGTTTACGCGGCGATGCCGCTACAGGCGGTCGCGCGGCGGCGGTTGGTGCTGGCGGAGGCGGGTTAGGGTGGTTGGGTCCAGTCCTCGATGGGCAAACCGTCCACCATCCGGAAGGCTTGGTCGTTCGTGACCAGCACGGATCCCGCCGCGAGCGCGTGGGCGGCAATCAGCAGATCGAGCGACCCGAGTGTCTTGCCTTTGCGAGAGGTTTCCGCTCGGAGGACGCCATAGCGGGCCGCGACCGCGCTATCCCAGGGGAGGACATCGACCCGCTGGAGGAATTCGTCCACCGCGCGGTGCAGACGCTTGGCTTCGGGGCGCTTGGCCAAGCCGAAAAGGAGCTCACCCTCCGTGATTGCCGACAGGCGCAGCGATCCCATGGGCACCGATACCACCCGGTTGGTTACCGTGGGATGTGCATTAAGAAGATGTCCTACGATATTGGTGTCGAGCATCCACAACGTCACTCGTCCCACCCCTTGAACGGGTCGCGGTCTTGGTCTCGCGTGTCGCGTGCCGTGAGGAGTACATCCGTGGGCTCGAGGTCCGCGACAGCGGCCAGAAAACCGTTCCAGGATGGCGGTTTACGGGACAGGATCACGTCGCCGGTATTCGGGTCCTGTCGAATGAAGACCTCCTTGGCGTCGAACCGGTAGGCTGCGGGCAGACGGACGGCTTGGCTGCGGCCGTTGGTGAACAGTTTGGCAGTCTGGGTCATGACGGGGGCCTCGCCGATGGTATATGCCATGATATATGCCAGAGAATGGACGGATCAAGTTCTATCCGGCGGTTGCTCCGAGTCCTGCCACGCACCCCGCCCTTTCCAATATGAACACGCCGCCGCGGCTTGAAGCGCGGCCGCGACCAGGAACAGGACCGCCACCACCGACTCCTCCCGGATCACGCCGAACACCGCTGGGGCGAACGCATAGAACCCCTGCGACACCGCCGTAGTCAGAGCCACCACGCGGCCAACGTCTTCCCGCGCGAATTCGGACTGCGCGACCAGCGGCGGGATCGAGGTCGTGTTGCCGATCCCCATGCCGAACAACACCACGCCGGTCAGCAACAGCGGCACGTTGGTGCCTCCGGCCGCGAGAAACGCCCCGCAGCCCGCGATCTGGACGCCGTAATTCACCGCGCCAACGATGCGACGGTCTGTATGCGCGGGCATCAGCCAGCCCAACAGCGTGCGGCCGCCGATCGCCATCGCCGTGGACAGGCCGGCGGCGAGGCCCGCCCCCTGCGCGCCCATAGCCGGAACCAGCAGCGAGAAAAGATGCCCGATCAGCCCAATCTGCGCGAACAGGCCCAGCGCCATACCCAGTGCCAACGTCCGGAACGCGCCGTCTTTCCACAGGTTGGCGACCGGATCGCGGCGACTGGCCGAGCCGACGGGGATATCGCCGTCCTCAAGCGCCGGAATCCGCCCCAACCGATTAGCGCCACCCAGAGCGGGGAGAAGATCACACCGCCGATGCTGGCGCCGTTGTAGGCCATCGACAACGCAGCGGGACGGCGGCGGTTGAACCAGGGGGACACCATCGCGTTGATGCCCGCCGCGCCCAGGGTCACCCAGCCGGCTCCGCTGAAGAACGTCGCGGCGAACAGTTCCCAAGGTTCCCGCGCGAGCGACCAGCCGGTGACGCCGAGCGCGAGGCTGGCCGCTCCGGCGACGGTGACCGCCGCGATACCGAAGCGACGGTGCAGCCGCGGGAGATTGGCGACGATCGCGGCGCCGATCAGGAAGTGGACAGTCATCGCCGCCGACACCAGCGCCACCGACCAGCCGCGCGTGTCCCGGACAGCCTGGAGATAGATCGGTGGGCCGTAGAACCCGACGCCCCAGCCGAAGACCGCGACGACGAACGCGGCGGCGACGACGGTCCAGCCGTAAAAGCGGGGCTCGGGCATGAAGCGGTTCCTTCCGATTCTTCGAACAGGCGGGCAACCTGCCGGATCGGTGCCGCCCGATGCTTCGTTCGCGGCCGAAGCATCCTGTGGCGGCGCGTGCTAGAAAACCGATGGAAAATTGGGAGCAACCTCCATGGTCACCACATCCTCGATGGCGGAAGTCGCGGCCTTGGTCGGGGAGCCGGCGCGGGCGGCGATGCTCCAGGCGATGATGGACGGGCGGGCGCTGACGGCGACCGAACTGGCGCGGGCGGCGGGGATCACGCCGCAGACGGCGAGCGCACATCTGGGGAGGCTCTGCGCCTCCGGCCTAGTCGGCGTGATCCAGCAGGGGCGCCACCGGTACCACCGGCTGGCAACGCCGCAGGTCGCGCGGATGCTGGAGAGCCTCATGATTGTCGCGGCGGGCACGCTGGCCCCGCGCACCGGCCCGCGCGATGCCACGATGCGGCTTGCCCGCACCTGTTACGACCACATCGCCGGTCAGCTCGGCGTCGGGATCGCGGACGCCATGCGAGGAGAAGGCTGGGTGGAGCTGGACGACGACGCCGGCATCGTGACGGAGGCCGGTGTGCGCTTCCTCGATGGTCTGGGCATCGTTCTGGACCCGCCACGGACAACCCGAGCGCTGCCGTTGTGCGGGGTTTGCTTGGATTGGAGCGAACGGCGGCCGCATTTCTCCGGGCGGCTGGGGAAGGCGCTCTGCCGGCACAGCCTAACACGCGGCTGGGTGCGGCAACGGCCGGGATCGCGCACGCTGGATATCACGCCCGAGGGCATGCGCGTGTTCCGTGACGTGTTCCGGGTCGGACTCTTCCGCATCCCGGCAGCGGCTTGAACTCAGGCGCGCCGCAGGACGAACAACCCCTGCTCCCCGAACAGGTTCGCCAGCCGCGGGAACCGACGCCAAGGCGCGCGGCCGCCGGCATCGTCGATCGCCAGCCAGGTTTCCACGACGTAGCCTTCCTCCTGACACAGGACGAAGAAGTCGCGGATCGTGCAGGGGTGGATGTTCGGGGTCTCGTGCCACGGGCGGGACCAGGTCGCCGTCATCGGCATGCGGCCGGTGCTCAGCAACTGCCAGCGCACCAGCCAATGGCCGAAGTTCGGGAAACTGACGACGGCCCGAGCGCCGATGCGCAGCATCTCCCGCAGCACGACGCGGGGTTTCTCCACGGCCTGAAGCGTGCGGGACAGCACCACGTAGTCGAACGCGGCGTCGGGATAATGCGCAAGGTCGGTGTCCGCGTCGCCGTGCATCACCGGCAGGCCATGGGCGACGGCGTGCGTGACTTCGGCCATGTCGATCTCGATCCCGCGGGCGTCGCAGCCTTTTTCGTGAAACAGCTTCTCGATCAGCGACCCGTCGCCGCAGCCGATATCCAGCACGCGGGAGCCGGGCGCGATGGTGCGGGCGATCAGTTCGAGGTCCAGCCGCATGTTCTTGGCGACGAACCGGACGGGGTCGTGGGCGGTCATGCTTGGGTCCGGGTTGGGGAAAAGGCCGGCGGAGGTCCCGGACCGGCCTTGCGCGAGGCAGGCTTGTTGTCGCGACTGGGGCGCGCCGGGTCAAGGTCGGGCAGGCCGGCGAACAAATCGCCCTTGCGGCCGGCCCCTCGCCAAGGCAAGCACCGCCGCCATGGAGCCAGCCGAATATGCCCTGATGGACGAAGCCGAGGACGGCATGTGGTGGTATCGCGCCCTGCATGTTCGGCTGCGTGCGGCGTTGGCGGGGATCGAGGGCGCCGTCCTGGACGCCGGCTGCGGCACCGGCGGGTTCCTCAAGCATCTGCGCACCCACCGGCCCGACCTACGCACCATCGGTGTCGAGTGGTCCGCCCAAGCCGCCCCCCGCGCCGCCGCCAAGGCCCAAACCCCCGTCGCGCGGGGGAGCGTCAACGCACTGCCTTTCGCGGATGCCAGCTTCGATGCCGCCATGTCCGCCGATGTGCTCTGTCACGCGGCTGTCGATCCGGCCCAAGCGTTGGCCGAACTGCGGCGGGTGCTGAAACCGGGAGGGCGGCTGGTGCTGAACATGCCGGCCTATATGTGGCTGCTGTCCGCGCACGACCATCGGGTCCACAACGTTCGCCGACAGACAGCGGCGCAGACGGCGTGCATGCTCCGCGGCGCCGGGTTCAACAATATCCGGACCCGGTATTGGAACAGCCTCCTGCTCCCGCTCATGATCCTGCAGCGCAAAATCCTCGCCCGGGGCGACGCGGACTCCGACGTTGCCCCGTTTCCGCCATGGCTCGATGCCACATTGCATGGCATCACCCAGCTCGAACGACGCTTGCCGCCCCTGCCCTTCGGAGGATCGGTGCTGGCGATCGCGGAGAAACCATGACCGACCATCCCGGCCTGAGCATCGTCGTTCCCGTCTATCGCGGCGCCAACACCGTCGGCCAGCTGGTCGCGGAACTGTCGGCATTAAAGCCCGAGGGCGGGATGGAAATCATCCTGGTCAACGACGGCAGCCCGGATAACTCCGCCGAGGTCTGTCAGGCTCTGTTGGGCACCGCGACCGTGCCGCTGATCTATATCGAGCATGCCCGCAACTACGGCGAGCATAACGCCGTGATGACCGGCCTCCGCCGAGCGCGCGGCGACTACGTGATCACGATGGACGACGATCTACAGAACCCGCCCGAGGAAGTGGTGCGCCTGTACGACCACGCCCGCAACGGCCGCTGGGATGTCGTCTACACCCGCTACGCCAGCAAGAAGCACGCGCTGTGGCGCAACATCGGCAGCCGCTTCGCCAACGCCGTCGCCGACCGGCTGCTGGACAAGCCGAAGGGCCTTTATCTGTCGTCGTTCCGCTGCATGGCGCGGTTGGTCGTCCAATCGGTGACCCGCTACACCGGCCCCTACCCCTATGTGGACGGGCTGATCATGGAGGTCACCCAGCGCATCGACAGCATCGAGGTCCGGCACCTTCCCCGAGCCGAGGGGCGCTCGAACTACACCCTGACCCGGCTGGTGCGGCTGTGGTTGAACCTCGCGACCAGTTTTTCCCTCGCGCCACTGCGGATGGCGACGTTCCTGGGGATCGGCATGGCGACCCTGGGCGCGATCGGGGCCGCGCTGACCATTATCGAGGCGTTGGTGGTGCGGGGGACGCCTTCCGGCTACGCGTCCACCATGGTCGTCATCCTGCTGGTCGGCGGAGTCCAATCGATGATTCTGGGCGTGTTGGGCGAATATGTCGGGCGCACCTTCCTATCGGCCAACGGCAAGCCGCAGGGGACGGTGCGCCTGATTTCCCGCAACCGAGCGGCGGAGGATGAGGCGTCGTGATGGCCTATTGGGCGGTTCTGGCGGTCGCCATCGCCACCAGCATGGGCGGACAGACGCTGCTGAAAGCGGGCGCCGCCGCGCCGAACTTCGTGGCGCAGCTGCTGGACATCCGCACAATGGCCGGGCTTGTGCTGTACGGCGGGGCGGCGATTCTCTATATCGTGGCCTTGCGCCGCATCCCGATGTCGGTCGCCCTGCCCTGCACCGCCGTGTCATATGTCGCCGCCATGCTGATCGGCCACTTCGCGTTCGAGGAGCCGCTGGGCCCGATGCACCTGGGCGCGGCGGCACTGATCTGCGCGGGGGTCGTACTGCTGGCGGTGGCCTGACCGCCCCGGCCGGTCAAACGGCGCGTTGACACCGGGACCGAACGCCCCCTGGCGTGGGAAATCCCTTGGCGGGAAAGGGCGCGGGGTCGTTTTGCCTCATCGGCCGGAAACGCGACGTTGCCTTAGTTCGACCGGCAGCGCCCGGTCGATGTCTTCTCGAAATCGCCATCGTCGTATTTGATGTGCAGCGTCGCCTTGTCGAGAAATACGACGCGACCGGCATACCAGTCGCCGCCGTTCTTCCAGCGACATTCGATACGCGAACCCGCCTTCCAGTCATAAAGCCGAACACGCTCGGGCGACAGCGTCTCGCGCGTGCCGTCATCGTAGCGGATCGTGACCTTACCATTGCCGCTGGCGGCGACGATGCCTGGAAACCAATAGCGACCACCCTGGTACTGACCCAGCACCCATTCGCCTGGATATTGCGCCAGAGCCGGCACCATCATCGTTAACAATAGTGCCGCTGCCATCGCGAAACGCCGCATCGATCGCCCCTTTCTCGTTCCCGCGCCGATCATACCCGGCGAAGCTGTGTTCGTTGTCGATGGCCCTCATAGGCCCGGCTCATTCGTAATGCATTGGCGGACGATAGCCCGAGGGCCCAAGGGCGGGCAACATCGACGCTCCCTTCATCGCGGGATTCGCCGCTCACGCGCTTATAGTCGGCACCGGGATGCAGATCGCCTCTCGACCGCGCACCTCGGGCGCTTCAGGTGCGGTGGCGCCGATCTGTGCGGGGGTCGCGCTGGTGGCGGCAGCCTGACCGCCTCGGCCGGTCAAACGGCGCGTTGACACCGGGACCAGCCCTCCTCTACGGAGGCGCAACACAAGAACCAATCAGGGCTTCACAGGCAAACGTTCGGGAGGGGACTTTGCGACCACTCCTCGACATCCGCGGACTGCACACCGAATTTCGGACGGGTGCGGGCATCGTGCGGGCTGTCGACGGGATCAGCTACACCGTTAACGCCGGCGAGACAGTCGCGATCGTCGGCGAAAGCGGCTCAGGCAAATCCGTCGGTGCCATGTCCATTCTGCGCCTGATCCCCGACCCGCCAGGGCGGATCACGGCGGGCGAAGTGCTGTTCGACGGGCGCGACCTGCTGAAGCTGTCGGAAGAGGAAATGCGCCGGCTGCGCGGCAGCCAGATCGGCATGATCTTCCAGGAGCCGATGACCTCGCTGAACCCGGTGCTGACCATCGAACGCCAGCTGACCGAAACGCTGGAGCAGCATCGCGCTGCCACGCGCGCGCAGGCGGTGGAACGGGCGATGGACCTGCTGCGGCTGGTCGGCATCGCCGACGCCGGGCGCCGTTTGCAGCAGTATCCGCATCAGCTGTCCGGCGGCATGCGCCAGCGCGTCATGATCGCCATCGCCTTGGCCTGCGACCCAAAGCTGATCATCGCGGATGAGCCCACGACGGCGCTGGACGTCACCATCCAGGCGCAAATTCTGGAGCTGATGAAGGAACTGACGCAGCGGCTGAACATCGCGCTGATCGTTATCACCCATAATCTCGGCATCGTCGCGCGCTACGCCACGCGGGTGAATGTCATGTATGCCGGACGGATCGTGGAAAGCGGTTCGGCTGCCGCGATCTACCATGACCCTCGACATCCCTACACGATCGCCTTGCTCCGTTCCGTGCCGCGTCTGGACCGACCTCGGCAGGCGCGTCTGGAACCGGTGGAAGGGCAACCGCCCGATCTGACCCGTTTGGACGCCGGCTGCGCCTTCAGGCCGCGCTGCCGTTTCGCGGTGGACGCGTGCGCCGGGTCTCGGCCAGTTCTGCAACGTGCCGGAGACGGCGACCATTTCGCCGCGTGCTTCCGCGCCGGGGAATTTACCGCGACGGATCAAGCCGCATGACGACACCGCTGCTGGAAGTCAAAGGCCTGCGCATGCACTTCCCCATCACCGAGGGGATCGTGACGCGGCGCACCGTGGGCGAAGTGAAAGCCGTGGACGGGGTGGATTTCACCGTCGGACGGGGCGAAACCTTGGGACTGGTGGGCGAGTCCGGGTGCGGCAAAACCACGACCGGCCGTTGCATTCTGCGCCTGGAGAATCCCACCGCCGGATCGATCGTCTACGACGGCGTCGATATCGCATCGTTGGGCCAGCGGGAGATGGTGAAGCTGCGGCAAAAGATCCAGGTGATCTTCCAGGACCCGTTCAGCTCGTTAAATCCCCGCATGAAGATCGGCCAGATCATCGCCGAACCCATGAAAGTGCATGGGATCGAACCCGACGCCGCCAAACGCCAGGCTCGGGTGTTGGAACTGCTGACCACATGCGGCCTGAATGCCGGTTTTGCCGACCGCTATCCGCACGAAATGTCCGGCGGTCAGCGCCAGCGCGTAGGCATTGCGCGTGCTTTGGCGATGAACCCCGAGTTCATCGTCTGCGATGAGCCGGTGTCCGCGCTGGACGTGTCGATCCAAGCGCAGGTGATCAACCTGCTGGAGGATTTGCGCGAGAAATTCGGCCTGACATATCTGTTCATCGCGCACGATCTTTCGGTCGTCCGGCATTTATGCCAGCGGGTGGCGGTAATGTATCTGGGCCGAATCGTCGAATTGGCCGACAGCGACGAGTTGTTCGACAATCCGCAACATCCCTACACCAAGGCGCTGCTGGCCGCCGTTCCGGTGCCCGATCCTTTGGTGGAGCAAGGGCGCGTATTTCGGCCGGTGCAGGGCGAAGTGCCGAGCCCGATCAATCCGCCGTCAGGCTGCGTGTTCCATCCGCGTTGCCCGTCCGCCGTGGCAAGCTGCAAAGTTAGCCGACCGGAAACGCGCGAGACGCGGCCCGGCCATTTCGTCGCCTGTACCGAGGTTTAACATGAAGGGTATCACCATGATCCGTTCCGGGTTGTTCGCGTTGGCGTTGGCGGCTTTTGCGTTGCCGGCAACGGCGGAAACGGTGAAGGACGGCGGGCAATTTACCTTCATGATTCCCGCGGATGCGCCGCCCAGCCTGGATGCGCACCGGGAGACGACTTATGCGACGGTGCATGCGACAGCGCCGTTTTACAGCGTGCTGATCCGCATCAATCCGGATAATCCGGCGTCTCCCGACGATTTCGTGTGCGATCTTTGCACCGAAATGCCGAAGCCGACGGATGCGGGCAAGACCTGGACGTTCAAGATCCGCGACGGCGTGAAATGGCACGACGGGTCGGTACTGACGGCCTTCGATGTCGCGAAATCCTGGCAGGAACTGGTGCGTCCCAGCCCGGGCGTGCTGTCGGCGCGCGCGCCGTATTTCGTCATGATCGATACGGTGGAGGCGCCGGACGCCAGCACTGTGGTGTTCAAGCTGAAATTCGCGACCTCCGCGTTTCTGCCGGCCTTGGGCGATCCCTTCGCGTATATCTACAAGAAAGAAATCCTGGAGAAAGACCCGCACTGGTATGAGCGGAACGTGATGGGCTCCGGCCCGTTCAAATTCAAGGATTACCAGATCGGGCAATCCATCAGCGGCGAGCGCAATCCGGACTATTTCCGCAAAGGCCTGCCGCATCTGGATGGGTTCACCGGCATTTTCGCGCCCAAGCAAGCAGTGGAAATCGAGGCCATCCGCGGCGACCGGGCCGCCATGGAATTCCGCGGATTGCCACCGTCGGCGCGCGATCAGTTGGTGAAGGAACTCGGCGATAAAATCACGGTGCAAACCGGCGACTGGAACTGCGTGAACATCATCACGGCTAATCACCAGAAAAAGCCTTTCGACGATGTGCGCGTGCGGCGGGCCTTGGCTTTGGCGATCGATCAGTGGCACGGGGCCGTGGGCCTGTCGCGCATCGCGAACATCCGCACTGTTGGCGGGATTGTGTTCCCTGGCTCGCCGATGGCCGCGACGAAGGACGAATTGCAAAAAATCGTCGGGTATTGGCCGGATATCGAGAAATCCCGCGCCGAGGCAAAGCGGCTGCTGAAAGAGGCGGGCGCGGAAGGCTTGTCGTTCGAACTGATGAACCGCAACGTTGAGCAGCCGTATAAATATATCGCCGCCTGGGTGATCGACGAATGGTCCAAGGTCGGGCTGAAAGTCACGCAGAAGGTGCTGCCGACCGGACCGTTCTTCGACGGTCTGCGCAACAACGCGTTTGACGTGACCGTGGATTTCAACTGCCAGGGCTTGGTCAATCCGGCGATGGATGTGGGCAAGCAGCTGCCGCACTCGGTCTATTCGGAAAACTACGGGAATTATGAGGATCAGAAGGACATCGACCTGTATCAGGCGATGCTGCACGAAACCGATCCGGTAAAGCAGCGGGCGGTGATGCGGGAATACGAGACTTATGTGCTCGATACTCAGGCGCACGCGATCATGATGCCTTGGTGGGAGCGGATCGTTCCGATGCGTTCCTACGTGAAAGGCTGGAAGATCAGCCCGAGCCATTATGTGAACCAGGATTTGGCGACGATTTGGTTGGATAAATAGGGGGAACGATGCGCCGGCTGCTGTTCGGATTCGGGTTGGCTCTGGCACTGCCGGCCGTTGCCGCGGAGGCCCCGAAGCGCGGGGGAACGCTGACCTATATGATCCCGGCCGACAGCCCCCCGAGCTTCGACGGCCACCGCGAAACAACCTACGCCACCGTGCATGCGACGGCGCCGTTCTACAGCGTGCTGATCCGGATCAACCCTGATAATCCATCGTCATCCGACGATTTCGTCTGCGATCTTTGCACCGCAATGCCGAAACCGACCGACGAGGGCAAAATCTGGACGTTCAAAATCCGGGACGACGCGAAATGGCACGACGGTTCGAAGCTGACCGCCGACGACGTCGCGACAAGCTGGGCCTACATCGTTCACCCCCCCGTCGGCGTCCTCAGTGCTCGGGAGGGCACTTACACGATGGTGGACACCGTCACCGCGCCCGATGCCAACACCGTCGTGTTCAAGCTGAAATTCGCGACCGACGCGTTTTTGCCTGCATTGGCGGACGCCTATTCTTACATCTACAAGGCGGATATCCTCCGAAAAGACCCGCACTGGTACGAAAAGAACATCATGGGCTCCGGCCCGTTCAAATTCACCGAGTATGAGAGCGGGCAAGCGATCCGGGGCGTGCGCAACCCGGATTATTACCACAAGGGACTGCCGTATCTCGACGGATTTACCGCGATTTTCGCGCCGAAGGAATCCACGCGAGTCGATGCGATCCGAGCGGACCGAGCGGCGATAGAATTTCGGGGATTACCGCCGTCGGCGGTGGAACAGCTGAAAAAAGCCGACGGCGACAGGATCGAAGTGCAAACCAGCGACTGGAACTGCGCCGACGTTCTAACATTGAACCACAAAAGGAAACCATTCGACGACGTGCGTGTTCGGCGTGCGCTGGCGCTGGCCATCGACCAATGGCATGGCGCACCGGCGCTGTCGAAGGTCGCCAATGTCCGTACCGTCGGCGGGGTCGTGTTTCCCGGGTCGCCGCTGGCGCCGACCAACGCGGAATTGGAGAAGATCGCCGGCTTCTGGCCCGATATCGACAAATCCCGCGCCGAGGCTCGGCGGCTGCTGAAAGAGGCAGGCGCGGAAAATCTGAGCTTCGAACTGATCAGCCGCAACACCGATCAACCGTTCAAATACATCGCAAATTGGGTGATCGACGAATGGTCCAAGATCGGTCTGAAGGTTTCGCAAAAGGTCGTGCCGACCGGGCCCTGGATGGATGCGATGCGGACCGGGCAGTACGAGGCGATCTCCGAAGCCAATTGCCAAAGTGTCGTAAACCCGCTGCTGGATGTGCAGAAATTCCTGCCGGGTAACGTGTCCGCGCAGAATTACAACGGGTACGAGGATCAGATTCAGGTCGATTTGTACAACCGGATGCTGCGTGAACAGGACCCGGCGAAGCAGCGGGCCTTGATGCGGGAATTCGACACCTACACACTGGATACCGCGGCCCACACGATGGTGACGCTCTGGTGGTACCGGATCATTCCGTATCAGTCGTACGTTAAGGGCTGGAAAATCAGCCCCAGCCAATACATCAATCAGGATTTGGCTACGATTTGGCTGGATAAATAGGGGGGAGACAACCATGCGCCGCATTCTTCTGGCTTGCTTGCTGGCCTGGGCACTTCCCGCCACCGCCGCGGAAACGCCCAAGCGCGGCGGAACGCTGACTTACATGATCCCCGCCGACGCCCCGCCCAGCTTCGACGGACACCGGGAGGTGACGTTCGCGACGGTGCATTCGGTGGCGCCGTTCTACAGCGTGCTGATCCGCATCAATCCCATGAACCCGTCGTCGCCCGACGATTTCGTGTGCGACCTCTGCACCGAAATGCCCAAGCCGATTGATGCCGGCAAAACCTGGACCTTCAAAATCCGCGACGGCGTAAAATGGCACGATGGCACGCCGTTGACCGCGGCCGACGTTGCCGCGAGCTGGAATTCGATCGTTTACCCCGCGCCCGGCGTACTCAGCGCGCGCGCCAGCATCTATTCGATGATCGATACCATCACGGCGCCCGATGCCAGCACCGTGGTGTTCAAGCTGAAATTCGCGACCGAGGCGTTTCTGCCGGCGCTCGCCGACGCCTATGCGTTTGTTTACAAGGCGGAGACGCTGGCGAAGGACCCGCATTGGTACGAGAAGAACATTCTCGGCAGCGGCCCGTTCAAATTCACGACGTACGAACTGGGGCAATCCATCAGCGGCGTCCGCAATCCCGATTATTATCTGAAGGGACTGCCTTACCTCGACGGGTTCGTCGGCATTTATGCGCCGAAGGAATCCACCCGTGTGGAGGCCATCCGCGGCAACCGAGCGGCGCTGGAATTCCGGGGTTTGCCGCCGTCGGCGGAACAGCAGTTGCGCAAGGGCGCCGAGGATAAAATCGCAGTCCAGACCAGCGACTGGAACTGCGTCAACAATATGACGATCAACCACAAGCGTAAGCCGTTCGACGACGTACGGGTGCGCCGCGCTTTGGCTTTGGCGATCGACCAGTGGAAGGGCGCGCCGGCGCTGGCGAAAGTCACCAACATCAAAACGGTCGGCGGTATCGTATTCCCTGGCTCGCCTTTGGCCGCGACCAAGGAGGAACTGCAGAAGATTGCCGGTTTCTGGCCCGACATCGAAAAATCCCGCACCGAGGCTCGGCGGTTGCTGAAGGAAGCCGGGGCGGAAAACCTGAGTTTCGAACTCGTGGTACGTAACGTCGATCAGCCCTACAAATACACCGCCAACTGGGTCATCGACGAATGGTCCAAGATCGGCGTGAAGGTGAACCAGAAGGTGGTGCCGACCGGGCCGTGGTTCGAAGCGATGCGTGGCGGAACATTCGACGTGGTATCGGAATCCGCCTGCCAGAGCCTGGTCAACCCCATTCTGGACGTGCAGAAATTCCTGCCCACCAACGTCTCGCCGCAGAATTACAACCAGTACGAAGACCCGAAACAGGTCGAGCTGTACGAGAAATTGCTGCATGAAACCGACCCCGCCAAGGTGCGGGCGGACATGCGGGCGTTCGAGGATTACACGCTGGATACCGCCGCCCACACCTTGATTCTGGTTTGGTGGTACCGGATCGTGCCATATCAGTCCTACGTCAAAGGCTGGAAAATCAGCCCAAGCCACTTCTTGAATCAGGATTTGGGGGCGGTGTGGCTGGATCAATAAGGGAGGTCGAGACAATGCGTGCGTGGTTCCTGGCTACTGCCCTGGTCACGGGGCTTCTGACGAATGCTCAAGCGCAGACGCCGAAACAGGGCGGTACGCTGGATTACATGATCGCCGCCGATGGCGGGCCGAGCCTGGATGGGCATAAGGAAACGACGTACGCGGTGCTGCATGCGACGGCGCCGTTTTATTCGAATTTAATTCGGGTCAATCCAGAAAATCCATCTTCCACGACGGATTTTATCTGCGATCTGTGCACCGAAATGCCGACGCCGACGAATGGCGGGCTGACGTACACGTTCAAGATACGCAAGGGCGTGAAATTCCACGATGGCTCGCCGCTGACGGCGCACGATATCGCGGTCAGCTGGAACCGTATTGTCTTTCCGCCGGCCGGTGTGTCCAGTGCGCGGGAGGCATCCTACCCGATGGTGGATTCCATCGAGGCGCCGGACGACACGACCGTCGTCTTCAAACTGAAATTCCCGACTTTGTCCTTTATGCCGGCGCTGGCGGACCCTTGGTCTTATATTTACTCCGCGAAGGTGCTGGAAAAGGACCAGCATTTTTACGAACGTAACATCATGGGATCCGGGCCGTTCAAATTCGCAGGTCAAGAGATCGGTCAGGCGATGCATGGGGTGCGGAACCCCGATTATTATCATTCGGGTCAGCCGCATCTGGACGGGTTCAACGCCATCTTCGCGCCGAAGCAGCAAACCCGTGTGGACGCGATGCGCGCGGACCGCGCGGCGCTGGAATTCCGCGGCATGTCGCCGACCGCCCGCGATCAGTTGGTGAAGGAACTGGGCGATCAGGTGACGGTGCAGGAAAGCGACTGGAACTGCGGCAATGTCTTCACCCCCAACCACAAGCGCAAACCGTTCGACGACGTCCGGGTCCGCCGCGCCTTGTTCATGGCGGTCGATCAATGGAAAGGCGCGGAAGCGCTGCGGAAAATCGCCATTGTCCGCACCGTCGGCGGGATCGTCTATCCAGGATCGCCCTTCGCCGCGACAAAGGACGAACTCAGCACGTTCCCTGGCTACGCCACCGACATGGAAAAATCCCGCGCCGAGGCCCGCCGACTTCTGAAGGAAGCGGGCGCGGAGGGGCTGACGGTAGAGATGCTGAACCGCAACGTCGATCAGCCCTACATCATCGTCGGCACTTGGCTGGTCGATGAATTCCGCAAGATCGGCGTGACGGTGACGCAGAACATCGTGCCGACCGGCCCATGGTTGGATAAAATGCGCACCGGCGATTTCGCCTTGGCGATGGAGGCGAACTGCCAGATGGTGGTGAACCCGATCGCCGACAGCGGCCGCTATCTGCCGCACGACATCTACAAGGAAAATTTCGCCTACCACGATGACCCTGTGCAGGTGGATATCTATAACAAGATGGTGCGCGAGACCGACCCCGCCAAAGCCCGTGTGCTGATGCGCGCCTACGAGAAGCAAATTCTCGACATCGGCGCACACCAATTGCCGACTTTGTGGTTCTATCGCGTGGTGCCGATGCGGTCCTACGTGAAGGGCTGGAAGATCGGCAACAGCCACTACCTCAACCAAAACCTCGCCAATATCTGGCTGGATCGCTGATGTACCAATACATTATCAAACGGGTTCTGCTGACGATCCCGACGCTGTTCGGCGCGGCGGCGCTGGTGTTCCTGCTGATGCGGCTGATTCCCGGGGACATCTGCCTCGTGCGCCTGGGCGGCGGCGGCGCGTCGTTCGACCCGAAAGCGCTGATCGCCTGCCATGCCGAGATCGGGGTGGACCGGCCGATGATCGTGCAATTCCTCGATTTCATCTGGGGCATCTGCCGGTTCGATTTCGGCACGTCGATGTGGTCGGGTAAGCCGGTGTCCACCGAAATTCTGGCGCGCTTGCCAATTTCGCTGGAAATCGCGCTGCTGGCCACAAGCGTCGCCGTCAGCATCGCCATCCCGCTGGGCGCGATTTCGGCACTGAAGCAGAACACCTGGATCGACGTGTTCGTGCGAATCTTCGCCATCGGCGGCATCGCGACGCCATCCTTCTGGTTGGGCATCGTGTCGGTGCTGCTGGTGCTGGATATCACCGGCTGGGCCACCGGCACGCCCTGGATGCCACCGATCGATTACGTACCGATCTGGAAAGACCCGATCCGCAATCTGGAAATGGCCATCCTGCCCGCCATCACCGTCGGCTACCGTTACGCTGCCGTCAGCATGCGCATGACCCGGTCGGCGATGCTGGAAGTCATGCGCGAGGATTACATCCGCACGGCCCGCGCCAAAGGCCTGATCAACAAGATCATCATCAACCGCCACGCGCTGAAAAACGCGCTGCTGCCGGTCGTGACGCTGATCGGGATCGAGTTCGCCTTCCTGATCGGCGGGCTGGTCGTCACCGAACAGGTGTTCAACCTCAACGGCGTCGGGCGGCTGTTCGTGCAGGCGGTGCAGAACCAGGATTACACGCTGACGCAGGCACTGGTGATGCTGACCGTCGCGATTTTTGTGTTCACCAACCTCGTGGTCGACCTGCTGTACGGCTGGCTCGATCCGCGCATTCGTTTCGCCTGAGCGGAGAAGCAAAGCATGTCCGCCACCGTCATCGACGACGCCCCCCTGCCGCAACGGTCGTTCTGGCAATCGACGCTGCGCTTCTGCAAGCGCCAACCCTTGGGCACGTTCGGCCTGATCCTGGTCATTATCATGGCCGTCACCGGTTTCACCGCCGAATGGATCGCGCCCTACAACCCTACCGCCAACGATTTCGCGGCTATGACCGAGCCTCCGTCGTTCGCCCATTTGCTTGGTACCGACCAATTCGGCCGCGATTTGATGTCGCGCATCATCTACGGCGCCCGCACGGCGTTGATCGTGGGGCTTTCATCCGCGGTCGTCGGCGGGTTTTCCGGATTGGTGATCGGCGTCGCGAGCGCCTATTTCGGCGGGCTGACCGATCTGATCATCCAGCGCGTGTCCGATATCGTCATGGCGTTTCCGCTGATCATCATGGCGCTGGCGGTGGTTTCGATCTTCGGGCCGGGCGTGCACAACGTGATCCTGGCGATCACGATCCCACTGATTCCGCGATGTTCGCGCGTGGTGCGATCCTCGGCGCTGACGATCCGCTCGATGCCTTATGTCGATGCCGCCCGCGCCTGCGGGTTCGGGCACACGCGGATTATCCTGCGGCACATGGTGCCGAACGTTGTCGCCCCGTTCCTGATCATGGTGACGTCGTTCGTGGGCCAAGCGATCTTGGCCGAGGCATCTTTGTCCTACCTCGGCCTGGGCGTGCAGGAGCCGGTGCCGGCCTGGGGCCTGATGCTGCAAGGCGGGGCCGAGGAATATGCCTCCACCGCGCCGTGGATCGCGATTTTCCCGGGCGTGGCGATCATGCTGGCGGTGCTGGGGATCAATCTGTTCGGCGATGCGTTGCGCGATGCGCTGGATCCGAAGCTGCGGGAGCGGTGAGGCTCAACCGCGCAGATGGATCACCGGCCGATCCGACAGTTCCGTCGGCAGACGGGTTTTCCTCCCTCGCGGCAGGACGAAGACGATCAGTTTATCGAAGGCGCTCGCTAACCCTGCCTCATAATTCACATGTGCGGATTGTTCGGCAGCGTCGCCCCATAGCACGACCAACTTGGATGCCTCCGCGATTGCATGCTTCAGGTCGGCGCGCGCGCCTTGCCCGGTTTCGGGGATACGGTTCCAATCGGTAAACTCGTCATCATTCGTCACCTCGCCACGTTGGCGCAGTTCAGCGATAACCTTTTCGATCCGGGGGCGGTCAGCGTCGGCATAGGACAAGAAGAACGTCGGCATGGTCAACTCCTGCGCTTTCGGACTCGCGGCACCGTCAGGCGCGATCGAACCGCGGACACGACTTGTCGCCATTCATGGGAAGGGTTGCAATTGGCTTCCAACATCAAGGGGGGGACATGTTCGAGCCGGGTCCTGATTTCGGGAACCGTAGTTCGGTGCAGGATGATAAAAATGGGCAATCCGAAAGCGTCCGCATAGGCCAGTTCCATCCATTGCGTCGATCCTACATCGAGCGTCGAGCGCGATGCCAGAAATATCATCGCCGCCGATCGACGAACCATGTCCCTCACGCCTCCTGCGATTGAGCGCTGATCGCGTGCCTGATCGCGGTGATATGCCCACAATGTGACCTTCAGGTCGGCGAGCATGTTTTCCGCCACATACTGTAGTAGATCGGCCTCGAAAATATCCTCGCTGGAGTAGGACAGAAAAACCTGAGTATCCTTGGTCACGGGCCTTGCACGTTCGCATCCGAGTTGCAGTCGTGCAATATTGAGTTCGCGGCGCCAAAAATACAACTAAAAGTTGAAATTACCGCTCCGCTGCTTTCGCCTCTCCTTTGGCGAACCATCCGGACATAATCGCTCCCAAATGCCGCTCCCGCCGCGTGTCGATGTCCACCGTCGCGGTCATCCCCGCTCGTAGAGCCTTTTCCCCATCGTGCGGCAGCAAGCGCAGCTTCACCGGTAACCGCTGCACCACCTTCACCCAATTCCCGGACGCATTCTGCGGCGGCAGAATCGCGAATTCCGACCCGGCGGCGGGGCTGATGCTGGCGACCTCGGCCTCCCACGGTTCGTCGGGGTAAATGTCCAGCACGACTTTCGCCTTCTGGCCGACCGCGACATGCGTCAGTTCGGTTTCCTTGAGGTTGGCCTCCACCCAAGGCCGCGTCGCGGCGACGATCACGAATAGCGGCGTGGCGGCCTTCACCTGCTCGCCCAATTGCAGCTTCACGTTGACCGCGATGCCGTCCAGCGGCGCCCGCAGTTCCGTATGCGCGAGGTCCAGCGCCGTGCGATCCCGATCCGCCAGCTTATCGCGGACCGCCGGGTGTTGGTCCGTGGCAATCGCCGGATCGCCGCCGAGCGCGGCGAGCACGCGGTCGAGACGCCGACGGACGACGTTGAGACGATCGCGTGCAACCACCGCGTCCTTCTGCGCGGTTTCCAGCGCCGAGGCCGCGACGACCCCATGCTGTGCCAACGCCTGTTGCCGCTGGAACTGGTGTTCCAAATAGGTCGCCTGGTTTTCGACCTCGCCCAACTCGCTTTTCGTCTCATGATACGTCGCGCGCGCAGTTTCCACCTGTGCTCGGGCGACATCCAGATCGGCGGAGGCCTTCGCGAACGCCAAACGGTAGGGTTCGGGATCGATCCGCACCAGCACGCTGCCCGCGACGACACGGGCGTGGTCGCGCACCGCCACTTCGATCACGCGACCGGCAATCTCCGGGGCGATTTGGGCGATGTCGGCCTTCACGTACGCATTCTCGGTGCTGACGTAGCGGCCGCCGCGCTGCCAAGCCATCACGCCGCCAACGGCGACCAACAATGGGACGCCGACCAGAAGGGCCAAGCGCAGCAGCCGGGTTCGGCGGGGACTCATAGGGGCACTCGCGTCAATCGCATGCGGTGCTTATGATAGCATACGCTACCTTTCGCAACCGTCACGCCGGATCCTCCCCCCTATGTCCGATAGCCCTTTCGCGCTTTCGCTGACACCGGCGCAGCGCTGGGCGATCATGGGCGCGATCATTCTGGCGTCCACACTGTATTCCACGACGTTGCTGATTGCTTCGACCCTGCTGCCGCAGATGCAGGGCACGCTGGCGGCGACGGCGGATGAGATCGCTTGGGCAGTGACGTTCAACATTCTGGCCACCGCGGTCGTGACGCCGATGACGGGGTGGTTCGTCGGACGATTCGGGCGGCGCGGGGTGATGATCTGGTCGCTGTCGGGCTTCACCGTCGCCACCTGGTTCTGCGGCGCGTCCGACTCGCTGGGTGCCCTGGTGTTCTGGCGGATCGCCCAGGGGGCGTTGGGGGCGCCCTTGGTTCCCTTGTCGAACGCCATTCTGCTGGACAGTTTTCCGCGCCGTCAGGTGGGGATGGTGACCTCCATCTTCGGCATGGCCGTCGTGATCGGACCGGTGATCGGTCCGACGCTCGGCGGCTTCCTGGCGCAGGAATACAGCTGGCGCTACGCGTTCTATATGTTGGTGCCGGTGGGGATGGCGGGTGTGACAGCCCTGCAACTGATCCTGCCGCGCGATCCGCCGGCCGCCACCATAAAGCTGGACTGGACGGGGTTTCTGACCTTCGCGATCACCATGTCCTGCGTACAGCTGGTGCTGTCGCGCGGCCAGCGGCTCGATTGGTATGAATCCACCGAAATCACCATCGAGACCGTGATCGCGGTGCTGGCATTGTTCATGTTCCTGGTCCACAGCCTCACGGCCGATAAGCCGTTCCTGGACCTGAAGATGCTGACCGACCCCAACTACGCGCTGGGGCTGGTGCTGGTCACGTTTTACGGGATGCTGAATTTCACGCCGGTCGTGCTGCTGCCGTCCCTGCTGCAACAATATGCGGGATTTCCAGACCAAATCATCGGCGAGATCCTGGGCGCCCGCGGCGTCGGCGCCACGATCGGGTTCTTCCTGGCGATGTTCGCCGGCCGCACCGATCCACGGGTCGGGATGATTTTCGGCTTCAGCGTTCAGGTGATATCGGGCCTGTGGCTCATGAGCCTCGATCTGAACGTCGACATGACGACGCTGGCGTTGAACAGCGTGCTGCAGGGCATCGCGGTAGGCATTTTCTGGGTGCCGCTGACCATCGCAACGTTCCCCACGCTGGAAAGCCGCCTGATGCCCGAGGCGATGGCGCTATTCCATCTGATGCGCAACATCGGGTCGAGCCTGTTCATTTCCGTCTGTGTCGCCGAAATCATTCACGCTCAAGGCGCCAATTACAGCCGCATGACCGAGATGATCACGCCCTACAACAAGGTGCTGGCGCTGCCATGGGCGATGGGCGCCTGGACGGTGGATACGCTTCCCGGTCTGGCGCAGATGTCCAAGGAAATTAACCGGCAGGCGGCGATGATCGGCTACGTCAACGCGTTCGGGTTCTATACGGCGACCTCCGCCGGGGCGATACTGCTGATCGCGATGGCGAAGAAGCGGCAACGGAAGGTTGCCGCGTAGAGAAGGAGGAACCCACATGGCCAATATCGTTTTGTTGCACGGCGCCTATCAGGGCGGCTGGATCTGGACCCGCGTGACCGCATGCCTGCGCGCCGCCGGACACAATGTATTCGCGCCAACGCTGGACGGCTGCGGCGAGCGTCGGCACGCGCTGCGCCCCGGCATCGACACCGAAAGCCAAGCGGCGGAAGTCGCCGAACTGCTGTTTTTCGAGGACCTGAAGGATGTCATCCTCGTCGGCACATCCTGCGGCGGCATGATCGCCTGCCGCGTCGCCGAACTCGCCCGCGACCGCATCGCCCGCGTGGTGCTGGCCGACGCCCTGGCTTTGTTCAATGGGGAGGCCGTGTCCGACCATGTGCAGCGTCCCACCGCTGTGACCACCGATGTGGCGACCGGCCCGTCCTATGAGGACGCATCGAACCGCATGTTCGCGTCGCTGACCGGGGAAACCAAGGAATGGGCGCTGGCCCGCTACACCCCGCACCCTGTGGCGGCGATGGCGGCCCCGGTGAAGCTGGACAGCTTCTGGCAGCAGAAATGGAACGCTTCGGTGATCTATTGCACCCAAGCCCCGAACCCCGGCCTCGCGCACCAACGCCGCGCCGCCGATACGCTCGGCGCCAAATGGTACGAACTGAACACCGGCCATTATCCGATGCTGACGGAGCCCGAGGCTTTGTCGAAACTGATCATGACGGAATAATTCTAACCCGCGTCCAAAGCCCGCCGAACCATTTCGGGTTCGCGGGCGATGACGTGCAGATACGCCCGCGCCGCGGCATCCGGTTCGTAACGGCCTTGCTCCCAATCGCGGAGCGTTCCGACCGGAATGCGGTAGCGCGCGGCGAATTCTTCCTGCGACAGACGCAGGGCACGCCTGATGATCTTGATCCGCGGGGTTTCCTTCAGACGCGCGATACGATCCGGCGTCAGCGGTGCAACATCGCCGTCGTTGTCTGCCTCAGGGGCGGTCCAATTTGCTACGGTGTCCATCGCGGTACGCCATTCTTTCATAATGTTCCGCCCGCCGGGCCGATATCAGGCGAATGCGTTCGCCTCGCAGGGTAGAGACAACCAGAAGCACGCCGCTTCCCGACATACCGAGGGTCAGAAAGCGCTCCTCCCCCGTGCCTGGGGTATCGTCCTGCCATTCGTACGCCATGGCGTCGTCGAACACCTCCGTCGCGGTCTCGAAGGCTATCCCGTGAACGCGAAGGTTCCTGGCGGCCTTCCTGTCGTCCCATTCGAACTCATCTGTGAGCGTAATATACGGGCATCCCGCAGAAACAGCAAGCCGTTCATTCGCGCCTGCTGCGAGAATCTACCCAGCAAAGATTAAGCAACCGTTAACATGGGCTACTTTTTTGCTCGGGCCTTGCGCTCCCGCGCCCCTTCCCCTTGTCTGTGACCCACTCACGCACGGAGCATCGCCATGAGCGACAGAATGCCGGACATCATCGCGGCCCTCCTGGTGCCGTTGCTGGCGACGCTGGACCGGTTGGAGGCGATCGGCCGCTTTCTTCTTCCGCCCGTCACACCGGCGCTTGCCGAACCGCTGGGCGATCTGGAGCAGCAAATCGAACAGGCGCTGACTGCGTTCAACGCGGCGCCCTGGCCTGAGCAAATGCACCCATTCCGCGACGTCTTTGCCGAGGCCGCCAAGCACACGCTGCACGCGGCGTCAGGCCTGCGGGACGCGCCTTCGCAACCCAACCCGCAATTCGCCGCCAGCCGAGCGCTGCGGCAAACCGGGCGGGCGCAGGAGGCATTGTATCAGGTGGCCAATATGTTGCCGCCGGTCAGCCGCTTTTTCCTGGAACAGTCCCGGCGGGACGACACCGTCCTGCTCGCCCGCCTCGGCGTCGCACCGCCGGATGGCACCAGCGTCATGCATGCCAGCAACGAAACCGGCATGCGCGGCGGCTTCACCATTTACATCCCGGAATACCTGGACCTGACGAAACCCGCGCCGATCGTTTTCGCGCTGCACGGCGGCGCCGGCCACGGCCGCCTGTTCCTCTGGTCCTGGCTGCGGGAGGCTCGGTCGCGCGGCTGCATCCTCGTCTCCCCCACGGCACGCGGGGATACGTGGTCGCTGATGGACCCGGAGGTCGATTCCGCCAAACTGGCCGCCATCCTGGCCGACGTCGGACGCCATTGCGCCATCGACCCGGCGCGGCGCCTGCTGACCGGCATGAGCGACGGCGGCACTTTCACGCTGCTGAGCGGCCTGGGCGCGGACTCGCCCTTCACCCACCTCGCGCCCTGCGCCGCCAGCTTCCACCCGATGCTGCTGTCCGTCAGCGAGCCGGAGCGGATACAGGGGTTACCGATCTACCTGATCCACGGCGCCAAAGACTGGATGTTCCCCGTCGACATGGCACGGACCTCGCAACAAATGCTGCGGGCGGCGGGGGCGAATGTGGTTTATCGGGAGATCGCCGATCTGTCCCACGTCTACCCGCGCGACGAGAACCCCGCCATTCTGGATTGGTTTTTGGGCGGCTGATGCCCCCGCTGGCGGTTGCATCGGCAAGCGGCGTGAAGGACTATCCGGGCCCGTGTTCTCCAACCTCCAAGGGCCACCATGACATTCGATTTCAACAACAAGAAAGTCGTCATCTGCGGCGGCAGCCGCGGAATCGGCCGAGCAATGGCGCTGGGCTTCGCGGCGGCCGGCGCGGATGTGTCGATCTGCGCGCGCGGCGCCGACACGCTTGAGGCAACCCGTTTGGAAGTCGCCGCGCTTGGGCATAAGGCTCATGCGGGGTCCGCGGATCTTGGCAACCAGGCCGAGATCGAGGCTTACATCGCCGATGCCGCGGCCTCGTTGGGCGGGATCGATGTGCTGGTGAACAACGCCTCCGCCTTCGGGTCCTCGGACGACGAGAAGGGCTGGATGACCAGCATGGCCATCGACATGATGGCAATCGTGCACGCCACCCATGCCGCGCTGCCGTTCCTGAAGGCGGGCAAGGGGTCCGTCATCAACACATCGTCGATCTCCGCCCTGCGTTCGGCCGCGCGGCAACCGCCTTACGGGGCGATCAAGGCGGCGGTGATCCACTACACCAACACCCAGGCCGCGATGTACGCCCGCGACGGCATCCGGGTGAACGGTGTCGCACCCGGTTCCATCGAATTCCCGGGTGGCGTGTGGGACCGGCGCAAGCGGGAAGAGCCGCCGCGGCTGTATAACGCCGTGCTGAGCTCCATCCCCTTCGGCCGGCTCGGCACACCGGAGGAAGTGTCGAACGTCGTGATGTTCCTGGCCTCGCCCTTGGCGTCGTGGGTGACCGGCCAAACCATCGTGGTGGACGGCGGGCAGTTGCTCTAGCGGCTGTCCTCCCGCAGGATCGTTCCCGCCGAACAACCGGGGACGATCCATGGCCTTACACATCGACTACTACGCTTCCTTGAACTCACCCTGGACCCATCTGGGCGCCGCCCGGATCGAGGCGATGGCCATGGCGTACGGCGCCTCCCTCCGGATTTACCCGGTGGATTTCGGCGAGATTTTCGCCGGCTCCGGCGGCTTGCCGTTGCCGAAGCGCTCGGCGCAGCGCCAAGCCTACCGCTTGCAGGAACTGGCACGCTGGCGCGACCATCTGGGCATCCCCATCAATATCCAGCCCAAGCATTTTCCCTCGGCCGAAATGCCATCCTCGGCCTGCGTGATCGGCCTGCGGGAAACCGTGGGCGACGCCCCGGCGATCAAGCTGGCGCATCGCGTGCTGAAAGCCGTGTGGCAGGACGAAAAGAACCCCGGCAATCTGGATACGCTGGCGGAGCTAATCCGCGATGTCGGGTTGAATGCGGATGCGGTGTTGAAGCTGGGCGCCGATCCGCAATGGGCCGCCCGCCGCAAGGTCGACACCGAAGCCGCCCTCGCTCGAGGGGTATTCGGTGCGCCTTGCTACGTGATCGGCGAGGACATTTTCTGGGGCCAGGACCGGTTGGAATTCGTCCAGCGCCGACTTGCTCGGGGATAAATCATGCGGGGACTCCAAGACAAAAAAATAATCCTGACCGGCGGTGCCAGCGGCATCGGCCGGGAAGCGGCGCTGCGTCTTGCCAACGAAGGCTGCGTCGTTGGCATTTTCGATCTGAACGCAGAAGGTGCGGAGGAAACCGCCGCCGCCTGCGCCGGAGGCCAAGCCCTGGCCTTCGGCGTCGACATCGCCAACCGCGCCCAGGTCACCGCCGCGATGGAAGCCTTCGAACATGCAAGAGGCCCTACCGACGGGCTGGCCAATGTCGCCGGCTGGGACACACCGGTCCCGTTCCTCGATACCGATGAGGCGTTCTGGGAAAAAGTCATCCGCATCAACCTGAACGGCCCCCTGGTCATGCACCACGTCGTCGTGCGCGGCATGGCGCAGCGGGGATCGGGACGTGTGGTGAACGTCGCCTCCGACGCCGGACGGGTCGGTTCGTCCGGGGAAGCGGTTTATTCCGCCTGCAAAGGCGGGATCATCGCGTTTACCAAGACCATGGCGCGGGAGCTGGCGCGCAAGGGCGTGACGTTGAACGCCTTGTGCCCCGGCCCGACCGACACCCCGCTGTTCGAGAATTTCACGAACGGCACGAACCTGGGCGACGCGCTGGCGAAAGCAATTCCGCTGCGCCGGATCGGCCAGCCGGCCGACTACGCGGGAATGATCGCGTTCCTTCTCTCGGACGATGCCGCTTACATGACCGGACAGGCGATCAGCGTCTCCGGCGGCCTGACAATGGTGTGATTTAAATGCGCGTTTACACAATTCTCCCCCAGCGCCACTGGAACGAAGTCCCCCAAGCCGCTCGGGATGCCGAGGCCGCTGGGTTCGATGCCGTCATGACTGTGGAACTCGGCCACGACGTGCTGACACCGCTGGCCCTGGCGGCAATGGTAACGGAAAAGGTGGAACTGACGCCGTCCGTGGTGGTCGCCTTCCCGCGCAGCCCGACCGTGCTGGCCGGTCAAGCATGGGACCTGCACGCCAATTCCAACGGACGTTTCGTTCTGGGGCTGGGCAGTCAGGTGAAGGGGCATAATGAGCGCCGCTTCGGCATCCCCTGGACCGCGCCGGCCCCGCGCATGCGCGATTACGTGCTGGCGCTGCGGGCGATCTGGAAATGCTGGGAAACCCGGGGGAAGCTGGCGTTCGACAGCCCGCACTACAAATTGTCGTTGATGACGCCGGATTTCTCGCCCGAACCGACCGGGCTGCCGATGGTCCCGGTGACCATCGCGGCAGTCGGGGAAGCGATGCTGCGCGTTGCCGGGCAGGTGGCCGACGGCGTGCGGCTGCACCCGATTTGTTCCCGCAAATACCTGGAAGAAGTCTGCATGCCGCAAATGGCGGAGGGCATGCGCCGGTCCGGCCGGTCCCGCGCGCATTTCGACATTCATGGCGGCGGTTTCGTCTGCACCGGCCCCGATGAAGCCACCGTCGCGGCGGAAATGGAAAAGGCCCGTCGCCGCATCGGATTTTACGGCTCGACGCGGACGTATTTGCCCATTCTGGCGCTGCACGGGCTGCAGGACCTGGGTCTGAAACTGCACCGCATGTCCGTGGAAGGCCGCTGGGCCGAAATGGGCGCTCAGGTATCCGACGATACCGTGCGCATCTTCGCAGCCTGCGGCACCTTCGCGGAATTGCCCGCGGAGGTCGAACGCCGTTTCGGTGGTGCCGCCGATTCCGTGGACATCCATTTTCCGCCCGGCACCCCGGTGGGCCTCGCGCGCGATCTGGTTACCGACATCAAACGCATCCCGCACACCTTCGCGGGTTTCGACACGAACTGGTAAATACAAAGGGAGACGACCATGGCAACGCCAATGTTCCGGTTCGATCCGGTCGAGCTGCCACCCGAAGCGATTAAAATTCGCGGCGAGGTGCGGGCGTTCATCGAAGAACACAAAGACGTCATGGGCTTCACCCGTGGCGAGCATAACCCCGAATTCAGCCAGGCGATGGGGAAAAAAGGCTGGATCGGGATGACATGGCCGAAACAGTATGGCGGCCACGAACGCACATCCTTCGAACGCTACGTCGTGATCGAGGAAATGCTGGTGGCCGGCGCGCCCTTGTCGGCGCACTACACCGGCGACCGCCAAAGCGGCCCGAATATTCTGCGCTTCGGCACCGAGGAGCAGAAGAACTTCTTCTGCCCGAAAATCGCCGCCGGGGAACTGACCTTCTGCATCGGCATGAGCGAGCCCAACGCCGGTTCCGACGTCGCCGGCACCCGGACTCGCGCGGTGAAGGTGGATGGCGGCTACCGCATCAACGGCACCAAGCTGTGGACATCCAACGCGCATAACGCCGACTACGCGATCCTGTTCTGCAAAATGTCGTCCGACGACGTCGATGCGAACGACCGCCATGCCGGTGCGACTCAGTTCCTGCTGGACCTGAAAACCCCCGGCGTCGAAATCCGCCCCGTGATCAACCTGCTGGGCGAGCACCATTTCAACGAAATCTTTCTCACCGACGTGTTCGTCCCCGATCATTTGCTCCTGGGCAAAGAGGGCAACGGCTGGAACCAGCTCACCAGCGAACTGGCGTTCGAGCGCAGCGCGCCGGACCGGTTTTTGGTGCTGTTCCAGATGCTGCAACAGATGATCCGCATGGCCGGTCCGACCCCCGACCGTTCCACCGCCGCCGCGCTCGGCAAACTGATTTCCCAACTGGCGACGTTGCGCTCCATGTCGGTGTCGATCGCCGGCATGCTGATGGAAGGATTGCAACCGAACAACGAATCCGCGGTCGTGAAGGACCTTGGCACCCGCTACGAGCAGGATATTCCGGTCGTGGCGCGCCAATTGTTCGCAACCGAACCGGAACTGGAGGCGATCGATCTTTATGCCTCGATGCTCGCCCGTTCCACGATGAACGCGCCGCGCCTGTCGATCCAGGGCGGCACTCGTGAAATCCTGCGCGGGATTATCGCCCGCGGCCTCGGCCTTCGGTAAGGGAGTCCCCCATCATGGCAATTCGCGACGAAACCAGGATGCTGCTGGAGAGCATGGGGCGTCTTTTCGAGGACCTTTGCACCAAGCAAGTGGTCGATGCCGCCGAAACAGGCGTGTTCGCCGCCGATCTGTGGCGCGCGGTCAGCGAGACCGGGGTGCCCTTGGCGGCGCTGCCGGAATCCGCGGGCGGTGCCGATGCGGAATGGTCGGACCTGTACGCGGCTTTGCGCGTGGCCGGCCGCTTCTCCGCCCCCATTCCGCTGGCGGAAACGATGCTGGCGGGCTGGGTCGCGTCCTCGGCCGGGCTGGAAATCGGCGACGGGCCGATGACCGTGGGGCCGGTGCGGGCCGCCGACAAACTGGCATTGACCCGCGACGGCAACGGCTGGCGCCTGAACGGCACCGCGAGCCGGCTGCCCTACGCCAGCCATGCCGAAAAGATCGTGCTGATCGCCGATGGACCCGACGGGGAAATGGCGGTCGTGCTGGAAGGCTCCGGCGCACCTTCGCCAGCCAAAGGGAAGAACATCGCCAACGAATCCCGCGACACGCTGACCTTCGATAATTTCCACGTTTCGTCGGACTCCGTCGCGCCTTTGGGCGAAGGCGTGTCCCGAGCGGCGCTGTATCGGCGGGGCGCGCTGGCGCGGGCGACGATGATGTCGGGGGCGTTGGAACGGGCGATGGACCTCGCGGTCACCTACGCACAGGAACGCCAGCAGTTCGGACGGCCGATCTCGAAATTCCAGGCGGTGCAGCAAAACCTCGCGGTGCTGTCGGAACAGACAGCGGTCGCGGTGGCAGCCGCCAACCTCGGCATCCAGTCCCTGGGTTGCGGCGACGACGAACGGGAGGAATTCCAGATCGCCATCGCCAAAACCCGCGTCGGCGAGGCCGCCACCCTGGCCTGCGAGTTGGCGCATCAGGTGCACGGCGCCATCGGCTTCACCAAGGAATATTCCCTGCAACTGGCCACGCGCCGGCTGTGGTCTTGGCGGGAAGAGTTCGGCTCCGATCCGGAATGGGCGGTGAAGGTCGGTAACTATTTCTGCGGCAAGGGCGCCGACCGGCTCTGGCCGATTCTGGCCGGGGAATAAGCGACATGAACATCCGCCGTGGTTGGGTCTGCCTGTTTCTGTTCACGCTGACCTCCATCAATTACGCCGACCGGGTAGCGCTATCGGTCGCGGCGAAACCGATTTCCACCGAATTCGGTTTGTCCGCCATCGATATGGGTTACCTGCTGTCGTCGTTCCTGTGGTTCTACGTCCTGTGCCTGATCCCTGTCGGGTTGCTGGTGGATCGTTACGGCGGGAAGGTTGTGAATGGCCTGGGCATCGGGCTGTGGTCCGCGGCGACAATGATGACGGGATTTTCCACCGGCTGGTTGTTCATGGTCATCACCCGCGTCGTCATGGGCATGGGGGAATCGACCAGTTGGCCGGCATCCAACCGCATTATCCGGGAGTGGTTCCCGGCGTCGGAACGCGGGCTGGCCAACGCTATTTTCGGCGCCGGGGCAGCGTTTGGCCCAGCGGCGGGCGCCATCGCGATCTCCTGGATCGTCGCGACCTGGGGCTGGCGCACCGGGTTTATCGCCGCCGGTTCCATCGGGTTCATCTGGTTGGCGTTGTGGTATTTCGTGTTCGACAAGCCGGAGCGAGTGGGTTGGCTAAAAACCGCCGAACGCGACAAAATTCTGCGCGAACGGGACGGCGAAAGCACGGTGCACCTCGCGGAACAGCCGTCCTCGTCGTTGTGGTATCTGCTCGGTCTCCGCAGCGTTTGGGGCTTGTTCCTGACTCAGGGCTGCGAGGTTTACGGCGGCTATATGCTGCTGACCTGGTTGCCGAGCTACTTGCAGCAGGCAAAGGGGTTGAGCGTGATGAACGCGGGGATGCTGACGGCGGTGCCGTTCGGAATCGCGTCGATTCTCGCGATTTGCCTGGGAAAGCTCAGCGATCACGTGTTGACGAAGGAGGCGGTGCATGCGGGCGCGCGTCGTTCGGCAGTTGCACTGATGCTGGTCGGGGCCGCGTCCTTCCTGTTCGTGCCGATGCTGGACCAGCTTTGGATCATCATTGTCCTGCTGGCGTTCATACGAGCACTCGGGTCGGCCGGGAGCGCGCTGAATTTCGCGCTGGTGACGGATCTGGTGCGCAACCGGTCGGATATCGGCAAGGTGACCAGCATCACGGTGGTCGGGGGCAACACGTTTGGATTGTCCGCGCCCATCGTGACGGGGTACGTGGTGGGGCTGACCGGCAGCTTCGACGGGGCGTTCTTCGTGGCTGGGACTTTGCCGCTGATCGGGGCGCTGGCGACGCTGGTTATGACACGGCGGCCGATCATGCCGGCGCGGGCGTTGGCTACAGCTTAACGCATTCCTTTCCCAAGCGGCGCACGGCATGCTTTAATCGTGCCGTGCCCGCCATAGGGAATGCCACGATGGACATCGTCGAAACCGAACTTCTCCTCGATAACCCCTGGGTCCCTCGCCGGGGGATCACGGTCGCCGAGTACCACCGGATGGGGGAAACCGGCATCCTGCACGAAGACGAGCGGGTCGAACTCATCGAGGGGGAGCTGGTCGCCATGGCACCGATCGGGACGGAGCATTCGGGCGCGATCAATTGGCTCACCAGAACTCTGGTTCTGGCTGTTGGCGACCGCGGGATCGTGTCGGTGCAGAACCCCGTGCGCCTGAGCGACCGCACCGAGCCGCAGCCGGATTTTACGGTACTGCGGCCGAGGGAAGACGACTACCGGAAGTCGCCCGCCACACCCGAGGACGTCCTGCTGCTGATCGAAATCGCCGACAGCAGCCTGCGTTTCGACCGCGCCGTTAAACGCCCGCTCTATGCTCGGCATGGCATCGCGGAATACTGGATCGTCGATGTGCCCGGTCAGGCCGTGGAGGTGTGCCGAGCCCCGACGGAACACGGTTACGGGTCGGTGGTTCGGGTCGGTCGGGATAGGGCGGTGAATATCGAACGACTGCCGGATGTGAGTATCTCTGTCGCGGCGTTGCTGGGTTGATTGGGCGAGTACGGGCCTTGGTGTTACTGATTCGTTGATCGACACCCGAACAGAAGCTAATATCCCTCCAGCGGCGTCGCCGCGAGACTTGAGAAGGTGAACGCTGTGTCCGTGATGCTCCCAGCCGATCTACTCCTCGACAGAAGCATGATGGGCTTGAGTCTCTCGTTGGCTGACCTCGCGCTGGCCGAAACGGAAGAGGAATTCGTCGCGGTCCTCGCGGCATTCCATGACGTCGTGCAATCGGTGCGCGAACCTTTTGCGGAGATGCGGCACCTTGGCGAGGCATTGGAGGACAGCTTGGCCAATGCGTCGGTTGCAGAATTGCGCCAGTTACTCGATAATCTCCTCGAAATAGAGCAAGACATTGCGAGTGTTGCTGCCGTGATGGATCGCTACCTCAGAAATGCGCGCGTTATCGGAATACTCAGCGCCACAGATGGGGCGACACTCAGCCTTGCTCGGCGCATGTTGGCGGACATGCAGAACGAGTACGCTCCCCTGGTTCGCGATCAGCGATCGCGCACGATCTGCTTCATAGCCGAACGTGCGTGTGCAGCGGGTGTGGCTGTCATGGACTGTTCCGAAGATTTCCCCGCGATATTCCAGGCAGCGTCCATGCAAGAAACCGGAGGATGGCAGGAGACTGCTTGGCTTCTCGCGGACATCGATGGTGCCAGACGCCTGTCGGAGTCGATCGCGTCCTGTTCTGCCGACCGGACAGAGGACCTTGGTAAGTTGGCCGTTTTCGACTCGTTGGCCCATTGAGAGTCCACTTCACCGACATTGGGTGGAAGGAATATCTTTCATGGGGTGAATCACCGGATATCCGAACCAACATCAACGCTCTGATCAATGAGATCCAGCGGACTCCATTTAAGGGGACCGGCAAGCCGGAAGCGCTGCGAGGGAATTGGCAAGGCTGGTGGTCGCGCCGCATCACCCGGGAACATCGGCTGATCTATGCAGTCGAGGGTAAAGGGGCGGAACAGAGGGTTATCATCGCGAAATGCCGGGACCATTACGGCTGACCTCGCGCCCGGCGCCATCCCCCGCTATGATCCCCCCGACCACCCAGGGAGACCGAGATCATGGCCAAAACCCGCGGCACCGGATTGCTGATGGCATGGACCGACGTCGATCCAGACCACGAGGACGCTTTCAACACGTGGTACAATGAGGAGCATATGGTGCGCCTCGCCAACGTGCCCGGCTTCCTGAGCGGTGCGCGATACGCGGCGTTGCGTGGCGGTCCAAAATATCTCGCGATGTATGAGTTGGAGGACCACAACGTCCTGCGCAGTGCGGCGTTTCTGGATGAGGTGCGGTATCGCCCTTCGGCGCGGCGCACCAGCATTTCCCCCAGCCATATCGGGCGTAATTTCCTGCTGAACGGCTACCGGCAGATTTTCCCCGCCAAGACCGATCCCGCCGATTTCCCGGATGAATCGCCGCGCTTTCTACAGATGGGGCGCATCACCATCGCGCAGAACATGGAAGACGAGTTCAACGCCTGGTACAACACCGCCTACATCCCCGGCTATCTGAAGGTTCCAGGCGTGATACGCGCCCGCCGGTTCGTGGCGATCGAGGGCGAGCCGAAATATCTGACGGTCTACGAATTTGCCAATGCCGGCGTCCCCGACAGCAAGGAGTGGGCCGAGGCGCGGGACAGCAACCCATGGAACAAGCGGATGCGCCCGCATGTGCAGCTGGACGAGGGTTCCCCAGCGGTGTTTCAGCGCATTTTTCCGGCTTTGTGATGCGCCGCCGTTCGCTGCTCGCGGCCGGACTGGCCGTGCCGCTTATCCGCGCCGCCCGAGCGGACGCGCCAGTTCGTTTTGGATCGGTGGGCGGGCTGACCGACGCGGGCCTGTATCTGGCCGAGGACCAGGGCTATTTCGCCGAAGCCGGTGTCGCCGTGCACATGCAACGGATGCCGAGCGCCCCGGCGCTGCTGACGGCGCTGGCGACGGGGCAGCTGGATGTCGCGGGGATTTCCGTGACGCCCGGCCTGTTCAGTTCCATCGCTCAGGGCGTACAGATCCGCATTGTCGGCGATAAGCAAAGCGTGCGACCGGGATTTTCCGCGACCCGGCTTGTGCTGCGGAAGGATTTTCCCGCCGGGTCGGAAGCGGAACAAGTCGCGGCCCTGCGTGGTAAGCCGGTGGCGATCTCGGCGAAAGCGGCATCGGTCGCGATGGTATTGCGCAATTATCTGGCCGGCTTCGGGATGGCGCTGACCGATGTCCGGATCGTGGAAATGCCATACCCCAGCATGGTACCGGCCTTGGGCAGCGGCGCGGTGGATGCGGCAGTCGTTCTGGAGCCATTCCTGTCGCAAGCCCTGCAGCAGGGCATTGCTCGGCCGCTCAACGACCTGGCGGCGGCCTCGGGCGGCACAGCCACCAACAGCAGCACCAGCGTGCCGTTGGTTTACAGCGAAACATTCGCGCGCGACCGAGGCCCCGCGCAGGGGTTTATGGACGCGTATCTGCGCGGCGTGCGGCTCTACAACGACGCATTCCAAAAAGGGATCGACAAGGACCGGATCATCGGCATTCTGGCCGCGCGGTCGAAGATGGATATTGCCATTATTCGCGACGGATTTCCCGCCGGCCTCGATCCCAACGGACACGTCAACGAACGGTTCCTGAACGAGTGCCAGACCTTTTTCGTGCAGCAGAAATATCTGCCGGAACCGATCGATCTGAAACGGTTGGTCGATATGTCGTTCGCAGATGCCACCGTCGCACGGCTGGGGGAATATAAGGCTGGATGACGGCTATCGCTATATCGTCATGGTCTGGTTTGACCCGACCATCTTTATCCAACTGGCCTGAGGTGGTCGGGTCGAACCCGACCATGGCGGGAACGTACGGATGACCGCCGAAACCGCCCTCACCGTCGCCAACCTCCGCAAAGTCTTCGTCACCAAACACAACGCGGTGGTCGAGGCCATCGCCGGAGTGTCGCTGACCATCGCGCGCGGCGAAGTCCTGGCGATCCTCGGCCCGAGCGGCTGCGGTAAATCCAGCCTTTTGCGCGTGCTCGCCGGATTGGACGAGGATTACGAAGGCACCATCGATTGGTCGTTGCGCCAGGCGCCCCAAGATCGGCTGCTGGGCGCCACCGTGTTCCAGGCGGACTCGACCATGCCCTGGATGACGGTGGAGAAGAACCTGCGCATCGGCCTATCGGGCCTGCGGCTTTCGCCCGAGACCATCGAGCAGCGCGTGGCTGAAAATCTTTCTCTCGTGGGCCTGGGCGATTTCCGCCGCGCCTATCCGCACGAATTGTCCGGGGGCATGCGACAACGCGTGGCCATCGCGCGGGCCTTGGCGACGCATCCATTGCTGCTGCTGATGGACGAGCCCCTGGCCGCGCTGGACGCACAGACACGCATCGTCATGCAACAGGAATTGACCAAAATCTGGCAGCGCACCCATTCCACCGTCGTCTATGTCACCCACGACATCGCCGAGGCCGTCACGCTGGCGGATCGTGTCCTCGTCATGACCAGCCGACCCGGTCGAATCAAAGCCATCCGCTCGGTTCCGTTCGGCAGGGATCGCGACGTCTTCGCCATGCGGCGGGAAGCGGCGTTTCGCGAACTCGAAGCCGATCTCTGGGCCATGGTGCGCGATGCCTGATTCAGCCGAAGCCATGGCGCTGCGCAGCCTGCGCCGCAAACGCAACCAATCCATCGCTCGGATCGCGCTCGGCATTGCCTGCCCGATCGTGCTGCTGGCAATCTGGCAGGTACTGGATATCACGGGGATCATCGACCAGCGGTTTTTCCCGCCGCCGACGCGGGTGATCGCCAACGCCTGGGCGATCCTCGCGAACGCGGAACAACGGGACCAGTTGTTCACCGACACCGTCACGACCTTGCGCCGCCTCGGCATCGGTTACGTACTCGGGTCGGTCGCCGGAGTGGCGATGGGCATGGCGATGGCGCTCTACGCGCCGCTCCGTTACGCTTTCAGCCCCGTCGTCTACGGCACCTTCCCGATGCCGAAAATCGCCATTTTTCCTTTGCTGATCGCGTTGTTCGGCATTGGCGAGGGCAGCAAAATGGCGCTTGTCACGATGGGCGTGTTCTACATGACCTGCATCAACACGCTGTCGGGCGTGCTCTATGCCAACCCGATCCATCGCGACGTGATGAAGGCGTTCCATATCCCGCGCGTTACGGGCTGGCTGCATGTCGTGCTGCCCTCCGCCATGCCGGCCATCGTCACCGGCTTGAAGCTCGGCCTCGGGCAGGCTTTGATCCTGGTGGTCTCGGCGGAGTTCGTCTCGGCCGACGACGGCATCGGGCATTATATTTGGGATTCCTGGCAGGTGCTGGCGATCCCGCGCATGTTCGTCGGGCTGACGGTAGTCACGGCGATTGGTGGCATCGCCGTGCTGCTGGGCACGCTGGCGGAACGGCGGCTGGTGCCGTGGGCGAATCATTAGGACGGAGGCGACCATGCCGAAATTGAACGTCGCGATCGTGGGGGCTGGGATCGGCGGTCTCGCGGCCGCCGCGTGCCTGCGCCGGGTCGGCATCGATGTCACGGTCTACGAACAGGCGCGGCAATTCGCCCGCGTTGGCGCCGGCATCCAACAAAGCCCCAATTCGTTCCGGGTGATGCGCGCCCTCGGGCTGGAATCGAAGCTCCGCGAAATCGCCTTCCAGCCGACGTCAGCGCTGAATCGGCAGTCCGACACCGGCGAATTGCTGTGGGAACGCGCGATGGGCGCGGCGTCGGAGGCGAAATACGGCGCCCCCTATCTGGTACTGCACCGGGGCGATCTGCACGCCATCTTGGCCTCGGCCGTGCCGGACGAATCCATCCAACGCGGTCGCAAACTTGCCGGCTTGTCGCAAACGGGCGCCATCGTGCGCCTGGATTTCGCCGACGGTAGCCATGCCGAGGCGGATGCGGTCATCGGTGCCGATGGGGTTCATTCCGTCGTTCGGGAAACATTGTTCGGCGCCGAACAGCCGGAATTTACGGGGCGGGTCGCCTACCGAACGGTGTTTCCGGCTGCGCTGCTGAACGGCTTAGCCATCGACGATCAGGCGAAGTGGTGGGGGCCGGACCGGCACATCGTGATGTACTACACGAACCCGCAACGGTCGGAATTGTATTTCGTCACGTCCACACCCGAGCCGTATTTCACCCTGGAATCCTGGTCCACGACTGGGGATATGGACCAACTCCGCCACGCATACCGCGGTTTCCACCCAAACGTGCGCGCGGTCCTCGCCGCGGCCCCATCCGCACATAAATGGGCGCTGGTGGTGCGCGATCCCTTGCCCCATTGGACCCAAGGCAACGTCGCGCTGCTCGGCGACGCTTGCCACCCTATGACGCCGTATATGGCGCAGGGCGCCGGCACCTCCATCGAGGACGCAGCGATCCTGTCCCGCTGCCTGGACGGCGTCGACCGCGACGGCGTCGCGGCGGCGCTGCTGCGGTACGAGGCGACCCGCAAACCGCGGACATCGCAGATACAAACGCTCTCGCGCGCGAACGACATGAACCGCTTCAAGGCGGCGAACGAAATGGTCTACGGCTACGACGCCTGGGCCGAACCACTCGCATAGGGAAGGACACAAAGACATGGCCGACATCCACGGCACTTATAAACTCGTGAAAGCCGTCGCGCGGGATGCCGCCGGCAACCTGCTGCCCACCCCCTATGGCGGTAACCCGTTGGGCCGCGTCGTTCTCGGTGCCGACGGACGCATGGCCGCGGTGACCTGCGACGCCAGCCCCGATCTACCACCCGGCGCGAAGCGGGAATTCAGTGCTTACACCGGCAAATACGACTTCGACGGCAAAACGCTGACGACACATGTCGATGGCGCCTCCGACGCCTCCCGCATCGGCGGAGACCAGGTGCGCGGCGTCCGGTTCGAGGGCGAGTTCATGGTGCTGCAACCGCCGCTCCGCCCCTATGGCGGGGCACCCGAGCAGCGGGAGCTTTATTGGGTGAAGATTTCGGACGCCTGAAGCGGCCGAACGATTCGATAATTTTCGGCTGTTGCGCTACGCTCCATCGATCGACGGATCGGGAGCGACGGCGTGGCAGGCGAACCGCATGTGACGACCGGCCATATCGCGGCGCTGCGGCTGTTCGATGTCGCGTATGCCATCGACCTGAGCAAGGCCGAGACCCTGTGGGCGGGCCATGCTTTGGGTCGAGCGCGCCGGACGCGGCTGGCCGTTACACCGCCGAAAGCCATGACGTTCGGGGTACCGCCGCTGACGCTCGCGCTCGATCCCATCGCCTTGACCATCGGCGAGGACCTGCTGCCCGCGACCGTCACCGCTCGGCTATACGATTTCGGGGCAGTGACGCTGTCGGTTCGGGTGGACGCGTCCAATCTGACGTGGGACGCATTCACCCAGCGGGTCAATGCGGTCGCGGGGGAACTCGCGGACAGCGACGATCAGGAAACCTGGACGCGCCTGTTGTCCGCCGTCAACACCATTGTTGCCGGCGCTTATGTGCGGCCCGCCCCGTCCTCGGTCACCGAGGATTATCTGACCGGCGTGGTGCATGCGTTCGATTCCCCCATGACGGCGGCGGCGCTGCTGTCGCAGGTGGATTTGGTGCCGTTGCTCTCGGGCGAGCACCGCGCGCTGTCAGACGGCGCTCGGAACGATCTGCTACGGCGGCGGTTTTCCTACTACGACGACGATCTGGTTGTTCTGACATGGGACAGAGCATTTATTTATGAGCCACGGGGAGATTCGGATGTGGCGGATGTGTTGGAGGTCGCGAATGTGCAGTTACTTGAAATGCGGTATTACGATGAACTGCTGGACGACGAATTACCGCGCATGAACACTTTGGTGGAAACCGCGCGCGGCGGACTGAATGTTCTGGCATCGCGCCGTTACGCCGGTTTGGCACGCAAGCTTTATACGTTGGTGGCCGAGGTGACCGAATTGACGGAAAGGGTCGACAATGCCCTGCAAGTGACAGAGGACGTATTTCTGGCGCGTGTTTACGGGGCAGCTTTAGATTTGTTTCGGGTGAATTTGGTCGGTGCCGCGGTGCATCGGAAGCTGGATATTATTCGCGACACCTACAGGGCGTTATACGATGAGGCGTCAGGCGCACGGACGGAATTGATGGAGGCAGCGATTTTGCTGCTGATTTTCGTGGAGTTGGTGCTGGCGGTCGTGCGGCGGTAAACCGGTTACGCCTGGGTGAACAGGCGTAACCGGGGGGGCGTTTTATTCCGCTGCCAGATTGGGTGCGAACGGCGCCACGTCCGCGCGCAGGTTGTTATCGATCGGCTGCGGCCACCACTTGTCTTCCCATTCCGAGAACAGCGGCTGTAGCTTCGGCAGCACTTTTTCAGCGAAAAGCTTCGTGTTGTACTTCGCCAGCTCCTTGCCCATGTTCCCAAACTGCAACAGCAGCATCAGGTGGCCGACGTTCAGTTCGGTCGCGACCTCGGTCAGCTGCTCGATGACTTCTTCCGGCGATCCGATAATCACGTAGCCGTCGCGGACGATGTCCTCCATCTGGGTCGCCCGCGCGCCGGGATTGGTCCGCGCGCCTGCCGCGCGCCCGACCTGGCTGGTCAGGCCCGCGCGCTGCGTTGCCTCGGTCACGTAGCCCGGGGGGGTGGCCCACATCGGGTCGGTGAACAGGCAGCGGCCGAAGAAGTATTCCGCCGATTCCTTGTAAAGATCGTATGCTTTTTCCTTGGTCTCGGCGACGCCGACGAATTGCAGGAAGGCCGCCCGGTTCGGGTTACGGTCCTTGCCCAGGCGATCCATCTCCCCCCAGAACCCGTCCATCGTCTTCTTGCCGTCCTTGTAGCCGAAATAGGACAGGTACGCGTAAACGTAGTCCATCTCGGCGCACCACTGCCACGTTTCCACCGACCCCCCGCCGGGGATCCACACGGGCGGGTGCGGCTGCTGCAAGGGGCGCGGCCAAATATTCACGTAGCGCTGCTGGTTGAACCGACCGTTGAAGGCGAAGGTGTCCTTCTCCTGCCAGGCCCGCATGACCAGATCGTGCGCCTCGTAATACCGCTCGCGCAGCTGGCTCGGGTTCGTGCCATAGGCGTAGCAATCGTCCATCGGCGTGCCAACCGGGAAGCCGGCGATCAGCCGCCCGCCCGAGATCACGTCGATCATCGCGAATTCCTCGGCGACGCGGGTCGGCGGGTTGTACAGCGCCAGCGAATTGCCCATCACGCAGATCTTGGCGTTGCTCGTACGGCGCGCCAGGGTGGAGGCGATCAGGTTGGGGGACGGCATCAAGCCGTAGCCGTTGGAATGATGCTCGTTCACGCAGATCGCGTCGAAGCCGCAGTCGGCGGCGTATTCGAGCTCATCCATGAAGTCGTTGTACATCAGATGGGCGCGCTTCGGATCGAACAGCGTGGAGTGAATGTCCACCCACACCGAACGGTGCTTCTCCCGGAAATCGTCGGGGAGTTCGGTGTACGGCATCAGATGGAACCACATCAGCTTCATGGCGGGCGTCCTGCGCAGGGTGAACGATACCGATGAGTATGACGAGGAAACCGGTGGGTTCGTCAAGCTTGGGTAATTAGTTGACTTAGTCCATATGTCGCATCACCGTGCGTGCATGACCGATCTATCCACTCCCGGTATCGCGGCGCTGCGCCGCTTCAATCGCTTCTACACCAAGCAGATCGGCGCCTTGGCCGAGGGGCTATCGCAAAGCCGGTTCTCGCTGACGGAAGCCCGCGTGCTGTACGAGCTCGCGCACCGGCCCAACACGCCCGCCAGCACCATCGGCTCGGCGCTCGATCTGGATGCGGCCTATCTGAGCCGTATCCTGCGGGGGTTCGAGATGGAGGGGTTGCTGACTCGCACACCATCGGAGGCGGACCGGCGGCAGCAGCTGCTGACTCTGACCGAGGCCGGCCGAGCAGCATTCGCACCGTTGGACGGCGCTGCCTGCCGGGAGGCAGGCCGGCTGTTGGCAACGCTGACCGTATCCGAACAGGCGGAACTGCTGCACGGCATGGGCCGGATCGAAGCGCTTTTAACAAGACAGCCCCGCCCTTGGACCTTACGCCCGCCGCTACCAGGGGATATCGGTTGGGTCATCCAGCGCCATGGCGCCGTCTATGCGGACGAATACGGCTTCGATGCTCGCTTCGAAGCTCTCGTCGCGAAGGTCGCCGGCGATTACCTCACGCATCGCGACCCCGCTCGGGAACATTGCTGGATCGCCGAACGCGACGGCGTTCGGCTGGGTTCGGTGTTTCTGATGCGTCAGTCCGATGAGGTCGGGAAACTGCGATTGTTAATCGTGGAACCATCGGCACGCGGGCTGAACCTGGGCAAACATCTCGTTGCGACTTGCATCGATGCGGCACGTGCGGCGGGCTACCGGCGCCTCACGCTATGGACCAACGACATTATGTTGGCGGCGCGCGGAATTTATCAAAAGGCAGGATTTCGTCTCGTCGCAAGCACGTCGCATAATAATTTCGGCCCTTGGATGGTGGGAGAGGATTGGGAACTGGACCTTTAGCGCGTTCGTGGCGTAATTTAGCTGCATTGAACCGGGGGGTTCCCAAATATGCGTATCCGCGTCGCTGCTCTGCTCGCCGCCATCGCGCTGCCAGCCGTTGCGCAACCCGTGCTGAATGTCGGGGTTGGCGGATCGTTTACTTCCCTCGATCCGCATTACCACAATTATGGCCCGAACAACGTCCTGACGACGTACGTCTTCGACCCCTTGGTGCGGTTCGACCGGCGCTATCAACCCGAACCATCGCTGGCCGCGTCGTGGCGTCTCGTGGATGACATGACGTGGGAGTTCAAACTGCGCCCAGGCGTGAAATTCCACGATGGCACGCCGTTAACCGCCGACGATGTCGCGTTCAGCTACGGACGCGTTCCACTGGTCGCCAACAGCCCGGGCGGCTTCACCTTCGCAACAAAAGGTATCGTCAAAATCGAGGTCGTCGATCCATTGACCGTGCGGCTTTACACCGCGACGCCATTGCCGCTTCTGGCATACAACCTATCGAACGTAAGAATACTATCCCGTAAAACCGGAGAGAATGCCATAACCGCCGATTACAACTCATTAAAGGCAGCCAACGGTACCGGCCCCTACCGCGCGACGGAATTCATGGTTGGGGACCGCGCGGTGTTCGAACGGAACGATGCCTGGTGGGACGCCAAGCCGACCTGGACGAAAGTGATCGTTCGCGCCATTGCCAACGATGCCGCGCGCAATGCCGCGCTGCAGTCGGGCGATGTCGATATCATCGATCAGGTGCCGCCGCGCGATGTCGCGGAATTGAAGAAGAACCCCAAGGTCGCCATCGCCTCCATGGCGGGACAGCGCCTGATCTTCCTTTGGCCCGACGCGTCCCGGGCAGTGACACCCTTCGCGACCGACCTGCAGGGTAAACCCCTGGCAACCAACCCGTTGAAGGACGCCCGCGTGCGCAAGGCATTGTCCCTCGCGATCAACCGCACCGGCATCAAAGATCGCGTGATGGACGGGTTCTCGGAACCGACCGGACAATTGATGCCGGACGGTGCCAGCGGGTACGAGCCGGCCCTGCCACCCGATCCCTACGATCCGGAAAAGGCCAAGGCGCTGTTGGCCGAAGCCGGATACAAGGACGGATTCGGGATCACGCTGCACGGCCCGAACAACCGCTATGTGAACGACGGCAAGATCATCGAGGCCATCGCCCAAATGTGGACCCGGATCGGGGTGAAGACCACCGTCGATACCATGCCCGCCGCCACTTTCTTCGGCCGAGCGGTGAAGGCCGAGTTCTCGATCCGACTTTCCGGCTGGGCCAGCGACACCGGGGAAGCCAGCAGCAACCTGACCGAGCTGATCGCCTCGTCGGCCCCCGATAAAGGCCGCGGGCCGGTCTTCGACCCGTCGAAATATGCCAACCCGCAAGTGGATGAGATCGTCGAACGGTCGCTGACCATCGTCGATACGGCGAAGCGGGAAGCGGTGTATCGCGAAGCCGAACGCCTCGCGATGCCGGAGTTGCCGGTGATCCCGATCCACCATCAGGTGAACGTCTTCGCGATGCGCCAAGGGCTTACGTTCAATATGCGCATGCAGGAGGGCATCCGCGCCTGGGACGTGGTGCCGAAATAGTCCGCTATCGGCGGGGCGCGATCTCGTGCGCCAGCTTCGACACGAACACCTGCCGCGTGGGGAACGATAACCAGACACGCCGACCTTCGAGGAAATCCTCCCCGATCAGTGCATCGCCCACCCCGGCGTCGGTCGGCAGGACGGACAACATCAGGCCCCGCACGACGGCGGGTCCCACCCGCAGTTCCTTGAACCAGTGCAAATGGGACGTCATGGTGCCGCTGCCGGCACCGCGCTGCACGATCTTGCGATCCATCGCCATCGTCTGGTCGTTCAACCCCATGCGCTGGGCCATTTGCACACCGATCGTGGTGGACGACGCCCCGGTATCCAGGATGGCCGTGCCGGGTGCTCCATCCAGCACGAACGGAATCAGCAACCGGTCCTTTTTCGCCGTGACGCCCGCGATCGCGACGAACGGCTCCTGCCAAGGCGGTTGATTGTTCACGCAGCGGCGCACCCGGTAGATCGTCAAGGTTTTGTTGGGCACGTCGATATCGAGGTCGAACGCCAGCAGGATATCGGCGCCGAGCAGACCATCGGCCAGTGGATTGGCTTCGGTGTCGAAGCCGAAGCGGCCGACCCCGACGCGGTCGATGGGCAGGCGGGCCTGACCGAGTACGAAATCGGATACGACGGCGTCGGCGCTGGTGACGGTCCCGCCGATACCCGTCGAGGTGTGAACCCGCTTCAGGTCTCGGGGCAGGTGGAGTCGCGCCACCGCGGCCTCCGACAACGTGGTGCGTTCGGCGCCGCTATCGACCACCAGCCGCACGGTCTGTCCGGCGATCGTGACGGGCACGGTCAGCAGCCGGCCGCGCACCTCGATGGGCAAGCGAGCGAGCGCCACGAGATCGCAGTTCAGCGACGGCACTTCCGGCGCGCATGACGCGACGAACAGCAGGACGATCAGGGTCAGGATGCGGGACACGGTGGCTCCGATATGCGCGGCTGTGGCCATGATGCCAGGGGCGCCGGACAGTTGCTACCTCCCGCTTTTGGTGGTGGGATGGACACCATGCCCGATCCAATCACCGAAGAGCTGTTCCGCAACGCCATCTCCGCCATCGGCGACGAGATGGTGCTGACGATCTACCGTACCGCCTATTCCGGCGTGTTGAAAAACATCATGGATTACAGTGCGGCGATCTGCGACGCCCAGGGGCGGCTGGTGGCGCAGGGGTTGAGCCTGCCGGGCCATCTGGCCTCGATCCCCATTTCCTTGCAGGCGGTGCTGCGCGCGTTCGGCGACGACGTGCATGAGGGCGATATTTTCATCAACAACGACCCCTACGACGGCGGCATGCATCTGCCGGACATCTTCGTGTTCAAGCCGTTGTTCGCCGACGGCAAGCCAATCGCCTACGCCGCGACGATCTGCCACCACACCGATGTGGGCGGGCGGGTGCCGGGGTCGAACGCGTCCGACAGCACGGAAATCTACGCTGAGGGGCTGCGGATTCCGCCGCTGAAACTCTACGAAAAGGGCGTCGCGAACAGCACCTTGTTCCGCATGATAGAGCGGAACGTGCGCCTGCCCGGCCGGGTGTTTGGCGATTTACGGTCCCAGCTTGCCGCCTGCGAGATCGCCGCGCGTGGCATGGCCGATCTGGTCGCGCGCCATGGCGGGGCCGGGGTGAACGAGCTGATGATCGCGATGATGGACTACTCCGAACGGCTGACCCGGCATTGCCTGCTGGAACTGCCGGATGGGGAGGCGACGTTCACCGACTGGATCGACGACGACCAGATCGATGCCGGCGTGCCGATCAAGCTGGTCTGCACCATCCGCAAGCGCGGCGACTCGATGGAGGTCGATTGGACCGGCAGCGCCCCGCAAGTGAAAGGCGCCATCAACAACACCCTGAGTTACACGCAGGCGATGAGCTTCACGGCGGTGAAGTCGGTCCTGTCGATCAACATGCCGAACAACGACGGCGTGTTCCGCCCGATTAAGGTGATCGCGCCCGAGGGCACGATCGTCCACGGCAAGCTCCCCGCCGCCTGCGCCGCGCGTGGGTTGACCGGGTTCCGCGGGGTGGATTGCGCGTTCGGGGCGCTGGCGCAGCTGTATCCGGACCGGGTGTTCGCGGCGTCGGACGGCGGTAACACCGGCCTGACGATCGGTGGCTACGACAAGGAGCTGAAACCGTTCATCTACGTCGATTTCATCTCCGGCGGCTGGGGTGGGCGCCCCTGGGCGGACGGGCTGGACGGCAACACGACGATGTTCGCGAACATGGCGAGCTTCTCGGTCGAGGTGATCGAGTCCGAGAACCCGCTGGAGGTTCTGGACTACGAGTTCGTCCCGGACACCGGCGGCGCGGGGAAGTTCCGCGGCGGCATGGCGCAGCGCAAGACGTGGCGCATGCTGGCGGATGAGGGGATTTTGCAGGTCCGAGCGGACCGGCAGGCGTTCCGGCCGTATGGGTTGTACGGCGGCGGGCCGGGGATGCCCGGCTTGAACGTGATGGACCCAGGGCGTCCGACGGAGGAGAAACTGCACGCCAAGATCACGCAGACGCTGCGGCGCGGGCAGATTTTCCGCCATGAACTGCCGGGCGCCGGAGGGTGGGGGCCGGCTTTGGATCGCGATCTTTCCTCCGTGGCCAGGGATTTGCGGGACGGGCTGGTGACGATCGATGGCGCGGCGCGGGACTACGGCGTCGTGGCGGCGGGCGATCCGCCGGAGATCGATGTCGCGGCGACTGAAGCGTTGCGGGCGCAGTTGCGGACGACTCGGGCGCGGTTACCGGATGTGGCGTGGGAACCGGCGGCATAAGACGACGCCCAAGCATTATCGAATCGTTCAAGAGGCGCGCCAGTTCCCCATCGTCATGGCGGGCGCCGGCCCACTTTGCATTGGAGCACCAAGTAATACCAACCGAACTAACCACTGACGCACCGCCGCACGATGCACCGTCATGCCGACGCAGGTCAGCATGACGATGTACCAAACACCAGTGCGTCAGTGGTTAGGGCGGTTGGAATAAGTCATGGGTGGCGGGCCTTCGCCTGCCATGACGAGCAATTTGGTTCGCCTACAGCCCCTGCCGCACCCGCGGGAACACCTCTTTCGCGATCATCTCCATCGTCTCGACCGCGAGGCTTTCCGGCATGCCGGCCCATTCGGTGCTCATGACGATGTGGTTGGCGCCGACGCGGCGGTTCATCGCGACGATCTGTTCCGCGACCTCATCCGGGGAACCGATGAAGAACCGGTCGCGGATCAGATCCTCGAAATCCTGACCCAGGCCGCGGTCGCCTTCCGGCATTTCCTGATGCCAGGAATGGTAAGCCTTGTACTTCGCCCCCAAATACGGCGCACACAGCCGAATCGCCTCCGCTCGGTTTTTGGCGACGAAGACCTCCCGCCGCATCGGCAGTTCGGTGGGGAACGGCTTGCCGGCGGCGTCCAAAGCACGCTTATAGAGTTCCATCTGCCGTTCCAGCGCGCCGATCTCCACCGCCGGCCCGATATACCAGCAATCGCCCATACGAGCCGCACGTTCCACCGCCGCGTCGGCATTGGCGCCGATCCAGATCGGGGGATGCGGCTTCTGGATCGGATGCGGGCTGCAGGACGCCTCCTCCAGTTCGAAATACGGGGTCTTCATCGTGACCTTGTCTTCGGTCCAGAGGCGCTTGATCGCCGTCAGATTGGCCTCGAACCGCTTGGCGCGCTGGTTGCGGGGCACGCCGAAGGCCTTGAACTCCACATCGCGGTAGCCCAGGCCGACACCCAGGATGATTTTTCCCCCGGTGATCACGTCCAGCGTCGCGAATTCCTCGGCCACATGCAGGGGGGAGAGCAGCGGCAGCAGCAGCACGCCGGCGTTCAGGCGCATGTTCGGCGCCTCGGCCGCGAATCGCGCCAACATGGGAACCAGTTGCAACATCTGGAAGGGGTGCGCGCTGTAATGCGCGGTTTTGGTCACGGAGTTGTAGCCGAGCGTATCGGCAAGGCGCACGAAAGCCAGAGTTTCCTGGAACCGGCGGGAGATGTCCTCGCCCTCTTCCGCCTGCCCGCGTACAACCAGTCCGAATTGAAAATTTGGTGCCATGGTCTGTTCCCCCGAAAGTGTGGCGGGAGATGACGGCAGATGGCCAATTGCGTCAATGATGGGTCTGGGGTCCGCGCCGTGCAGCGGAGCGAAACTGGCGCGCCCGGAAGGACTCGAACCTCCAACCCCCAGATTCGTAGTCTGGTGCTCTATCCAATTGAGCTACGGGCGCAACCGAGGGCCGGGGTGTAGCGGAACCCCCCGGCGGGGGCAAGTGCCACACGATCAGTTTTTTTCTCATCGCGCGCATATCTGGGGCGCTCGGCCACCGCAAACACAATCCACCCGGAATCGGAACGGCGGGACCAGCCGACGTCCGGCCCCGTTCGCGCATCCGAAATCCTAAGCCGCCGTCCGTAACCCCGGCGGCCCGGTCGCCGCCCGAACAAACGAGGGCGACATCAGCTCCAGCGGCAGAGCCTTGCCGGGATCGATCCCTCGGTACGTCCCGTAGAACTGACGCTCGATCGATTCCATCGACAGCTTCACGATATCGCCGCCCGTTTCGATGATCGCATCGCTCAGCTCTCGCCACAGCGGGAAATCCAGCCCGATCCCCAAATCGCGGCAGATATCCGCGAGCACCGCCCCAAGCGGCCGCTGCCGGAGCATAACCGCGATCTCCTCCGCCGTCGGCATCCGGTCGTCGTCGCACATCCGGGTCGTCCGGCCCCCCGCTTCCCTAGGCTTCCGCTCGCGCACCACCGGCGCATGCACCGCCGCCGCGTCCCGTTTCCGCCGGGGTTGCAGCAGCCGCTCATGCAGCGCCGCGGCGATTTGCAGCCCGCGCATGACACGAGCAACGATCGAAGCCAGCGTGAGCGGTCCGAAGCCCGTCATGAGGCTCGGGTCCGGATCGGGCTGACGCAGCGCTTCCAGCAGCTGCTGTCCGAAAACGATCAGCGCCCGGACAAGAACAAGAACCCGCCCCGACCCGCCGGCGTCGTGCGCCCGATCCGGTAAAGGATCCGCCTGCTTCGGCCAGCCGATGGTGAGCGTGTCGGACATGAACGTATCATGAACACAAGCAATATTCGCGTCAAGCAAAACCGCCCGCACGGACAGGGCAATCGCTTGAACGCCGTCATTCGCCCCATCCGTCATCCCAGGGCTTGTCCCTACCGGATTCACGCATCCCGCGAACGAATTCCCGATCGTCTGCGCGGCGCGCGCGTCCCGGAAAAATCCGCATGGACGTGCCGG